>NZ_JBDPLJ010000007.1:0-263422 GCF_039871955.1 Kosakonia sp. WA-90
GAATTATCTGACGCCAGCGGAGTTTGCAGCAGGCTGGCGAAATGGAAAAAACGAAGATAAACAAACCGATATTACTAACTGATTATTGTGGTTAATACTGGGGGCAGGTCAACGGAAATTCCTCATCTCGGTAATTTCCATGCGAGGTTTAGTTACTCGCCACCCGCCATTACCATCATTGGCCTTAGTATCAGGATATTTAAAATGCCCTTCATCAGTCTCAAAGACTGGTTGCACCTCTATATGGAAAGAGTCAAAAATGATCTGCACAACTAATCTATCAACCTTGATCTCTTGCTGGGGAAAGGATAGTTTTAATGCTTCTTTTACATCGCGAAGCAAACGGCGCTGTGGATTAATTCCGGATTGGTAATCTCCCCACAATCTCGCGGGCATAATATACAGCATATCCAAGTCTGATGTTTTACTAACCGCCGTTCGACGACCTGCTGAACCGACTTTCAATCGATTGTTGTATCCATTCGCTGCCCCCCGGAACTCGATGTTAAGTCTTCTTGTGGCATTTTTATAATGTGTCGCAATTGCCTGCATACGTTCGTCTGAAATTTTCAAATTGTTCAAAAAAATTCGAAACATCTCTGCTGTTTGCATCTGACTATCCTTAACCTGTCCACGGATTACACAATCCACTGATAGTAATGATTAATCTTTGTTGTCTACGCCTGCTTCATTACTTTCGCCCAATCAGCCTTCTTGATGCCTCCTTGGGCTAAGGTACACGGAGGTTAATTTTAATACGACAGGTATGTTTTTCATACTTTTTCAGACGGTTATATGATCTGTACTTAAAAACTTTTTGATATCAACAATCCATAACTTCCTGATACCAGTTCATATCTAACGAACTGGTGTCATGATGTAGGTATTCCTGAAATCCACACTATTCTCTTTTAGAAATCCACTGGCATATGGTCACCCTAAAAGCGACCGCACTTCACGCATGACGGTCCCTGTGAGCCAGCAACCGACCGCCTACGGCCGGAACGGACAATAGGTAACACTGTGCTTTGGAAGGTAGAACAAAGAGTAGCGTAAGTTAATTCCTAACAGGACTTTATTAGCTTCTTTTTAGTTCTTTAGGCAGGAATGTATCTATTTCTTCGTCAGAAAATGTCAGGTCCTCTTTTGTTTTTAATGCATCTTGAGCTTTCTTATAAGCATCGAATGTTGTGCTGGGTGAACCTGAATAAACTGAGTGCAAATTCTCAAGTAAAGAATCTCGTTCTGATTGTAATTGCTCTATTGGCTTTTCCTCCATTGCTAAGTCTGTAAGTAGTGATAAATACCGTTCTCGGATTAACCAGAGCTCATTTGCAGCGTGCTTGTGCTTTTGTGCTAGCTCACCAAGATCATAGTTTTTTGTATAAGCATTAAGTATAAGAAGCAGTGTTGAAACAATAATGCCAACACCTGTACCTATTTCACCTGCGCCGAAAAAAGTGGCCACAAAACCACCAGTGGTTAAGGCGGAAAGAATTATCTGCCATAACTTGATGGCCGATAGCCGCGAGAGAAGAATATCTGAGCATTTTTCATGCGTTTTATGGGAGTAAACTACCCGCCCATAGCACTCTCTGAGCTGTCCTTCTAAAATCTTTCTTGATTCGGGGGTATCATTAGTCTGGGAATGTTGTTCCATAAATCTCTCTCCATCGTTGCTTGGCAGACCATTCACGTTTTGGGGTTGCCGTTTCATGTTCTATTGCTTCGAGTGATATGTTATAGCACCGTTTTGCCTTGTATTGGAAAAGTCCTTTTCCAAAAACATACTGACCACTTCCCGGCGCTTTCCAATACACCTTGTCGCTGTCTTGATCCGCCATCCATTTGAAGAAATCACGACTCATGTAATCGTAGTACAAATAAGATTTATCTCTATAAGCCCAATTTTCAATAAATTGATATGCAAGAGTATCAATTAGTAAACCTCCAATAGGTACATCCCATTTCCGCTTCCAAGCTCTTGCCATTCTACAAAGTTGTACCAAATTTCTGTTGGTAACATCATTTCTTAACTTCATCGCGGAAATTTCCGGTTTTGGATTTGTAACCCTCCACCGTCCCCCGTCATTTGCATCGGGATATGTAAAACTATCATCTTTATTTATGAATGCTGGAACGACTTCAAATGTGATTCCATCGACAAATGGTACAAGGATTACTTGACCATCCCCTCTTATGCTCGTGGATGAATATGTTTTTTCAATAGATTTCTTTACAGATTGAAGCAATGCTGACTGCCCATTCCCTACGTAATTATTGTATTTTACGTACTCCGAATATGGCAGTTGAAATATCATATCCAAATCACTAAAGCCTTGCGTAGCGGTGTTTCGGCCATATGACCCAACGTAAAGGCTATGAGAGGTGTCAGAGGTGGTACTCCAATAATCCGTATTTAAACGCTTAGTTATATTTCTGCATCGCGTTGAAATTGTCCCATCATCTTTTACTATGAGATTGGAGCAAAATCCGCCGAACCACTCAGCTAAACCCATGCCTGATTCCTTTTCTTGAAGATAGTGATAATTCAAAGTCGCATAATCCTGCGTCATATATAACTGCTTGTAGTGAAGCAACTGTAATAACACGCAATTGTTGACTGTCATTCTAGGGGCCCCCGATACGCTATAGCTTGTTATAACGATCGTGTAAGGTTGGTTACCTTGCATTCTACTCTACCAGAATGTCCAATGTCCGCTCCTCGCTCATAGCGGACCTTGCGGCTCTTCAACAGGTCCGCGCTGTGGCAGGAGTGGATATTTATCATCTTGATGACGCCAAAATGTTCAAACCGGTAACTGGCATCTAAAAATGCCCAAAAAGATGATCCAGGAATGCACGTACAGCAGGATTAGCGCGGCGACTTTCATGCCACAGTACCGAAATGTTATGCCGCTCTACGGTAAAGTCCGTCAGCAGAGGGACTAATTTTTTATTCTTTACCCACGAATCAGCCGCAAAGCTCGCTGCCATGCCTATTCCGGCACCGGCAGCCACTGCCGCTACAACGGCTTCACTGACATCAACGATGATCTCAGATGAAGGCACGATGTCGATCTCCTGCTCTCCAACCCGGAACGGCCAGCGAAAAACCTGCCCGGTATTCTGGTAACGCAGATTGACCGTTTTGTGCCCCGTTAGATCATTCGGGTGTTCTGGCGCGGGGTGCCTGGCCAAATATTCAGGCGAGGCATAACAACCTATGTGATAGGGAGAAAGGTGGCGAGACAAAAGAGTTGAATCCGCGAGTTCACCGAGCCGGACGGCAATATCAATATTCTCATCAACGATACTTATCACGTGATCGCTTAACCGTAAGTCAATCTTCACGTTGGGATAAATGGCGCAGAACTGCGGAATAACCGGGGCGATCATATGAATACCGATCGGCAACGATGCCGCTATTCTCAGTGTTCCCGCGGGCTCTGCACGTGCGCGCTTTGCCAGTTGCCCAATCTCTTCAGCATCGCGCAACAACCGTAATGCTCGCTCGTGCAGCTCACGCCCTTCCGCGGTCAAAACCAAAGAGCGTGTGGTGCGGGTAAATAACGTGACCCCGAGCTGATGCTCCAGCCGCTGGATACTCTTACTTACCGCTGAAGGTGAAACGGACAGAGAGCGGGCGGCAGCCGTATAGCTACCGAGAGACCCGGCACGCGCGAATGCAATAAGACCCGTGAGTCTTTCAAAACCAATTTGTTCCTTCATGGCACAATTAAAGCGAAATGGAGCCTGATTATCAATCCATGGGAACGATCTTATTATTTGTCACGTGAATCCTTTTACAGTGAGATGATAATGACTGAGGTAATGAAAGCAGTACAACTGCATGCTTTTGGGGGGCCCGAAAACCTGCTGTATGAAGACGCGCCGAAACCCACTGTGGGAAGCGACGAAGTACTTGTAAAGATATATGCTGCCAGCCTTAATCCCCCCGATTTGTATCTCCGGGACGGCTATCGGGCGCTTCCGCCTGAATGGTGGCCAACCCCCACATTCCCGCTCATCCTGGGAACTGATGTATCCGGCGTCGTTGCAGCCGTCGGTGAAAATGTCTCTGCCTTCAGCCCTGGCGATGAGGTCTATTCCATGGTGCGCTTCCCGGAAGGGATAATGAATGGCAGCGGTGCCTATGCAGACTATGTAAGCATTCCCGCATCACAGGTGGCACTCAAACCCCACGGACTCACACATGTCGAGGCTGCTGGTGCGCCGATGTCGCTTCTTACGGCCTGGCAATTCCTTGTCGAACTGGGTCACGATGCCCCCAATCCATTTCAGCCATTTCAGCACACACCGGTTTCACTGAATGGCCAGACAGTACTGATAAATGGTGCTGGCGGGGGCGTGGGACATCTCGCCGTACAGATAGCGAAGTGGAAAGGGGCGCGGGTTATTGCCGTGGCCTCGTCCCGACATGAAAAACGTCTACGCGACCTGGGTGCGGATGAGTTCATCGATTACACCCTTACAACCGCTGAGACCGCAGTAAAAAATGTCGATCTCGTTCTGGACAGTGTCGGTGGTTCAAATATGGCGCGCTTCCTTGGTTGCATCAAACAGGGTGGCGCATTGTTTCTGGTTAATCCGTTAGGGTTTTCCGGCCAGAATGAGGCCGTTAAAAAAGGGATTACCGTCTCCTCCACACAAGTACGTTCGAGTGGTGCGCAACTCACTGAAGCCGCTCATCTTCTGGAAAAAGGCATTATTCGGGTAGTTATAGATAGTACTTATCCCTTAGCCAGAGCATCAGATGCGCATAAGCGCGCTGCGCAGGGAAGTATTCAGGGCAAAATTGTGCTCACGAACTTTTGATTATCGCGAAACCTGCCATTCATTGAGGTTATATGTGTGGCAGGAAGATGAGGGGTAACATGTTAATTATCCTTGGTTATGTCCATATCCAACCTTCTGTGTTGGGACAATTTATGAATGAGATAGGGTTGCTGGCTGAAAGTGTGCGGAGGCGCGATGGCAACATTTCGTACAACATCGCCGTCGAGGATAGTCTGGCAGGGAAAATACTGATAGCTGAGCGCTGGAAAAATCACGTTGCACTGAGCGCGCACCTTGAATCTGCCGATACTGTGGCCTTTATTGAGCGATGGCAGAATTCAATGACAGGAGACGTTCTGAAATATGACGCAGTTAATGAACGGGGGCTGACGGAGTTGACCTGAGCTCCGTTAATAAAAGAACCAATGAGCGATGTAAAATTTAATGAGAATTAAAAAAACCTCTAACTGATTAAAATTTAAGAAAATGCAATCATATACTGGTGGTGCGAACACGTTACACTTTGTCTGCAGCGTCGGGGACTTTCTGTTCCCGTAAGCGGAGAAGCCGCCGTGAATGACAGCAGAACAAAATCGCTCGCTATGAAGCAGAATATGGACAGGGCCGGTGGTGGCAGCAGCATGCGGCGGCCAATCCGAAAGCTGCCATAGCAGCCACTTTTGGCCGCCACAAACGATGTTTAACGTTGATTCTTCTCCCCCCTACTGACTCTGATCTCGAATATGATCCAATTACTGATTTGCCCAAGAGCCTTCCTTAATAGAGGAAGGCTCCAGTTTCTGCAGTAAATGATTTTGCGGTCTGCATCGTCAGTTGCTCTTAACCCTGTAGCACGCTTCAGTCAGGGCTCAGAGGATTCATAAGACTGAAACTGAAGCTTCCACGATCCTTTCAGTTTTATCCAGCATTCAATAAAGCTTATCCGGATTTGCTCATCCGGTGATGAAATCACGGCGATACCGCTTACCGAAGCTATGTCACCAAGCTCACGGGTGACAACGTCATATTCTTCCCGACGTGTCTGCTGAAAAACAGCAGGATTATCCTGCTTCAGGAGCGTTAATTTGCGCAGCTGATGTTTCTTATAGATCATCTTCTCTCCGTTAGTGGAGAAGAACCAATCAGCCTCAAGATAATCCAGTTGAGCAATATCCAAACAATAGAAAGCGTTATACCATTCTTTACGCATCAGCTGGAGATTTGATCCAATTTTCACAGTATCCTCTTCAGATCCATGTATTCCTGTATTTGCTCACTGAATGACTGATGCGTTTTAATCGCCTCTTCTATACCCGCATTGTAAAACAGGGGCCCAAAGGTTTTTATCACAAACTCCGCAAAAAATTCCGCATCAAATTGCTCCAGCTGGAAATCCAGCTGCTGTTCACAGTATGACTGCAGTTGAGACACGATAAGGTGCTTTTCTTCTTTGCTTAATTTAATTTCTGACATCCCGGGTCCTTATATCAGGGAGGTTAAACTTCACATATCGCTGCTGCATACAGTCTTGAATAATAGCTGACTCCCACAAATCTATATCAATTTCTTTAAGGCACTCTGTGAGCATCATCTGCAAGGATGCATTATCAGAAGCGCTGCTCGAAAAAGCGACAGGTTCGCGGAGTTCAGGATACCGCGCAAGGGAGTCTAAAACCGTTTTAATAACATCAAGTTTGCGCGGCCGGATCACAGGAAAAGAAATGTGAAGGGAGCGCTCCCCTTCTGTACGTACATTATGCCAGTATCCGGCGGGCAAATAGACGGCCTGTCCTGGCTCAATTCTCAGTGTCATCATGGGTTCACCCGCCGGTGGCGTGAAATCGAAACTTTTATCTGACAGCAAGGGATAGGGATGAGTGGGTGCGTGAATATCCCACAATTTAACCCCCTCGATCTGTACGGCGATGACATCATGGTTATCGAAATGGAGACCAAAACTTGGCGTGGATGACCACGCGCAGTAAAGATTCGCTGTCGACCGGCACCGTAACTGAGAACTCAGATAATCAGTCACTTTTCGCACATTTTCAAAATATGCCTGACAGCGATCGATAATAAGGGTACTTCCAGACTGCAGACTTTTGAGAAGATTGTAGCGATTTACATGCGGCGACTTTTCGCCAGTCACGCTGAGCGTGTAAGAAACAAAGCCTCTGTAACCCCGGATGGCAGGGTTACTGTCATTAGCCAGACGAATTCTTGGATAATCCAGAATATCTTTTTCCAGAAGATAATTAATATCATCCCAGCATAATAGCCCAGAAGCATCAACCTTCTCAAAAAGATACGGCTTCTTCTGAAACGCTGTGCGGGTAAATGTTTCAATTTCCTGCTGAGCAATAAATTGCTTGTCCATTTCAGCCTGCCTTTTGTTTAATGCCAGTTAGGTGAATAAGAGCATCTTTTTTAACTTCATATTTTACGGAGTCTGGAAATGCTGCCTGAAGTCCAGGATCGTGAGAAACAATCAGAACGTGGCCGGTTAGTAAATACTCCTTAATCATTTCTATAAGTACTCGTGTGGACTCATGATCGAGTGCAGATGTCGGTTCATCCATGATCAGGAGTTGGGATGATTTTAAAAAAGCTGTAATGATATTTAATTTTTGTAATTCACCACCTGAAAGGTTACGCCCGCCTTCACCAACTGAAAAATCCAGTTCGTAAGGGAAAAAAATCCGTTTTGAAATTACAGCAAATTTTTTCTCATCAAATTCTCCCAAAAAGAAGATAAGGTTATCTCTTAGCGACGCATTAAGAAGAGAAAAAGACTGGGTAACAACGGAAACGCCAGGAGGCGTCGTTCCGTCTGATCCGGCTGACGTTATGTCGGGGGAGAAAATGATAGTTCCTTTATCTGGCCTGTCAATCAAGCTCAATAACCTGACCAGGCTTGTTTTTCCTGTGCCATTTTCACCAAGCAGAAGAACGGGTTTTCCTGAATCAAACTGTATATCCCCGCTCAGGCCAGAAAAAACGGTTTTTCCATCTTTATTTTTGTAGACATCATTGAGCATGATATAAAGTTGGTCAGGGAAATTTCCACATTGTGAACTCATGTCAGCCTTATCTGCATTAATATGTTTGCGAAGAGGAGACAAAGCGTCATTTAATATACGGAAGTCAATCCTGCACCGGTTAATATTACGCCAGAGGACGCCAATGCGATTCAATGGGAGAAAGACCTGAAAGAGAAACGTCGCAAGCATGATAAGGCTTCCGAATGTTATCGCACCGGTATTAAAGGCAATACCGGCCGAAACGAGGACAATAACGCTACCAAAGGAAGAAAGAAGGGTCGTAAAAAAACCAAAGCGAAAAAATTCGTCCCGGACAGAGCGCTGAGAATTATCATAATTAATAACAGCATGACGCATTGTAGCCTGGCTCCGCAAGCCAGAACTATAAATTTTAGAGGAAAGATGAACGGACCCGAGCCCATGGAGAAGACCGTTAATCTTCTTCCTGCTCATTGCTACATTTCGCATTAAAGAGAAACGCTTTTCCGTCAACTTTATAATAAAAATAACATATATTAAGACAACTGAAAGGAACTCCAGAGCTATTGTACTGCCGAGATACCACCAGACAGAAGCAATGATGAAAAGCGTCTGAAATACAACGGGTAAAGTTTCACTCCAGATGGTCCTGACATACGTTCCAATCGAACCCATTGCAGTTTCGTATACGGAGAACAGCTCACTTTTATTGACCGAATCCATATCCTCTGCATAAACAGAATTTATATTTGAATATATTTCAGTACGCAATTCACTTTCCGATTTAATGCAGTACTCATGCACAATTCTTTCAGTAAGCGCATAACTGATAGGCATTAAAATTCTGATTGCGATGAAAAGAGAACAAAAAACAACCACTCCTTCATAGGAGGAAAGCTCCTGTTTATTATCAATGCAATATCGTACAAGAACACCGAATGAGATGAATAAAAATGAAGAAATCACCGTCAGTGATAGCGTCGATATTTGACTTAGCTTATTTTTTTTTAGCAGATTTTTTTCAATGAAATCCATACGATCACCTTTAAAGCCCGCATTAAGCGGGCTGCACTCATGAATTATCTTGAGTTACAAGAGCATCCGGCACCACAACCTTTTCCAGAACAGCCACACCCAGCCTTACCCGTGAGTGATCCCATGATAATTTTCATAACTTCATCTTTAGGCATAGCAAGAATTTCAGAAGTAATCATATTGAATGATTTACTGCTAACTTCACTTGAAACAAGTGGCATCCTTAAAGCATTAAGGCGATCGATACTATAGTTAACGGCATACTCACCGTACCATTTAATAACAGTCTCCTCGCCAAGAAGCTCCTTAATTTTAAGGATTTGGTTATGATAAGCCTGTTGTTTATAAGTCTCAAAATCACTATTCATCGCTGTTATGTGTTTAATTTCACTTCTCAGCATTTCTCGCGTAAACGGGAAGTGATGAAGGAATCCCCCAAGGTATTCTTCACAAAAATGGTGATACCTATCTGTAAAAAGAACGAAGGTATGCCACATCTCATCGATGACCTGCATTTGTTCGTATACTGATATATTAAAACATTCAGTTTGACAGCGGGCGGCAAGATAAAGGAACTTTTTAGTCTCGTAGAATATATCCTCCGCCTCCTCCTGAGTGACATTCCATTCCTTTCTAAATTTAGTGATGAGATCCTCATTTTGGTATGCCAATACCCTGTCGATATCGCTCACATTGAGAGGACCATTATTGATATTACTGCGTAGCGCTTGCTGTAGCATTGTAATCTCCAGTTGCAGGTGAGGGTTATCTGGATTGATTTAATGTAATGCCTAATTGTTTTAGCGAAACGAGATGTGAAAGTTTATAAGTGAAATTTAAATATTTGTGTATATATATTTTCTTGTTATTTTTGAACTTTGAGAGCACATACCGAAAAAACACCCCTTACCTGATTGATTTATAATGCAAAAAATCTCAAACTTTCACACCAATAAGATAAATCTTAAAACTTTTGTGATAATTGTATTTTTCTATTTTTTAATTACGAATTATTAAGCACCTAATTATTTTTTATTTATTTTTAAAATGCAAAATAAATTAGGGAATAGGCACCCACCCTAAAAACACTCAAAGACTCCTATAATTTCCAGTAATTTCTTTGTAGGCGGCATTAAACATAAGTATTAAATGATTTTTAAAAGCAGTAGACGACTGTTCAACCAACACTTTTTTCACTCATCAACAATCATTGATTTAATAAAGGAGCTGGAAAATATTTCTTTAGATTCAGGACGGCCTGGATATATCCACACAAATAGCATTGGTTTAAATGAATATGCATACAATTGTCTATTTCACTGCATTTTAGAGGAATATTAAATATATTATTTCGCAAAAAGAGACTCTCTGAAGCTGCCCTGGTTTAGCCAGACAATCAGGCCAAACTATAGAGCCGGATCGTCTACCGGGTTAGGGTCAGTCCATATGTTAACCTGAGCAAGCTTGCCCTGCAGAGCGCTCGTGTAACCGTAGAAAAAAGACCTGACGCCGATTGCGCCGCTGGAAACGCATCACCACGCGTTTTCCCGATATCGGCTTTATCACTGTCACCTGGCTTCATCATTTCTCTCACTTTAAACAACAACACCTCCCCGTTGTTTCCCTGCCATAAAGACCTGGTTATCATGCTCGCTACGTCCTTATGAAAGGAAGTGCAGGATTTCATGAGATCCAATGAGCAACGTGAAACCTAATGAAAATTAAAAACATCACTCACTCATTAAAATTTAAGAAAATGGACATCATAAGCTGATGAGTACACTCGAGAATTTCGACGCCCACACCCCGATGATGCATTGGTGTTTTATTATTGATTAACATAGATATTTATTGAAATTTAATTAGAACCTACAATTCAACCTATAGTATATGCAAACAGTGCATACGAGATGCCCATAGTTTTCAGGATTTTTGTTCATGGCGCATCGCCAGATACTTACAAGCCCTATAAGACCCCCCTTCCCACTTAATGCCCTACAAAAAAACTTTCTGTGTACAGCATGTAAGCTCTACGAACGTCTGCTGGGTGCCAGTGGCGGACGTTGCTAAATGCGTAGTGTGTTAATCTGAAGGGCGCAGGTCAACCGGGCAGATAGCAAGAACTGAAAGGTTGCCTCTGTGGGGGCAAACATGCACGACTTGCAGTGGTTAAAACTGCTAAAACAGTTTAATCGGAGATGAAAATCAAAGGTAGCAGCATAACTACCATCATCTTGCCCTTTGTCATGTGAAAACGTGAAAACTCGGTAGACTCCGTTCACCGCCACCTCGCCTACACGAGAAAGGCAGCGGTTATTGGTGGATCTGGATACATGGATCGCTTGGGTGGCTCCTGCGAATCACTATTCTGACTTCAAGCTGATACTAATCAAAGGCCACTTATTGTGGCCTTTTCTCAAAATTAGGGATGCCTATGAAAAATGTTCTGGTGTTCTTCAATCGTCAGCCTGTGGTGGTTGTCAGGGTTGTAGATGGCACTACCACAATACTCCGTGAATACCCGAATGGTGAGGAAGCTCACCTTAAGATTATGTATGCGGGAGTTCATTCGCTAACTGGCGATCATACTGAGTTTTGTGTTGCCTCAGACAGAGAGGTTACATCACATGAAATCGTCGAAGCTGCAAACAAACTTTTGAAATAGCTTGAGCTGGTTAATTTCTGAAATTAAAAAAAAGCCCTCTAAGCGAAGGCAATCTTGAGGTACAGCATCGGTTCTTATTTTCAGTTCCCTCAGCTCCCGCTGAAGGTGTGGACTCATCCATAAGTCATTCCCTGGGTCGGGGTGCGCATCCTTTAAGAGCCTCTCCAAGTGTGGTCTACAAACCATTTACAACAAGCGTAAGCGGAAGAATTAATTAAAAAAAGTTTTATTAACGGCAGAGGAATGATTATTACGACATTACAACAGGCATTCACTGTGGGTCTGCGATAATGCCAGGAAAAAATCTGTCAAGCGTCGGCTGTGGCTCGACACCAGAGGTCCTGCGAACGAGGCGACCGACATCGACGGCGTGGGTATTGCAACCAACTCCCGATTTACCGGTGGCGTGAGGGAGGATTCCTGAGCGCACTCATGGAAGATACCCTATGATTTATAAAAGGTTGGGTATGAAAAAGGAGTACATATATGAAACCTGAAGAACTGGAGCGTAAAGCTGAGCAAGAAATTTCTGCTCTTATTACTAAAAAAATCGCTGAGCTACGGAAAAAAAACAGGCAAAGAAGTTTCTGAGATCGAGTTTATACCGAGTGAGACCATATCCGGTCTTGAGGGGTATAAAGTAAAAATAAAGCTTATGTAAAATAAATAGGTCGCTTAGGCGGCCTTTTTTTATTGCTCCCAATTGACCTGATCCCCATTTATTAACACGCGTCATCAACTATGGGATAAATTACGAACTTCTGCTGTTCGTTCTGAGCAGACATGGCTACCCCCTGATCGACTTTTTCGTGCCAAAAGCGGACATCGTTAACGTCGCGATGTGCTAACCAACAGGGAACAGGTCAAAGCTATGTCAGCTGCAGACATCAAATGATAGGCTGCATTAATATACCGATAAAAGCTTCATGATGATGTGGAGTTGGCTATTTTAATACACTTATACCGGAATGCTCCGCTTGATAAGCATCTGTATATGCTTCAATAATTACTTAAGGTTTATCGAGCCTGGGAATAAATAATCTTTGCCGCTACAGAAATGACCTAAATAATTAGAAAAGTGATGTATACTATTTCTTTATAGATTACACTCATAATGTAGTTAAATTTAATCCTTGAGGAATTTTATGTCAGACTTAATCAGCATGCTTAATAACATTCGTTCTCTTCGTACACAAACACGTGACCTTTCACTTGGAGAACTTGAGGCTATCCTGGAAAAATTTAGCACCATTGTTTCCGAAATACGAAACACTACTGCTGCAAAAGCAGAAGAAGAAAGTGGCCGAAAAGCCAAGCTGGAAAACCTTCGACAACTTATGCTCGCAGAAGGTATATACCCGGAAGAATTATTGAAGTTTTCAGAAAATACAAGTAAAAAAAAGTCAACTCGTATTGTAAGGCCCGCTCGATACAAGTATTTAGATGAAAACAATAAGATTAAAACCTGGACGGGCTAGGGGCGCATGCCAAAAACAATAGCTAAACAAATGGCTGAAGGAAAAAAACTTGATGAATTCCTCATTTAAACCTTAAGCTGAGCATTAGGTTTTCTGACAACTACGTCGTGGCGTTTCTCTCGTATTGTTAGATGCTTGCGATTCAGCACAATTATAATCGTTGAATCGCTACGGATAATATCAATACCTCCGAGAGGTTGATAATATCGACGCCCATCGTCTATAACCAGCATTGCTGGTATAAAGAAAAAAAAGCCTGCATTTTAATGCAGGCTATCAAAGGTTTTTACGTACTTTTTTATTTTCTCATCTGATTTATACGGGAAAACATAGTTTCTATAACCGCCAGTACACGATCAAACATGGATTAGAGGAATAAAAAACCTCACGGTTTGCTACAAATACTTTCTGGCAGCATCCAGTATTTCCTGTGATGTCAGTTCCCTGTCTGAAGCTACATGTACAATACCATGCTCTGTAGTCAACGAAGGAAAACCGGCAGACATTATCTGAAGATGTATTTCTTCACCGTTTGGGTACTCCTCGCGGATAGAGGTAATACCTTTAAGAACATTGATAACCTTGCACGGTTCGGCATTAAAAAAAACAATAACTTTTTTCATATGCCACCATAATTTTGTTAACTGGTTGTTCTGGAGATACCTGTGTCCGGATGTAAATATATACGTTCCCGTCATAATGACTTAGTTAAACATCCATGAACGGGCTGTTCCAAAAATTGAGAACATATTTTAGCTGCGCCCAAAAGGCTCTCAACTTCCCATACCCTATTGCAGTGATTTATTCAAATCAATACAACCATCCTAAAAAACTCACTCTTTCAAGGATGATGAGGGATAAAAGAATAATAATACCTGTTATGGGAATGTATTTTAGCAAAAAAACCACGTAAAATCGAAGAAGTGATGCTTGTGGAGGTTGTCTTACCTCTTACGCACTTTAATGTTTTTACAAGCAGTTAGCTTCTGCTTTTAGACTGTTCATGCAGCAGACCTGCACTTCATCACATCGGTAAGCACACTCATACATGAGCAAAAATGTACTAACCTGATGTTAAGAATAATCTGCCCTTCACTACCTTCACTAAATTAACCTATGGATCTGTCTACTCAGGAATGAACCCTCATCGTTGTCGCAGATCCACAAATATTTATTTATCGCAAAGTATTACGTTTGCAGCTGCCGGGCCTTTATCACCCGCGTGTATTGCGAATTCAACTTTCTGGCCTTCAAATAAAGTTTTGAAGTTATCACCGTTAAGCGCAGAAAAATGAACAAAGATATCTTTGCTTCCATCGAGTGGAGAGATGAAACCAAAACCTTTGTCTTCGTTAAACCACTTTACCAGGCCTTTAATTCTTGAGGTCATACTGACTCCCGTTACACATTAGTATTGATAGTAAACGTATAGTATTAAGCGTATGGACTCAAAAGAAGGGGATATCAGCGATAGCGCCTGGTAATGAGGACTGCACGGAAAATGTTTTACGTTCGTTTGTACATCGAACTGATGAGTTCATTAAGGCACGGGGAATTATAATAAGCAAATTATATTTTAGCCGTCCAGAGGGCCGAGAGGATAAATTAAAAGTGGCATTAAATTTATTTCAACGTATAGTTATTATGTGTTTTCAATAAAAGGAATTGACTTGTCCCGTAAAATGACAGGAATTGTCAAAAGTTTTGACAGTCTCAGTGGCAAAGGCCTCATCACCCCTTCAGATGGTCGAAAAGACGTTCTTCTTCACATTTCAGCCGTTAACTCCAGAGAATCAGAATTACTCATTCCAGGGATACGCATCGAATTTTGTCGGATCAACGGTCTCTGTGGTCCGGTGGCTGCAAACATCTATCTTTCCTGAAACAATGTCATCTCTCCCTGTGGTATCCCACTATTGGAAAATTTATATGGGAGGAAAAATTAAATGATTAAATTTCAATCAAACGTGTTACGGTGAAGCTCATTCATTGAAAGGCTACTCATCATGTCTCTCATCGATTACGCAATGAAATTAATTGGTGGCTCATCGACGTCCTCTGTCATCTGCCCGGTTTGCGGCTTACGCTCATCTCAAATTCTCTCCAGAGTTCGCCGCCAACAGACAATGCTGTGCCCGGGTTGTAAGGCGCTGTTTGTCTTACCACACTCAACATGACACTCATCCACGCAGAAATCCGGTGTTCTATACTACTTAGGTTAAATTCCAGCAGCTGTTAAATCCCTGATGCCTTACGCCCATCCTGAGAGAACGTTTCTGAACTGATTTCGCAACTGCTCCTGCGCGCTAACGTCGCATCAGAGCAACGCTATGAAAATGAAACCCTGGGCGTGGTTTGACCGCTCCCGTATTCCGACGAATACCTCCGGACGCGTTATGTTTCCGGCGAACGATCCTGCCGGTGAAAACACTCCACAGCCAGAACTCTTTTCGACCGTACAGATGGAACGCTATGGTCAGAAGCTGGCACGCACGCATAAATTATCGCCGGATAAACCCGCTTACTACCTTCTGAAACGGCTCAGCGACAATGAAACTGTTATCACGCAAAACTGTTACGAGCTCAATGCCGGGAAAAAAACGAGCATTATGCCCGCCGGGGAATGGCTGCTGGACAATTACTACCTGATTGAAGAACAAATCCGCACTGTCCGCCAGCACTTGCCGAAAAGCTTCGGTAAAGGTCTTCCATCGCTGATGTCACCACTGAATTGCCCACGAATTTACAATATTGCATCTGAGGCCATTGCTCACGGTGATGGCCGCTGGGATGCCTCCAGCCTGACAAGCTATCTCACAGCCTATCAACAGGTGACACCGTTGACACTGGGTGAAGTCTGGGCCTTACCGGGTATGCTGCGCCTGGCGCTGATTGAAAATCTTCGGCGTATCAGTATGGAAGTGATAAAAGCTCAACAGGACAGAAACCTGGCAGATACGTGGATAACAAGGATTTTCGAATGTGCGGAGAACAAGCCTGGTGATTTAATCATGGTGGTTGCCGATATGGCGCGCTCCCGTCCTCCGTTAACCAGTGCGTTTGTCGCTGAGCTGGTGAGGCGCCTGCAAGGACATGGTAACACGCTGTCGTTACCTCTTACCTGGGTTGATCAGTGCCTCCGGGAACAAGGGCGCACCACTGATTTTCTCATACATGGCTTCAATCAACAGCTTGCCGCCAGCCAGCTATCTGTCAGTAACAGCATCGCGGGTCTGCGATTACTGAGCGAAACGGACTGGGCTGATTTCGCCGAAACGATAAGCGTCGTCGAACAGGCATTACGCAATGATCCTGCAGGTATCTATTCCCGGATGCACTTCAATACCCGGGATCATTACCGCCACGTTGTTGAGCGCCTGTCCAGGGATAGTGGTCTCAGTGAGCCTGAGGTTGCTGAGAGAGTACTGGCACTTTCAGGGGGTAAGGCTTCCGACGAACAGGAACATCACGTAGGGTATTATCTCGCGGGTGAGGGGCGACAGGAGCTGGAGATTCATCTGTTGGCAAACACCTCCTGGCTCATACGTTTGCGCCACAGTTTCAACCGAGTAACCCTGCTGTCATGGCTTGGAAGTCTTGCGTTGTTGGCCACCGCAACAACAGCGGCAATATTGCACGAAACTGCCCTGCAGGGTGCAGACTGGCTGCTGATCCCGATAACATTGCCTCTAATTATTGCTCTCACTCAGTTAATGAGTGATTTACTTAGTGACGCAACAACCCGTTTTCGCGTTCCTCGTCCATTGCCAGGCATGGACTTTTCAACCGGCATTCCCGCTGACAGTGCAACCATGATCGTCATCCCTTGCATGCTGACTAGCCACGACAGTTTCAGCAAATTCCTCACCAGTCTGGAAGTCTGCTGGCTGGGGAATGAAAACGAAAATCTCAGGTTTGCTCTGCTCACCGATTTCTCTGATTCTGAGAATGAACCCTCACCGGAAAGTAATGCTCTGCTCAGACAGGCTATCGTCGATACGCAGGCACTTAATCGCCGTTATCCCTCCAACCGCCCACGTTTTTATTTGTTACACCGCCAGCCTGAATGGAACCCCGCAGAAGGAACGTGGATGGGTTATGAACGCAAGCGGGGAAAACTGGCACTGCTGAATAGCTGGTTGCGCCATCCGGGGACACAATTCGTCAGCGTTGCCGATATGCCTGCTCAGCTTTTACCGGGTCATATTAAATACGTCATTACCCTGGACAGTGATACGGTGCTGCCACGCGATACGGCGCACAAACTGGTCGCAACGATGGCGCATCCGCTGAATACGCCAGAGTATGATCCTGCAAGTCAGAGGGTTGTCAAAGGATTCGGCATTCTGCAACCCGGCCTTGCAGAGGAGATACCTCTTAACGGTCAGGGACGTTACGCCGCCATGCGCAGCGGCATACCGGGCACTAATCCCTATTCGATGATGTCTTCGGATATCTATCAGGATCTCTTTGGGGAAGGATCGTTCGTCGGTAAAGGGATTTATGATGTCGATATCTTTGTACAGGCCACTGCCAACACTTGCCCGGAAAATCTGGTTCTCAGCCATGACTTACTTGAAGGGTGCTATGCACGATCGGGGCTACTAAGTGAGGTCTTACTTTACGAACAGTACCCCAATAATTACCTTTCGGACGTCGCGCGTCGTTCACGTTGGATCCGGGGCGACTGGCAATTGCTTAACTGGCTGAAGCCACATGTCAGAAAAACTGATGGAACCCGGGACAAGAACCCGCTGTCCACTCTTTCTTACTGGAAATTACTCGATAATTTGCGTCGCAGTCTGGTCGCCCCTTCTTTACTGGTATTGCTGTTCTTTTCCCTGATTTGGGTACCCAATCCATTTTACTGGCTTGGCGTACTGGCACTGATATGGCTGTTACCTACCATCCTCAGCATCGTCCACAACTTTCTGCATAAACCTCTGCGTCGTCGCCTGAAGCCGCATCTGTTACTGGTGGGGGCAGGCGCGCTGAAGCGTTTGTCAGGCGTCGGCCTTAATTTTGCGATACTGCCGCATGAAGCCGGATATTCGCTCAAGGCGATTGCCGTGACGCTATGGCGACTGGGAGTCAGCAGGCGTCACCTCAGCCAGTGGGTCAGTCACAGTCTGGACAGCAATCAGGACAAACCCTCTGTTGCACGTTTTTATCAGGCGATGTGGCTGAATGTTGCATGTGGCGTGACGCTTACAATACTGACTGGACAATTTGCACCGCCACTACTGTCGATTGCCTTGTCGATCGGTTTGTTATGGTGTCTGGCACCGCTGCTGATGAGCTGGTTGAGTCGCCAGCCTGTGCACAAGGTGTTTTCGCCAAATAAGGAACAAATACAGCTGTTACGCCAGACAAGCCGTGAAATCTGGTCATTTTTTGAGACCTTTGCCACAGAAAAAGAAAACTGGCTTCCGCCTGATAACTACCAGGAAATACCGCAACCGACGGTGGCCCATCGTACTTCTCCTACCAATATTGGCCTTTCCCTTATGGCTAACCTGACAGCCTGGGACTTTGGCTACCTGCCCGGCGGAGAGGTGCTACGACGCGTGTCGCTCACCCTCGACACACTGGATAAAATGGAGCATTACCGGGGCCATCTTTATAACTGGTATGACACCCGTACACTGGCCCCCCTCAGCCCACGCTATGTTTCAAGCGTCGACAGCGGAAACATGGCGGGGCACTTGTTGACACTGCGTGAAGGGCTGTCCGCTATGCGTCATCAGCCCGTTTTAAACACCCAACGGATACTGGCTGGATTGAACGATACGCTGGATATTCTGGAAAAACAGTGGGGTCAGAACCCGCCTGATAGCCTGCGGCTGCTACGCAAACATTGGCTGAGTGCGGTGTCGCTACCTCCGCAGGCGTTTTTCAGCGAGCTGAAAAGAATGCGTACCCAGTGCAACCATTTGACAACGCACTGTCATCAGGGGTCTCCCCTTCAGATGCGCTGGTCAGGGCATCTGGAGCATCAACTGGTTCAGCTTTGCCATGAGTGGTCGCTGCTGCTTGGCTGGCTACCTGCCTCCAGGAACGAACAGCCGCTGCCGACGCTGAGCGAGCTTGCCCAGGCAACATTTTCCGGTAAGGGAACACCTACGGCGTCAGCGGCAGAGCAGGCCCGGATGCGACTGAATATTATCACCGAGCTTGAACAGCGGCTGAATGAGCATGCCCGGATGGATTTCGCCTTTCTGTACAGCGAAGCAACCAGTCTGCTCAGTGTCGGTTATAACTGTGACACGAATACGCCTGATAAGAGCCATTATGATCTGCTGCCCTCTGAAATCCGCCTGACTAGTTTTCTCGCTATTGCGACTAATCAGTTGCCTCTTAAAAGCTGGTACGCGCTGGGGCGGCTGTTTACCACGATTGATAATGAAACGGCCCTGATGTCATGGAGCGGGTCTATGTTTGAATACCTGATGCCGAATCTGGTGATGCCCACCTGGCCAGGCAGTCTGCTTGATGAGATGAGTCAGTCTGCGGTTATGCGCCAGATTCACTGGGGGAAAGAACGCGGGGTACCATGGGGAGTTTCAGAGTCTGGTTATCATGCTTTTGATGTTCAGCGTAATTATCAATATCAGGCATTTGGCGTACCGGGGCTCGGTCTGCGCAGGGGACTTGCGGATGACATGGTTGTCGCCCCGTACGCCACACTGCTGGCGCTGATAGTCTCACCACAGAGAGCCTGTGAGAATCTGTTCAGACTGCAAAAAAATGGCGCCCATGGCGAATACGGTTTTTACGAAGCGCTGGACTATACCCCCTCACGCCTCGCAACCGGTCAGCTCTATGCGGTGGTGCAGTCATGGATGGCACATCACCAGGGCATGGCTTTTCAGGCGCTGGCCCATGTGCTGCTTGGTGCCCCCATGGCTGAGCGATTCATGTCCAGTACAGTTTTCCGGTCAGCGAGTCTGCTCTTACAGGAACGCGTGCCGGATGCGGTCGATCTCTATAGCCCGCGGCGTCATTTTGAATCTCATGAGGGCAGAATGAAACCCGTTCGCTATGAACCCCGGATTTTCAATGGGGTAGACACACCAGCCCCGGATATTCAGTTGCTGTCTAACAGCCATTATCATCTGATGTTGACAGCGGGAGGGGGAGGTTACAGTCGCTGGAATAATATTGCTCTTACGCGCTGGCGCAGTGATACTACGCGCGATAACTGGGGAACATTCTGCTATATCCGCGATATGCAGACGGGCGACGTGTGGAGCAATACCTGGCAGCCGACATGCAATGCCAGCGAACACGACGAGGAAGTGATCTTCACCGATGCGAGCGCTGAATTCAGACGTACCTTCGCTGGACTCAGCGTCAAAACTCAGGTTGTGATCTCCCCTGAGGATGATATTGAGCTGCGACGGCTCACACTGATTCATCGTGGTCGCCAGCCCCGATCCCTGGAGCTGACAACCTATGCCGAAGTGGTACTGGCACCTGATGCCAGCGATCAGGCACACCCGGCATTCAGCAATTTGTTTATTCAGACTGAGCTGAATCCTGAACGTGACGCTATTCTTTGCCACCGGCGCCCGCGCTCACCGGATGAATCGAGTCCCTGCCTGTTTCATATGATGGTGGTGCATGGCGATAACCGTCATAACGTCTCGTTTGAAACGGACAGGGCAAAATTTCTTGGTCGTGGCAGAACTCCCGCTAACGCCCTTGCAATAGAGGGCGGAGGGTCGCTCAGCAACACATCGGGGCCAGTACTGGACCCTATACTGGCGATACGCAACACCATCATTCTGCAGCCGGGGCAGCCGGTCACGATTGATATCATTTATGGTATCAGCGATAACCGCCAGCAGAGTCTGGAGTTGCTGGAGAAATATCGCGACTACCCTATTGCTGATCGAGTCTTTGAACTGGCCTGGTCTCATAGTCTGGTGGTATTACGCCAGATGAACGCCAGTGAAGATGATGCCACCTTGTTTAATCGTCTCGCCAGCGCAGTGCTTTACCCTGTCCAGGAGCTACGCGCCGAAGGTCGGGTGATCAGCCGAAACCGGCGTGGTCAGTCAGGTCTGTGGGGCTGGGCAATTTCAGGTGATCTGCCGATAGTGCTGCTCATTATTACCAGCGAGGAAAGTATCGCCTCCGTTACCACACTGATTCAGGCACACCGGTACTGGAGACAGAAAGGACTGGATGTTGATTTAGTGATCATGAATAACAGCCCCGGGGGCTACCAGCAGGAATTACAAAATCAGATTATGGATTTAATTTATGCCGGGTCTGAGGCCAGTCTGCTGGATAAACCGGGCGGGCTTTTTGTCCGGAATGGCGAGCACCTCTCCGCTGAGGATAAGTTGCTTTTGATGAGCGTGGCCTGTCTTTATCTTGATGACCGCACAGGTGGAATTAATGAGCAGCTTAACCAGCGTATTAATACCCTGAAACCTCCGGTAAGAGCATTCATTCCACATGCTGTGCGGGAGCGTAATCAACATACGGACTGGATTCCCGACATCAGTCAGTTATGTCATTTCAATGGGTACGGTGGATTTTCGCAGGATGGTCGGGAATATCAGATTGTCCTGCGTGAAAATGCGCTGACACCGGCCCCCTGGTCAAACGTACTGGCTAATTCCCATTTTGGCAGCGTGATTTCAGAGGCGGGACAGGCTTACACCTGGTATGAGAATGCACATGAATACCGGTTAACACCGTGGGAGAACGATCCGGTGAGCGATCGCAGCGGCGAGGCGTTTTATCTGCGCGATGAAGAGAGCGGTGAGTGTTGGTCACCGACGGCTTTGCCTGTTCGCGGACACGGTAATTATCTGACTCGTCATGGTTTTGGTTACAGCGTTTTTGCCCATCGTGAGAACGGTATAGACAGCGAGCTGACGGTCCTGGTTGCCGAAGAGGCGCCGGTAAAACTGGCGCTCCTGACGATCAGTAACACTTCGGGACGGACACGTAAACTCTCTGCCACTGGCTATGTTGAGTGGACACTCGGAGAGGCCCGAACGCGTTCAGCTCCTCACATTGTGACACAGGCGGCCAGTATATCTGGCGGCTGCGGGGTACTGGCGAACAATTTTTACGGTGATAACGGTGGCGAGCGTACTGCATTTTTTGCCGTCAGCGGTAATGATTGTTCACTGACAGGCGACCGTCGCGAGTTTATCGGCCGTAATGGTTCTCTGCACGATCCGTCTGCTATGAAATTGCGCAGACTTTCAGGTAAGACGGGAGCAGGGGTGGATCCCTGCGGGGCGGTACAATCGGCGGTCACATTAATTGATGGGGATCAGAGGACATTTATTTTTATCCTCGGCGCAGATGAAAATCACGCACGTGCTCAAGAGAGTCTTGCCCATTATATGAATGAGAATACGGTCCGCCAGGAGCTAAACCGGGTTCACAACCACTGGCACAATGTGCTCGATAAAATCGTGGTTAACACCCCCGACACTTCCGTAAATTTACTGGTTAATGGCTGGCTAATGTATCAGACAGTCGCCTGTCGCCTTATGGCCCGCAGTGGTTACTATCAGTCTGGCGGTGCATTTGGTTTTCGCGATCAGTTGCAGGATACACTGGCACTGAGTCATGCCGATCCGAACCGAATGCGTGAACAGATAATACTTTGTGCATCACGGCAATTTATTGAGGGAGATGTGCAACACTGGTGGCACCCGCCACATGGCAACGGTGTTCGTACCCGCTGTTCTGATGACTACCTGTGGCTTCCACTTGCCGTTTGCCACTATGTGGAAACGACGGGGGATAAGGATGTTCTGGAAATACGTATCCCTTATCTGGAGGGGCGTCAGCTTCTGCCAGGTGAAGAGTCTGTCTATGACACACCGATCATCAGCGATACCGAAGAGACTCTCTGGTTCCACTGCGTCAAAGCGATTCAATATGGTCTGCGGTTCGGAGAGCATGGCCTGCCTCTGATGGGGGCAGGCGACTGGAATGACGGGATGAACCGGGTTGGTATTGAAGGTAAAGGTGAAAGCGTCTGGCTGGGCTTTTTCCTGTACGACATTTTGCAGCGGTTTGCAGCCCTGGCGGAGCGCAGGGAGGATGACACTGTCGCCTCGATATATCGTTCACAGGCCCTGCGCCTGCAAAACAATCTCGAAGCCCACGCCTGGGATGGCGAATGGTACCGGCGCGGGTATTTTGACGATGGTACCCCCCTGGGGTCGAAAGCTTCGCAGGACTGCCGGATTGATGCGATTGCACAGAGCTGGTCTGTATTGTCCGGGGCCGCAAGCCCGGTCCGCTACACACAGGCCATGCAGGCGCTGGATAAGCACCTTGTAGATAACGAAGGAGGATTAATAAAACTGTTAATCCCCCCTTTCGATGGGCATGGTTCTAACCCGGGTTACATTCAGGGATATCTGCCTGGTGTTCGGGAGAACGGAGGGCAGTATACACATGGTGCCATCTGGGCAGTAATGGCATTTGCCCGAATGGGGAATACAGAACGCGCCTGGCAACTCTGGTCAATGCTCAACCCGATCAATCACACGTTGGATGCAGAAGGAGTTGCGGTCTATAAAGCAGAACCCTACGTTATGAGTGCTGATGTCTATAGCGTTGCTCCCCATACCGGACGAGCAGGCTGGAGCTGGTATACCGGTTCCGCAGGCTGGGCCTGGCGTCTTCTGACCGAGGAATTACTGGGAATAAAACGATCCGGTACCGCCTTCACTGTCCATGCTCGGTTGCCGGAGGAGTGGTCATCTTTTGCTATGACATACCAATATGGCGAAAGCCATTATCAGATTAATATTTCGCGCGGTGACGGAGTATATCGGGTCACTCTGGATGGTCACGGTCTGCCTGATGACAGAATTCCTCTGCTGGATGACGGACAAAACCATACAGTTGAAATCATTCAGAACTGACGCGGAATTAAAATGCGCATTAACGCCTGCCGTTAATGCGCTGATTATCCCTGAGAACATCAATCGCGGTCTGCATGGCAACTTTGTCATCCCGTCTTTTTTGCTTGCCCTGCATCACCTGTAAATATTCAAGCAACGTACGGGTGTTAATCGGCCTGCCCTGTTTGCCCACAGCCAGCAGGGCTTCACCAAGGATCATTTTCACTGGCGGCAACTGTGCCGGGTACCAATCAAGTGTATCATCAGATTTCATCATAAATTTCTCATGGAAGGGTATTGTATCATAAAACAGAGATTCAATTTATGATTCAGTTATCAATGGTCGGAATTCAATACAGTCATTTTTATAAAAACACATAATAACTATTATAGTTTACAGACACTCATTTCTTATACGCAAGAACTCAGCCATTTTAAAGAAAAACCTGTTCATGTTGCCTGCCAGACATACACACAGGGCCGCTCAGACAGTGTGGAAATTACGGAAAGAATCGGTTCTGGAATGCCCTGAATGTAATTATGTAGTGCACCAGAATGTTAGTGCATCGGCAGTTGATCAGTCCTTGTAACCGAACGTGACAATACAGGAAGATCAAAAGATTTCTTTTTACTGCAGTTGTAGACGACAGGATAATGAAATGAAACCTCCAGTACTTGTTGAGCAAAATGTCCCTTAGAGTCGCCATCACAGGTAGGTCAACCTTTCTTTATTCACAGAATTCGATTTAATAATGACAAATATGCAATCGCCCCGGAAATTTCTGGGATTTCTTCAAACAAGGCGAGATTCCCTAGAAAAACGATAGCTAATTTCCCAAAATTCGTTTTCACCCTATTGAATGTGTTGAGAATGACAAACCAACAAGATAATTTGTTGGACGTTAATAATAAAAATATTAATTTTTCGTCAAAAATCATTGGATTAAAAATTTCGCGCAATCTTCCGAATCTCTTAAGAGTAGCGAAAAATTATTTTATTGAATTTAATCCCCCTTAAGCTGTCTAAAAAGATGTGTATCGCTAAAGACGAATTTCTCATTTTTTCCTTATGCGTTACCACCTTCAATTGCCTTAAGGAAAAACCATGTCACAACCATTTACTCACCATTTACTTCATCCACGCTACTGGCTTATATGGACTGGTTTGGGCCTGCTATGGATTATCGTTCAACTTCCTTATCCAATATTACATGTGCTGGGCTCTGGTCTTGGAAAAATATCCAGACCCTTTCTGAAACGTCGGGAAGGTATTGCGGTCAGAAATATTGAACTCTGCTTTCCCGAGATGACACCGTTTGTCCGAAGCCAGATGGTTAGTAAAAACTTTGTTTCTCTTGGGCTGGGACTGATTGAAACGGGTATGGCCTGGTTCTGGAGTGATGCAAGAGTCAAAAAATGGTTTGATGTCGAAGGAATTGAAAACCTGACAAATGCAACCAGAGGGGTAATGGTTGTCGGGATTCATTTCATGTCTCTTGAATTATGCGGAAGAGTAATGGGGTTATGTCACCCTATGATGGCGACTTATCGCCCGCACAATAATCCATTGATGGAATGGGTTCAGACAAAAGGACGTATGCGCTCAAATAAGGCAATGATTAATCGACGTAATTTATCTGGCTTTGTTCATGCACTTAAGGCCGGTGAAGCTGTGTGGTTTGCACCTGATCAGGATTATGGGCCTAAGGGTAGCGTTTTCGCTCCCTTTTTCTCCGTAAAAAAAGCAGCCACGACGAATGGAACGTATGCACTGTCAAAACTTGCTTGCGCAGATTTGATCACTCTTAGCATGATCCGACGGAGCGATAAAAAAGGTTATCAGATGTATGTCAGTAATCCTTTATCAGGGTATCCCGAGGGAGACGAGATCGTCGCAGCTGGTTACATGAATAAGATCATCGAAAATGAAATCCTCCGCGCCCCAGAACAATACCTGTGGATGCATCGCCGGTTTAAAACCCGTCCGGAAGGAGAGGCTTCTTTATACGAATAAAAACATCAACTGACTTTTATATATTACTTTTTATTGTCAATGAAATCATTTGTGAAGCCTAAGATGATCAGTTATCCGGCCTGTTTCATATGGGTTATGGCATAATTATCAGTCATGACTCCCCACCTAACCAATTTGGCGTTTATATGTCCGCTGATCGCTCAGAGCGGCCCTCTCGTTCCCATAGGCGGTCCGCTGAGTGCCAACTGCGGATGTTGCTTACATCGAGATATATTAATTTATGGTGAGCTGGTCACATGTCAGGGCAATATGTGTGAAAGCCGATACCAGAGGGAGAGGATTATGCGTTTAGAAATGCTAGACAAACACCTGGCAGAAAAAATTAAGGTAGTAAGTGAAGAAAAACGAAGAAGTGCAGTCAGAGTGGCATGCGAACTCGCTGTTCAAATCTGTCCGGTAGACCTGCATGTAGTGGACGAATCACTCAGGCAACTACTATCAGGATATAAGCTATCGATCGAGCAGGTTTCCAAACTGGAAAGGCTGGCTGCACAGTTAGATGAAGAATATTTTAACCTGCATGATAGTCAGAACGAAGAGAGGGAATTAAATCCTCAAGCTTTGCATTTGTTTAGCCAGGCACGCGCAGTTTCAGCCCTCGCTTTCGCCGGGAGAGATGATTCAATTGAGTCAGCAACCGAAGCAATTTATGAAGCAGCCTCAGCCATTGATGATGGCCAGGTTTTGAATGCAGTCTTTTCGGTTCTGTCAGAAATTTAGCCGACATCTATATCATGGTTCTGCAACGTCCACTGTTCGCTCAAAGCTGACCTAACGGCGCTTCAGGCGGTCTGCTTCGTGCCAAAAGCGGACAGGATTAATCACACACTGCAGATATAATAATCCATTATGTTAATGCCAGTCGTGCTCTGCAGATAGACTCACAACCATTCTTGAGGGACGCATTATCATCTTAAGTGAGGTAATTTTTCCCTGAGCACTAAATTCAACCAGATCAAAACCGAATATAACATCATTCCCAACTCTGCCGCTGAACTCAATGACATAACCCGTGTGGTTGCAAAATTGCCGCATATACCTGAAATCATTAATAACACTGAAACGCGCGGCTAGTATAGCGGCGATATTATCTTTAGCGTCAATCGGCTCTGTTGAGAGTGGGCTGTGCACTATCACATCATCAGAGAAAAGATCCGCGATATTCTCCCAGTCCTGGTTTGCAATAATTCGGTACCACTCTCTCAGTCCGGTTTGCGCAGCCTGATGAGGGGGATTTGTCTGAGTCTCTTTTATTGGATGCATTGTAGAATCACTCATCGGGGTCTCGGATCGTGAAGATATATTTCCCGGATAACAACTTAGAACAGTCATTGATGTAAGATTGGGCAATCAGCAGAACGCGGCCGGGGGCATGACTCTGTAGAGTTAAGTTTTGCGGAGCACTTTGCCCCGCAAACATGCGCTCAGTCAGAGCGAAACCCTGAGGTATTAACGGCTCTGGGGGTTACCCGACCATACCCAGATACATCGGAGGATTAGCCGTCAACCCGGCATGCACGCTTTGAGTGACCTCATCAGCCAGGATTTCAGATTGTCCGTCCTCTAATGCAGCGAGTGTCATTTGCGCTATGTCATCAGGTGATGCTTTGTCTCCGGGAACGCCGCGCGCCATATCTGTGTCCATGAAAGCAACATGCAGCGACAGAACCTCTGTTCCCTGGGCCTTCAGTTCCTGCCGCATGGCATTGCTTAAAGCCCAGGCGGCAGCTTTTGAAGCACTGTAACTTCCCGTCATACCGGGTAATGTGACCCAGCTCAGGGCGGAGATCACATTGATGACAGCGCTGCTGTCATGCTTAGCCAGAATTGGGGCAAATGCCTGTGTCAGGCGCAGTGGGCCAACAGCATTTGTCTCAAACTGACTACGAAGTGTATCGATGGCTGCGGGATCAAGGACGGAACCCGAACCGCCAATGCCTGCGTTGTTGACCACTAAACTGACGTCGCCCAGTTCGCGAGCCAGAGCTTCCACCTCTTCAGGACGGGTCACATCCAGACGAACAGGTATAACTCCCGGTTGCGTGACCGTCAGTGGGTCGCGCGCTGCGGCATACACTTTACGAGCCCCCGCTGAGAGTAATGCACGGGCAAAAGCAGCACCTAAACCTCTGTTTGCGCCGGTAACCAGTGCGACAGTATCTTTAATTTTCATCGTCTTCTCTTTTGTGAAATCAGGCTATTATTTTCGCGCGGATAAATGAGGCATGTCGTAATGCTCATAATGACCAACACCATTTTTTACGATTGGATCCTGTGACGTGTAGTCTGCAATATCTTCATCGTCAGCAATCTGGTAAAGCGAGACACCGTAACCCTCTCCATCGTTAATGACTGGACCATGAGCAACGATAACGCCCTGAGCAAGAAGTTCGTTCAAATAATCGCCATGTTGCCCCATCCACTTCTGTTCGTCCGCGGACAAAGTGGCAAGAAAATCTGCCCGGGGGGGGATCCACTTGCATAAGTAGTTTTTCATGTCATTACCTTTAAAATGAGCAGTTAGTCGGGTCAGGATGACTGTTTATTCTGCGGAAGAATGTGCTGCAGCAAGACGCTTACCGGCTTCAGCTGATAGATTCAGAACTACATGTGCGGGGCGCATCATGACCATGAAATCGGTGATTTTGCCTTCCTGATTGAATTCCACGAGATCGACACCGAATATTTCGTCATCACCGACGCGGGCACTGAACTCAAGGACGTAACCTGTACTGCTGCCGAAGTGTCGCAGGTATCTGAAATCTTCCATTACGCTGAATACGGCGCCAAGAATGGCCACCATCATTTCCTTGCCACGATATGCCTCAATCGATGCAGGGTTACGGAAAATAACATCCTCGGTTAGCAGTTCAGGGAGGCTCTGCCAGTCCAGTGCGGCAACAATTCGGTGCCATTCTTTCAGCCCGGCTTGTGCGGCCTCATGGGGCAGGCCTGTCTGAATATCTGCAACGGCATGTAATTCAGAATTACTCATTGGATTCTCCACCAGTTGTTAAGTCATGTTCACCGGATAACTGCTCAGGGCAGCCTCCGGTGTGTCTTTATTCAGATAGCAGGTTTACTTTGCCGTTTTAACGCTTTTCAGAATCGAGCCCTCGAACATCCCCGGAAGGTAGCTCTGTAAGAAAAGAATGACACCGGTCATCCTGCCAACAGGATTACTGAATTTCGGTTCTTTGGTCTGGATAAGCCTGGTGATGGTTGATACAACGGCATCTGGCTCTTCCGCCTCGTTAATCCCTTTTTGTGTAGCTGCTTGTGCCTGACGACGGTAAGCGTCATAGTCCGGGATATGATGATCAGCCGATGAAACAGAGTGATTACCGAGATTAGTTTTAAACCAAACCGGCTCAACCATACTGACTTTTATGTTGAACTGATCCAGTTCAAATCGAAGAGACTTAAAATAACCCTGAACCGCGTGTTTTGAGGCCGTGTAATAGGACAGGTTCGGAGGGCCAATCAAACCAACTATCGAACTGACGGTAATGATCTGCCCACTCTGCTGTTTGCGAAAATAGGGCAGTAACGCATTCGTGACCCTGATGGTGCCCCAGAAATTAGTTTCAAACTGTTCCCGCCCAACGCCGATAGGTGTTTCCTCCGCGAGGCCAGTCACCATATAGCCAGCGTTGTTGACGAGCACATCCAGTCGGTTTGTGTAAGTGAACAACTCCTGTGTAAACGACTCAATGGAGCTGTCATCATCGATATCGAGTCTTAACAGTCTGAACGGGACTTTGCCTGCATATTTCTCTGGCTGGCGGCTGGTCCCAATGACGCTGAAGCCGTCTTTATGAAGTTTGGTGGCAAGCATCAGACCAAAGCCTGAAGACGCACCTGTAATCAAAATTGTTTTTTTCATTTTTTCGACCCCAGTCATTTTTAATGATAAATCGTGGGGTCTATTCTGGTGCTAACGCCAACCATCATCACTAGCGAAACACGCCATTTTTTCAGCAAATGGCGCCAATATTACGTCAGGTTAAATGGCGCCTTTTGCTATTGAGCAGGCGTTTTTTGCGATATAGACTGAGTGAATGAACACAGAAAAACCGCACAAACTTATCCGCCGACACGACACCATGCAGGACTATTCAGTCTGGCCTGGCTGGCGTCTGTTAATGCAGGATGCCGGTATAGAGACTTCGCCGGTTCTGCGTCGCGCACAACTGCCGGGCGACCTCTTTACGCGCCAGAACGTTCGTTTAGACGCGGACAGTTTTTACAGACTCTGGGTTGCCATCGAAGATGAGGCCATGTCTGTCAATGCCGATATACCTGCAGCCCTGCAAATAGCAAAGGTGATGTCGTCGGACTGGTTCGATCCGGAACTTTTTGCCGCACTGTGTAGCTCAAATATGCACTGTGCGCTCGAACGGATGGCAAAGTACGTCAGACTTATTGCCCCCATGCGATTCCCGGTAGACCACACGGAGATGTACACGACAGTCTCAATTGATTTCATGGATAACACCGGGCAGCCCCCAACGGTGTTCCTGATCTTTAAGCTGGTTTTTTTTGTACAACTTGTTCGTCTGGCGACACGCTCTGCCGTGAAGCCACTGCGTGTCAGCTGGCCCCAGGCTACTGAAATGGGGAACAATGATGCTCTCGCCTATGAGGCATTTTTCGGTACAACAGTGACAAACAGTCCGCTGGCGACTCTGGTATTTTTAAGGGAGGATATGGATAAGCCCTTCCTGACAGAAAACCACAAAATGTGGCTTTTCTTTGAGCCTTCCTTACGCCAGAGACTGGCTGATTTAGATAAGCTGGCCGGTATGTCAGAAAGAGTGCACAGCACGTTGCTGGAGACGTTGCCCGCAGGGGAAGTATCCATGCAGACTGTGAGTCGAAAACTCGCTGTGAGCACACGGACATTGCAGCGCAGGCTTCAAAACGAGGGGACATCATTCCAGCAAATACTTGATCGTGTACGTGAGTCACTGGCTCATCACTATTTGCGTAACACGAATATGTCGGGTGCAGAGATTTCCTTTCTTCTGGGTTTTGAAGATTCCAATTCCTTTGCCCGTGCTTTCCAGGCCTGGACGGGAAAGACGCCGCAAGCCGTGCGGAATTTAATTGAATAAAACTACGTTAATTCATGATTATCCATCGTCGTGGGGAGTTAATACCGATGATTGTACGTACCGCTAAAAATCGATTGAGCACGTTTCTGTCGTATAACCTGTAACTTTTCAAAGCAACACAAACCAGACGATTTGCAACGTTAATTCCAGAAATCTCTGGCATTCAGGCCTGCCCCCGCATAACTAGAGCTCTTCGCTCATAGCTGACTTTTCATGCACCCGGGCCAGGAGCAGACGTTGGCGATTTATTTAAATGCACCTAAAGAACAAAATCCTGTAGCCAGCAAATTCAATCCTTATGTGCATCATGGCTGATAAGACGTGCGCGGCACACCTCCAGAATTTCATCAGCCAAAGCTGACAAACTCGGAATTCGCATAATCCTCCAGGAAGTTGAGCCCTGTGCCAGTATCAATTTCAATCTCACCGAACACCTTCGGCAGTAACGGCAGCATTGCAGAGCTGTCGGCAAAATGAATCCACTGCAGGTATTCAATAAACGCCGGGGAATCAGCTGGCGGAGCCAGATGTGGGGCACAGTGTGCAATCAGATATTCCACAATCGCCCCTGACTCCACGATGACATTGCCATCCACCTCGAGTACCGGTGATTTACCCAACGGGCGGATGCCCTTCGGGGAGTCTGGAGCTAAGTGGGAGACAGGATCTCGCTGATAACGGATTAGGTCATACGGCAGTCCTGCCTCTTCCAGTAGCCATAAAATTCTGGCTGAACGGGAGTTATTCAAATGATGTCATGTGATCGTCATTGCGGAACTCAAGGCTGTATTTTGCGTAGCAGGGTTGCGGCCGCAGCCTCTGAGCTGGCAGGGTTCTGCCCCGTGACCAGATTGCCATCCTCCACCACATAGGGCATCCAGTCGCTTCCCTTACTGTAGTGAGCGCCTGCAGTAATAAATTCATTTTCAATCAGGAAAGGGACGATATCGGTCAACTCGACAGCCTGTTCTTCGCTGTTGGTAAAGCCTGTAACATGGCGATCTTTGATGAGCAGTGCACTCTGCACACCCTTCACATGGCGTAGTACGCCCGGTGCATGGCACACAAATGCCATCGGTTTATCTGAACGATTAAATGCTTCTATCAGCGCAATCGAGACAGGCGATTCCGCGAGATCCCATAATGGACCATGACCGCCAGGATAAAATACCGCATCAAAATCTTGCTCTTTGATCTCGCTGAGTTGCTGAGTGTGCGCCAGTAAAAACTGGGCATCAGTGTCATTTTTAAACCGGTCGGTCATTGCAGTCTGAAATTCAGGAAGATCGCTTTTGGGATCCAGAGGCGGTTGGCCGCCCGCCGGAGAGGCCAGCACCACCTCGGCGCCAGCGTCTTTAAAGACGTAGTACGGGGCGGCAAACTCCTCCAGCCAGAACCCCGTTTTCTTACCAGTATTGCCCAGTTCACTGTGTGAAGTCAGAACCATTAATATTTTCATTGCTCTCTCCTGAAAATTAGCTTTGTAAAAACGCGATGATATCGGCGGTTTTATTCTTATAGGGGGCACGCAGACGCAGGTTAGATGCACCGTCCTCGTTTTGTACCACCACCGGTTTCTGATGGCTGAAGCGTCTGAAACCGTGTATTCCGTGGTAGGCTCCCATTCCGGATGCCCCGACACCACCAAATGGCAGGCTGTCGATGGCGGCATGGGTCATCACATCGTTAATCACTGCTGCGCCAGATGTTGTGTTTGCTATAAAGGTATTCTGGCTCGCCTTATCGTTCCCGAAGTAGTACGCCGCAAGTGGGCGCGGATGCGCATTGATCCAGTTCAGCGCCTCGTTGCTCTCCGTGAAAGTTTTCACTGGCAGCAACGGGCCAAATATCTCTTCCTGCATGATAAGCATGCTGTCGTCGACATCGAGCACCAGGTGCGGGGCAATTTTGCGTGAGGTGGCGTCAAAATCCGCTTCACCTGCAGGTGCCAGGCTGATGATGGTGGCACCTTTACTGCGCGCATCCTCCAGTAGTGTCAGCAGACGCTCAAAATGGCGCGGGCTGATGATCGCAGTGTAGTCCGGGTTCATCTGAACTGCCGGGAAACTTGTCGCCATAAACGTCCGTGCCGCGTCGACCAGAGCCTCAACTCTCTTCTGTGGTGCCAGCAAGTAATCGGGTGACAGACAGATCTGCCCGGCATTAAAGGTTTTGATGGTCAGTGTGCGGGCAATTGCCTGCGCCATATCGGCATCTTTATCGATAAACACCGGCGATTTACCGCCAAGTTCGAGGGTGACGGGCACCAGGTTTTCTGCTGCGGCGCGCATAACATGTTTACCGACGGCAGTGCTACCGGTGAAAATTAGATGATCAAACGGCAGGGCGCTGAATGCTTGGCCGACATCGGCATCACCCAGCACCACGCACAGTTCATCCGGGAAAAAGTACTGAGGGATCAATTCCGCCAGCAGTTCAGAGGTGTGCGGCGTCAGTTCAGACGGTTTGAGCATAGCGGTATTGCCCGCAGCAAACACCCCCGCCATCGGCCCGAACGCCAGATTAATCGGGAAATTCCACGGGCTGATGATACCCACCACGCCCAGCGGTTGCTGCTCAATCCATGCCTGCATCCCCGGGTAGGGCGCCGCAACGTGCTCCGGTTCCATCCACTCGCTGACCTGCTCTGCGGCGTGGCGCAGCATGGTGACGGTGGTCGCGACATCTACGATTAGCGACTGATATTCACTGCGGTGACCGAAGTCGCGATTAAGCGCCACATTAATCGCCTGGTGATTCTCTGTGAGCAGTTTCGCTGCACGCAGCAGGCGATCTTTGCGCAAGGCTGCGCTGGCGGGTCCAGCCTGCAGATGCGCGTTTTTCAGGGCTGTGAGCTGCGCCTGAAGCCCGGTGCTGAAGTTATTCGACATTGTCATATTCCGTGTTCGGTTGCGATGGGAGAAGCTTGACAGTTCTGGTGTTCCGGGGCTAACAAGGCTATTTTGTTATGGGTATAAATATTTTTATGAGTAAATTATGTCATTGATTCGCCTGAGAACATTTGTTGAGGTTTACCGTCAGCGTTCGATCACCTCTGCCGCTAAAGTGCTAAATCTTACGCAACCTGCGGTGTCGCAGCACATCGCCGGTCTGGAATCGGCGGTGGGGAAGGCACTGTTTGAAAGACAGACGCACGGCGTGGTGCCCACTTCTGCAGCGGACGAGCTTGCGGCAGATATTGGTAATAAGCTGGATGCAGCAGAAGCGGCGCTGGCCACTGCGCGAGCGCGGTCGTCCGGAATTGCCGGTACGTTGCAGATCATTGGCCATGCCGATTTTATGGCGGAAAAGCTTCCCGAAGGTCTGCGGCCACTGCTTGAGGCCGACGTTCGTGTACGAATGCATACCGGGGACGGGCCGCAAGTTACGAAAATGTTGCTGGAGGGGCACTGCGAACTGGGGATTTCGGCGCACCCGGTAACCGACGATCGTCTGAGGAGTGAGGTGATCTATGCCGACAATGTGCTGGCTGTAGCAAGTCCGGCAGTATTCCATCGCCTGATGCAGACCGACTCACTTCCCGCAGCGCTCAGTGTGGAACCGCTACTTGCTTACAATCTCGATCTGTCGTTGATTGATAACTGGATGGAGAAAAATGGCATTGCCGCGCCGGGAACCCTGCCGGCAGCTGTGGGTCAGGATCTGCGCGCCCTTCGAAGTCTGCTAACCAAAGGGTTTGGCTGGACGGTATTGCCAGAATACCTGTGCCGGGAGCAGCTAAAGCGTGGTGAATTGATGGCAATTTCGCCACCAGTGGGCAGTACCACTATCATTTACAACCTGATCTGGATGCCCGCATCGTTGCGCCAGCCGCGTGTAGCATGGGCTAAAAGAGTATTGTTGTCAGAACTTAAGCTTAAGGAACTATAGAAAACTTTATCGCCACGGCTTCGGTAGACGTCATTTAAGTGACCAGCAATGACTATTAATGATAACTCGCAACTTCCGCTTTTCGCTCAAAGCAGACTTAGCAGCCTCGCAATCGACTATTTTGTGCCAGTAGCGGACTTTGTTATAATTGTGCTCAAAATTTCGTTTAGCTTCCCTGATGATATCCAGGTAAGGTAAAGGCTTTACTGTAGAAAACGTGCAGAGAGCCGATCGCCGAAAAGCATGATGGCGAGACCGCCCAGCATGACCAGCATTCCTCCCAGCCTCAGCAACGAGACTGGCCGCCTTACCGCGCCCAGCAGGCCAAAATGGTCGATCACCTGTGACGAGAGTAGCTGCCCGACAATCGCCAGCCCGAGCAGGGCTGAAAAACCGATTTTTGGTGCGAGCACGACATAGCTGAATAATGCGCAGGCACCGATCAGTCCGCCCATCAGGCTCCATACAGGCTGCGAAGGAATAGCTGCAAGGGAGATGAATAGCCCTCCACGCAGCAGAGAGTAAATTCCGAGGCTGAACGCCCCGGCAGCAAAGGAAAACAACGCGGCGGTGACCGGATCCCCTCCGAGCCCTTTAGCAAGCTGACTGTTCAGTGTCGTCTGAAGGGTAATACCCAGACCTGCTGCAAAAGCTATCACATAATAAATCGCGCTCATGTCGTTCGCCTCTGTCAGTTTGCCTGGACCAGCGGCAGGAATTTTTCCGCAAAAATGTCTGGCTTATACCCTGCTGCCGCAAAAAGGTGCTCGCGAGATTCATCAATGGCGGCGCGAAGGCGGTCGCTGTCGACACCCAGCACTTTGCCGTTCTGCTTAACGATGCGCCCGCCGATCATGACGGTATCAATGTTGCTGCGTTCCGTGGCATGTACCACCGTGCCGAAGGCGTTTCCGTTCGGATAGAGGTTTATGTCGCCGGCATTAATAAGGATCATGTCAGCCTGTTTGCCTGGCGTCAGGCTACCTACTTTGTTCTGCAGCCCTGCACAGTAGGCGCCGTCGACGGTCGCTGCCTTGAGAAGCTGCGCTGCCGGGAGCGTTGTCAGCGAATGGTCTGAGCCACAGCAGTGCTGCTTATGCATGCCCATAACACGCTGCAGGTAAAATGCCACGCGCATTTCCATAAACATGTCGGTGCTGTATGAGGTTTCATTGTCAACGCTAAGGCCAGGTTTGATACCATGACGCAGCGCGGCCTCAATAGCGAACATCCCGCTTTCGATGCCATAGTGCGAATCAGAGCGCGGACAGACATTCACCCGGACACCGGCTTCCCTGAGAATTTTCCATCCCTCGTCCGGCAGCGCTGTGCAGTGATTGAAAATATTGTCCGGTCCCAGTAAGCCCTGCTGATGCAACGATTCAAGCTCGGCGCTCATTTCAGCCCCAAAGAATTCAGTGACAATGGGTAGCCCCAGTCGGCGGGCTTCAGTCCATAATTCCGGCTCCAGCTGTGCCATGACTGCGAGAGACACCAGGCTTTCAGGGTTGTTCCGGAAATACTTCTCCTGCAGTCTCTGCCAATTACCCGGCCAGTGTGCTCTGTCCCATTCTCCTGATACCGGGGCACCGGAGGCATGAATGGCACGAATGCCTGAATCAAGCAGGGCCTCCACGGCAGCGTCCGAGTGTTCAGCTGTGCGGCTGTTGTGCGAATTATCAATGATGGTGGTGATACCTGCATCAATAGCACCGAGAGCAGTCAGCAGGTTACCGACATAAATATCAGACGGGCGATAGTATTTCGCAAACGAAAAGTGCGTGGCATTGCTGTAGTCTTCCAGGCAGGTTGCATTCGGGTTGATGCGGCGCAGCTGTCCTTCCCATGAGTGGCGATGAGAATCGACCATGCCCGGCATAGCAATCATGTTCGTGGCATCAATGATATGGGCACCCTGTACGTCAAGATTCTTTCCCACCGCGGTAATGGTTGATCCGGTGATAAGAATATCACCGCGTTCAATATTACCGATGCTCTCATCCATGCTCAGCACCGTTGCGCCACGAATCAAGGTCGCTGGCGGTGTTACAGTCTGGTTTTTAACAATATTTCTGATGTAATCGGTCATTAACGTTGCCTCATTCCTGAATTATGGGGAAACGATACGTCATGACATTTAACCCAAAAAGATGTTTAAACTGTTTTCATAATTCATAATTTACGAATAATAAGATTCACGCTTTGCACGGAGCAGGACAATGGATCGGATACAGGCGATGCAGGTTTTTTTACGTGTAGCTGAGGCCGGAAGCTTTGTACGCGCAGCAGAAACACTGTCGCTACCTTCTTCCACCGTCACCAGCACGATTAAAAATCTGGAGAAATATCTGCAGGTGCGTCTGCTTAATCGGACGACAAGACGAGTGAGCCTCACCCCTGAAGGCCTGCAGTATCTTGCCCGGTGCCGGGAGATCTTGTCGTTAATTGAACACACTGAATCCAGCCTGACCGATTCTCTCAGGCGACCTCAGGGTCGGCTACGGGTGGATATGCCTGGGGGGATCGCCCAGTTCATCGTGATGCCAAATCTTAAAGACTTCTACCGGCTCTACCCGGATATCTATCTGATGATTGGCATAAGCGACCGGCAAGTTGACCTTGTACAAGAAGGCGTGGATTGTGTCATCAGAACCGGAGAATTAACTGACTCCACGCTGGTTGCCCGACCGCTTGGGCGGTTTCGCTGGGTAACCTGCGCCTCTCCGGACTATCTCAGGGAATATGGTATCCCTGAGACGCCAGAAGCATTATCGGAGCATCGAGCGATCCATTATTTTTCCGCTTCGGGAAGACGAAAGAATGAACTGCGTTTTACGCGTGGTACTGAATCGTTTTTCGTCCCCGTTAAAGGTGATGCGGCCGTTAACGAAACAGGGATTTATATCAAAATGTGTCTTGAAGGTTTCGGGCTTGCGCAGCTTGCTGAGAATATTGTGTCTGAACATCTGCAGAAGGGAACGCTGGTCGAGGTTCTGGTTGAATGGCAGCCGCCTTCAGTCCCGGTTACCTTGCTGTACCCACATCAACGCTTCCTTTCTCCCACGGTACGTGCTTTTGCGGACTGGGTAGCCGGAATCATTTAAATTTGCCGCTACGATGTGCGAACGTCTGCTTTTCGCTCAGAGCAGACGTTCCTTATCTCTGGCTATGTTGATCCTCGGGCAAGAGGTCATAACGCTGAGTTTATCAACCGGTGATGAGCCTCAGCTAACTAAATGGCCCTTTAATGCTTTTTCTCAATCAAAAGGTATGGATGCGCCCAGTCAGTTACTTCTTCGTATGAAACAAATCCATCGTGCTCCAGTGCGCATACCCCCTTGTGGCTGATGACGTAATCATATACAGCGCGGCTTTCCAGACCCTGTAACATGTGCGACAACAATTTTCGGCGCATCACATCCGACTTCCAGCGTTTACGTGATGCCTTATCTTTCCAGGTGATGTTGTAAGGCTGCCCTACCGCATTAGTAACGCATTTACCGTAACGATTGGTTTTTGCTTTGGCCTCGTAACTATCCAGCAAAAAAGCCAAATCTCGCCGTAAAGGCTTCAGAAGGCGTTTCCATTGCTTCAAGACTCTTTCAGCCTCTGCCTTACCTAGTTCACGATTCAATAAGCGTCTTGTGCTGGATTTAAGTGATAGGGTAACAACACCAGCATTGAATACACTGGAAAACCGAAATTGCTTAACCAGTTCTTCCGCAATACGTAGTACCCGGCAGATATAGCTCGTTTCCAGCACCTCCAGAGACTTGGCCGAAATACCAATACTCAACAGCTCATGCCGCAGAATCTCAAGCTGGCATCCCTTGATGTCATAATTGACACCACGCGCCAGACACACCCACTTCATACCAGAGGGCAAGCTCTGAAAGCCAGTACCAACTTCAAAGGATCTCCCGCCAATGTACGCAGTTTTATACGATTGCCTGTAAGCTACCGTTAACGGTGACTCTTTCACCAGTTCCACACCTGTTTCAGCCAGTCGCGACAGGAAGTTGAAAATAAATATTTTGTTCTTCTTCGTGGGATTCTCGTTATAGTAATCCAGCAGTGCATCCAGATTGATTTCAAGCGGCTCAAGGTTGTTCCAGACACTCACTACCAACTCCCTGAAGGCAGCGTTAGGGATATCGCGTTTAGACTGCTTGTGTTTAGCATGCTGCCCACGGTCGATCGCAACTCCAATCAGATCATCAAATGAGTAGCTTTTACGCTTGGTGAAAATGTCTGTCAGATAATGGTAACGATCCTTACGGCTAAGGTATGCCTCGCGATCGTTACCAAACAACTTACGTAGGACTCGTTGAGAAACAGCATATTCCCGGCATAAATGGTTAGTATTTGAATACCCGGTTAGCTTGATAATTCCCGCGGTTGCCAATGCCTCCATTGCACGATCATAGGCTGGCCCACTTTTCTTAAATACTCCGGGAAGTTTATCCCTACCCAGCTCAAACGGCACTGGCACAGAATAAGACCATTTTTTATTCGCTTTAATCTTTGCTTTCTTCTTATTCTTACGACTACAGGTAGCCACACATATAACATGCTGAAGAAATACAGCTATATTGCGAAAAAATGGACGCCGTAAACTTGGCACACCATTATAAGGAATACTGAAAACGACCGACTTGAAATAGTCCAGCGTTGAATCTGTCACTAGGATATTGTTATGCGTAATGTATGGTTTCATAATTCACCTGTATATTGAGATCAAAGCACCATGCCCTGACCCCATTTATTTACAACTGAATTACGCAAATCTTGTGTGAACCCAACAAGGTTCAGATGCTGGATAATGATTATAATATTGGAGGCTGGAGCCTCATGATAGCTGATACTGGATAATGGCTATAGTATGTAATGATATATATACAATAATATAGAGATAGAGTGTATACAGAGCATAATAGATACGTCTATATACCTTGTAGACGTAAATAGCGATTAAATATCAGCTTGGTCAGAATGGGATTAGCGGATACGTAAAACGTTACCGGTTATTAAGCGGTGCAACTTCCTCCCAGTGATATTCAATAGCGGTTGTAGACACATGTTATTCTCTGGTTTTATTCTTTTGAAACCTCGAATTTGCTCAAAACCGCCGCTCCTTGCAACCATCAGAATAAGGGGAAACCATCGCCGATTTCCCCCTACCATTGTACGAGATGCGAATCGGACACTAAACAGCAGCGGTAGTTAGCTGGTCTACTAGGTCAAAATCCGGCAACGTTGGGCGGTCTGGAAGGGTGTTTTTTTGCAGGTCACTCATTTCAGTTCTGCCTGTTAACCGATTAATCAGTGAAGTAACTGGCCTCTGAATCTGCCGGACTGGCCTCCGTACAACAGGCTGATGACGAAGCGGACTGCCCCCTTGCTTAGGGATGAATTGCTGATGAAGAACCGCAACCCGACTCTGCGTTGAATGCAGAATTGCACAGCCAGAAACCAGGTTCGCCTACAAAGCCGCAATCACTAAATCACTAAATCACTTTTTTCAAAGCGCTAAATGTTTTCATCATAGTTAGCCTGCCAGTGCTGAGTAGTGTTGATCACCCATTTTCAGCAACTAGGCGAGTTAACGCATCTACATACCCTCCCGATATCCTCTTTGAACGATTTCAGCGAAAAGCTCATCAACAAACCTTGTTGCGTGAAAACTCCGTTATGGCAATATGGCTACTAAAATGTCCTAAGGGAGGGAATCGCATGGCAGCTAAAGAACGTTACTGTTATCAAATCCTAAAGAGTCACTCGGTGGTTGTAGATTTTGATGGACAGCCACACCTTACCAAAGTACCAGGCATTGTTGAGGGAGAAACATTCAAGCAGTGGAAGATGAGAGTTCTTGGCCCTGATGTCGAAAATGTAGTTATCTATGGCCCATATGAACCTACACCCCAAACTCGGATGCATAATGTAAGGGCTGTGAACTCTGCCAGTAATGTTGAACGCATGTTCAGAGCGTTTGGGAAAATTAAAGATAACAAAAAGCAGAAAGCTATCGATAATGCTATTGCCGATACCACTGCCAGATTCTCTGTCGTCCCGCGTGAAACACTGGAAGATTTAATTGCTGAAAAAAAACATAGTTTAGAACCGTCAGTTCAAGATTTTTTTAATCGATTTATCGAATCGAACAGTAAAAGTGAAGAAAACATTAGCATTGAAAAATTGTTGAATGAGCTTATTGACAACTACAACAAGGTTGCAAAAATCTTTAGAGAAAAAATGTGACAAAATAAAAAGGCCTGTTTTACCAGGCCTGTTTTTATTTACTCATTTAGTGAACTCTGTCAATTTACTCAGGACAAAGCAATAACGCCGATCTATTACCTTCCCTTCATAACTGATTTGTACAGTACTGTATTCCTTTTGACTATCTGACAACAATATATTTTTTTGAGTTAAACTCCGAAGCACTACTTTACGTGTTTTCAAACTCATAATCTCATTGATTATTTTTGCATCAATAGCAAGTACCTTTTTCTTTTTCACCTCGCAAATAACAACAGGTGTATTTTTAATAAGATCTTTATTCAACCCGTCAATATTAATTACATTCAATTTCTCGCCAGATTTAAAAATACTTAGAATCTCCGCTGGCAATAACGTAGAAACATCAGGTTCTGGTGAGCATGGCTTATCCAATGAATCATGGTAACACTTTGAGATACCATTCAGAATATCTTGTTTTGTAAATGGTAATACTCCATATTTTATCGCCACGCAGCCCGCTACATAGGCAACAGCGAAGCGTTTGGCAAACCTGACCTTTATGCCCGAGTTAAGGTCAACATTGTTTTTTTCTAAAAAAAACGCAATTCCTTTTTCTAATGTACGTTTAAGCTTAACAGGTTCATTCTGATAGTCCTCAACCAGACGTTTTAAATATGCGGGCTTGGCTGAGCCATAATAGCTATGAGTTGCATCTTTGATTGCATGGACAAGCTCGTTAGCTGATTTAATACCTTCTGGCAGCGATTCAAAGATACCCATTCCATGCCCAGCATCCGCAGGAACATCAATTACACGGACATTTTCACCTTCAAGACGTTCAACTTTTCCTGAAACAGCCAGTTGCTGGAGGCTGCACTCACCCGTACTGAAAATACTTACCTGCCATTCAGCAACTTTGTTCTCATACATTGACGAGCGTGTTTTTCCTTTCCCTCCAGAAAGCGTATACACACGGTTTTGCATAACTTTAGCGGCTGTCAGCAAGTCTTTATCTAACAGCTTCGACTCATCAAGGACAAGGTAGCTGTCATTATGTGCAACGGCTATCTCCTCAAGTCCTTTGTCTGTGTTGTTCCATAACACGACAACATCTTTAGGTGCTCCGGCTAATGACGCCAGCATGTACGCACTGGAGGTTTTCCCTATACTGCTCATCCCCCATAAATGAAATCCACCGCCTTCTATACCTAAGAGATTGAGAATAAAGCCGGAGTAACCACAGCACAGAGCCAGCAAAATACGCGAGCTGTGCAATGCATATGGAGCAACATTCGCTTTCCATAAATTTAATGTCCCCAGTTTTTCTTCGACTGGTAAATGATTTTTCGCGTTGGGGTGTAATATTGGTTTATCCCCCTTAACGTTGCCAATAATTTTATCATTAGCGCGTAAATAAGCATCACCATAAAAACCAGGTTTATAACACAATGTGATTATTTTATCTGTTTCCTTGACAATTTCTTGATGGGCCCGAACCCAATATTCTTTACTGACATCAGGATTGTGTCCAAATTTTAGTAAGTTTTTTTTCAACTCCAGAACACTCACTAACGCTGCCGAAGGGACAAGTACACGAGTTGACTCCAGCCCTTGCGAATCAGTTACTTTAATAAGCCGGTATGCAACCGGGCATAATTCGGAAATCCTTGTGCGCGCCAGTAATTTAACAAATAACACTTCTTCTTTTTGATTTAATTTCTCTTTATATTTTTTCATTTACTTTCCTATATTGTATTTAAAGATCCCGTTCACCATTACTATGATTGGCATCATAATTATGGTGAACGGGATCCCCAGTATGATTTCTCATACAAGATTATTTTTTGAATAACGACCGAAATATTATGCAATTGGCTCATTCGCCAATAAATTATTTTCTTACTTCATTATCAAATGATCACCATACTTCCTTACCTTATACATAAAGGTTAACTCTGCGATCCCAAGAGAATCTAACATAAGAAGAGAATCAGCATGTTGCTTACTCAGCAGACGATACTTTTTTGTCCAGCGCTTCCTTTTTCTTTCCTTACCGCCTTGTATATAATAATCATCATACTGTATTGATTCGACTCGCCACCAGATAGCTTTAAACCGATAACTCACCTGTCGTACAGGATTTTTTAAGTTACTCACGAGCATAGGGCGGTTTATTACATTTTTTCGCGTATTCATATTCCTCTTATTTTTCATCCTGGCACGAAGGTTTCTAATAGCCTGTTTGTCATTTTGAATAATGAGATGAAAATGCGGCACCCATTTATTAATATCCATATGAAAATCCATTTCAAACCCGCCAATCACCATTGCAGAAAAACCGCACTCTTTTAACCAACGTTTAAGTCGTGCTATTAATGTATCGAGTCTCCATTTTAATAATTGATCATCACTAAACGCATCCTGATAGAAAATCAGGGTCGCACTTCGCCATTTCTTGCGTTTATTACATAAACGAAGTACCTCTCCAATTATTTCCAACCGGTGTCGTCTGAAGCATTCGGGACATGCAGCACTTCCACAAGGTTCTCCAGGCCAACAATTTTCAAGCTTTATTGCCAGTTTTAGATAGTCCCTTTTAGCCAGCCGCCTTCCAGTAATTCGTAATGATTTTATACGCTTTGATTTTTCTTCGCAGGCATCATTGATAGTCTCAAACTTAGGAAGCAGCCTTTTAATCTCTTTTGCAAGCTTCTTAAATCGCAGGTTATCTGGATGCTGAATCACCGCTCCTTGTCTCTTCGCTGATAGAATTTTCATGTGAATTTTCCATCGTTGACAGACTTACGGCCAGAAATCCATGTTTCTATGTCTTCTTCGAGCCAACCGACACTACGACCTTCTGGTGACAGACGAAGCTGCGAAGGAAAGTGTCCTTTAGACATTAATCTATAAACAGATGATCTTGAAATGCCACAGCGGTACAAGACATCATGAATTTTCAAAACACGTTTTATTGCCATGGTTCCTCCTGAAATCTGATGGGAGTATCCTAAACCATGGTTTTTAGGGGGTTCCGTAGGTAAAAAGTAAGAATAGATCAATCCCTTCCAGAGCAATCGTTTGCGGATTAAACATCAATGTTTTGAAAAAAATCATGTAAAAAACCCAAAAAGTTAATCATTTGATTTTTATAAATAAATATTTATAATTTTTTTCTCAGGCCACTTGGTGATTGATGCAGCATATTGTTGAAAAACAAAATCAGAATAACCCACTAATGAAGGGGCTAGTATTATGTCCGATGAGAATTTAATACCGGTTTATCCTGAAATTGGAGCAGATTCCCTAAGAAAGCTGAGAATAATTGCTTCGCAGCTCTATCCTGACTGGGTAGAAGAAGATAAAAAGAGTGGTGAACCGCTGAATATAACCCTGAGCTACTGCATTGAACTGGCCTATAATCTGCTTGAAAAGTCCCTCGAAAACCATCCCCTCTACGATATCCTGCCTCCCCCCAAAACGGTTAAAGCCCAGACCCTATATGGGATTTACCAGCGCATAACTACGCTAAAAAATAACGGCAGCACAACAGCACAGATGGTGGCTTATTTCAATCGGGCGCAATTTCCCACCCCGGATGACCTGTTCGCAGACAAGCCTCTGACTGCCGCGGTCCGGAAGCCATCACGCTGGCTTAACCGTGATGTGACTGCACTTATTACCCGTGATGGGCAGCCCACCCAACTGCTGAGAGAACACCTGGTGGAACTGAACGAGCGCGGACAACGAAAAAGAAGGCCGGGAGCGAAAAGTGTGCGTTAGTTTCGCGCGGACCCAGTTACAGGACGAACTATATTAGCTATTACCAGCACCTAATCCGTCTGCTAGCACTGATTTTCATACTTTCACCACGATAGTCATAGCGGGTAGTCGTGGATATGTCGCTGTGCCCTGCCAGCTGGCGTACGGTATTAATATCCACATCCTGCTCTAACAAGCGCGTAATGAAAGTCCTGCGCATATCGTGAGGAGTAAAACGCGTAATGCCTGCGTCATGCTGTAACTGCTCCAGGATGCCGGTTAAACCGGTTGTTGTCAGCGGCTGGCTGGCAACCCTGCCGTTGCGCTGAATGCGGTTAAACAATGCATCCCCGGCCTCTTTCACGCCACTGGCTTTAATCCATGCGCGGATGGCTTTATCTACCGCTGCCGCAACGTGTATCTCCCGGTATTTACGCCCCTTCCCCTGTCTCACTGTAAGAATGCCATTGTCATAGTCCCGGCGTTCAAGGCAGACCAGTTCCCCGGCCCGCAAACCCGCACCGCAAAGTGTCATGACAATGGCAACATCACGACAACAGCGGATATGTTGCGGATGCCGTTTAGCGGCCCGAATGAGTGCACGAACCTCCTCCCGGCTGAGTGCCCTCCCCTTGCGCTGGTTATCGCCATTGACGCGCTTAACTGCCCGGATACGGGCAAGGGTGTCCGCCTCCAGGCAATTGAGGTTAAAGGCCGTCTGCGCAATGCCCCGGAGTGCTGACAACGCCATGTTGACCGACGACACGGCGTAACCGTTATCCAGCAGTGCCGCGCGTACTTTAGCGACAGCGGCGAAGCTAAGTTGCTCCCAGGGATAACTAGACGCATCCGCTCCGCGTTTGAGTATGCTGGCGCTACGGTTTAACAGGCTGGTGATACCCCTCCGTCCCGACGGAGCAAGACCGCCGATATAGGCATCCAGCACGGTGGTTTCCACCACCGGCGTGACCTGGCGCAGCGCAACCCTTCTCATGCGTTTAACCTGTTATAACATGTATTAAACCAGGTAACTGTCCGCATCACACCAGCCCTCGTTCAGCCAGTGACACCGTCTCAGCCCCGGCCACAATAAAGTGGTCCAGCAACCGCACATCCAGCATTTGCAGTAGCTCCTGCAGCCGCTTAGTTATCTGGATATCGCACTTGCTGGGTTCAGCCTCGCCGCTGGGGTGGTTATGCACAAGGATGACAGCGGCGGCGTTATGCCTGAGTACCCGCTTGATTACCTCCCGGGGATGAACGCTGACCGTATTTAACGAGCCCCGGAACAGCATTTCCCGATGCAGAAACTGGTGCTGGTTATCGAGCAGGATAATGCCAAACTCCTCATGCTCCAGCAGGGCCATTTCATACATTACGCACCGTCGTACATCATCAGGAGAGCAAAGCTGAACGCCACGCTGGTAGCACCGGCTGATAATGTCGCGCGCCTGGTCCAGGATGCGGGTTTCACGCAGAGTAAACGTCGTCATGTTCAGAACTCCCGTTCGATGAAGTAAATGGCTTCGGGAAACAACTGGCGGCGGGTCGCACCAGCACGTAAGGAGAAGGCTTTGCGGGGCATGGAGGTTCGCCCGTTGCTGTCGAAGAACCAGAGCGTTTCTTCGTCCATTCTGGTGATAAGGGACCAGTGAAACTGGTCGCTGAGCATAATCAGCCGGGAGTGGTCTGTGACCGCCAGAAACCGCCTCATTTCACTGAAAACCCGCCCTTCCACAAGACCGCGACTTCCGTCGAAAGGTTTGGTTATTTGGACCGGAAACTGGCGGTGGTAGTGGCCTTTCCGGAGTACCTGCGTAATCAGCCAGTCGAGCCGGTTTTCATCTATCCCTTCGGCCAGCCATTCATGCAAAGGCCAGCGTTGCTGATAGGCCTGAAGAAGTCGGTTCATGAGTGGTTTTCGCTTCACCCGACCGTCATACAGCCAGCTCAGCATATTCACCACACAGTACGCGCCGCAAAGACAGTCAAGCTCTCCCTGTACAGACGCGTGTATCCCTCTGTTAACAGTCACAGATAATGTCTCCATCAATAATTAGCTGTCAGTGTGGCGGGATTAGCTTTCCCACATAACGGTGAGGGTGTAGATATTCAGAAAGTGGTAATGAACGAAGTTTCTTTGCCAGAGTGCAAAAATGTCACGCCCTTCCCCTGGGGGTAAATCACCGGCATAGGACAGGAAGACATAGCGCTGGCTCCAGCTGATATCGATTTCCTTTTCGAGCTCCGGGTCTGTCCCCATATATTTGAAGTCAGTGATGTAATCGAAATACCATTCATCGTTGCGGGAAATAAGCCTTATTTCGACCGGGTGAAAACCACCATTCTTAGCACTGTAATTGATATCTTTGAACAGCAATGTGACAGCACGAATATTCGGTTTAACTGGCGGCTTTTTACTGAGTTCAGCCAGTATAATATTAATAAGTTCCTGACTTACGGGCATGAACAGCCCTTCCTGACGGATAATATTCATCGTATTTATTCCGGTAAATATGCGTTTGGATTGATGATACAAACCACTAATTAACCCTAACCCGTACTGACTTTTCAGACGATAGACGTCCTCCCGCCAGAAGGGATATAAAATGAAACATTAAGTTGGCTATTAGTTTATACATCAGTTACTGAATAATATGACACTATCCAGTAATGACATTTTACCAGGAATATACTTCTAAAGCAAATAATTTCGCATAGAAACTAATTTTAAATTTATTTTATGAATTCATCTAAAAACAGGAGGAGGCTTTTCCTTTTGCCGTAATCCAATTTGTTCCAGACTTGATCGAGGCGTTGTTTTAATTCTTTATCGAGCCCAGATAGATAGTCAGACGGGATATCAGAAACATTCAGATCATCCATGCAATCAATAAAGAACCAACTTATTGGTGTCTTTAGAGACATTGCAATTTTAACTAAATGCGCAACATTGATCTTATTCGTTCCTCGTTCATAGCGGGAAAGTTGTTGCTGCGATATATCGATAATTTCTGCAAGTTCAGCTGCGGTTAACCCGGCTTCTTTACGTCTGCTCTGAATACGCTGTCCTACCAGCTTATCAGCTGAATCTGCCACCAGTTTAACCATCATTTATTCTCCCGTCCGTCCATAAGCGGAAGTTTGGGTCTTTTTTACTCTTGCATGAACATCACTAATGACCTTAAAATCCAACAAATACTCACTTATAGACCAAACAAGACTAGGACTGACGAGCTGAGTGACCAGCAGATGAGCCTTAGAACAAAGGTGGACAGAAAGGGGAACATTGTGGCAACCACCATTACTGAGATAACGGATTGCTTTGAGTACTTTTTCAGCTCCCTTTACCGGCGTGAATTTGTCAAAACACTGCGTCTGAATGAATGCAGCGAGCGGGAATTATTGCCATTAGTACGTTGCTATTTACTGGGTTGGTTTGCGGATAACGTCTCGCCAGAAGTTAAAAGCAGGCTACCTGGAACGGTATCCGGGCATGGTTTCATTGACTTTGTGATTGACGATGTCGCCGTTGAGTTTGCAGTCCGTAAGCCAAAAGCAGCTCGTTCCAATGTCTCCGCAACCGTAAACAGCACGGAAGTGAAGAAACTGATGAAGCACGACGGCAAAGCACTGCTTGTGCTGTTTGACTTTTCTGACACGCCCTATTCAGAAGAGCAGATCGAATCTTTCCGTAACTGGCCCTCCCTGGGTCGGGGGAATCACCGTAAATCAGCTTTCAACGTAGTGTATTTCTTTGTGGAAAAACGCAGACCGCTGGCACTGGGGAAAATCACCAAAAACATTCGTATCAGCTAACAGGATATTTAATGATGAAGAGAATTGTTACTGCATTAGTACTGACAGCCTTAGCCTTCCCGACAATCGCCGCTCAATACGCTAAGCCCGGTGCAGTTTTAACGCTAAAGCCAGTGAACGGTAATGCGGAGTTCAGCATCAACGCATCAACCAAAGATGGCTCAGGGATCTGCAACATGGACGGTACAGCACAACAAATAGCTGCTGGTGAGAATCAGAAACGCCGTTGGGTCTGGAACGATAATTCCAGCCAGTGTGTTGCCGTGCTCAGTGAAATGAAAAATGGGAAAACCAGCGTGATGACTCGTGGTTGCGAAGGATACTGCGGGGCTTCTGCGGCGGGCTTAATGGATGGCCAATACAGCAAAAAATAATAAGACGACAACTTTGATTTGAAGGGAAACAACAAATGAAAATAAATATACTTCTGCTACTGATTGCAGCGGGTTTAATAGTAGGCTGCGGCGATAAGACACCGAAATGCAATAGCGATGACGCCAAGAACCTGGTCGTAGCTATAGCACGGAAAACGATAGAGAAAGGAATGACCCTGGATAAGGATGTACAGATTACGGTAGAAAACGTCAGGATGGTAAGCCATGAGTCAAACCTTGACATTTACCAGTGTGCGGCTGACCTTACATTTGCCAAACCAAACATGAAAGACTCATTGCCTATTACATACCGGATACAGAAAACAGAGGATGGCAAAGGGCAGTTTTATATTAATGTTTCTGGCTTGTAATCTCTTCAATGATACTCCTTTTAAAGGTATTGAGATAGAATACAACTTTTCGCCTTTCAATGAGGTTAAAAACGATCGCGGTGGATGTAATAGGCCCACCGCTCCATAACTTTATAATACCTAACAAATCAGTATAGCCATCCCACCAAGTTGAACAGAACTAATTAAAGCTTAACATTCATTTTAGCTTCAAAAACCATCAATTCATTTTCATTAGCCTTTACCATTTCAGAAATAAGAGAACGACTAACAAATATATCCTCATTATTTAAAAAAGATATATGGTTTGCATAACGATCTACAATAATATCAGATAGACCTCGACTAAAGCCGTCTTGAATAAGTTTTATTTTTGAAGCATCTGTTGTTCCATACTTAATCAGTTTATAGAATGACGCATCCAATACATCCAATGAGTTTAATACCTCAACGAAACGAATAATTTTGTGGTCAATAAAATCATCTTCTTCTTTATGCCTTACGATCGCTAAGTTTATTTTATCCTTTCGAGATTTTTTTGCCATATTTACCCAGTGCTCTTGATGGCTATTTTCATATTTTACATCCCCCCATTTTCCAACATATACAAAATTATTCAAGCCATTAGCAACTCGGTCATCCCAATATTGAATATAGTTATAAATAACCTGTTTAATCGTGATCTTATTCATTCTCCAATCTAATAACATCGCATAAAAGTTACGCGCGGCTTCTTCTTTAAGACGTGACACCTCCTTATATCCGAACCTAACATCAATGAAATCAATAAAAGCAAGCTTTATAATTTCCATTAAAGTACTTGTCGTTTTTACCAGTCCAAATTTAGAGTAAAAACTATCAATTTTTTCTTGTATACTTAATTCAGAAGTAAAAACATCAATCTCATTAATACTATTGGAGATAATAAGCCTTCCAACAACTGTGACAACCTGCTGACATTCAACATCCTGAACAAGCCCAGGATGCAAATTTTCCAACCGTTCTACTGCATTTATATACAAGTCATGATTTATCCCATTTTTTATTTGTGTTGCTTCCAATAAAACATTTGTAACTGTGTCCTTCTCAATCTTATCAACTTTTACTACCCTACGATAAAAACCATCAAGATCTGCTCGCTTTGTTGTAAAACTATCGATACCGACTAAATAAACGCAAGATTCCAGTCTTTCAATAGTATTGAAACCATGCGCAGAAAAAACTTCGCTAAAACGGTTAACTCTTCCGACTAAATTCTTGAATTGGGATGGGGTTAAGTTAGTAGGTCCTTTTCGGTTATCAATTAAAAAAAGCCGGTCAATAGGTAAATTTACCCCTTCTAGCAAAGTGGCACTGCAAATTAAATATTTCAATTGAGTGGACTTCGAAAATAAATCTTCTATATATAATCTTACATTATCAGAAATTGAACCATGATGATATGCTATACCATGACGCAAACATTCAATAATTAAATATTGTTTATCAAAACTTGACGAAAGTTCATCACATGCTTTTTTAATTAAAGGGCAATCCACTATTGGCAATCTTAAGGATAGCTCCTGAGCTAACCTTTCAATGTTTTTTGGCCTGTTAGCATAAATTATATTCTTAGCTAATCCTTCACCTTTGATAAGGTCATATGGATTATTATATTTGGTTAAAGAATCAACCCAAACATCAAGATAATGATCATACTGCTTTAGAATATTATCTCCTCGGTCAGTTCTAAAATCGCACAAGTAGAATCTTTCAGTTTTAACATATTCATTTATTCTAAAACTCCCAATAGGTGAGTTTAAATATCGAATTTTTAGATTTAATTCATCACAAATAAAAGGCGTTAAAAACTTGAACGAAGTTTGATTATTTCTCGCCCATAAAATACAAAGAACCGTCGCTAACAACTCATTCCTAGAATCCCCAGACAATAAGTTATGAGCCTCATCTACAAATACCATATCAAAATAAACAGAATCATTTTGACTCAATAGCCTATTTAACCTCTCCTGAGTAAGAACAAATATACGAGGGTTATTTTTGTCATTATAACTTTCAGGATGGGTGATTACTTTACCTAAGTCATTTATATCAGCATTAATTATTCTCTTCTTTGTTTGAGCTAGTAATGCTTTCGATGGAACAATGATACAAATACGTGAGAATGGATGATCTTTTATCGCTGATATAATTAACTCAGACTTTCCATATGAAGTAGGCGCGACAATCACTACTGACCCAGAATACTGTTCTCTCACATATTCTCGCATTAGAAATTGTTGTTCCGTCATGACAATATCTTCATCTCTAAAATTGTCAATATAACTATCTATAAACTCTCTGAAAAAGGAAGTTTTCTGGTTTTGTTGCTCAGAAATATCTTTACTAATAGAGGCGGAGATAGGTAGCAACCCATTATTAATACTTACATCAAATAAAGCGTTATAATTTTTAGTTTGGATTGTATACAATAGTATTATTCGATATCCTAGCCGACGTAAATGTAGAGATTGTTGATTCATTAAAACTACTGCCACTGCTAGCAATTTAGTATATTCTTTCTGTGATAATTTATTCCCTAATAAAAAAGCAGAATAGAGATCTTTAAATGGCGTATTTAAAAGACGTCTGATAGTGATGTCACGCATATTACGCACCTGCCTCAGTTCTTAAAAAGTCTTCAAGATTTTTTAAGGTTCCTTTTTGCAGAGAGAAAACAAAAAATGACTTAAATAACCCTGCCTCACCTAACGACTTAGAAAACTCATTTATAAACTCCTCAGAGACTTGCTCTGAGACATTATGAAATAGCGCTGATATAAGTAGAGCATTGTTATCTTGCGACACAGCACCACCAACAGTGACTAAGTCCCCCTCATCTTGAAGAATGTCGATAACAACATCTTTGTAATCCACTTTCTTACCATCAATTGCAATTTTTGCAGCATGAATTGCATTTTGCCAATGATTTAGTTGTTGCTCGGCCAACCGGAATTTTAAATCATCACGAGCCGTATTTAAGAGATCTAAGGTAGTCAACGTAGAATCCTTGTCTTTATGTATCTCTCCTGATTTAACTTCTGTAATCCAAACACATTGCCGAGAGGATTCATAGAGAAGAATATCAAACCCTTTTTTAATACTTCGTTCTTCGAGGTTAAAAAATGGTGAAACAATTTCAAAACGAGGAAATAAATTCAAAATTATAACATGCGATAGTAGCTCGCCCAGCATGCCTTTTTTTGTTGTTTCGGCTTTAGAACTATACCTATCCCAAAAGGCTTTAATAGTGTTATTATAATTATACATAGCCCTTTTTTGATTGGCCTGTTCACTTCCGTGACAAATTTGAGATAAATTCATCCTCAATGATTGTTTTATTTCATCAGAAAAATAATCAACACAGCACAATGCAAAGTTATCAAATTCTCGGAATGTAATTCCTTCCATGAAAAATCACCTTCCTGATTTCTTTGAAATAGTTTCATAGAAGAATCTTGATCTAATAAAAAGACTTAATTTAATTTTCATGCTATTTGCCCTCTACGGTCAGATTTTTTAATCCTGAAGCAGTAAACATGTATAACTAATTCAACTCAGGGCCAAGAGTAATTCTCAATCCTGAAAGACTCCCCAAATGTTCAGATGCGTAGTTTTTACTTTCGAAACATTAATAAATTTCACTTAAGCATCTCAGAGAGATCAACTCTTTACCGACTTTACGCCTCAAATCATGCCGCGTCCAGTGGGGTAAATTCGATTCTCTGTGTTCATGCTGGAAGTGTCCAGCACAATCGAGCCAATTACTTTTAGAGCTCTTTACATAAACTCCCTCTTCCAGCTAATGAAATAGCTATGCGCAAACCCTCTTTTTACCGAGCTTCAGCTCAACGCTATGACCAAGCCAGTTGACGCCGACAAACTCATGGAACCCGGAATCGCCGAGCGTACATAATACAACAAGGATTCGAAGTCCGGAGGCATGAAAATGTCTAGCCCAGTGATTAATACAAAGATTTTAACCTTTTCACATTTTGTTGAAAAACACGGATTTGTCAGCATACTAGGTTAAATTATTCCATTGCTCTTAATTTTTATATTTAATAGGAATGACCGATAAATTTATCGTTGATACGCTTAAATACCCCACTAAAGGCTATCAAGAAGAAGTATTCTTAACTTATACAAGACCTTCTTACCCTCCTAAGTTTCTGGCCACTTTTGAGGTTGCATATTCCCCGCGCATAAGGATATTTAAGGAAAAAGGGGGTTAGTAGTAATTAAGAATTGTTAGCTAAATGAAAGATTAACTATCTTTGATACTACTGTTAAATTGTACTTATCAGAGTTGTTATCGGCAAAAGTCTTCATTGCCTTATCCAAAAGCCATGAGTGATGCATGATAACGTTCAGTTTCTCAAAATATTTATCATTAACTTGAAGCAAGTCACAGTATCATGCTAAAAAAACTGATATTACGAAGAAAATTAATATTGTAACCGAATCATAAATGTTATAAGAAGAGGATCTGAACGGATAATTAAACTTCTAAGTCCGCAACAAGATTCATAGATATCATTCGCAATAAAAGGGGGTACAAATGTCAGAAAACATTAATAAAGCCTTATATGAAGGAGAAACTTGCCCGGTTACCGGCATATGGACCGTTGGAGAAAATCCACATTTTGTATCTAAAGATGTATTTGAAAATCAATTATGTACAATGATAAAAAAAGGTGATTTGGCACCTAAAGTCCCATTTAATTTCCCCTATTGGGTGTTTCACGAAGAAGTATAATCTCAGCAAGCGCTCTTCGTTTATTAATATATGATATGCTTCAATTAATTTGCAGCAATCATTATGTTAACCAATCACTCATTTCTATAAAAAGCTTTATTCACTTTTTGCTATCAAGGTAATCTGCCCAAATCTGCAACCATTTCCTACACTCAGTATCATACTTGTAGAGGTTATAAATTCCTTCTACACCGCCTTTTGTATGCCCCAGAATAGCCTCAGCCACTTCGTTAGGACATTGAAGCCGCGATAGCCCGGTACGCACGGTCCGCCGTAAATCATGAGGTGTCCAGCTCGGTATATCTAACATCTGGCCGGATTCACGTAAGCGCCAGGCATTCTCTGTCAGATACTTTTGCTGGATTGGCCGTCTGGTTCGTGTAGATGGAAATAAATATGTATCCGAATTGAGGCGGAGAACTTGTAGAAAATCTATGGCCTGCGTCGATAGCTGAACGTAACGTTCCACGCCTGTTTTAGTCTCGCGCAGATGTATAGTCCCCTTCTCCAGATCAACATCCTTCCACGCCATGTTGCAGACTTCACCAGTACGGCAACCTGTCCAGAGGGTCAGACGAAGCACGTTTTTGATTGTCGGTGAAAAGGCAGAACCCGGAAGCCACTGGAGAAACTTTTTCAGCTCAGTTTCACTCAGCACACGCGTACCGCGATTATTGGTAAGCTTGATTCGAGTCTGACGGAGGCTGGATTTTGCTAGTAGCGCAGGATTGGCAAAGCTGGCATCAAAGCGCCCCAAACCGATAGCGAACTCGTAGGCCAATGAGAGCTCCCTTAGAACGTTACCGGCTTGCACTTTTGCTCCTCTGGCGATAATGCCATTGATTAGCGTAATCACGTCATTGCGTGTGATTTCAGCGGCATTACGATCGCCCAGCTTATCTACCGCATCGGCATACAGTGTTCTGCGCACTTCATCCTGGCCTTTCTTCTTCCGGGCCCCCGGAATGATTTTGCCATCCTTGGTTTTGCGGTCCTCAATGCGCTCAGTCAGGTAGAGCTCAACTAATCCCTGCACTGTCAATTCAGGTACTTTGGCCTGTTCAGCCTCGATTGCACGAAGATGCTTTTCCCGCTTGAGCTCTGATGCAGGACACCGACCTTCCTGACGGAGAAGTTTTAACTCGTTGAGTTTAAGACGTGCAGCGGCGAGAGAAGTCTGCGGAAAGTTGCCAATTTTGACCTGAGCAAGTTTTCCAGTCACAGGGCTCGTGTAACGGTAGAAAAAAGACTTAACACCAGTCGCACCACAGGAGACACGTAAACCACGATTTTCGCCAATATCAGCTTTATCTTTGTCACCTGGCTTCATCATTTCTATCGCTTTAAACGACAGTGGCTTTGCCTCTTGTTTTCCTGCCATAAAGACTCCGTTATCATGCTCCCTACGCATTTATGAAACAAAATGTAGGTTGTGCTGTAAGTAGCCATATTTTACCAGGCTATAGGTTGGCAAGCTACACTTTAACCTACATTTAAATGTAGGATTTCATGAGATCCAATGAGACAAAGTGAAACTCAATGAGAACAACAAACGCCACTAACTCATTAAAATTTAAGAAAATGGACATCATAAACTGATGAGTACACTAGAGAATTTCGACGCCCACACGCCAATGATGCAGCAGTATCTGAAGCTGAAAGCTCAGCATCCGGACATTCTGCTGTTCTATCGCATGGGGGACTTTTACGAGCTGTTTTACGACGATGCCAAACGCGCATCGCAGTTGATGGATATCTCACTGACCAAACGCGGCGCATCGGCGGGTGAACCGATCCCAATGGCGGGCGTACCGTATCATGCCGTCGAAAACTATCTGGCGAAGCTGGTCAGCCTTGGCGAGTCCGTGGCGATTTGCGAACAGATAGGCGATCCTGCCACCAGCAAAGGGCCGGTTGAGCGCAAAGTGGTACGCATTGTGACACCAGGCACCATCAGCGATGAAGCGCTGTTGCAGGAACGTCAGGATAACCTGCTGGCCGCCATCTGGCAGGACAGCAAAGGCTTTGGTTACGCCACGCTGGATATTAGCTCCGGGCGTTTTCGCGTAAGCGAACCGGCCGATCGCGACACCATGGCCGCCGAATTACAACGTACCAACCCCGCCGAACTGCTGTATGCCGAAGACTTTGCGGAAACCACATTGATTGAAGGCCGCCGAGGTTTGCGCCGCCGCCCGCTGTGGGAGTTTGAAATTGACACCGCCCGCCAGCAGCTCAATCTGCAATTCGGTACCCGCGATCTGGTTGGCTTCGGCGTCGAGAATGCGCCGCGCGGTCTGTGCGCCGCCGGTTGCCTGCTGCAATATGTGAAAGACACGCAGCGCACCGCCCTGCCGCATATTCGCTCCATTACTATGGAGCGCCAGCAGGACACCATTATTATGGATGCCGCCACGCGCCGTAATCTGGAGATCACCCAGAACCTGGCAGGCGGGATAGAAAACACGTTGGCGTCGGTGCTGGACTGTACCGTCACCGCCATGGGTAGCCGTATGCTGAAACGCTGGCTGCATATGCCCGTGCGCGATACCCGGGTGTTAGTCGAACGCCAACAAACCATCAGCGCGTTACAGGAACGCACTGGCGAATTACAGCCAGTGTTGCGCCAGGTCGGCGACCTTGAACGTATTCTTGCCCGTCTGGCGCTGCGCACCGCTCGCCCACGCGATCTGGCGCGTATGCGTTACGCTTTCCAGCAATTGCCGGAACTGCGCCGCCAGTTGGCGGACATCGACAGTGCGCCGGTTCAGGCGCTGCGCGAAAACATGGGTGAATTCACCGAACTGCGTGAATTGCTTGAACGGGCGATTATTGACGCTCCGCCTGTGCTGGTGCGCGACGGTGGCGTCATTGCTCCAGGATATAACGCCGAGCTGGACGAGTGGCGTGGGCTGGCGGAGGGGGCGACCGATTACCTCGACAGACTCGAGATCCGTGAACGCGAACGTCTCGGGTTGGATACCCTGAAAGTCGGCTATAACGCCGTGCACGGTTATTACATCCAGATCAGCCGCGGTCAGAGCCACCTGGCGCCCATTCACTATGTGCGCCGCCAGACGCTGAAAAACGCCGAACGCTATATTATTCCGGAGCTGAAAGAGTACGAAGATAAGGTCCTGACCTCTAAAGGCAAATCGCTGGCGCTGGAGAAACAGCTGTATGAAGAACTGTTCGATCTGCTGATGCCACACCTGGCGGATCTGCAACAAAGCGCGTCTGCACTGGCAGAACTGGATGTGCTGGTCAACCTGGCGGAACGCGCTGAAACGCTCAATTACTGCTGCCCGACCTTTAGCGACAAACCGGGCATTCGCATTAGCGAAGGCCGTCACCCGGTGGTGGAACAGGTGCTGAAAGAGCCGTTTATCGCTAACCCGCTGAATTTATCCCCTCAGCGCCGGATGCTGATTATTACCGGGCCGAATATGGGCGGTAAAAGTACCTATATGCGTCAGACTGCATTGATTGCACTGCTGGCGTATATCGGTAGCTATGTTCCGGCACAGAAGGTCGAGATTGGTCCCATTGATCGTATCTTTACCCGAGTCGGCGCGGCGGATGATCTGGCCAGCGGGCGCTCGACTTTTATGGTGGAGATGACCGAGACCGCCAACATTCTGCACAATGCCACCGAAAACAGCCTGGTGTTGATGGATGAGATTGGTCGCGGGACATCCACCTATGATGGTCTGTCGCTGGCCTGGGCTTGCGCAGAAAATCTGGCGAATAAAATCAAGGCACTGACGCTGTTTGCCACTCACTACTTTGAGCTGACGCAACTGCCCGAGAAAATGGAAGGCGTGGCAAATGTGCATCTGGACGCACTGGAGCATGGCGATACCATTGCCTTTATGCACAGCGTGCAGGATGGTGCGGCCAGTAAGAGCTACGGGCTGGCGGTTGCCGCACTGGCTGGCGTGCCGAAAGAGGTGATCAAGCGGGCGCGTGGTAAGCTGCGCGAACTGGAAAGCCTGTCGCCGAATGCAGCAGCTACGCAAGTCGATGGTACGCAGATGTCGCTGCTGGCGGCTCAGGAAGAGACCAGCCCGGCTGTTGAAGCGCTGGAAAATCTTGACCCGGACGCGTTAACACCGCGTCAGGCGCTGGAGTGGATTTATCGACTGAAAAGTCTGGTCTAGGTTGCCCTCACCCCGGCCCTCTCCCCCAGGGAGAGGGAGAAAACCGAGCACTGACCCCGCCCCTCTCCCACAGGGAGAGGGAGAAAACCGAGCACTCACCCCGCCCCTCTCCCCCAGGGAGAGGGAGAAAACCGAGCACTCACCCCGCCCCTCTCCCCCAGGGAGAGGGAGAAAACCGAGCACTCACCCCGGCCCTCCCCCCAAGGAGGGAGAAAACCGAGCATTCACCCCGGCCCTCCCCCCAAGGAGGGAGAAAACCGAGCATTCACGCAGGTTTTCTCACACTGGGAGAAGGGCCCCCTCATTCCTCCTGGAGGAAATGAGGGGAACGACTCATTTCGTCAACAGTGGTGGAATGGTCGGGACTTGCGGCGCGTTATCAATATCCTGTTGCGTCATCCGAAACGCTTCCGGGTAGTGTTCACGGCTGGTGCGGCGCAGTGGCTCAGTATCTCGCCAGGTATATAAACAGTGCTGGCACTGATAAACCGTCCAGACCCCTTTGACTGGCGAGGTCGCCATCACTTCAATCTGCTCATCGGCACAACGTGGGCATATCATCATTCGCTCCTTATCGACGATTCGCCAGCATGGCGGTTAGTTTTTCGGTCCAGGCTTTGGTCTCCGGCAGATCGCGCACCGGCTGGCTATAGTGACCGCGGTTATCCGGTGCGACTGGCGTGGTTGCATCGATAATCAGTTTGTCGGTGATCCCTGCCGGGCTGGATCCCGGATCCAGCTCCAGTACCGACATATTCGGCAACTGAACCAGATCGCCTGCCGGGTTCACTTTTGACGACAGTGCCCACATCACCTGCGGCAAGTTAAACGGATCGACATCTTCATCCACCATGATCACCATCTTCACATAGCCCAACCCGTGCGGCGTGGTCATGGCGCGCAACCCAACGGCGCGGGCAAAACCACCGTAGCGTTTTTTTGTTGAGATGATGGCCAGCAACCCGTGCGTATACATGGCGTTCACCGCCTGGACTTCCGGAAACTCGGCTTTGAGTTGCTGATACAGAGGAACACAGGTGGCAGGCCCAATCAGATAATCAATCTCTGTCCAGGGCATGCCAAGATAGAGTGATTCAAAAATCGGCTGGTTGCGGTAAGAGACTTTATCAATGCGCACCACCGTCATATTGCGCCCGCCGGAATAGTGCCCGGTGAACTCACCAAATGGCCCTTCGATTTCACGCTTACGCCCTTCTATCACCCCTTCGAGGATCACTTCAGACCCCCACGGCACATCGAAACCAGTCAGCGGCGCGGTGGCAATCGGATACGCTTTTTCGCGCAGCGCTCCCGCCATTTCATATTCCGATTGATCGTATTTCAGCGGCGTTGCGCCCATTAGCGTGATGATCGGTTCATTACCCAGCGAAATCACTATGGGTAAATCTTCACCGCGCTCTTCCGCTTTATGCAGGTGCAGCGCGATGTCATGCATCGGCACCGGTTGCAGGCCCAACTTGCGTTTACCTTTGACTTCCATGCGGTAGATACCGACATTCTGTTTACCAAAATGGTCGGGATCGGTCGGGTCGCGAGAAACCACGCAGGCTTTATCGAGGTAAAATCCGCCATCGCCATCGTTGAGGCGGAACAGCGGCAGAATGTCGAATAAGTTGATGTCGTCACCGTCAACGCAGTTCTCCGCCCATGGGGGATTGTCGCGGCGTTCTGGCGCAACCGGGAAGGTATCCCAACGGCGAATAAATTCATCAATCTGCTGCTTCACGGGGGTATTGGGTGGTAGTCCCATGGAAATCGCATGGTTTTGCCACGAACCGATGGTATTCATGGCTACGCGGGCATCCACAAAGCCGCGAATATTATCGAACCACAGTGCGGGCGCGCCTTCACCGATGCGGCCTGTCGCGTTCGCAGCGGCGGCCAGGTCCGGCTCGGCATTGACCTCTTCACTGATCCTGAGCAGTTGTCCCTGGTCTTCCAGCGCGTTTAAAAAACCACGCAAATCATCAAAAGCCATTATGCATTCTCCTGTGAAAAATTCTGTGCCGCCTGCAAGCCGGCCCAACGTTTGGCCTGCGGCAGCGACAGACCAAACTGATCCAGCACGCGCGCAACAATATGCAGCGTGATGTCTTCAACCGTCTGCGGATGGTTGTAATACGCGGGCATCGGCGGCACCATGGCGACGCCAAGTCGGGACAGCGCTAGCATGTTTTCCAGATGGATGGCGCTCAGTGGCATTTCGCGCGGGACCAGCACTAACTTACGTCCCTCTTTCAGCACCACATCGGCGGCGCGTCCTACCAGCCCTTCAGCATAACCCGCGCGAATACCAGCCAGTGTTTTCATACTGCAGGGGATAATGATCATGCCGTCGGTATGGAAAGATCCAGATGAGATCGTGGCTGCCTGATCCGCCGGGTTATGGCAGTAATCCGCCAGCGCGGCGACATCGCGGGCGCGAAAAGGCGTTTCCAGCTCAATGGTGGTTTTTGCCCATTTCGACATCACCAGATGGCTTTCGACGTCTGGCATCGCTTGCAATGCCTGCAATAGCGCCACCGCTAATGGCGCGCCCGTTGCGCCGGTCATTCCTACAATCAGTTTCATCTGGCACCTTATTTTGTTCGTACACGAACATTGTGCCAATAACTTACGCTTGCCCCAAAAGAGTGACAAGAGAGTCACGGCGTTAGTCGCATAAAAGGTTAAAAACAGAGGCGTTATAAAGCGGCGCGGAAGCCGCTATGATAAAAGGAAGATCATGATGTGGAGTGCACATGGAATTAAGAAACGAAGCGTTTCACCTGTTACGCCAGCTCTTTCAGCAGCACACAGCGCAATGGCAGCAAGCGTTGCCAACGCTGACAAAGCCGCAGTATTCGGTGTTACGCTCCATTGCCGAACATCCGGGGATTGAACAGGTGATATTGACGGAAGCGGCGGTCAGCACGAAAGCAACGCTGGCGGAGATGCTCAGCCGCATGGAGAGCCGTGGGCTGGTGCGTCGGGAAAGCGATCCTGCGGATAAGCGTCGACGGTTTGTTTATCTGACGAAAGAAGGCGAAACATTGCTGGCGGCGAGCATTCCTGTTGGCAACGACGTGGACGAAGCGTTTTTAGGCCGACTTACCGCTGAGGAACGACAGGCGTTTTCGCTGCTCATCAGGAAGATGATGGCAAAAGCGTAATGCCAGAAATGAAAAAGGCCGGGTCATCTGCGACCGGCCTTTTTGGCTTGAATGGGTGCTTATTCGCGGAACAGCGCTTCGATATTCAGCCCTTGCGTTTGCAGGATTTCGCGCAAACGACGCAGACCTTCAACCTGAATCTGGCGAACACGTTCACGAGTGAGGCCAATTTCGCGGCCCACATCTTCGAGCGTCGCAGCTTCATAACCCAGCAGACCGAAACGACGCGCCAGCACTTCACGCTGTTTGGCATTCAGTTCGAACAGCCATTTGACGATGCTCTGTTTCATATCATCGTCCTGCGTGGTGTCTTCCGGGCCGTTATCTTTCTCATCGGCCAGGATATCCAGCAGCGCTTTTTCAGAATCACCGCCCAGCGGTGTATCAACTGAGGTAATGCGCTCGTTGAGACGCAGCATACGGCTGACATCATCAACAGGTTTATCAAGCTGTTCGGCTATCTCTTCCGCACTCGGTTCATGGTCCAGCTTATGGGACAACTCACGCGCGGTGCGCAGATAAACGTTCAGCTCTTTCACAATGTGAATCGGCAAACGAATGGTACGGGTTTGATTCATGATCGCCCGTTCAATGGTCTGACGGATCCACCAGGTGGCGTAAGTCGAGAAACGGAACCCACGTTCCGGGTCAAACTTCTCAACGGCGCGGATTAACCCCAGGTTGCCCTCTTCAATCAGATCCAGCAGCGCCAGACCACGATTGCTGTAACGACGGGCAATCTTCACCACCAGACGCAGGTTACTTTCAATCATGCGACGGCGTGAGGCTACGTCACCTCGTAATGCACGGCGTGCGAAATAGACTTCTTCTTCGGCCGTCAATAGTGGGGAATACCCGATTTCCCCAAGGTATAGCTGAGTTGCGTCTAAAACACGCTGGGTAGCACCCTGCGATAACAGCTCTTCTTCCGCCAGGTCGTTATCACTGGGTTCCTCTTCTACTAAGGCTTTTTCGTCAAAAACCTCTGCTCCGTTCTCATCAAATTCCGCATCTTCATTTAGATCATGAACTTTCAGCGTATTCTGACTCATAAGGTGGCTCCTACCCGTGATCCCTGGGCAAAGCACCGGAACACTCATCACTGTGCTCATTGCAGCGGCATCTGCGCACGCTGCAATGGCTCAAATGGGGAGTGCTTCAACCACTTTGCACCGATTTATCGCTGCGGCAAATAACGCAGCGGGTTTACGGATTTCCCCTTGTAACGAATTTCAAAATGCAAGCGTGTAGAACTGGTGCCGGTGCTACCCATGGTAGCTATTTTCTGCCCCGCCTTAACTTCTTGTTGTTCCCGGACCAGCATCGTATCGTTATGGGCGTAGGCACTCAGGTAATCATCGTTATGTTTAATGATGATGAGATTCCCGTAACCGCGCAGCGCATTACCGGCATAAACGACGCGCCCATCTGCGGTCGCGACAATAGCCTGTCCTTTGCTACCCGAGATATCGACCCCTTTATTGCCACCTTCGGTAGCAGAGAAGTTGTCGATAACTTTGCCGTCAGTCGGCCAGCGCCATGCTGAGATTGGCGAGCTGGTTGATGTACTGCTGACAGTCGGTTCGGTCGTGCTGACAGAAGGTGCCGTAACAGGCGCTGTGACCACGGTCGCAGGCTTGTTGTTAGGCAACATTTTATTAGCACTTTGTTCACCTGAATCTTCAGAATACGTAATTGTCGGTTTCGAAGCAACCACCACGGTTGAATTTTGTGCAGGTTTTGAGACGATTCCTTGCGCAGATGCATCAGCCTGAGTTATTGCATTACCACCTGTGATTGGCGCACCAGATGCATTACCCACCTGGAGCGTTTGTCCGACTTCCAGACTATACGGCGCAGCGACATGATTGCGTTGCGCTAAATCACGGAAATCGTTCCCGGTGATCCACGCAATATAAAACAGCGTGTCACCACGTTTAACGGTGTAAGTACTGCCGCCGGCATAGCTGCCTTTTGGAATATTGCCGTACTGGCGGTTATAGACAATGCGCCCGTTCACGGTCTGCACAGGCTGCTGGGCGACCGGTTGGATTTGCGCAGGCTGAACGCTGTGGCGCTGAACCGGCTGGATTGCCGGTTGCTGCTGCGATGCCGAGCCAATTTTGGGCGGCGGTGTGATGAGCATTCCTGAACCGGAATGGGAACTTGTACCGGCGTTACCGCCAACCGAGCTCACTGGCGCAGGCGCGTTAGTGGAATTTGAACACCCTGCCAGCCAAAGTGAAACCAGCGACAATGCCGCAATACGACTTACGGTGAATTTAGGGCTTCCCGTGCTCATTTTTCCCCCAACAATATGTATGATACCAATGACTTAATAATTACCGTGTACGTCAGCGGCAAATTTGCCCACCATACGCTGTTATCGCCTGAAAAACCCAGGAAAACTCTGTTTCTCAGGCCAGTTCGCCCCGCACCAGCGGGACAAAACGTACGGCTTCCACGGTATCGATAATAAATTCGCTGCCCCGCCGACGAACACGCTTCAGTTGTTGGTGTTCGTCGCCCACGGGCAAAACGAGAATTCCGCCTTCATCCAGTTGCGCCATCAGCGCAGCCGGAATCTCCGGCGGTGCGGCGGTCACGATGATGGCATCAAACGGCGCACGGGCCTGCCACCCTTGCCAGCCATCGCCGTGACGTGTAGAAACATTATGTAAATCAAGCTGTTTCAGGCGGCGACGCGCCTGCCACTGTAGCCCTTTGATGCGTTCAACTGAACAGACGTGGTGCACCAGTTGCGCCAGAATCGCCGTCTGGTAGCCGGATCCGGTGCCAATCTCCAGCACGCGGGAGGCGGGCGTCAACTCCAGCAGCTCCGTCATACGCGCCACCATGTAAGGCTGGGAAATGGTTTGCCCCTGGCCAATCGGCAGCGCAACGTTATCCCACGCTTTGTGTTCAAACGCTTCATCGATAAATTTCTCGCGCGGCACGCGCGACAAGGCCTCAAGCACTTGCTCGTTTTTAATGCCCTGCGCACGTAATTGCGTGAGAAGATCCTGAACGCGTTTGCTTACCATTGCCTGTTCACCCCGGCTCGCTCCAACCAGCCCGAGACCACATCATGCGCGCTGTAAGCGGTTAAATCCACATGCAGCGGCGTCACCGACACATACCCCTCGTCGATGGCAGCAAAATCGGTGTCCGGTCCGGCGTCACATTTTTCCCCCGGAGGGCCAATCCAGTACAGCGTGTTGCCACGCGGATCCTGCTGCGGAATCACCTGATCGGCGGGATGACGGCTGCCGCAGCGGGTCACGCGAATGCCTTTGATCTCCTCAAGCGGAAGATCCGGCACATTGATATTCAGGATACGACCGGTACGCAGCGGCTCACGGTTAAGTGCACGCAGAATTGAGCAGGTGACGGCCGCCGCCGTTGCATAATGGGTATGCCCGTTGAGCGACACAGCCAGCGCCGGGAATCCCAAATGACGACCTTCCATTGCAGCAGCAACGGTGCCGGAGTAGATAACATCATCGCCAAGATTCGGCCCGGCATTAATACCGGAGACAACCACATCCGGACGCGGGCGCATCAGCGCATTCACGCCCAGATAGACACAATCCGTTGGCGTGCCCATCTGTACGGCGATATCGCCGTTATCAAACGTGAAGGTGCGAAGTGAAGATTCAAGCGTAAGCGAATTAGACGCGCCGCTGCGGTTACGATCGGGTGCGACAACTTGTACGTCGGCAAACTCCCGGAGAGCCTTTGCCAGCGTCTGAATGCCCGGCGCATGGATCCCGTCATCGTTACTCAGCAATATTCGCATAATCACCCGATGTGTTGATAAGTTCCCTGACCACACTGGTGGCAAAACTTCCCGCCGGGAGCCAGAAACGTAACTCGACGGTAACGTCATCCCACCAGTTCCAGCGAAGCGACTGCGGGTAAAGCAGCATCGCGCGGCGCGCCGCCTCGACTTTTTCCCGCACCAGCAGCGCCTGTAATTCCGGCGCGTCGGCGATAGCGTGTTGCTCAAAGGCCAGCGCCTCACGCTGCGCTCCCCATTCGCCGCAGCCAGGCAGCGATGCGGTGATCATTAACGCTTTGGCATCCACGCGAGCCTGCACGTCAGCGCGTTCGTCCTCGGTTGCGACGAACCAGCTTCCGCGCCCCGCTAATTGTAGCGCATCGCCGTCAACAACTTGATTAAAGTCCGGTTTTTTCAGACGCTCGCTAACCATTTGATTAAACAACGCACTGCGGGCCGCCGACAACCAAAAACTGCGTTTGTTGCGATCGCGCACCGGGGCATTGCTTTGCGCCCAGCGCAACGCGCCCTGGACGTTGCTGCCGCCAATGCCAAAGCGCTGAGCGCCGAAATAGTTCGGCACACCGCGCTCCGCAATGGCCTGCAAACGTGATTCGACATCCGCGCGATCGCTCACCTCACGCAATACCACCGTAAACGCATTACCCTGCAAAGCACCGAGGCGCAACTTACGTTTATGACGGGCATACTCCAGCACTTTGCACCCTTCCAGCTCAAAGGCGCTGAGATCCGGCATGGCATTCCCCGGCACACGAGCGCACAACCACTGCTCTGTGACAGCATGCTTATCTTTCTGCCCGGCAAAACTCACTTCCCGCGCGGGAATTTTAAGGAATTTTGCCAGCGCATCCGCAACAAAACGCGTGTTACAGCCGTTTTTCAGAATACGTACAAGAATATGCTCGCCCTCGCCGTCTGGCTCGAAACCGAGATCTTCCACCACCACAAAATCTTCCGGGTTGGCTTTTAAAATGCCCGTCGCTGTCGGTTTGCCATGCAACCAGGTCAGATTCTCAAAATCGATCATTTTGCCGCCTTCACCAGCAACACCACCGCTTCACAGGCAATGCCTTCGCCACGACCGGTAAAGCCAAGCTTTTCGGTGGTCGTGGCTTTCACGTTGACGTCATCCATGTGGCAGCCAAGATCTTCGGCAATAAACACGCGCATCTGCGGAATGTGCGGTAACATTTTCGGCGCCTGGGCGATGATCGTCACATCGACGTTGCCAAGTGTATAGCCTTTGGCCTGGATGCGACGCCACGCTTCACGCAGCAGCCCGCGGCTATCCGCGCCCTTAAACGCCGGATCGGTATCCGGAAACAGTTTACCGATGTCGCCCAACGCCGCTGCGCCAAGCAGGGCGTCCGTGAGCGCATGTAGCGCGACGTCACCATCGGAATGCGCCAACAGGCCTTTTTCGTAAGGAATGCGCACGCCGCCGATGATTATCGGGCCTTCGCCGCCAAACGCGTGTACGTCAAAACCGTGTCCAATGCGCATTTATGCTTTCTCCTGGAGGTCTGAATGGGTCAGATAGAATTCTGCGAGTCGTAAATCTTCAGGTCGGGTGACTTTAATATTATCCGCACGCCCGGCAACCAATTCCGGGTGAAAGCCACAATGTTCCAGCGCGGAGGCCTCATCGGTGATGATAGCCCCTTCATTCATCGCCCGAATCAGGCAATCGTGAAGGAGTTCCAGCGGGAAAAACTGCGGCGTCAGCGCATGCCATAAATCATTACGTTCAACCGTATGGGCAATGGCGGTTTTACCTGGCTCGGCACGCTTCATGGTGTCGCGTACGGGGGAGGCAAGAATACCGCCGACGCGGCTGGTTTCGCGCAGTTGCAGCAGGCGGTTTAAATCATCCTGACACAGGCAAGGACGCGCGGCATCATGCACCAGCACCCACTGCGCGCCCACGGCGGCTTTCAAACCAGCGAGCACGGAATCGGCGCGTTCAGCGCCACCGTCCACGACGGTGATCTGTGGATGACGGGCGAGCGGTAAGCGGGCAAAACGTTCGTCGCCAGGGCTGACGGCGATGATCACCCGGCCAACGCGCGGGTTAACGAGCAGCGCGGAAACCGCATGCTCAAGGATCGTTTTATCGCCAATGGAGAGATATTGCTTAGGACATTCCGTTTGCATGCGGCGGCCGAATCCGGCTGCCGGCACCACGGCACAGACGTCCGGTATCATTGCTGACATGTCGTAAACCCGGGACTGTTAAGGTCTGTTTTGTGTATTTTGTGAATTCTGCGTGTTTTGCGTTGACCCCGGCGCGCGTTTCGATGCGTCCGGCACCAGACGATAGAATGTTTCGCCCGGTTTGGTCATGGTCAATTCGTTGCGTGCGCGTTCCTCAATCGCTTCCTGACCGCCGTTGAGATCGTCAATTTCGGCGAAAAGCTGATCGTTGCGCGCTTTTAATTTGGCGTTAGTCGCCTGTTGTGCCGCTACATCTTCGCTGACGCGGCCGTAATCGTGCAGACCATTCTTGCCAAACCACAGTGAGTACTGTAGCCAGACCAGCAAAGCCAGCAATAGCAGCGTTAGTTTACCCATCCTGCCCCCTGAAAAACGGCATCATCATCCCATAACTTTTCGTCAGACTCCACTCCGGGGTCTGGTGATACCGCACAAGCGCCAGACTTTAGCATATTTCACTGCCGAACCGTAGCCCACCCCGTATCCCGGATACATTGTCTTAACATGCGTTACGGTTTGACGTATGCATGCCCTCAGCCGAGCAGCCACATAAACAGCACGCCGAACATGGCGATCACGGTCAGCAATGTCGCCACGCTACTGTACAGCAACTTACCGTCGAGCAGTGAATGCAACGCAATGCCAACCACCACCGAAACGGGCATCAGCGCAAGGAAGAAGGGCCAGGTGTAGAGAAAGAAAAAGAGCGTGTTGGGGCCGTAAATCATAAACGGGATCGCCAGCGCCACCAGCCATGCAACGAACCCCACAACGGCCCCAGGGAGCGACCATGTGGTTTCGTCGGCGGTCGTCGTAGAAAGCGACTCCGACCTGGAGAGGGTGATGTTCTGACTATTACGCATATCTGATCCTGTTACCTTAACGACCGGCAAAGGGGGGATACGCGCAATCATCAGGCAACGTGGAAATTAATGCCGGGTCACCTGATGACGACGGGTATCGCCAGTACCGTCTCAGGATCTGATAATATCGCCCTGTCGGAGGAGATCTAATAATTGGCTTACCAAATTTGTTACCAATTGTTCACCATCGAGATGAACCTCCGCAGAGAGCGGCGCTTCATAAACCGAGTCTATACCGGTGAAGTTACGCAGCTCGCCAGCACGCGCTTTTTTATATAATCCCTTAGGATCGCGTGCCTCGCAAATTGCCAATGGCGTATCGACAAACACTTCGATAAAACGCCCTTCCCCAAGCCGCTCGCGCACCATCTGGCGCTCCGCGCGGTGTGGAGAGATAAACGCCGTCAACACCACCAGCCCTGCGTCGACCATCACTCTGGCGACTTCACCCACCCGGCGGATATTCTCTTTACGATCGGCATCGCTAAAGCCCAGGTCGCTGCACAACCCATGGCGAACGTTGTCGCCATCCAGCAAATAGGTGCTCACGCCCGCGCGGTGCAGCGCCTCTTCCAGCGCCCCGGCGACGGTTGATTTACCCGAGCCGGAGAGCCCGGTAAACCACAGTACAACACCACGGTGACCGTGGAGTTGTTCGCGCTGCTCAGCCGTAACCGGATGTGCATGCCAGACGACATTTTCGTCATGCTGCGCCATTACTGACCTCCCAGCAGATCGCGTGCGCCCCAGTGCGGGAAGTGCTTGCGGATAAGCTGGTTCAGCTCCAGCTCAAAGGCGCTGAATTCAGAAGTGCGGGTCTGTTGCCCGGCATGAACTTCACGCACCATGCCAGCCCCAACGGTTACATTACTTAGACGGTCAATAAAGATAACGCCACCGGTAACCGGGTTCTGCTGGTATGCATCGAGCGTTAGCGGCTCATCAAAGGTGACATCGACAAGCCCAATGCCGTTCAACGGCAGGCTTTCCACCTGGCGCTGAGTGAGGTTATTGATGTCAACCTGATACTGGATGTTATCCACGCGCGCGCGGGTCTTTTTACCGGCGACTTTAATGTCGTAGCTTTGACCCGGTTGCAGCGGTTTTTCTGCCATCCACACCACATCGAGCGAAGCACTCTGCACTGCTGGCAGGGTTTCCTGCGCATCGAGGATCAGATCGCCGCGGCTGATATCAATTTCGTCTTTCAGCACCAGCGTAATCGCTTCACCGGCGGCCGCTTCCGGTAAATCGCCATCGAAAGTGACGATACGGGCAACTGACGACTCCACGCCAGACGGCAGGACTTTAATGCGCTGACCCACTTTCACAATACCGGACGCCAGCGTACCGGAAAAACCACGGAAATCGAGGTTCGGGCGATTCACATACTGCACCGGGAAGCGCATCGGCTGCGTATCCACCACGCGCTGGATCTCAACCGTTTCCAGCACTTCCAGCAGCGTCGGACCGCTGTACCATGGCATTTGCGGACTCTGGCTTGCGACGTTGTCACCCTCCAGCGCCGAGAGCGGCACAAAACGGATATCCAGATTCCCTGGCAGTTGTTCTGCAAAGGTCAAATAGTCCTGACGGATGTTCTCGAAGGTCTCTTCGCTAAATGCCACCAGGTCCATTTTGTTGACCGCCACCACCAGGTGCTTAATACCCAGCAGCGTGGAGATAAAGCTGTGACGGCGCGTCTGATCCAGCACGCCTTTACGGGCATCGATCAGCAGGATCGCCAGATCACAGGTCGAGGCCCCGGTCGCCATATTACGGGTGTACTGTTCATGCCCTGGGGTATCGGCAATGATAAATTTGCGTTTTTCGGTGGAGAAATAGCGATAGGCCACGTCAATGGTGATGCCCTGTTCACGCTCTGCTTGCAGGCCATCCACCAGCAAGGCCAGATCGAGCTTCTCACCCTGCGTACCGTGACGTTTGCTGTCGTTGTGCAGCGTAGAGAGCTGATCTTCATAAATCTGGCGGGTGTCATGCAACAAGCGGCCAATCAGGGTGCTTTTCCCGTCATCGACGCTGCCACAGGTCAGAAAGCGCAGCAGGCTTTTGTGCTGCTGAGCATGCAGATACGCTTCGACGCCGCCTTCATTAGCAATTTGTTGTGCGATTGTGGTGTTCATGGCGGCTCCTTAGAAATATCCCTGACGTTTTTTCAGCTCCATGGAGCCGGCCTGGTCGCGGTCAATCACGCGGCCCTGACGTTCACTGGTGGTGGAAACCAGCATCTCTTCGATGATCTCAGGCAGCGTTTGCGCATCCGACTCCACGGCACCGGTGAGAGGCCAGCAACCCAGCGTACGGAAACGTACCATTCGTTGTTCGATCACTTCGCCCGGTTGCAGATCGATTCGGTCGTCATCGATCATCATCAGCATGCCATCACGCTCAAGCACCGGACGTTCCGCCGCCAGATACAGAGGAACAATCTCGATATTTTCCAGGTAGATGTACTGCCAGATATCCAGTTCGGTCCAGTTTGACAGCGGGAACACGCGAATGCTTTCGCCCTTGTTAATCTGGCCATTGTAATTATGCCACAGCTCCGGGCGCTGGTTTTTCGGGTCCCAACGGTGGAAACGGTCACGGAACGAGTAAATACGCTCTTTGGCGCGGGATTTTTCTTCGTCGCGACGCGCGCCACCGAACGCAGCATCAAAACCGTATTTGTTCAGCGCCTGCTTCAGCCCTTCGGTTTTCATGATATCAGTATGTTTCGCACTGCCGTGCACGAACGGGTTAATGCCCATTGCCACCCCTTCCGGGTTCTTATGCACCAGCAGCTCACAGCCGTAGGCTTTCGCGGTACGGTCACGGAATTCATACATCTCACGGAATTTCCAGCCGGTATCTACATGCAGCAGTGGGAACGGCAGCGTGCCCGGATAGAAGGCTTTACGCGCAAGATGCAGCATCACACTGGAATCTTTGCCGATGGAATACATCATCACCGGGTTGGAAAATTCGGCGGCCACTTCGCGGATGATATGGATGCTTTCCGCCTCCAGTTGTCGCAGGTGGGTGAGTCGTTTTTGGTCCATAACCATTCCTTAAGCCAGATTAATCACAGAAGCGTCAAACGCGTCCGTTCCTGTCGTATGCCGGAACCAGGCGAGTTCGCGATGAAGCCCAACCACCTCGCCCACCACTAACAAGGCGGGCATTGGGGCGGCTTTCGCCAGTTCCTCAAGTTGTTCTAATGTGCCAGTAGCCACATGCTGATCCGTGCGCGTACCGCGGGAGATGACCGCCACTGGCGTAGTGTTATCACGACCGTGGGCGATCAGTTGCGTGCTGATTTCCGCGGCCTTCATCGTCCCCATATAGATAGCCAGCGTCTGGCGGCTTTGCGCCAACAGCGACCAGTCGAAGGGGGTGCTATCGGCTTTATAATGCCCGGTAACGAACGTCACGCTCTGCGCGAAGTCCCGGTGCGTCAGTGGAATACCCGCATAGGCGGTCGCACCGGATGCAGCCGTCACGCCCGGCACCACCTGAAAAGGAATTCCCGCTTCCGCTGCGGCCTGTAACTCTTCTCCACCGCGACCAAAAATAAACGGATCGCCTCCCTTCAGGCGCACTACCGTTTTGCCCTCGCGGGCGGCATCCACCAGCATGCGATTGGTTTCATGTTGTGCAACCGCATGTGCCCCGGCGCGTTTACCTACACAAATTTTTTCCGCATCCCGGCGGGTCAGCTCCAGCACCGCATCGCTGACCAGATGATCGTAAAACACCACATCGGCTTGCTGAATCACCTGCAAGCCGCGCAACGTCAGCAAGCCTGCGTCGCCCGGCCCCGCGCCGACCAGAATAATTTCCCCACTCGCTGAGCCCGGCTGCGTCAGTTCCGCTTCCAGCGCTTTCTCCGCTGCGGGTTCATCACCTGCGGCCATCAGGCTGGCAAAACGCCCGCGAAAGGCGCTTTCCCAAAAACGGCGACGTTCATCGGTGGTCCGACGAAATGCTTTAATACGTGTGCGCCAGCGCCCGGCGACGTCCGCCATGCGCCCCAGATTGCCGGGTAACAACGCTTCAATCTTTTCACGCAACAGGCGCGCCAATACCGGTGCGTTACCGCCGGAGGAGATCGCCACCAGTAGCGGTGAACGATCAACAATCGACGGGAAAATAAAGGAGCACAGCGGCTGATCGTCAACCACATTGACCAGCCGGTGGCGCGCGTTGGCGGCATCAAATACCCGGCGGTTCAGCGCGGCATCATTGGTGGCGGCAATCACCAGAAAAACGCTGTCCAGTTGTGACTCGTCAAAGGTTGTCGCCACCCAGTGAATAGCCTGCCGTTCAGCAAGCTGTTGCAGCGACGCATCCAGGTGTTGCGCCACAACCTTTACCTGTGCGCCTGCACGACGCAAAAAAGCGATTTTGCGCGCGGCAATTTCGCCACCGCCAATCACCAGAACGGGGCGGTCTTTTACAGCAGCAAACAGCGGAAGGTAATCCACAACGCAACAACTCACTCGTAGCCAGCAATACAGGGACTATAGGGGGCGGTTTAGAACGAATGAAATTACGAATTGGAATGAGTAGTTCCGCAAAGGAATAACGCCTGTGCAAAGCAAATATCAAAAAGTGCTTAACGCGTGTCTTTTCGCACGGTTAAGAAGAAATGAAATTGTGTAAACCCGGTCACAGTTTCATACTAAGCGCGTCAAAATTTTTGCTGCATAAAGGACTCTCTATGTTTTCCGCATTGCGCCACCGTACCGCTGCCCTGGCGCTCGGCGTATGCTTTATCCTTCCGGCGCATGCCCGCCCTTCCCAACCCGGTGAGTTTGCTAATGAGCAGGCACGCCATATTGCCACTCTGTTTCCAGGCCGAATGACCGGTACACCTGCGGAAATGCTCTCTGCCGACTATTTGCAGCAGCAGTTCATGCAGATGGGTTATGAGAGCAATATCCGTAAATTTAAAACCCGTTACAGCTATACGGCGAAAGATAAGCAGCAGAGCTGGCAAAACGTTACCGGCAGTACGGTGATCGCCGCGCATGAAGGCAAATCGCCGCTGCAAATTATTATTATGGCGCATCTCGACACCTACGCGCCGCGCAGCGACGCCGATGTGGATAACAATCTGGGCGGCTTAACCTTACAAGGAATCGATGATAACGCCGCCAGTCTGGGCGTCATGCTGGAGCTGGCGCAGGCGCTCAAACAGGTGCCGACGCAGTACAGCATTCGTTTTATCGCTACCAGCGGTGAAGAAGAGGGCAAGCTCGGCGCACAAAACCTCCTCGATCGCATGAGTGAAGCTGAGAAGAAACACACCCTGCTTCTGATCAATCTGAACAACCTGATCGTCGGCGATAAACTCTATTTTAATAGCGGTAAAAACACCCCGGCTTCGGTGCGTAAACTGACGCGGGATCGTGCGCTGGCGCTTGCCCGTACGCAGGGTATTCTCGCCATGAGCAACCCAGGGCTTAACGCCAGTTATCCTAAAGGCACCAGTTGCTGCAACGATGCAGAAGTGTTTGATAAAGCGGGGATCCCGGTGCTGTCGGTGGAGGCCACGAACTGGTCGCTGGGCAATAAAGATGGTGAACAACAACGCGCAAAATCGAAAACTTTTCCCGACGGCGTCAGCCATCACAATCCGCGACTGGATAACCAGCAATATATTGACCGGGCGCTGCCAGGACGCATAGAACGCCGCAGTCGTGATGTTATGCGCATCATGCTGCCGTTAGTGAAAGAACTGGCCAAAGCCGGCAAATAACACGGACAAAAACGCCTGCCTATGCAGGCGTTTTTTCAGACTGTTCAGGCAACAAGCGCACCTGATGATGTGAGACTAACGCTCGTCGCGTCGCCCGCCGACCGCGGCCCACATCCGGCGTACATGTACCGTCACTTCTTCACGATCGTGGTACAGCTGTCGCGCCTGAATCTGCGCGGCGACACCGTGTTCATCAAGCTGCGCCTGAATATACGCCAGGTTGTTGGAGACCTCTTCGTAGCGTTTTTTCATCGGCAGTTTAAGGTTAAAAATGGTTTCGCGGCACCAGCCTTCAGTCAACCATTGCGCCATCAGCGCAGCGACTTTCGCCGGTTTCTCCACCATATCGCACACCATCCATGAGATGTTGTTGCGATTGGGGCGATAGCGGAAGCCATCTTCCCGCAGCCAGGTCACCTGACCGGTATCCATCAGACTTTGCGCCATCGGGCCGTTATCCACTGAGTAAACCCACATGTTGCGTTTTACCAGCTGATAGGTCCAACCGCCAGGGCATGCGCCAAGATCGACAGCATACATTCCATTGGCCAGGCGCTCGTCCCACTCATCCTCAGGGATAAAGACGTGGAACGCCTCTTCCAGCTTTAACGTTGAGCGGCTCGGCGCGTCGGATGGAAATTTCAGACGCGGGATGCCCATATAGAACGGTGAGTTATTAAAAGAGTAAGAATACCCGGTATAGCAGCAGCCAGGCGCAATAAAAAAGACATGCACCACCGGACGTTTTGGCGAATCACTGCGCGCCAGCACGCCCGCTTCACGCAACGCTGAACGCAGCGGCACGGTGAATTTGCGACAGAACTTCATCAGCTCTTTGCTTTCGTTGGTGTCAGCCACTTCAACCCGCAGATCGCCGCCTTTCTCCACCACACCTTGCAGCATACCGACAATCGGCGTAATACGATCCTCTGGCGGCAAGTCCTTCAGTAATTCCCCCACCACAAACATCTGACGGGCGAAAATCAGGCTATTAAACGGCAGTTCGCGCGCCAGCTTATCTGCATCGCTTTCCTGATAACATTCAAAAACAACATAGCCCGCGTTTTCTTTTACGCGCGCAAAACCGAACACCTCAAGACGCCCGGCCTTATCGGTAATTTCTGCTGCGCACTCTTTCTCAAAACCCGGGCGGCACAGCAACACCACTTTATTCATGAACAACGCCCTTACGTTTCAGACGGATCGCGCCAGTAAACATCAATGCCCAGCCGATTAAAAAGCAAACGCCACCGACTGGCGTAACAAACACCCACAGGCGTAAGTGAGAGAGCGCCAGGCAATAAAGGCTGCCGCTAAACAGCACGGTACCCAATGCCAGGAAAACGCTGCTCCAGTAGAACCAGATGCTAATACGGCGCTGCATGGCAACCGCCAATCCCAGCACCGCAAGCGTATGAAATGCCTGATAGTCGAGGCCGGTCTGGATCCAGCTCATATCCACCGACCCCAAAGATTTACTCAAAACATGTGCGCCGAATGCGCCCAGCGCGACATAGACAAAACCGCTCACCGCGGCGAAAATCAGCATAAAACGGCTGGTCATGAGATTACCCTAAAAGTCATACGCGCCGTTGCGCGCGAATTATTGTTCGTAACGGAAACGAAATTTTTCCTGTTCGTTTGCCGCTTTTGCCAGTATCCACTGTCGAAAGGCGGCTATTTTACCCAGTTCTGCCTGACTGTCATGACAAACCAGATAAAACGCATTTTTACTGACCAAAACATCGTTAAAAGGACAAACCAGCCGGCCTGCCTCAATTTCGGACTGCGCCATCACATTATTCGCCAGCGCGATCCCCTGTCCGTGGATAGCCGCCTGCAGCACCATCGAGCTGTGGCTGAATATCGGCCCTTGCTGGACATTAAGATTAAGACCTAACTGGCGCGTATAAGTTTGCCAGTCGCGACGGGATGCGTCGTGTAATAACGTGTGCTGCGCCAAATCATCTGGCTTTTTCAAGGGCTTATCGCCTGTAAGTAACAGCGGAGAACAGACCGGAAGCAGATATTCGGCGTACAATTTTTCCACGCGCAGCCCTGGCCAGTTGCCGCGACCGTAAAAAATGGCTACGTCGACATCGTCAGCCAGTTTATCTTCTTCACGATCCACAGCCTGAATACGCACATCGATTCCCGGATAAGCTGAGTTAAAGCTGGAGAGTCTTGGCACCAACCATTGAATGGCAAAACTGGGTAACAAACTGACCGTCAGCGCACCTTTGGCGCTGCGCGCCTGAAGCTTACGCGTCGCCTCATTAAGCTGTGAAAATATCTCTTTGATGTCCTGAAAATAACTCTGCCCCTCTTCAGTAAGCAGCAGAGAACGGTTACGTCGGCGGAAGAGTTTCAGCCCGAGAAAATCCTCAAGAGACTTGATTTGATGGCTTACTGCGGCCTGCGTCACAAAAAGCTCATCGGCAGCGCGAGTAAAACTCAAATGGCGTGCAGCGGCATCGAAAACGCGTAATGCATTTAGTGGTGGTAATCGCTTTGACATGGTTATCAGGCTTAGATGTTAACTCAATTTAACAAACAGGAAACAAGGGTTAACCTATTAGTTTTTTTTATCTGAGCCATTATAAATTGTCCGTTGAGCTTCTACCAGCAAATACCTATAGTGGCGGCACTTCCTGAGCCGGAACGAGAAGCTTTTTTTGGAATGCGTGTTCTGAAGGGCTTTTGGCTTACGGTTGTGATGTTGTGTTGTTGTGTTTGCAATTGGTCTGCGATTCAGACCCCGGTAGCAACGCTACCCCTTTTTCACTTCCTGTACATTTACCCTGTCTGTCCATAGTGATTAATGTAGCACCGCAAAATTGCGGTGCTTTTTTTTACCCAAAATCCGGCCTATTTTTTCTCCAGAGCGACCATCTCTTTCACGTCTGAACGGTTAATCTGCTGCTCATTACCATTCGCATCTTTATAGGAAATCATCCCGGTCTGATCATCTGTTTTCGGTTTCCCTTCCGAGACGATGGTGCGTCCATCATTGGTGTGTAACGCGTAATTCGGACCAGAACAGGCGCTCAGGGTAAAAGCAAACATACATGCAGATATAATTGCGGCAGTCTTTTTCATGTTCTTCTCCTTCTGGCAATTAATGCTGTGAAAACCTCTTTCAGGAAGAGGCCAAAACATTTACCTAACACTATTCAGCATAACCTGCTTCTCCGGCCCTGCCAGGACAAACAGACTATTCCGATGGAGCGCAACGTTCTTGCTACGCCGGACAAATTGCGCGACGATCCGGCTATTGGTATGAGGAGTCCCATGAACGCATTTAACCCATCGCTATTTCGCGCCCAGTTTCCGGCGCTGGCTGACGCTGGCGTCTATCTGGACAGCGCCGCCACCGCTTTAAAACCGCAGGCAGTGATCGATGCCACACAGCAGTTCTACAGCCTGAGCGCGGGGAATGTGCACCGTAGCCAGTTCGCGCAAGCACAGCAGTTAACCGCCCGCTATGAAGCCGCCCGCGATCAGGTCGCCGCGCTGGTGAATGCACCATCCGGTAAGAACATTGTCTGGACGCGCGGTACAACGGAATCCATCAATATGGTCGCTCAGTGTTACGCCCGCCCACGCCTGCAACCGGGCGATGAGATCATCGTCAGCGAGGCCGAGCACCACGCCAATCTGGTGCCATGGCTGATGGTGGCGCAGCAAACCGGCGCACGGGTCGTCAAACTGCCGCTGGGCGCTGATCATCTGCCGGATATCGCGCAACTGCCGCAATACATCACCTCACGCAGCCGTATCCTCGCACTGGGACAGATGTCGAACGTCACGGGCGGCTGCCCGGATCTGGCGAAAGCCATCACGCTTGCTCATGCGGCTGACATGGTGGTCATGGTCGATGGCGCACAAGGCGTGGTGCATTTCCCGGCGAATGTGCAGAGCCTGGATATCGATTTTTATGCGTTTTCCGGCCACAAGCTCTATGGCCCCAACGGCATTGGCGTGCTCTACGGAAAAACCGAACTGCTGGATGCCATGTCACCGTGGCTCGGTGGCGGCAAGATGATCACCGAAGTGACCTTTGACGGTTTCACAACCCAGCCAGTCCCTTACAAACTGGAAGCGGGCACGCCTAACGTCGCCGGGGTAATTGGCCTGAGCGCGGCACTGGAATGGCTGAAGACGCATGATATCGCGCAGGCGGAAAGCTACAGCCGCGGGCTGGCAACCCTTGCAGAAGAGCGCCTGGCGCAGCGCCCTGGGTTCCGTTCCTTCCGTTGTCAGGACGCCAGTCTGCTGGCCTTCGACTTTGCTGGTGTGCATCACAGCGATATGGTGACATTGCTTGCGGGGTACGGCATTGCGCTGCGCGCCGGTCAACATTGCGCTCAGCCGCTTCTGGCGGCGCTTGGCGTCAATGGCACATTGCGGGCATCTTTCGCTCCTTATAATACGCAACACGATGTGGATGCGCTGGTGAACGCCGTTGACCGCGCCCTGGACATACTGGTGGATTAATGACAAACCCCGTTTTTGCCGGACATCCGTTCGGCACTGTGATCACCGAAGCAACGCTGCGCCAGACCTTTGGCGTGCTGACCCAGTGGGAAGATAAATACCGGCAATTAATCTTGCTCGGAAAGCAGTTACCTGCGGCAACGGACGCGCTGAAAGCACAGGCGCGGGAGATCCCCGGTTGCGAAAATCGTGTCTGGCTGGGAGCAATGCCCACGGCAGATGGCACCCTGCATTTCTTTGGCGACAGTGAAGGCCGAATCGTACGCGGGCTGCTGGCGGTATTACTGACCGCCGTAGAAGGTAAGCGCCCGGCGGAGTTGCTGGAACAGGATCCGCTGGCGTTTTTTGATGAACTCGGCTTGCGCGCCCAGCTTAGCGCTTCACGCAGTCAGGGGCTGGCGGCGTTGGCTGCCGCCGTACAGGATGCTGCCCGTCAGGCGTTGGCCTGACGTTCTGCTTTTGCCATCAGTTTTTTCAGTGCGTGGGACACCGCAACAAAACCAAAGCTGGCGGTAACCATTGTCGCCGCGCCAAAACCGGATGCGCAATCCATGCGTTTTGGCCCTTCTGCCGTGCTTTTCATCGCGCATACGGAACCATCCGCCTGCGGATAAACCAGCGCTTCAGTGGAAAAAACGCAGTCCACACCAAGCTTGCCTTTGCTGTTTTTTACCACGCCGAAATCGCTTTTCAGCCGCTCACGGAGTTTCGCCGCAAGCGGATCCTGGATGGTTTTCGCCAGATCGCTTACCTGGATCTGTGTTGGATCGATCTGCCCACCCGCACCGCCGGTGGTGACCAGTGGGATCTTGTTTCGACGACAATATGCGATCAATGCGGCTTTCGGACGCACGCTATCGATAGCGTCAATCACGTAGCTGAAGCCCTGATCCAGCAGTTGCGCCACGTTGTCGGCAGTGACGAAATCATCGACGACCGTCACCACGCACTCCGGATTGATTTGGCGGATGCGATCAGCCATCACTTCCGCTTTTGCCAGACCCACATTGTCGCGCAAGGCATGAATCTGACGGTTGGTATTGGTCACGCACACATCGTCCATATCAATCAACGTAATCGCACCGATTCCGGTTCTCGCCAGCGCTTCCGCGGCCCAGGAGCCGACACCGCCAATGCCCACCACACAAATATGTGCGTCGGCAAACCATTGCAGTGCATTTTCACCGTACAAACGCGCCGTACCGCCAAAGCGCTGGCGCCAGGCATCGCTGATGACTACAGACATAAGACCTCAGAAATGAAGAATAAAGACAGGAGTTCCCCTCTCCCGGAATCGGGAGAGGGGGAAGTTTATCACACTCAGCCGCTGAACACGCCGCCAGCGCCCGGTGCATTTTTCAGCACCCAGACGCGGCCATAATGGTTATACCATCCGGCACGGTGACCGGCATCCGGGCCAATGCCCTGATAAATATCAAAATGCTGCCCTTTAATCGCACCGCCAACATCCAGCGCCACCATCAGGCGCAGCTCATACTGGCCATTAAATTTGCCGTTGTTATCAAGCTGCGGCACTTCCGCCAGTAGCGTCGTACCCGGAGGGATCACGCTACGATCGGAAGCCACAGAGGCACGGCCAACCAGCGGCACTGCACTGGCACCTTTCACCGGTGCCCAGGATTGCGGCTTAAAGAACACGAATGAGGCGTTCTCTTCCAACAGTGCACGCACTTCTGATTCACTGTGCTTCGCCCCCCATTCCCGGATGGCCTGCATCGACATGTCTTCTTTCTTCACTTCACCACGGTCGATCAACACCTTACCGATACTGCGGTAGGGATGACCGTTTTTACCGCCATAGCTGAAGAAGTTAAGTGGGCTACCGTCGCCAAAATCGATATAGCCGCTGCCCTGCACGTCCATAATAAAGTTGTCCATCAGCGAGTTGCTGTAAGCCAGCACATAGCTGTCACTCAGCGCACCGGCATAGATTTCGGCACGGGACGGCAACCGTCCGCGTTTGGACGGCATACGATAGATAGGGTACTGGAATTCGCCCTGGCGCGTGTGTCGCGCCTGTATCACAGGGGTGTAATAACCGGTGAACTGCACGTTGCCGTAGTTATCCGTGCCTTCCATCTGCCAGGCGTCGAGGCCGTATTGACTTAAAGTGCGAGTATCGCCTCCGGCTCGCAGCCACTCCTGGATAGCGTTATACACGTTGCTTTGGCTGCTATAGAGGCGCGGCGCGGCGCTGCGGATCTGGCTCACCTGCTCGGAGAAATCACCGGCATTGATTGGCGCGCCAACGGCGTCAGGCTGGTTGACCAGGGAAAACGGCTGGGAAAATTTCCCGTCTTTATACTGCTGACCGCGATCGGTCGGTTTAGAAGTACAGGCTGCGAGGATAGCAACCATCGCTCCCGTGAGTGCATACTTAACCCAACGTCCTTTCATTCTCTCTCATCTTCTGAATTAACCCGGAGCGAAGTGAAGATAACAAACCCCACTCGCTAATGAAATGCGCCAGCGCAACCCAACACAAATTTCGTTCAAAAAACGAACTGATTGTATTGTTTTTACGCATAATCTCCGCAAATTACGTATTGGGGCAAAAAAAAGGTTGCATCAAAAAGTTTGCAGCGTATAGTGCGCATCCACGGACGCGGGGTGGAGCAGCCTGGTAGCTCGTCGGGCTCATAACCCGAAGGTCGTCGGTTCAAATCCGGCCCCCGCAACCAATTAAAATGTGAAGAAAAACGTTTACATGATGGAAGTGTAAACAGACGGACGCGGGGTGGAGCAGCCTGGTAGCTCGTCGGGCTCATAACCCGAAGGTCGTCGGTTCAAATCCGGCCCCCGCAACCAACACAATAAACACCTTAACGGGTGTTTTTTTGTTTCTGCGTTGCAGTAAACGAAACATGGCACGCTGCGGTGCCATTTTGTTGTCGCGTTGCTCACCTTTCGTGCATCAGGACGTCTTATTTCCCTTTACTCTACCCCTCTTACGTGGCGACACTCGCTTTGCATCCTTTTCCGTCGCTAGTCTGGGACGCAAATCAACTCCCTTAACCTTGAGCTGCATTCCATAGCCCAGCTTTTCAACCAGACGCATTGCCTCATCATTCAACCATTCGATCAGCTGCGCGAAATCCATTTTCTTGCCGTCCTCGGGTTTTTTCCAGTTTTTGTCGCTGGCAATGGTAATCATCAAACACCCTGCCCGACACTCCTCCGAAGCCATGTACTTATTGACGAGTTGATCCGACAAGGCGGCACGTAAGTCATTTGCGGAACGGGGCTTTTCACCAATTTTAAGTTCAATAACAGCCTGTGGCCCAGCAAGCGATCGCAAGCGAATGTCGGTCTCTTTCTCATCCGCAGTTGCTGATTCTTGATCGACGGTATAGCTATTTCTTGCACTATTACGCAATTCACGCGCAATTTCGCGTCGCATAACGCGCTCATCACGGATGCCAGCCCAGCTTTCACGTGGAGAAACATCTGACAGCAAAAGTTCATCCAGATCATCCAGACGATCGCATAGCAGAGCAAACATACTTTCACTGCTGGCTGGAGGGAGGTCGTGGCCGCCATAAATCCCGGCAATATCACCTTCGCTTAACACGTCGCTATCCGCTTCCTGGGCAGCCTTCTCCAGTGCGATAGCTAATGCTCTTGCGCTAAAATCAGCAAACAAAGGATCCTGACTCAACGCGATGCGGGCTGACCATGCAGATGACCCCGTGGTATTGAGTAAGGCAGACAGGATCACACCCCTACCACTTTGCGCGTAATCACGACGATCGGGTGTCCAGCTTCCTTCGTGCCAGGGATCATCCTCCCGGCGGATATGTGTATACGCGAGTCGGACCAGGCGCAGTAATAACTCCGGTGTGAACCCCGGCTGCGACAGATTCACCGGAGCATTGAGATGATGCGTGTCGAAGAGTTCGCCAAACCAATCAAGCGCAGCAGAATCTTTGCTCACAGGGATCTTAGCCAGAATACGTTCCAGCTTTTCCACCCCGGTAGTCGGTTCCAACTGCAATAACGCAGCCACCCAGACGCTTTCAAACCTGACACCAGTGCGTCGAAGCCGTTTACGCGCCAGTAAACGGATTTGCTCAACCACCTCTGGATCACCATGTTGGATCAATACGTCAAGAACGCGCTTTAAGCGTTGTTTTGCCCGCGTCGGGTCTTCTTTATTACCCGTACTGCTGGCATTCTGCTCAAGCCACTGGCGTAAACAAGGCACAAAAATCGCGGCGATTGCTGGCGTCGCATATTCGAGTCCGTGAAGAATGTGCGAGGGCGAAGGTAGCGTTAATTCGAACGTCAGCTGAGCCCCTAACGTACTGCTGACCGCCGTTGGATGGGCAATCACCAGCGCCTCAAGCCATGAGGGAAAGCTGCCATACCCAATCGGCACATAACGCGCGGCGTTTTCGGCTTCAGCAGGCGAAAGCTTTCGTGCCCAGTCGGGGTCTTCGGATTCAGCAAAAATGGCGGCGAAACCCAATTGCCACCGTCTGTAGACCACATTTCTGTCTTCGGGTTTAACCTCCATACCCAAACCGAGCCGTTCTCGTCGCCAACACGGTATCAGCGCAGCCCGAACCCGATCGGCTGTCTCTTTACCAAAATGATTTTCCAGAAAAGCACGGTTCCACCCGGTTGCCCGTCCATGACTTTCAGTGCTTTCCATAACATGCCACAGTTTTTTTATTGTGGTATCGACGCAATCCTGGCTAAACGCCCGGTCCGGGTTATCGCTGATCTCATTCCACAGATCAATCCAGCTCGCCATCGCTTGTGCTTTGCGATCATTGCGTTGCTGCTCATCAAGGGCAGATTGTCGTTCAGACTCGGCAAATACAGGATCAAACACATGCCTTCGTTGTAACACCTTGTCGAGATCAGCAACAAGGGCTGGCGTATCGGCGACGCAGGACTTGAGGTGTTCCACATATTCATGAAAAGAGAGTGCCGTTGGGTATAAAAAGCGGATTGCCACTTCCAGCAGCATCTCCCGATCTTCTAACGGGCGTTGCTTGTCTGTCAGGCAGGCGATAATCCACTCGCTATCCCGTTCAGGCTCTGGTGTGATTGCCCCCCCACTCGTCGCAGCCAGCATCCGTTGAAAAGCGTCTTCTTCTGGGTGAAAAACCTGACTTAAGGCATCACTGGCCCAGAAAAGGGATTCGCGCTCGCGACCGGAAAGCGTATCAATAGCCGCTCGCAGGTTTTGATAAGCGTCATTGCGATAGCGATATTCGTCCCGCAAGTAGAACGCCACCGCGACGGAACGAAAAATATGTTCTTTACGTTCACCGTTCTCAAGCAGCCGGGAGCAGACTTGTGCCAGTGCAGCAACCAGGTGCACACGCGGTACCACCTTACGCCGGGCTGTTTTGTCCCATAAAGCGCCATCAAGGATACATTCGGTCAAACGTTCACGTAGAGGCTCCAGTATTGACTCCGGAAAATCTTTTGCCGAAACAATGCCCGGCAGACGCCAACTGAGATCGCTAACGACATGTGCGCTTGACTCGGTTCGCATCAATAACGGAAGGAGTTGGTCCATATCCATATGACCGGGGAACAAACGGCAAATCATATGCTGGAGCATATGGCCATTCCAGATATCAGGCCGTGTCTCCAGCCTTAAGACGACAGGCTGCAAGGCGGGTGAATTAAGCGCAACCAGCGCATCGACTGCGTCATAACGCTCGTCTATGGCCGTTTCATCCGCCAGTGCGACTTCCCGGGGAATATGTTCGCACGCCGGGAGCGGCCCAGCTTCAATCAGCTTCAGTAAAAAGACCCGAATCTCTTTATTTTCAATGCCTCGTTGCCAAAGTTTATTAATCAGCTCACTCAAATCGGTAGAGACAAAACGGCGGGCGTTGATTTCAGGAACCTCAAGCCCACGCCATCCGCCACAACCGTAACGATCAACATAAGCTTGTAGCGCTTTTTGTCGCTGATGAGGATCGAGCTGTTGCGGATCGGCAGAATTCAGTAAGACTTCAGGCTCACGTCGAACCACTTCATCAAAAAAGCGAGGATCACAACCGGCCAACCATGCCGCAACAGGACGCATTGTAGGGCGTATAATTTCATTACCCTGCATCGTTCTCGTGAACAGCAACCGTTTTGCCGCTTTCACCGTTAGCCCTTTTTCAAGCAGGACGCGAATCTGTTCTGCCGCAAGGTATTCGATCACTGAACGATGATGAAAACGTACCCGCCCATAACTGGCGAAGCCAAATAATGGGCGCTCAAGCAATACCTGCCGCTCATCCTTTGTCCAGTCGGAGAGAAGAGTGTTCACATCCAGCGCTTGTTCTCCCGCATCTCCCAAATTTGATTCAGCGCTGTGACGGAGGGTCAACTTCCGGCTAAGCAGGGCTGCCAGTGCCAATTTGCGCGCGCCTTCCAGTGCCTTGTCGTCTGATAACGCAACGTGTTCAGAACGGTCTGGATTAGGCCGTAGTTTTATCGCAATGTCATGTGCAACCTGTTCCCGATGTGTCCGGATACGCCGGGACTCAGCCCAGCTGCTGCAAAGTTCAATTAAGTCCTGCGGGCGCCGTGCAAACTCCTCAGCGTTTCTCCGCTGAATATCCTCCATGAAGCCCTCAACATCGACAACGCGCTGTCTGATGGCCATCTCGCGTATTTGAAGGTTATTCAAAGGCATTAAACCAACATGCAACCAAGTGGATACCTCTTCCTTCTCCTCCCTGATTTGATGCGGGTCGATAGCAATGGCTGCAAAAGTGCTGGCGTTATATTCAGCCGCGCTTTTTGGCACCGGCAAATATTTTTCGATGAGTTGTTGTTCAATACGAATCGGACGCGTCGTGATGACTATTCTGGCCCGCGCAAGTTGCCCTTTCAACGCCCGGTTTAGCCGACGTAATGCCTGTTCGAAAGAACCAAGGGTAAGTTTTAACTCGTCAATCGCATCCAGAAAGAAAGTGGCGATAGCCGATTCTGAACTCAGCCAGGTCTCAAACTGTTGATGCCCTTCATGATCAAACATCTCCAGCAGTTCTGTTTGTGCAAGAACAGCAAGCTCAAGAAAAAAGGCCGGCTCTCCTGCCGCTTTTAACGCCTCTTGTTGCTGTTGGCACTCATAGGTTTTTCCTGCTCCGGCTTCGGCAATGATAAGAATACGCGGGGACTGAAGAAGCACTGACCATGTCATCACACCAGGCATGCCAGGAGATAACAGTGCCGCGAGGCGATGGATATCCGTCGCATCCTCGGCGGAAAGTTTACGGAAAGTGCGTTGAATGGCTTGCTGGTTACCTTTTTTATTATCGCTACGCATAGTGGCGGGTTCCTGCTTAATCCTTTCGTTGCCGGGTCACTTATTGTTATAAACACGTTGTTATAAAAATGGCGCCTTAGGGCGCCTGTTTTTTTATTGCCTTCTTGCCAGCGTCGCGCCATCCGCGAAATAGGCCTTTATCCCCGCCAGAATCGACTCTGCCACTTCCTGCTGGAACTTCGCGGTCTTGAGCTTACGCTCCTCTTCCACGTTACTGATAAACGCGGTTTCGACCAGAATCGACGGAATGTCCGGCGCTTTCAGCACCGCAAAGCCTGCCTGTTCCACCTGGTTCTTATGCAGGTTATTGACCGTGCCAAGACGGTTAAGCACCGCTTTGCCAAACTTCAGACTGTCGTTAATGGTCAGTGATTGCACCATATCAAACATGGTGTGGTCCAGATAGCGATCGCCGCTCTTACTGACGCCGCCTATCAGGTCAGCCGCGTTTTGCGTATCGGCGAGGTACTTCGCGGCGGTACTGGTCGCTCCTTTGGTGGAGAGCGCAAACACCGATGAACCGCTTGGCTGTCGGCTACTGAATGCATCTGCATGTATCGAAACAAACAGATCCGCGCGCTGTTTCTGCGCTTTGGCAACACGCACCTTCAACGGAATAAACACATCCTCGTTGCGCGTCATGTAGGCCTTCATATTGCTTTCTTTTTCGATCAGCGCATGCAGACGACGAGCGATTTGCAGCACCACGTCTTTTTCGCGGGTGTGATATTTGCCCGTTGCGCCCGGATCTTCGCCACCGTGTCCTGGATCGAGCATGATCACAATCGGACGATCGCGTCCGGCTTTGCCCGGCTGCGGACCGCTTTCCGCTGGTGGGACCTGGTTATCAAGATCGCCTTTGTTGTACTCTTCCAGCAAGGCCAGCAGCGGATCCTGTACATCTTTCGCATTCGCCGGATAAAGGTCCATCACCAGGCGCTCTTTAAATCCGGCAACCGGTGCCAGCGCAAACAGCTGCGGAGTGATGTTTTGCTTCAATTCAAACACCATCCGCACTGTTTGTGGATCGAACTGACCAACGCGAGCCGATTTAATATAGGGATCGTCACTGCGAATTTGCGCGCCCATGCCTTTCAACACGGAATTAAGATGCACGCCTTCGAGATCCACCACCAGCCGGTCAGGATTACTCAGCGCAAACTGCTTATATTTAATGACCTGGTTAGACTCCACCGTCACGCGTGTGTAGGTCGAGGCGGGCCACACGCGAACCGCCACTACCTGGCTGACTGCGGCCAGACTGACCTGGCTCAGGCTTAATAACCACATGGCCCCCGCCCCTTTTAATAATCTGCGGCGGCTCAGCGCTGATTGACTTCCCGACATGCTTCTCCCGAGCAATTAAACTGAAATAGTAATGAACGTCAGAATTGACCGAAAACTTTAACGAATGACGCATAAACTGTCATCTATTAAAGGGTAAACATATGTCTGGCTAATGGCTTTGTGGGCGTAGGTTTATTGTTTACTGAAAAATTTTGCACTTGCGCGCGGCACCAGAAAAGAATAAAAATACACAAATTACGAATAATCATGCAGTGAGGGTAGGCCGTGGTAAAGGAACGCAGAACCGAACTGGTACAGGGATTCCGCCATTCAGTTCCCTATATTAATGCTCATCGGGGAAAAACGTTTGTCATTATGCTTGGCGGTGAAGCGATTGAGCATGAAAACTTTTCCAGCATTGTCAATGACATCGGTCTACTGCACAGCCTGGGTATCCGGTTGGTGGTGGTCTACGGCGCACGCCCGCAAATCGACGCGAATCTCGCCGAACACCATCATGAACCGATTTATCATAAAAATACCCGTGTTACCGACGCCAAAACGCTGGAACTGGTGAAACAGGCTGCCGGCCTGTTGCAACTGGATATTACTGCCCGCCTTTCTATGAGCCTCAACAACACGCCGTTGCAGGGGGCGCATATAAATGTGGTAAGCGGCAACTTCATCATCGCGCAGCCGCTGGGCGTGGATGACGGTGTGGATTATTGCCACAGCGGACGTATTCGCCGTATTGATGAAGAAGCGATCCACCGCCAGCTCGATAGTGGCGCGATTGTTCTGATGGGCCCGGTCGCCGTTTCGGTCACTGGAGAGAGCTTTAACCTCACCTCTGAAGAGATCGCCACTCAGCTTGCCATCAAACTGAAAGCGGAAAAAATGATCGGTTTTTGCTCCTCGCAGGGCGTGATGAACGACGAAGGCGAAATCGTCTCTGAATTGTTCCCAAACGAAGCCCAGGCACGCGTGGACGTGCTGGAAGAGCGTGGAGATTACTACTCCGGCACCGTGCGCTTCCTGCGCGGCGCGGTGAAAGCCTGCCGTAGTGGTGTGCGGCGTAGCCACTTAATCAGCTATCAGGAAGACGGCGCCTTGTTGCAAGAGCTCTTCTCGCGCGACGGTATTGGTACGCAGATCGTGATGGAGAGTGCCGAGCAAATCCGTCGTGCAACCATTAACGACATTGGCGGTATTCTCGAGCTGATCCGTCCGCTGGAGCAACAAGGCATCCTAGTACGCCGCTCCCGCGAACAGCTGGAAATGGAGATCGACAAGTTCACCATTATTGAGCGCGATAACCTGACCATCGCCTGCGCGGCACTTTATCCGTTCCCGGAAGAGAAGATTGGCGAAATGGCCTGTGTGGCGGTGCATCCGGACTACCGCAGTTCTTCACGCGGCGAGATGCTACTGGAGCGCGTGGCGGCACAGGCGAAACAAATGGGACTGGCGAAACTGTTTGTCCTGACTACCCGCAGCATTCACTGGTTCCAGGAGCGCGGGTTTACGCCGGTGGATATCGACTCCCTGCCGGAAAGTAAAAAACAGATGTACAACTATCAGCGTCGCTCAAAAGTGCTGATGGCCGATCTAACCTGAACCTCGCCCCCGCGTCATGCGGGGGTTACATCATCCGACGAAATAACGCCTCCAGGCCGCTGCGCCTCTCCGTACGGGAGGTGATGGCCTGCATCAACACACGCTCGTCCGCATACAGCGATAAGCGCTTGCGCGCGCGGGTAATCGCGGTATAGACCAGCTCACGCGTCACTACCGGTACGATCTGCTGCGGCAGGATCAGCGCGGCGTGATCGAACTCTGATCCCTGCGATTTATGCACGGTCATCGCCCACGCAGTGTCGTGCTCCGGTAAACGCCCTGGCTGCACCGATTTAATGGTGCCATCCGGCAGCGGAAACCAGACGCGGATCCCCTGCCCCTGCTCAAGCGCAATGCCGATGTCACCGTTAAACAGCCCCAGCGATGAGTCATTACGCGCGATCATTACCGGTCGCCCGTGATACCAACGGGAGTGCGGCAATCGCGTAATCTGCCGCTGGCGTAATAACGCTTGCTCAAGTCGCTCATTCAAGCCGCTTACGCCGAATGGCCCTTCCCGCAATGCGCACAGCAACTGGTATTCGCCAAACGCTGCGATCACCTCTGCAGGCGCCGCATTGCTGTGTACCAGCGAGAGATAACGGGCATAACCGGCAAGGGCATCATCCAGCATCTGCTGATACTCTTCCGTCGACTGTAACGGCTTACGCTCAATATCGCTAAACCCCTGCCCGAACACGTCCCGGGTGGCGGATTTATCCCCCCGGTTTACCGCAGCAGCAAGCTGACCAATGCCGGAATCACTGCCGAAGCGATAGCTTTTTTGCAGCAGACACAAACTGTCACGCAGTGCGCTGGCCGCGCTCCCGTCTCCCGCCGGTACCGCACAGCCGGTCAGGCGCGTCAATTGTGCTGCGCGTTCCGCCGTGTAACCAGCATTAACCCAGGCGCAGATATCCCCCAGCACAGCGCCGGCCTCCACCGACGCCAGTTGATCGCGATCGCCAAGGAAAATCACCCGGGCATGCGGCGGTAGCGCCTCAATCAACCGCGACATCATCGGCAAATCGATCATAGAGGCTTCGTCAACGACCAGCACATCCAGATGCAGCGGGTTACCCGCATGATGGCGCATGCGCTGGCTCCCCGGCTGAGCGCCCAATAATCGGTGCAGTGTGCTGGCCTCATCGGGCAGCATCGCTTTTTGTTGCTCATTCAACGACAGCTGACGCAGCGCATTACCCAGCGACTCGGTTAATCGTGCGGCGGCTTTACCGGTTGGCGCCGCGAGGCGGATACGACACTTGTCGCCATCAACCATCTGCACCAGCGCAGCAAGCAGTTTCGCCACGGTGGTGGTTTTGCCGGTCCCGGGCCCTCCGGAAATCACCGAAATCCGCCGGGTTAACGCAACGGCGGCGGCCACTTTCTGCCAGTTGACGTCATCGGTAGCCGGAAATAGTGATGTAAGGGCCTGCGTCAGGCGCACCTCGTCAACCGCCAGGGGCGTGTTCTCTTGCGCAAAGAATGCAGCGACCTGCCGTTCGTTGCACCACATTCGGTTCAGGTAGAGACGCCCGTCGGAGAGGATCAATGGCGTGGGGGCATCTCCCTCACTCACAGCGGGAGAGGCCAGTAGAGTTGCCTGCCAGTCATCCGGTTGCCCGGCGCATTCAAACAATTGCGCTAATAGCGTCGAGGGGTGAGCGAACGCCTCAGGCGTAAGACGCGCCAGCGGCAGGCAGACATGCCCTTCCCCCGCTTCATGGCTGAGCAGTGCAGCCGCCAGCATGACGGCTGGCTCATCTTCGGTGGTCACAGTAAGGGCGAACTGAACGTCCAACGGACGCAGCAACTTCTGCTGCGCCGCTTCACGTAATAAGGTCGTCATGCTCATGGCGTCATCTCCTGCTCCAGCCCGGCAAATAACGCATCCATTTGCGCAATCAGCGCGCCATCAGGACGGGTAGCAAAAATGCCCTGCTGCGGGTTTTGGGCTTCCACACCGCGTAAAAAGAGATAAATCACGCCGCCGAAATGGCGTTCATAGTCATACCCTGGAATGCGATGGCGCAAATAACGGTGCAGTGCGAGCGTATAGAGCTGGTATTGCAAATCGTAACGATGCGACTGCATCGCCGCCGCCATCGCCTCTTGCGTGTAGGCCTCTGCGCTCTCACCCAGCCAGTTAGATTTATAATCCAGCAGGTAGTAGCGCCCGTTATGGCGAAACACCAGGTCGATAAAGCCTTTCAGCATGCCGCGAACATCGCGAAAATCAAGCGGCGGGCAGCCTGCCGATAGCGGGTCGTAGCGGCGTATCAATGCATCCAGTGCAGGCGCGGTTAATGTCTCGCTGATGGGGAGATAAAACTCCATCTCCACCTGTTTATCTTTGCCGCTCAACTGGCGCAGACACACGCCGGACTGTGCCAACGGCGCGCGCAATACCGTCTCCAGCCAGTCGCTGAATACCGGTTGCCAGTGCTCTTCATAGCCGCCCGTAAGCAATTTTTCCGTTACCCACGGCGCAGAAACCGGTTGGGTAAAATCCATCTCTTCAAACAGACTGTGCAAAAACGTTCCCGGCGAAGCGCCACGAGGAAACTGGTGCGGTGTTAACATCGGCTCTGCTTGTGGCTCCCGCTCTCCGGCTGCATCCATATCCAGACGCGGCAGTAAATCCAGAGCGATGCCGTGAGCACGCTGCTGTAACCCGGAGTAGCTGGTGACGCGCCAGTCATCGGCAATACGCCGCTGCATGTCACGCGCACTCAATGCGGGTGGTCGCACCTGCGGCATCTGCCAGGGTTCACCGTCCGGCGTTTGCGGCACACAGACGGCAATATCGTCATTGCACAGTTGCTGCAATGCGTTTTGCAGGGCGGTGGCATCCAGCGCCTCGCCTTTTTGCAGTAACCGGCCAAGCGCGCTTAAGTGGAAATCCGACGCCCCGGCTTTCTCGCCACGCCGACGGAACAGCGGCGCAATGCCTAGGCTGCAATGCCATATGGAACGCGTCAGTGCGACATACAGTAACCGCAGATCTTCCGCCAGCCGTTCCTCCTCCGCCAGCGCAACGCTGTCATCAGCATGGCTAAGGTCAAGCACAGCCTGAAAAGCGTCGCGATCGTGATAAAACCCCTGATCCTGCACACGGAAATTCGCAATAAATGGCAGCCATACCAGGGAATATTCCAGGCCTTTCGATTTATGGATCGTGACAATTTGCACCAGATGTTTATCGCTCTCCAGACGGAGTTGCTCGCTGGCGGCGTTGGTGTTTGGCTCGGCTATGCGTTGCGTTAACCAGCGCGTAAGCGCGTGCTCACTCTCCAGTTGCGTCCCCGCTTCCTGTAGCAGTTCACTCATGTGCAAAATGTCGGTCAAACGGCGCTCGCCGCCTGGCGTCGCCAGCAAGTTTTCCGCGATATGGCGTGCGCTCATCAGGGTGCGTAGCATCGGCATGACACCCCGTTTTTGCCACAGCTCCCGATAGCGGGAAAACTCTTCCACTACCGCATCCCACGCCAGCTCATCGAGATTCAGCGCTTCAATGTCCTGCGCCGTCAGTCCCAGCATCGATGTTGCCAGCGCGCTGCGGAGCGTACTTTCACGCTCCGGCGCCAACACCGCCTGCAACAGCCACAACAGCTCCTGTGCTTCAGGTGTTTCAAACACGCTGTCGCGGTTGGAAAGGTAAACAGAAGGAATATTCAGCAGCGTTAGCGCATCGCGGATCAATGACGCTTCGTGGCGGCTGCGCACCAACACTGTAATATCCGAGGCTTTGACCGGACGGGCTTTTTCCCCTTGCTGCAACAGCGCCTCCCCCTGCTGTCCGGCGCTTAACCAGTCACGGATCTGCGTTGCGCACAGTTGCGCCATAAAGCTTTGGTAATCCCCAACGCCGACGCCGTCACCCTCCATCAGCCACAGCTTCATCGCGGGCTGCGTTTCGCCCCGAAGCGTAAAACGCAGAGACGCATTTTTAGCGGCGGATTTGACCGGCAAAAAGGGGATCTGCCGGAACATAAAAGCATCATCCATCTGGCTGAACAGCCGGTTAACGCTGGCTACCATCCCCGGCGCCGAGCGCCAGTTAGTATCCAGCGTATAGCGGGCGCTCACTTCGTCCCGCGCTTTCATATAGGTGAAAATATCCGCCCCGCGAAATGCGTAAATCGCCTGTTTCGGATCGCCAATCAGCAGCAAACCACACGCTGGTTGCCCCAGCCAGATACGGCTGAAAATACGATACTGTTGCGGGTCGGTATCCTGGAATTCATCAATCATCGCCACCGGGAAGCGGTTGCGAATAGCAGCGGCCAGCGCTTCACCGTTCGGGCTTTGCAGCGCGCTATCCAGCCGACTCAGCATATCGTCAAAACCCAACTCGCCGCGACGGCGCTTCTCTTTGGCTACCGTTTCACGAATTTCACGCATAGCGGAGATCAGCACCAAATCGTTAAGCGTCAGAGGCTGTGCCAGGAGATCGTCGATGGCGACAAACAGAGCATGCTCCGGCACCACGCCACCGGCTTTGGTACGCTGGGCCAGAAACGACTGGGCAAACTTTTCCAGTGCGTCCGGTAGCAGATAACTTGTTGTCTCTTCCTGCGCCCAGGCGGTGATCTTCTCTGTCCATTTCGCCTGGTTGCCACGGTTGAACTTACGCCTGTCGATGCCGGAGTTTTCGAGCAGCGGATCCAGCTCATCCAACGCGGCATTCCACTGGCGCTTTACGGCTTCGATTTGCGCAATGATTTTCTGATGGCGAGAGGCCAGCGTTTCATCTGCAGCTGGCAGAACTTTGATTTGCGGTGCTTCGCCTTGCAGATAACGATCAATCGACTTCAGCAGGTCCTGAGGGCCTTGCCACACCGCGTGGATTGCCTGGGCAATGTCGCGCGGCAACGGGTAGCAATGGCGTCGCCAAAAATCCGCACAGGCCTGATAGCGCAACAGTGACTCGTCTTCCACCAGTTGCTGCTCAAACAACATGCCGGATTCAAAAGCATTCAAGCTCAGCATCCGCTGGCAAAAACCATGGATAGTGAAGACAGCCGCTTCGTCCATCTGGCGTTCAGCCAGTAGCAGCCATTGCGCCGCCTGCTGTTTATCGTCGATCTCATCCAGCAAACGGGCATACAGAGGGTTGTCGGTGGATTCCCGCAGGCAGGCAATGCGCAGCTCGTGAATATTGCTGCGAATGCGGCCACGCAGCTCTTCTGTGGCCGCTTCGGTGAATGTCACCACCAGCAGTTCTTCAACGCTAAGCGGACGCGGGAAGGCGGCACTGCCGCCCAGCCCTAATAACAGCCGCAGGTAAAGCGCGGCAATGGTGAAGGTTTTACCGGTTCCCGCCGAGGCTTCAATCAGGCGCTCGCCAGTAAGCGGCAAGCGCAGGGGATCAAGGGGCTCAGCGGTGGCTTCATTCATCTTTCTCGACCATCATGGGTAAGGATTGCTGCAACGCGCTGACGCTGTCCCAGACCTTCCAGCCCTGCGGTCGGGCGTATTCGACTTTCCCGCTCTGGCTACCGGAGATCTGCGACAAAATCGCCATACCTTGCGGCTCAACCACCGCCTGATGGAAGAAGTCGGCAAGTTTTTGCGGCGTCAGCTGTTTTATCTGGGCCACTACTTTATCACGTGAATCGAAACGCATATTACCGCGATCGAAATCTTTGCTCAGTTTGGAAGCCTCTTCACCTAACGTCTGCGGCGCTTGTTCAATTTGCGCAATCACACCCTGCTGAATTTGCGCGAACTCTTCCGGCTTCATGGCGCGCAGCCGCGTTTCCGCCGTCGGGAAGAATGCCTTATAGCGATCCCAGAGATACGCAGGCTGTTTACCGTTGCTTTGCAGCAGGAAACCCATTCCCCACTGGCGGCCAACACTCATCGGGAAGGCGAAAACCGCATAACCCAGTTGTTCTTCAGTACGCAGTTGGTTATAGAACCACGGCTGGACAATCTGCCCCAGCATCGTGCTATATGCAGAACTGCTGTATTCATCGAAACCAGGAGGAACAAATACAGCCGCGAGTGCGGAGTCAGTGCTGTTACCCGCTTTTTCAAAGCTTACATTCTGCTGTTTATCCACCAGCACGTCTTTATTACGACACCATTCCGTGCCTTTTGCGCCGAGCTGTTTCTGCACGTTATGAGCCAGATCTTTCGCCTGCTGCTCGCCGAGATTACCGATGACCAGGAACTCAGGACGTGCGTTGGTTTTCAACGTTTCGCGGTAGTTCAGAATGTCCTGCAGGGTAATGGAAGGCAGCAGGTCACGACGGGTTTCACGCTGAAAATAGGGCACCTGTGAGAGCATCTGGACCGGCATAATCGCCAGATCGAAGGCTTTGCCCTTCTCTGCCGAATCCATCATCTGCGTGTACCAGGATTTCGCCTGTGCCAGTTGTTCTTCCGTCGGCGTATAGCTGAAATACCCCGTTAACAGCGCCTGGAAGAGCTGAGGTAAACGTTGCGTGTAGCCATTGGCATTCAGCATCAACCCGTTGTTAGCATTGGTGGAGAAACTAATACCGCCGACCGACGCCTGATTACTGAGCTGATCGAGAGCCAGCCCGGCCAGGTAGTCATTGAGTGCAAACAGCACCTGATTTTTCGCGCTATCCATGGCTTGCGGGTTGCGCAGCACGACGCTGACATCAGCCTTCGGTTCGCTGGCGAAATAATGGCTTGGCATATACACCACGCGTAACGTGGGCTCATCGACAATCAGTTCCGGATGCGCATACTGCTTCTCAGGTTTGATCAACGAGAAGTCATCGGGAATATAGGGATTCAGCTCCGGAAATTTCAACGCTATCGCACTGGCACGTTGTTGCCAGTCAGCGAAGGTTTGCGGGGTGATTTTATTCACCTGATAGGGCGCCTCAACGAAATAGGCGGTCTTATCGTGGGGTTCGTCCGGGCTGATGTACCAGATGCGGGCGTTTTGCGGCGTCATTTCATCAAGGCGCGCCTGCACCGCTTTCGCATCGAACTGGTCAGCAATATTCACCGAATCAAGGGTGTGCGCGACCGGGACACGGATCATGGTGTCCGCCAGCCACTCAACATAATCCATATCGCGGGTAATGGACGGGTAGCGAAAATCAAGATCCAGAATATGGGACAGCTCGTCGAAATAGCGCTTATCCACGCCTTTATCACGCAGCAGTTGTAAGTAACTGAAGATCGCCGCCACCACCTGATCGCGGTTTGCCTGCCCTTTGTCAGTGAGTGTGGCGGAAATGGCCAGCACGCCACTGTTACCGTTGACCACCGGGTCAGAATCACCGCGAATGCTTTCCACCAGCCCCTGGCTCTGCAACCAGTCAGAGAGCGTCCCTGGACTGCGGTTGCCGATAAGATACGTGATCAGTTCATCCGTTTTGCTGCGAAACGCAGCGGTGTTGTTATCAATACGGAACTCGACGCGCACAACTTTGCGCGGCACCGCCGGGACATAATGGATGATGATCCCTTTTTGCGCATCGGTCACCACCGGCGTGGAAATCTCCGGCTTACTGATATTTTTATTCGGCACGCGACCGTAGGTTTCTACGGCGATCTTCGCCAGATCCGCCAGCGGACGATTACTGTAGACCACGGCCTTCATCAGATTGGCAGAGTAGTATTTATCGCGAAACGCCAGCAGCGCATCATGTACGGGGCTGCCGGGTTTGTCACTGAGGGTTTCAAGGTTGCCGCCAGAGAAGCGGGCTCCCGGGTGAGCCGGGTTGATGGTTTCTGCGCTCACCTGCGCCATCCGCATCCCGTCGCGGGTACGCGCCATCGTCAGTTCGGCATTCACGGCATTACGCTCGCGCTCCGCGTATTTTTTGTCCAGCATCGGTTCGGCAATGGCATCCGCCAGACGGTCAACGGCACCTTCCAGCGCATTATTTTCCACTTCCAGGTAGTACGCCGTGCGATAAGGAGCCGTACTGGCGTTATGACTGCCGCCGTGCAATTTGAGGAATTCGGCGAGACTGTCCGGCTGCGGGTATTTTTTCGACCCCATCAGCGTCATATGCTCAAGATAGTGAGCAAGACCAGGATGGGTATCGGGATCTTCCAGCGAACCCACCGGCACGACCAGGGCAGAGAGCGACTTCACCGCCTGAGGATCGGACACCAGCAACACGACCATACCGTTATCAAGGCGAATGGCCTGATACTGTCGGGTATCTTTGTCGCTCTTACGGATAGTTTCCTGAACAGGTTGCCAACCATTATCTGCCTGACTGAATGGCGCCCAGAGGGCAAAAAACAGTACGAAAGCTTTTAACCAGGTGCTGCAGGGCATTCACGAACCTCATCATTAACGATCCCGGAGATACCAGGAGCTGCGGATATCGCCGGGTAAAACATGTGCTGACTGTGCCAGCACTCTTGTTATATCAGTCCGTGATCGTCGCGCATAATAATAGAAGCCTTCATGTTGCGCAATTTTTATACAATCAACCAGACTGATTATGCCGATAAAGCGGTAACAGGAAACGCTGCGCCTGTTCAGTGATTTCTGCATAATATTCAGGTTCAAGGGTGCGCCACAGACGCTGATACCAGAGATCATCGCCTTCGCCGCGAACCATCATATTGCCTTCGTACGCCTGCAGAAATTTGCCCTGCGCTTTTTGTAACGTTTCGTCATCCATTACCATGGCATCATTTGCCGCGTCATAACAGACTTTTATCCATGCACCGCCGCTTTCCGGCAGCAGTAATAACGGTTTTGCCATGCCTTCCCGGTATCCGTCAATCATCAGGGCCAGATAATGCATTGCATGGTCAGGCTCCAGGGGCGGGAAGCGCCACTCGCCATCTTTGCGCACAAACAGTCGGCTCTCGCCGGTTCCCCCGCTGGCACAGTAGACAAGATGCTCCAGCCAAAGTTGCACCCCTTGAGAAACGCTCAATAGCGAGGGCCGCCAGCGTAGCAGGCCATCTGCCTGTACGCGCGGCAACCAGCCGGTTAAATGTACACCGGCACAATGTAAGTCGATTTCGAGGCTATCGGCAGGCTGGCGCAACTCGCTGACACGGCTGGCCAGTGCCTGCATCTCCTGGCATTGCGTCTCCCAGAAGATCTCGCCAAAGGCGCCATAAGGCAGTGCACCCGCTGCCCGGTAACGCCGGAACAATTTTTCCGCATCCTGCTGTTCAACCAGCGCGTTAAGCAGTTCATTATTCAGTTGATAACGACTTAGCCCATCCAGCACAAAAGGTTCCGCATCCGGAATTTCACTCTCTTCCGGGCGGAAGTTAACCTGTAACCGCATCTGGAAAAAGGCGCGTACCGGGTGCGCCCAGAAACGCTGAAGCTGGTCAAAGGCCAGCGTCTGCAGCGGTAGTGGTGCCAGCGGCTGAATAAAAGCAGGATGTGTTTCGCCCTGCTGGTTTGCGGCCGGCAACCAGTCGCGTGCATAGCTCTGCCACTCATCAGCAACATAATTCGCGGGGTCGAACGGCATACGGGTATGCAGATGAGTGATATGCGCCTTCACCCGCGCTTCACTCTCATCGCAGTTCGCGGCCTCATCACCGGGCAGATAGTGACTTTGACCGATGTAGTCCACCAGTTCCTGCACCAGCACCGAAGGGAAACGTTCTTTGTTATCCTGAATGGCACGACCGATATAGCTGATATAGAGCTGCTGTTGTGCGGAAATCAGCGCTTCAAGGAACAGATAGCGGTCATCATCACGACGACTACGATCGCCACGCTGGGGTTTCTGACTCATTAAATCAAACCCCAGCGGCGGCAGCGTTCGCGGATAAACGCCATCGTTCATCCCCAGTAAGCAGACCACCTTAAAAGGGATCGAACGCATCGGCATCAGAGTGCAGATATTAACTGGTCCTGCAAGAAAACGCTGACTGATACGCTCCTGATCCAGGCGCTGCGCCAGTTCATCACGCAACAAAGAAAGGGGGATTGCTTCACCGTAGTTTGCTCCCACGCCCTTGGCGATGATCTCCTGCCACTGCTGTTCGATCAGCGCAAGCGCCGCTTCGGTGTCCGGATCCGGCAAGAAAAAATCGTTCAGCATTTCACGGCAAACCGGCAACCACTCCTCCAGCGGGCGTTCCTGCGCAAGCCCACGGCGCCAGATATTCAGTTGCATCAGCAGTGACGCCAGGTGACCCACCAGTTCTGCGATCAGCCCGCTGGATTCATCGTAAGGCAGAACAGACTGCCACTCGCCTTGACGACTCTCCATGGCGTAACCCAGAAGCATACGCGTGAGACCAAACTGCCAGGTGTGCTGACCGGTTGGCGGCAACGCCAGTTCGCGCACATTATCGTCATCCATCCCCCAGCGAATGCCCGACTCGTTTACCCACAGGCGCAAATAGCGCAGCCCCTCTTCGTTGATGTTGAAACGTGCAGCCAGTACCGGCACATCCAACAACGCCAGCACATCTTCTGACACGAAACGGCTGTCTGGCAACGACAGCAGGCTAATAAACGCCTGCAACGCCGGGTGCGCCTGGCGGGCGCGACGGTCGGAAATGGCATAAGGCACATAGCGTTCACCGCTGGCGCTGCCAAACACCGACTGAATATAAGGACTGTAGCTATCAATATCCGCCACCATCACCACGATATCGCGCGGGGTCAGATCGGGATCGGCGTCCAGCATCGCCAGTAAACGATCGTGCAAGATCTCAACTTCCCGCTGTGGGCTGTGACAGACATGTACCGTAACGCTACGATCGCCCGGTTGTAGCCTGCGTTTTTTATCGCTGCGGGAAAACTCTTCTGCGGTCACCCCGGCTACAGCGGCGTTTTTTAATTCAAGAATGTCGTATTTAATATTTTGTAGCAGTGTACCAGGCGTTATATCGACAAACGCATCCAGTTCCTCGTAGCGTTCCATTCCCGCCAACAAAAAGATATTGTCACGACCCAGTTTGCCCCATGAGCCAAGCAGCGGGTTACTGACATCCTGTTCTCCCTCGTCGTTGAATAAACTGCCGGCAGTTTGCGAATCCCGAAACAGCGGAAACTGCCGGGCTTCCCGGTGATGTCGACGCTGGCGGGTGATAAGTTTCGCCAAAAATGCGGGATCTTTGATGTCGCCCCAGTAGTAGCGACAAGGGTTAGTGAATAGCAGGTGAACATCGATATGCTTACCCAATGCCTGTAATGCTTGCAGGTAAACCGGCGGCAGAGCGGAAATCCCACAAATAAAAACCCGGGAGGGAAGTCCTGCGGGACGCGCCTGGGCTGATTCGAGTTTATCGATAAAACGTTGATACAGATTAGCGCGATGCCAGTGTGGCTGACCGAGAGCGGCAGTGTGCTCCACCAACGCACGCCATAACGGTGCTTGCCAGCGTTGCGCCTCATCCAGACCATCTACGCTCTGCCCCGCCTCCCAGCGAGTTAGCCACTCCGGGCGGTAAACAAGGTATTGGTCATAGAGATCCGCCACACGGGAAGAGAGCTGAAAGAGCTTTCGCTTATCATCATCGTCACTCAGGTAATGATGCAGCATCGCGAACTCTTCGCGCTGCAACATGCCTGGCAGCAGCGACATCAGTTTCCAGCTCATACTTTGTTTGTTAAACGCACTCTCTTTCGGAATATCGTCCAGCACACTGACAAACATGTCCCAGATAAAGCTCGCCGGAAGAGGAAACGTGATATTGGCGGCAATGCCAAATTTCTGCGCCAGCGTCATTTGCAGCCATTGCGCCATACCGGTGCTCTGCACCAGGACGACCTCAGGCTCAAAGGGATCGTCAAGCGGATCGCGCTCAACAATAAACTCCATCAATGCTTCCAGCACATCCAGACGATTGGAGTGATAAACCCTTAACATAAACGCTCCTGACTACTGACTAAGTGGGCAAAATAACCGTGTCATTTGTCCCTGCCTGCCCCCTGGCGAGATGACGGTAACCTGGATGCTGACACATCCCTCTGCCGTTGTCTGCAGTCGCTGGACCCGCCAACCAGGAGGCAACGGCGGCGGTGTTGGTTGCGCCTGCTGCCACGCGCAACGCCATAGCTGCCGCCACTGACTGGCGCTGGCAAAGCCCGACGCCAGAGCACGATGATAACCGCCAAGGGCGGTGACCACCATCACCATTAATACCATGGACAGCAGCACTTCCGTCAGGCTAAAGCCTGCCTGCTTATTTACGGGAGCTGGCATTGCGCAGACTCCTTTAACGGGCAAAAATCACTCCAGCCATGTGGCGAAAAAATCACGCGTTGCTGGCTCACCTGCCCGCGTCGCCACAATTGCACCTCGTCATACGCCGCAATCAATAATGCTGTCTCATCAGCAAAAATACGCAAACAAGCTCGCCATTGCCGCTCAACCTGCCCGAAACACTGCAACGCAGGCGTCGTTGTCCAGGGTTGAACCCGCGCCCATTCCATTGCCGAATGGCTCTGTGCAAGGCGGCGCAACATTTTGCTTTCATGGTTGACCTGCCAGATATGACTGGTTAACTGTTGGTTCAGGCCATTTAGCATCAGGCTACCCAGCAACAGTAATAACAGGACCAGCGCCAACGATGACATCCCTCGTTGACGGTTCATAAGTTGTACCCCATCACGTCGAGAGCAGCGACCATCTCTCGCCCGTGTTGTCCGGACACACGCGCCGCCAGCGTCACTGTGATGATGGGAGCAAAACCCGCTGTACGACGTAGCGCGACGTTAAATCGCTGTACCGTCATCTGAGCCGGATCGGTGGTCTTTTCCCAACCGCGTCCTGTACAAGTGGTTGCGCCACGTAGCGTTTCCAGTGCGCCTTTTTGCAGACGAAACCCGGTCTGCTCCGATTCGCTATGCCCTGACGGCTCCCAGCGTCCATTACTGTTCGCATCCCATTGCACAATCACACACTCCCCGGCATTGCGAATCAACAGTGGTTCACCGCTACAATGCCCGTTGCAATATCCTGCGCGTTGCAGATGTTTCGCCACAGTCCACGTACGCAGCCACAGTTCATTCTCAGCCGCTTGCATGCGGTAGTGCTGTAGCACGCCCGTTTGCAACGCCGGTAAAAAACGCGCCGAAGCGAGCAGTAGCACGCTGCTTATCGCCATCGCCAGCAATGTCTCCAGCAAAGAAAATCCTCGTGTCCGGCTTAACATAGTGACTCCACGGCTTGTTGGCACATTCTGATCCTTCCCCAGGCGGATATCACAATTCGCCACTCCCCGGCGTGACTGCGCAGGTGAATATGCCCCGGCCACGCGCTATTGCGCAGACCATAAAAACCCAATGAAGGCGTGACCTCCACTAAGGCTACTTCCGGCCAGTCAGGGGTCAACACAAAAGACCCTGCGGCCTCGCAGGTCTGTACGGGTGTGTTTGCCAGACACCAGCGTCCCCCTTCATGCACGCCATAAACGCGCTGCGAGCGGTTTAGTCCGTTCGCATCATCGCGCAAGCGTTCCAGAAAATGACGCGCCTGCAATGCGGTTTGCCACAATCGTTGCTGTGCCTGCCAGCGCTGCCAACCGGAGAGCCCCGTTCCGCAGAGGATAACGATCAGCCCTATCGCCACAAGGGTTTCCATCAGGGTAAAGCCATGTTCACGTTTCATGGCGAAAGTCTGCGATGCACGAGACCAGGTTGCGAGCAAGGAAAATGGCTTTTACGAGGTGCTACGAAGGAAAGATTCGTTGTTGCAAGGCGTTGCAAATTAGCCGGAAGCGACACCGAACATGCAGTTTTTGGGCAAAAAAAACCGGCGCATCACCGCACCGGTTGTGTCATGTTGAATACGATCAGATAGCGACCGGCGCTTTGATCCCGGGATGGGGATCGTAGCCTTCAATCTCGAAATCGTCGAAGCGGTAATCGAACAGCGATGCGGGCTTACGTTTGATAACCAGTTTCGGCAAAGCGCGAGGTTCACGGCTCAGTTGCAGCCGGGTCTGTTCCAGATGGTTACTGTACAAGTGGGTATCGCCACCGGTCCAGACAAAATCCCCCGGCTCCAGGTCGCACTGCTGAGCCATCATATGCACCAGAAGCGCATAGCTGGCGATATTGAACGGCAGGCCGAGGAAAATGTCGCAGGAGCGCTGATAGAGCTGACAGGAGAGCTTGCCACCTGCCACATAGAACTGGAAGAAAGCGTGGCATGGGGCCAGCGCCATTTTATCCAGTTCGCCGACGTTCCACGCGGAAACGATAATGCGGCGCGAGTCCGGGTCGTTTTTCAGTTGATTGAGGACAGTGGTGATCTGGTCAATATGGCGACCATCTGGCGTTGGCCATGCGCGCCACTGTTTGCCATATACCGGGCCAAGATTGCCCTGCTCATCAGCCCACTCGTCCCAGATGGAGACATTGTTTTCATGTAAATAGGCAATATTGGTATCACCCTGCAGAAACCACAGCAGCTCATGAATAATTGAACGCAAATGGCAGCGCTTGGTGGTCACCAGCGGGAAGCCATCCTGCAGGTTAAAGCGCATCTGATGGCCAAAAATAGACAACGTGCCTGTCCCGGTGCGGTCGTTTTTCGGGGTGCCTTCATTCAGCACCTTTTGCATCAATTCTAAATACTGTTTCATGGTTCCTCAGGAAACTTGTTGCTGCGGACGACGGTAAGCCCAAATCATCATAATGAGGCCCGCGACGATCATCGGAATGGACAGGATCTGCCCCATGCTGATGTATTGTACCCATGCACCGGTAAATTGCGCATCCGGCTGGCGGAAGAACTCAACGATAATACGGAACGCACCATAGCCAATCAGGAACAGGCCGGAGACTGAGCCGGTCGGGCGAGGTTTACGGATAAACAGGTTGAGGATAATAAACAGCACGATGCCTTCCAGCGCCAGTTCGTACAACTGCGACATATGGCGCGGCAACATACCGTAGGTATCAAAGATGGATTGCCATTCGGGATGTGACGGCAGCAGCGCCATGTCTTCCGTGCGCGAACCGGGGAATAGCATGGTGAAAGGGAAACTCGGATCAACGCGGCCCCATAGCTCACCATTAATAAAGTTGCCTAAGCGACCCGCGCCCAGACCGAAGGGGATCAGCGGCGCAATAAAGTCAGAGACCTGGAAGAACGTACGCCCGGAACGTTTGGCAAAAATAATCATCACCACGATCACGCCAATCAAACCACCGTGGAAGGACATGCCCCCATCCCATACGCGGAAAAGGTAAAGCGGATCGTTAAGGAACAGCGGGAAATTGTAGAACAGAACATAGCCGAGACGGCCACCGAGGAATACGCCAAGAAAACCCGCGTAGAGCAGGTTCTCAACTTCGTTTTTCGTCCAGCCACTGCCCGGACGGTTTGCCCTGCGCGTAGCCAGCCACATAGCAAAAACGAAGCCCACCAGATACATCAAGCCGTACCAGTGGAGGGAAACCGGCCCAATGGAAAAAATCACCGGATCAAAGTCCGGAAAATGCAGATAGCCACTGTTCATGTGTCACCACAACTTGTTGTTATTCCGCCCGAAAAGCCCAGCGGTTCACACGCGAGACCGCAACCGGCGGCCGCTCCAAAGCTGCGAATCATAACATAAGGCGAAGGCGCGGGTGGCGGTGAAGTGTAAAAGATATGTATAAGGCCTGCCAGCAGAGCACTGCCTGGCAGCGCCTCCACCGCCGCATAACGCTAACGCTTATTCGGGCCACACCTAATTAACAATCAGGTGATTAAATACCGCCGCGAATCAACCCGCCCAGGCCGCGTCGCTCCATAAAGGCCGCAATCTGATGGCGGACTTCTGTCGCCAGTTGCGCCTCCAGAGCACGCCTTGCCAGCGTCTGCGCCTCTTCACAATCGATGCGGCGCAGCAGGTATTTGATACGCGCCACAGAGCGCCCGTTCATCGACAAATGGCGATACCCCAGGCCAATCAGCACCGCAACACACATGGGATCGCCAGCCATTTCACCGCACAAGCGGATATCAATACCTAAACGTTCAGCCTCATCTGCCACCATCGCCAGCGCACGCAGCACCGCCGGGTGCAGGCTGTCGTACATATTCGCCACGCGGGTATTGTTGCGATCGACAGCCAGAATGTACTGCGTCAGATCGTTCGTCCCCACCGAGATAAAATCGACGCGGGTCGCCAGGTGAGACAACATAAATACCATCGACGGGACTTCAAGCATCACGCCAATACGCGGTTTGGGAATGGCGTAGCCGATCATCTCTTCCACTTCGCGCCCCGCGCGCTCAATCAACCGCCTTGCTTCATCCACTTCGTCAATACTGGTAACCATTGGTAGCAGAATACTGAGGTTGCCGGTTGCCGCATTGGCACGCAACATCGCCCGCACCTGCACCAGGAAAATTTCCGGTTGGTCGAGCGTAATACGGATGCCGCGCCAGCCCAGACACGGGTTCTCTTCGCTGATCGGCATGTAAGGAAGTTGTTTGTCGGCACCAATATCCAGTGTACGCAACGTAACGGGCTTATCGTTGAACATCTGCAACATGCCCTGGTATTGCGCCACCTGCTCCTCTTCCGAAGGAAAACCGCTTTGCAGCATAAACGGTATTTCGGTGCGATACAGCCCGATACCGTCGATGCGGCTACCGAGCTTCTCTTCATGCTCCGGGCTTAACCCCGCATTGAGCATCACTTTTACCCGCTCGCCGCTTTTTAGCTGGGCGGCAAGGTTCACATCATCTTCGGCCAGACGGCTTAATTCGTTCTCTTCCGTGATAAGCCGCTGATATTCCTGCAACAGTACCGGTTCAGGATCCACCAGCAATTCACCACGGTAGCCATCCACCACCAGCGTGCGACGTTGCAGCAACGAAGGCTGAATATCGGCCCCCATGACCGTCGGAATGCCCAGCGCGCGCACCATGATCGCCGCATGTGAGTTGGCAGCGCCATCGCGCACTACCACCCCGACAAGCCGGTCGTGCGGCAACTCAGCAAGCGTCGTAGCGGACAGTTCATCCGCCACAAGAATGAAGCGTTCCGGCCAGCTATTCGGCCCGGAAATTGAATCATCAAGATGGAACAGCAGCCGCTGCCCCAGGGTGCGTAAATCTCCCGAGCGCTCTTTCAGGTAGCCGTCGGTAAGTGCAGCAAACTGCTCAGCGAAACGTTCAATCACCGTTTTCACCGCCCACTCTGCGACCACGCCCCGGTCGACTTCCTCAAACAGTTCGCGGCGCAGACGCGCATCGGAAAGCAAGTGCGAGTAGAGGTCGAAAATCGCCGCCGTTTCTTTCTGCGCACCAGCGGAGAAACGTTTGCTATAACGACGGAACTCGTTAGCGGCTTCTTCAAGCGCAGCAGTCAGCCTTTCCCTTTCAAGGGTAGTGTCCAGCGTTGAGGCCTGATAGACCTGCTCCATCAGCGGCAACGTTTCATCCACCCACCCTTCGGCGATTGCCACACCAGGAGAGGCAGGGAGCGCACGAATGCGCGTCTGGCGATATTGACCAAACAACGCGTTTAATTGGGACTGGGAGAGAATTGCCGCCACCTGCGTGGCGAGCGTCACCAGAAAGGACTCTTCACTTTCATCGTACTGGCGCAGCTCACGCTGCTGAACCACCAGTACACCAAGCAACTGACGGCGCTGAATAATAGGTACACCAAGAAAGGCGCGAAAACGCTCCTCTTTCACAGCGGGAATATATTTAAAGCTGGGGTGTTTCTGCGCATCGGCAAGGTTGATAGGTTCCGCCAGCCTGCCGACCAGACCGACAATCCCTTGATCAAATGCGAGTGTGACAGTACGACCACGCGGTTTTTTCAAACCGCGCGTCGCCATCAGGTAAAAGCAACGTCTGTCGTGATCTGCGAGATAGACCGAGCACACCTCGGTTTCCATCGCCAGGCAAACGTCGGTAACCAGTATTTCCAGCGCTTCGTTAAGGCGCGGCGCGCTGGCGACTTTCTCAACTATTTCTCGCAGTCGGGTGAGCATGATGTGGGTGGCTTAACCTCGTTTACGTCGCCATGCAGGCGCATTCTGCGGCTTAGGAGGCGTTTCCTGAAGCAGCATGACCGCGCTTGCGAATTCTTTCATCACCCGCCGGTAGACGTCGCGTTTAAACGACACTACCTGACGAACAGGATACCAATAGCTTACCCAGCGCCAGCCATCAAATTCAGGCGTACTACTGGCTTGCATATTGATGTCGGCATCGTTACCGACCAATTGCAGAAGAAACCACTTTTGTTTCTGGCCGATACATACCGGCTTTGTGTCCCAACGCACCAAACGTTTCGGCAACTTGTAACGCAACCAGTTACGGGTAGAAGCAAGGATACGAACATCTTTACGACTTAAGCCCACTTCCTCGAACAGTTCCCGGTACATTGCCTGTTCCGGGGATTCTCCAGGGTTGATCCCCCCCTGGGGGAATTGCCATGAATGTTGTCCAAAGCGCCTGGCCCACATCACCTGGCCCTGGCGGTTACAGATTACGATTCCAACATTTGGGCGGTAGCCATCGTCATCAATCACCGGACTACCTCAAAATAAATCTGAATGAAGCGATTGTTTCACACTCGTGCATAACGGTAAACCACTCTATTACAGGGACACGGACGGATAACAATTGAATAACTCACAGTTATCGTCAGAGTTATAAACAGCGCTCGCCTCCGCCAACGGGTTTTATTCACCTTTTCTGTGGATAGAGTTGTGAAGAAGTGTGGAATTACCCAGGGAAAACCCGGAACAGTCTGAATAACTCGTGATTGACCTGTAAAAATAAAATACAGTAATTCATTGAGTTAAAGTGTTTATCAACCTTTTCCTCGGACGTAGTGTGATGATCATCACTCTTCGGATCCTGTCGCTGATGAAAGATCGAACAGAGCCGTTTTTATCCACAGATTATGCCAATAAGTTAGGCACATTTTGTGCAGAAATTCGATTTTCGTCGCACGTCAAGGCTGTAAATTGAAACAGTAGTGGGGCTTTTCCCCAGTTATCCCACTTTTCTGTGGATAACAGGGTGTAAGATCCTGTTTATTGTCAGTGACCAGATTTGGAAAACCGATCACACTGTTGCGCAACGCCTGATCGATGAAAATAAATTACCTTATAAATCATCGCATTGCTTAGCCAGCATGGAAAAAGGTAAACTGCACAGATGCAGTGCAAAACTGCCGTCTGTTTTTTAACCAAAAGGTTTTTAGCATGTCTGCGTTAGCTCCACTGACAACACCTCCGGAAACAGAAGCTCAGTTGCTGGCTCAGGCGCAGCGCCTGGCAGGCTACTCACTGGGAGAACTGGCGGCAAAGGCAGGGTTGCCCGTTCCCCGCGATCTCAAACGAGATAAAGGGTGGACGGGTGTGTTGCTCGAGCTGTGGTTAGGCGCAAGCGCAGGCAGCAAACCGGAACAGGACTTTGCAGCGTTGGGCGTCGAATTGAAAACGATCCCTGTAGACAGTCAGGGACGCCCGCTGGAAACAACGTTTGTTTGCGTCGCGCCGTTGACCGGCAACAGTGGCGTGGTGTGGGAAACCAGTCACGTTCGCCATAAACTCAAGCGTGTCTTATGGATCCCTATCGAAGGATCGCGGGAAATACCGGTGGCAGAACGCCGGGTTGGCTCGCCCCTGCTCTGGAGCCCGAACGAAGACGAAGAACGGCAGTTACGTCTCGACTGGGAAGAGTTGATGGACCTGATCGTGTTAGGGAGAGTCACCCGTATTACCGCGCGTCACGGCGAAGTGATGCAGTTACGCCCGAAGGCGGCCAACAGCAAAGCACTCACCGAAGCGATCGGCGAGCATGGCGAACGGATCCTCACCTTACCCCGCGGTTTTTATCTGAAAAAGAACTTCACCAGTGCCCTGCTGGCTCGTCATTTTTTACTCTCCGGATATTAAATTTTTGCCACAGCAACGCTGACGCTTATAATTAGCGCTTCTTTTTTTTGGCAGGACTTTGCTTAAATGTTATTTGCATGGATAACCGACCCCAACGCCTGGCTGGCGCTCGGAACATTGACGCTGCTGGAGATCGTTCTCGGGATCGACAATATTATTTTCCTCTCTCTGGTCGTCGCCAAACTTCCCACTGCACAACGTAATCACGCACGTCGCCTTGGGCTTGCAGCGGCAATGATCATGCGCCTGTTACTGCTGGCGTCTATTGCCTGGGTGACCAGGCTGACGCACCCACTGTTCAGCGTGTTTGATCACAACGTTTCCGCCCGCGATTTGATTCTTTTTCTCGGCGGCTTGTTCCTGATCTGGAAAGCAAGCAAAGAGATCCACGAATCGATCGAGGGGGAAGAAGAAGGGTTGAAAACCAATGTGCACTCTTTCCTTGGCGCTATCGTGCAAATCATGCTGCTGGATATCATTTTCAGCCTTGATTCCGTGATCACCGCCGTGGGCCTGTCGGATCATCTGTTCATCATGATGGCCGCCGTGGTGATTGCCGTTGGCGTAATGATGTTTGCTGCGCGGCCGATCGGCGAATTTGTTGATCGCCATCCGTCGGTCAAAATGCTGGCATTGTCGTTTCTGATCCTTGTTGGCTTTACGCTGATCCTGGAAAGCGTCTCTATACATGTGCCGAAAGGCTATATCTACTTTGCAATGTTCTTCTCCATCGCCGTTGAAACGCTCAACCTGATGCGTAACAAGAAGAATCCGCTGTAATGTTCACGCTTCCTCTTCGGAGGAAGCGTTCTTCGCTGTTCCTCTCTCCTCATCCTCTCTTTTCAGATAATCCCGCTTTTTCATCACCCGATCGCACGTTATTACTAGACTTGTGTATGACAGGCCGTGAGAGGGGCAGGATGATGAAAAAATGGGCAGTACTGATTTCCGCAGTGGGACTGGCTTTTGCTGTTTCCGGATGCAGCAGCGATTATGTTATGGCGACAAAAGACGGCAGGATGATCCTGACGCAAGGTAAACCGGAAATTGATGATGAAACCGGGCTGGTCAGCTATCACGATCAGCAAGGTAATAAAATGCAGATTAACCGTGATGACATATCCCAGATTATCGAACGCTAAGAAATCCCTATAAAGGTCAGTAACCTGCTGGCCTTTTTTTGAATTTCCGCTTTCCCTTTCGCTTCCCCTCTGCCATGGTTATATTCCTTTGTCAGGAGCTCTGACGTTGTTTGATTGAGGAAGCCGGCTATGCACTATCACCGTATCCCCCACAGTTCGCTTGAAATCAGCACCCTGGGGCTGGGCACAATGACGTTTGGTGAACAAAACAGCGAAGCCGACGCCCACGCACAGCTCGACTATGCCGTCAGTCAGGGCATTAACCTGATTGATGTCGCAGAGATGTACCCTGTACCGCCGCGCCCGGAAACACAAGGGCTGACTGAAACCTACGTCGGCAACTGGCTGGCGAAACGCGGCAACCGCGAAAAACTGGTGATCGCCTCTAAAGTCAGCGGCCCGAGCCGCAACAATGACAGCGGCATCCGCCCCAATCAGGCGCTGGATCGCAAAAACATCCGCAGCGCGCTGGATGCGAGTTTAAAGCGTCTGCAAACCGATTATCTCGACCTGTACCAGGTGCACTGGCCGCAGCGCGCCACCAACTGCTTCGGCAAACTGGGTTATAGCTGGGTAGAGAGCGCACCGGTCATCACGCTGTTGGAAACGTTGGAAGCGCTGACCGAATTTCAACGCGCCGGGAAAATCCGTTATATCGGCGTCTCAAACGAGACCGCCTTTGGCGTGATGCGTTATCTTCACCTGGCAGAAAAACATGAACTGCCGCGCATTGTGACCATTCAAAACCCGTATAGCCTGCTAAACCGCAGCTATGAAGTGGGCCTGGCGGAAGTGAGCCAGTATGAAGGCGTTGAGCTGCTGGCCTACTCCTCCCTGGCGTTTGGCACGTTGACCGGCAAATACCTCAACGGCGCGAAACCCGCAGGCGCGCGCAATACCTTGTTCAGCCGCTTCACGCGTTACAGTGGGGAGCAGGCGCAAAAAGCCGTGGCGGCCTATGTGGATATTGCTAAACGGCATAACCTCGATCCGGCGCAAATGGCGCTGGCTTTCGTGCGCCGTCAACCCTTCGTCGCCAGCACCCTGCTGGGCGCAACGACGATGGAACAACTGAAGACCAATGTGGAGAGCCTGCACCTGGAGCTCAGCGAAGCGGTGCTGGCGGAAATTGAAGCGGTGCACCAGGTGTATACCTACCCCGCTCCGTAACCTGCTAACGGCGGCGCTGCCAGATCCACAGCGCCGCAATCGCCAACGCAAACAGCGTCCCGAAGCCAACGCCCACGCCAACCACCGGCGCCCCCGCTTTTACCGCCAGCGAATAGAGCCCCAGCATCAGCAACATCGCCATATTTTCGCCGAGGTTTTGCACCGCGATGGCGTTGCCCGCGCCCACAGATGCTTTACCGATTGCCTGCAATAGCGCATTTAAAGGCACGACGAAGAAGCCGCCCAGCGCACCAATCAGCAGCAAAACGCCATACGCAGGCAGTAATGCATGTTGTAACGAAAACAGCGTCACCGCCACACCAATCAGGATCCCGGCAGGCATACAGCGGGCAACGGTATCCAGCGTCACCAGTTTTGCCGCCAGGCCCGCTCCCGCCACAATACCCACGGCCACCATTGCATTCAGATAGGTTGGCGTGGCGTTATCGGAAATGCCCAGCGCCACCGGCACCCACAGCACCAGTAAAAAACGCAGCGTCACGCCCGCCCCCCAAAACAGACTGGTACCCACCAGTGAAAAGCGCGTCTCACCGTTGCGCCACAGGCTTTTGCAGGCGCTGAAAAAGCTGTGGGTCATCGGCGTAAAGCGCCAGGATTGCCCCGGCCGCGCAGCAGGCAGTTTAGGGATCATCAGGTTGGCGACCACAGCAGCGCCATATACCACCGCACACACGCCCAGCGCCGCCAGCACATGCCAGTCGGCCAGCACGCCACCAGCCACCGAACCCAGCAGGATCGCCGCAATGGTGGAAGACTCCATCAGGCCATTGGCTTTCACCAGCTTATCACCAGTGGTAATTTCACCCAGAATGCCGTATTTCGCCGGGGAGTAGGCCGCTGCGCCAATACCCACCAGCAGATATCCCACAAACGGGTTCACGCCGATACAGATACTCACCGCGCCCAACAGTTTTAACCCGTTGGCCACCATCATTACTCGCCCTTTGGCATAGCTGTCGGCGACCTGACCGACAAAAGGAGCAAAAAGAATGTAAGCGCCCACAAACACCATCTGCAATACCGGCTGGCTCCAGTCAGGGTAAAACTCCGCTTTCAGCAGCGCCAGGGTGGCAAACAGCAGCGCGTTATCGCCAAACGCCGAGAGAAACTGAGCGGCAATCACCGCCATCATCCCCCGCGACCACAGCGAAGTGTTAGTGCTTACTGACTCACGCATGCGTGGATTCATCCTCTTCAACCATACCTTTCAGTGTAACGAAATCGGGTTTGCCGCTACCAAGCAGCGGAAGTTGCTTCAGGAAACGAATATCGCGCGGCACGGCCAGTTCCGGGATGCCATGCGCACGCGCCTGCTGGAGCAGTTTGTCGCGCGTCAGCGCATCATCGGTGGTAAACATCACCAGCGCCTCGCCTTTGCTGGCATCGCTTTTGATTACCGTAGCATGCAGTTTGTCAGGCGAGGTCATCAGCGCCAGCTGTTCCACCGTCTCCAGCGACACCATCTCACCCGCGATTTTGGCAAAGCGTTTCGCGCGCCCCTGAATCTGAACAAAGCCTTGCTCATCAAAACGCACGATATCGCCCGTGTCATACCAGCCTGGCTCCAGCTCACCGTGGATATTTTCCGCGGCGGGCGTTTCCAGCACACCGGGGTTTTCTACCCGCAGGTAGCCGGTCATCACATTAGGCCCTTTAAGTTGCAGACGACCGCCCTCTTCAATGCCCGGCACCGCCAGCAAGCGGGCATCCATCCCCGGCAGGATCCGCCCGACAGTACCCGGTTTGGCGGCCATCGGCACATTGATCGATACCACCGGCGCGCACTCCGTTACGCCATACCCTTCGAGAATGCGCAAACCGAACTTGTCCTGCCAGAGCTGGCGGGTGCTCTCCTGCAATTTCTCTGCGCCTGCCACCACATAGCGCAGACGGTAAAAATCATAGGGATTGGCAAAACGGGCGTAATTCCCAAGGAACGTCGATGTGCCGAACAGCACCGTACAGTTCCGGTCGTACACCAACTCCGGCACAATGCGATAGTGCAGCGGGCTGGGGTAGAGAAACACCTGGGCGCCAGTCAGCAATGGGGTCAACAACCCAACCGTCAGGCCAAAGGAGTGGAACAACGGCAGCGCCGACATAAAACGATCATTGGCGGTAAAGTCGGCGATGGTCTTAATCTGCTCGACATTCGCCAGAAGACTCTTGTGGCTATGCACCACGCCTTTAGGATGGCCTTCAGAACCGGAGGTAAAGAGGATCAGCGCCGGATCTTCCGGCTTTTGCGCAACCTGCGCTTTTAATGGTGTCAGCAAATGGCGGAAGATCCACAGCTTATCTTCCAGTTTGACGTCGCTTTTCAAATCTTCGAGGTAAACCCAGCGCACCTGGGTCAGTTGCTCCGGCAGATGCCACAGCTTGCCTTTCTCCATAAAGGTGCGCGAGGTAAAAATGGTCTTGATTTGTGCTGCGGTAATGGCGCTGCTCAGCCCTTTCACCCCGGCGGTGTAGTTCATCATCGCCGGAATTCGCCCACGGGCGATAGCGCCGAAAATGACCGCCGCGCTGATCCCGGCATTCGGTAACATCAGGCCGATTTTCTCTCCCTGCGCCGTGTATTTATCCAGAATACGCGCCACAAACAACGTTTTGGTCAACAACTTACGGTAACTGTCGGGGGTGAAGTTGATATCTTCTACGCAGGGCTTCTTTTCACCATAGCGGTACTGCGCCGAGAGCAACGCTTCGAACAGCGTTTCACGCGGGCGCACCGCCATGCGGGCTTCCATCATGATTTGATGCAACATCTCGCCCGCCAGTTTACGGCGATCGCGCGCACGTGGGGCATCCGGCATCGGTAATTGCGTTGGCGGCAGAATATGCAGCGTAATGCGCGGGAACAGGCGCTGTTTAACCAGCCCTTTCAGGCGGCTGAAATACGTAAGCTCCGCGCCATCAATGCGCAGTGGAACCACTGTCGCGCCGGACTTTGCCGCCACAAACCCAGCGCCATCGTAAATTTTCATTAGCGAACCAGAAACGGAAATACGCCCTTCCGGAAATATCACCACCGGCCGTCCCTGCTCTACCAGTCGCACCAGATGCTTAATGGACATCGGTTTGGTGGGGTCGAGCGGCACAAAATCAATGATTGAGCTTATCCAGCGCATATACCACTGGGTACTGATTGAGGTGTAAACAGCGAAAACCGGGCGCACAGGCAGGAACAACGCCAGCAGAATGCCATCAATAAAAGAGACGTGGTTAGGGGTGATTAATACACGCTCGCCATGCAGCGCCTCTGTTTTTCCGGTCAGTTGCACCCGGAACAACACCTGAAACAGGCTGCGGAAAAAGCCCAATAGCATTTCAACTCCTTTTGCCAGTCAATTAAGCACAATGTCTTCAAATTGTGGCAGATTACACGAGAAGCGCAGGAGGGAAAACGCGGGCAAAAAAAAACCTGCGCGTCCGCGCAGGTTGGTGCAATAAATAAGTACGAAGAGTGTACCGAATACTTCACCAATCAATACCTCTGGGAACTTGATTGTGGCGTGGGGTATCGCGCGTTACCAGCGGGAAAAAGCAAGAGAATGAGCCGAAGTGAAACCAGGTATGTCTATCATTGATTCCTGTTACACCCCGGAAAACCGCAAAAAAAAACCTGCGCATCTGCGCAGGTTGGTGTAATTCGAGTGTGCAACCCCGAGGGTTGCCTTCACCTATCAATACCTCTGGGATCCCTACTTTGTCACGCGGGGTATAGCGCCACCAGCGGACAATCGAAACAGCCTTTCGCAAAGTGTAACTAAAGGTTTTCGCTGTATTAATCGGTAAAACTTTTATGTGTAACGTTTTCACCTGCTTGCCACGCGTCACTTCACGTTTGCACGTTCCCGTCCGGCAACCTCCTTGATTAGCCCTCCCTTTTCCGTAACACTAGCTGGTGTGTAAACGCTTACCTCTAAGGACGGTGCATCATGGCGACCATCAAAGATGTCGCACGGCTGGCGGGCGTCTCCGTAGCAACGGTTTCCCGCGTCATTAACGACTCGCCAAAAGCGAGCGAAGCCTCGCGTTTGGCGGTGCAAAATGCAATGGATACCCTCAATTACCATCCCAACGCGAATGCCCGTGCGCTGGCGCAACAGTCGACAGAAACCGTCGGTCTGGTTGTGGGCGATGTGTCCGATCCCTTTTTTGGCGCTATGGTGAAAGCAGTCGAACAGGTGGCCTCCGCCACCGGCAATTTTCTGCTGATTGGCAACGGCTACCATAACGAAGAGAAAGAGCGTAAAGCGATTGAACAGTTGATCCGTCATCGCTGCGCCGCGCTGGTGGTACACGCCAAGATGATTCCTGATGACGAACTGGCGTCGTTGATGAAGCAGATGCCTGGTATGGTGTTAATTAACCGTATCCTGCCGGGTTTTGAGCAGCGTTGTGTCGCGCTGGATGATCGCTACGGCGCCTGGCTGGCAACCCGCCACCTGATCCAACAGGGTCATACGCGCATTGGCTACATCTGTTCGAACCACGCCATTTCAGATGCGGAGGATCGGTTGCAAGGTTACTACGACGCACTGAAGGAGCACGGGCTGCCCTGCAACGACAGACTGGTGACCTTTGCTGAACCCGATGAGAGTGGTGGTGAACAGGCGATGACCGAACTGTTGGGGCGCGGCAGAAACTTTACCGCTGTCGCCTGTTATAACGATTCGATGGCAGCAGGGGCGATGGGGGTGCTGAACGATAACGGCATTGACGTGCCGCGCGAAATTTCCCTGATTGGATTTGATGACGTGCTGGTGTCGCGCTATGTGCGCCCGCGCCTGACGACCGTGCGCTACCCGATTATCACAATGGCGACGCAGGCCGCTGAATTAGCGCTGGCGCTGGCGTCCAGTCAGCCATTACCCGATGTCACCCATCTGTTTAACCCGACGCTGGTGCGTCGCCACTCGGTGATGACGCCGCAGGAAAGCTAACTCTGGTGTTAATGGTGTGCTACCCAGCCTGCAAATCCGGCAAACAGCACAACGCAATGCGGTAAAGATGAACGGTGGTGTTGGGGTAGTCGAGCGCATCACCAATGTAGTGCCAGCCGTAACGCTCGTAAAAATCGCGGCAGGCGGAGTAAAGATGCAACTGGCTGAAGCCCATGGCTCTGGCCTGTTGCATGACATGTCGCTGTAGCTGCCCCGCCAGCCCCTGCCCGCGCGCGCTCTCTTTCACGTACAGCGCCGCCAGCCACGGGTACAGATCCTGTCGGCTAATCAGATCGCAGCGCCACAATCCCACCGTAGCCAGCAACGCATCCCCGTCGAGCAACACAAAGGTCAACGGTAACTGCCCCGGCGTCTGGCTGTGCTGGATAATACTGGCGAAAAAATCACGCGGCAGCGAATCACCAAACTCACGCCACAGCCATTCGGTGACCTGCTCCGCATGGTGCGGGGCGTCGTACAATGGAACGATCGTCACATTAATTTTCCCTGAAAAATCGGCACGGATTCAAAAAGATAGCCGTCAAAATCCGGCGCATCCTCGTCGGACAGCTCCAGCAGACTCTTTTTTACGTTTTCCAGATGTTGCCACATTGCCTGCCACGCCCCCATCACATCGCGGCGGCGCAGCGCCGCCAGCAGCGTCTGGCGATCGCCAAGCCATTTCAGGCGATACGGGCGACTGGCAATATGCACATTAAATTGCTGCCACAGCGGACTACTGTCCATGTGGTGCCAGATGCTTTCCACCGTCGCCAGCAGCATCTGGTTTTGCGATGCACCCGCCAGCACCAGATGGAACATTTTGCTGTTATCCTGCGAGGTGTCATTCATAGCGATGGCGCGCTGCTCTTGCTCGAGAATGCGCCGCAGATTATCGATATCCGCCCGGGTGGCCATTTTCGCGGCAAAAGCGGCGATATTACTTTCCAACAGCTGGCGCGCCTGCAAAATTTCAAACGGGCCAACATCGCTACTTAAAAAGCGCTCTTCCTCATTTTCATGCTCCTGCGGAATGCGCATCACATACACGCCCGATCCCTGGCGAATATCCACCGTGCCTTGCAGTTCCAGCATCAGCAAGGCTTCGCGAACTATCGTGCGGCTGACGCCATACTTTTCGGCGATATTGCGCTCCGGCGGCAAACGCGAGCCAACAGGGTAATGCCCGTTGATGATTTGCTCACGTAAATCTTCGCCAATCTCCTGGTACTGTTTTTTTTCCGGCGGGACGACGGCCTTCTCCACAATATCACCTGCGCTTTTCAGTCATTGCGTTCTATTTTACGTCATCATCGAGGGTGAGGGTCAACTGACGCTCATCGCTTAGCTGGCGATACCATGACAAGGACTTCTTCGCCCGGCGATCGCGGTTGTTTTGCAGATCAATCTCTACCAACCCGTAACGGTTCTTGAAAGCGTTCATTGGCGAGACATTATCGGTGAATGCCCACAGCATGTAGCCCTGGCAGTTTGCGCCCGCTTCCCGTGCGCGCAGGGTTTGCCACAGATGCTCGCTGATAAACGCAATACGGTAATCATCCTCGATCATCCCTTGCGCATTGCGAAACCGCCCTTCGTTCTCCACGCCCATACCGCTTTCGGCAACAAACCACGGAATATTGCCGTACGCGTTTTTAATGCGCATCGCCATGTCGTAAATAATGGAAGGCAGGATCTCCCAGCCACGGGATGTGTTCATTCGCCGCCCCGGCAATTCAAACGGCTCATAATAATATGCCGGGTGGAAAGGGGTGTCCGGGTGCCAGGCGCGAGATGGGGCTTTGACCCGGTGCGGATAGTAGAGATTAATCCCCAGCTCATCGACGGTGTTATCACGAATGATCGCCAGCTCATCTTCGCTGTAGTCCCAGGCGACCTGGTGTTTCTCCAGCAGCGCAAACAGCTCCGGCGGGTAGTGCCCTTTCACCATCGGATCGAGGAAGACGCGGTTATAGAACAGATCGTAACGCTCAGCGGCCAGCACGTCGTGCGGCGCACGGGAGCGCGGATAGGTCACTTCCGGGTTGAGAATGCAGCCCACCGTACCGGTGTAGCCCTTTTCGCGGAACAGCTTCACCACCTTTGCCGTCGCCAGGTTTTTGTGGTGATTCCACTGCATCCAGGTACCGGTGTTCTGTTCATAAGGCCAGCGTAGCGCATCAAGGTAAACGCGGGTTTGCACCACGATCGGCTCATTAAAGGTAAACCAGCGCGTCACTTTATGATGAAAACGCTCAAACACCTTTTCGGCATACAGCAGATACAGCTCCACGACCTTTTTCGATGCCCAACCGCCATACGTTTCCAGCAGATAACCGGGCAGTTCGTAATGCTCAAGGCAGATCATCGGCACAATGCCGTTGCGCTGCATCTCATCGAACAGGGCGTCGTAATAAGCCGCGTAGGTTTCATCCACCACACCTTGCTCGTAATCGATCAGAAAGCGCGCCCAGTTGATCGAGGTGCGGTAGTGGGTTAACCCCGCTTGCTTCATCAATTGCACATCTTCGCGAAAACGCTGGTAAAAGTTGGTTGCTACCGCCGGACCATACCCCTCATGCCAGACATGACGATCGTTTTTGTACCAGAGATCGGGCCAGGAATCCTGCCCCTCCCGTTTATCGATCCAGCCTTCTGTTTGCCAGGCCGACGCGGCAGCACCGAGGATAAATGACGGTGGTATGGCGATGGTTTTCGTACTCATGGTTTCCTCAGGCGTTAGACGGCGTTTCTGCCTGCAACTGCGCCTGCTCTGCGCGGCGGGAGGCAATTTTCACAAACGGCAGGTAGATAACGACGGCAGTAATAATGCAGATCAGTTGCGTCACCACCGCGCCCATCGAACCGGCGGTAGAGAGCCAGGCATTGATCAGCGGCGGTGTCGTCCAGGGCACCATCACCACGGCTTTTCCGGCAAACCCCGTCACGGTGGCGAAGTAGCCAATCGAGCCGGTCACCAACGGCGTGATAATAAACGGGATGGCAAGGATCGGGTTCAGCATGATCGGCATCCCGAATATCACCGGTTCGTTAATATTGAAGATCCCCGGCCCGATGGAGAGCTTCGCGATCTCTTTCATCTCTTTGCGTTTGGTGGCAATCATCACCGCAATCAGCAGACCGATGGTCAACCCGGAGCCGCCGATGCTCATATACACGTCCCAGAATGGCATAGTGATGATATTCGGCACCTCTTTACCCTGCTCAAAGGCGCTCATATTGACGGTGATCGCCCCCAGCAGCAGCGGCTCGCGAATCGGTTTGATCATCTGGTTGCCGTGGATACCGATGACCCAGAACAACTGTGCGACAAACATCAGCAACAGGATCCCCGGCAGGCTCTGCACGACGCGCTCCAGCGGCTGTTGCACTACCTGGTAAACGGCATCGTACAGATACATGCCGGTCACTTTCTGAAAGGCAAAACCGAAAGTGGCAATCACCGTGGTGGTGATAATCGCCGGGATCAGCGCCGAGAACGATGCGGAGACATTTGGCGGTACCGTGTCCGGCATTTTGATCTTCAGCCCTTCACGGTTTTCCAGCCAGCAGTAGATCTCCACCGACAAAATGGCGATAAACATGCCAAGGAACAGGCTACGGGTGTCGGAGAACTGACGCAGCAGCACATCTTTCACCACGTGCATCTGCCCGTCCACCAGCATCTCAACGGTGGTTGGCGTGACGCAAATAAAGCAGATCACCGCCAGCAGGCCAGGAAACAGCGACTTGATGCCGTTTATGCGCCCCAGTTCAATACCGATTAAAAACACCGCGCCAATGTTGAGGAAGTTGAGCGTGGCGTAGTTGATGGCGCTGGTTATGGGTTTCAGCGCCGCCAGAAATGACAGTGCCTGAAAACTGGCAAGTCCGTTTTTCGGATCCAGCACCATATTGGAGATCAGCACGGAAAACGCGCCGACGATGATCACCGGCATCAGAGTAATAAACGAAGATTTGATCGCCATAATATAGCGATAGCTGTTGAATTTTGTGGCAAAACTACCCAGAGAATCGATGAGTTTGTCTTGTAGGGCCATGAGTTAACACCTCAGTAAAGGGGTTTTTTTATTGAAACCGGGATACAGCTCAATCCCATTTGGCATACCAAAAATAGTCATGGATGGAGAAAAGTTCTGTGACTCGCCTCGCAACGCTGCTTCTGGTATTCCAAAACGAAACGACAGCCCACATTGGCATACCACCTTGCATTGATCAGGGCTTTTTCGTGAGTGTGGTAAACTGCGTTTGATTACGCGAAACGAGAGCCCGTTATGGTCACAATGCTGGAAGTCTCACTGCGCGCGGGTGTGTCGAAAGCGACGGTGTCCCGCGTTCTCAACAACACAGGCCAGGTGAAAGAAAGCACCCGCAACCTGGTCTTTAAGGCGATGGAAGAGCTGGGCTACCGGCCTAATTTCCTTGCCCGCTCGCTGGCGAACCGCACCAGCAATAGCATCGGTCTGGTGGTCTCCAGCTTTGACGGCTTCTATTTTGGCCGACTGTTGCAGCAGGCCTCCCGCCAGGCTGAACGGCATGGCAAACAGTTGATCGTGACCGACGGGCACGACACGCCGGAGCGGGAAGAGCTGGCGGTGCAGATGCTGGCCGATCGTCGCTGCGACGCCATTATTCTCTACACCCGCTTTATGAGTGAAAACGCGATCCTGCAACTGATCGACAGCGTATCGATGCCGCTTGTCGTCATTAACCGCGAGGTGGTGCAGGCGCACGATAAATGTGTGTTCTTTGAGCAACAGGACGCAGCTTTTCAGGCGGTGGATTACCTGATACGCCAGGGGCACCGCGAAATAGCCTGCATTACTGTTCCGATGCATACTCCCACCGGTAAAGCCCGGTTGATGGGCTATCGCAAGGCGCTGGAACACCATGGGATCGACTGGGATCCGGCAAAAGTAAAATACGGTGACTCCACCATGACGCGCGGCTATGAACTGTGCCGGGAAATGTTGCAGGAAGGTGCCAGCATCAGCGCCCTGTTCGCCTGTAATGACGATATGGCGCTGGGCGCTTCTAAGGCTATCTGGCAGGCGGGTTTACGCATTCCGCAGGATATTTCCCTGTTCGGCTTCGATGACGCCCCCAGCGCACGCTGGCTGGAGCCGGGTCTGTCAACGGTCTATCTGCCTATTGATACCATGATCACCACAGCGATTGACCAGGCGATCAGGTTGGCCAATAAGACGGCTGTCGATGCGATCCCACCGTTTACCGGCACGCTGGTGTTGCGCGAGTCGGTGGCGGCGGGACCGTATAGTGCGGTTTAGCACTGCTCCAGCGCGAGCAGTTCTTCAATGGTCTGACGACGGCGAATCAGCCGCGCCACACCCTTATCAAACAGCACTTCCGGCAGTAGCGGGCGGCTATTGTAGTTCGACGACATTGATGCACCGTAGGCGCCGGTATCATGCAACACCAGATAATCACCCGGCGCAACCTCCGGCAGCGCGCGGGTTTCAACTTTGCCCCCCTCCTGCTGGGTAAAGACATCGCCGGATTCGCACAACGGCCCCGCCACCACAGTGTCAATCAGGGCGGCATTTCGCAGATCCCGGCCATCCGCCGCCAGCGCGGTAATGTGGTGATAGCTGCCATACATCGCCGGACGCATCAGGTCGTTAAAACCGGCATCAATCAGCACAAAGTGGCGGCTGCCCATATTTTTCACGCTGCGCACCTGCGAAACCAGCACACCGGACTCCGCCACCAGGAAACGTCCCGGTTCGATCTCCAGTTTCACGGCATGACCAAGATGCCGGGCGATCTGCTCACGCGCGGCATTCCACAAACCGAAATAGTGTGCGGTATCAACCTGCGCTTCCCCTTCATGATACGGAATTGAGAGGCCTCCCCCTGCGGAAATCGCCGGCAGATCCTGGCCGAAATCCACCACCTGGCGCACCATCGCGCCGCATACCTGCTCCAGATGACCATAATCCACACCGGAACCGATGTGCATATGAATGCCCGCCAGTTGCAACTGGTAACGCTGCATGACCGCCAGCGCCGCCCCCAGATCGCTGTACCAGATGCCGTGTTTACTGTTTTCGCCGCCGGTGTTGGTTTTCTGGCTGTGACCGTGACCAAACCCCGGGTTAACACGCAGCCAGACACGATGACCCGGCGATACCGCCCCCAGTTGTTCCAGCATATCCACCGAACCGGCATTGACCGCGATACCCAGCTCACTGACACACGCCAGTGTCGCGTCATCAATCACGTCAGCGGTGAAAACAATATCATCCGGATGCGTTTTAGGATCGTAGCCCGCCGCCAGCGCACGCTCGATTTCGCCCAGCGATACCGAATCCACTTTGACGCCCTGCTCACGCATTAACCGCAGAATATGGATGTTCGAGCAGGCTTTCTGCGCGAAGCGTACCACGTCGAAGTCGCGCAGTTTGGCGATTTGCGCGCGGATGATTTGTGCGTCGTAAACCCATACCGGGCAACCAAATTCGGCAGGCAGTCTCAGCAGGTTGGCAGCGTTAAGGTCAGTCTCAGTCTGGTGTAATGGGCGTGGCATGATGGGCTCCGTCGATATTTTTCATCATTACGCCACACGGTGAAGAGAATAAAAAATATCGTTTTATCGCGAGTCTATGCAAAAATGATATGGAACACCTTTAACAACCGGATACCGCCATGCCCGCTGTTAACCTGCGCCATATCGAAATTTTTCATGCAGTGATGACCACCGGCAACCTCACCGAGGCCGCCGCACTGCTACATACCTCGCAACCGACGGTAAGCCGGGAGCTGGCGCGGTTTGAAAAAGTGCTGGGATTAACGCTGTTTGAGCGCACACGTGGACGCCTGCATCCCACAGTGCAGGGGCTGCGGCTATTTGAAGAGGTACAGCGTTCCTGGTACGGGCTGGACAGGATCATCAGCGCCGCCGAAAGCCTGCGCGAATTCCGCCAGGGCGAATTGTCGGTCGCCTGCTTGCCGGTCTTCTCACAATCCTTTTTACCGTTGCTGTTACAGCCCTTTCTCACCCGCTATCCGGACGTCAGCCTGAATATCGTGCCGCAGGAGTCGCCATTGCTGGAAGAGTGGTTGTCGGCACAACGCCACGATCTGGGGTTAACGGAAACACTGACCACACCTGCCGGTACGGAACGTACACCGCTGCTAACCTGCAATGAAGTATGCGTGATGCCGCAGGATCATCCGCTGGCGCGTAAAAGCGTGCTGACACCAGCGGATTTTCATGCCGAGAACTACATCAGTTTGTCGCGCACCGACAGTTACCGGCAACTGTTGGATACGCTGTTCAACGAACATCAGGTGAAGCGCCGCATGGTGCTGGAGACCCACAGCGCCGCATCGGTTTGCGCGATGGTGCGCGCCGGGGTTGGCATTTCGGTCGTGAACCCGTTAACAGCGCTGGATTACGCCGCCAGCGGCGTTGCCGTCCGTCGCTTCAGTATCGATGTTCCTTTTACGGTCAGCCTGATCCGCCCTCTGCACCGCCCCGCTTCCGCGCTGGTCAACGCCTTTACACAGCACTTGCAAGCCGCCATGCCGCGGGTAACCCAACCGCTGGCGGCGATGCTCGGGACCGTTTAAGAGAGCATAAACTCCACGGCGTCGGCGGCATGGAGCGCCGCGGTGTCAAAGACCCTGATCGGGCAGTGTGTCTCCGGCAGCAGCAGACCGATTTCGGTACAGCCAAAAATCACGCCTTCAGCCCCTTCCGCCGCCAACTGTTTGATCAAATTCAAAAAGTAGTAGCGCGACTCATCGGTGAAGGTGCCGAGGCACAGTTGATCGAAGATGATTTCATTGACGCGTACGCGATCTTCCGGACCCGGTACGCGGGTTTTGATGCCGAACTGTTTTTCCAGACGCCCGCGATAAAAATCCTGCTCCATGGTGTAGCGCGTACCGAGCAGCGCGACGTTACTCAGTCCGGCGTTTTCAATCGCCCGGCCAGTGGCATCGGCAATGTGCAGAAAGGGAATATGGCAGCGCTCCTCGATTTGCCCCGCCACTTTGTGCATGGTGTTGGTGCACAGCACAATCGCCTGTGCGCCCGCCTGCTCCAGCCCAGCCGCCGCCTGGGCAAGAATTTCCCCGGCTTTGTGCCATTGCGCCGTGGCCTGACAGGCTTCAATCTCATGAAAATCCACGCTGTGCAGAAGTATGCTCGCGGAGTGCAAACCACCCAGGCGGGCTTTGACACCCTCATTAATCAGGCGGTAGTAGGGAACGGTCGATTCCCAGCTCATTCCGCCCAGCAGTCCTATCGTTTTCATCGTTTGTCTCCGTGGGTTAGTGCACTCAGTCAATCAAAGTTGTGATCGACTTTCAACTTCTCTGGCCTCACATTTATTTTTGCCTGCCGCTGAGATAAATTATTTTGAAACATCGTTTCATCTTATTACTCAACCACAGGACAGCCAGATGTTTATCTTTCATAAAGACACTCAGCTTGACGATCTGGGCAATGGTGTTACCCGCCGCATTCTGGCCCATGACGGCAAAATGATGGCCGTCGAGGTCATGTTTGAACAAGGCGCCATTGGCCCGATGCATAACCATCCTCATGAACAACTCACTTATGTCTTATCCGGTGAATTCGAATTTACCATCGGTGATGAGAAACATATCGTCACGGCAGGCGATACTCTTTATAAGCAACCGCACATTATGCACGGCTGCGTGTGCCTGAAAGCCGGTACGCTGCTGGACACCTTCACGCCGGTGCGAGAAGACTTTTTGAAAGCGTGATCCTGAGCACGTTATTACGCCCCCTGTTAACGCCCTCTTCATTGCGGGCGTTTTCATTTTATTTCTTTGATGATTTTCTCTAAAAAACACTTCGCCGGGTAATCGTTTAAATATTGAATGATTTCATTCGGCGATATTTCCGCTGTTCTGACAGATCGCGTCAGCCTTTTTATTTCCGGCGAAACCTGTGTTTTTTCGGCAAAAACGTCATCCACCTCACCTTATTGAAACATCGTTTCGACTTTGATCACATTTCACGAATTAATCGAATGACGGCAAATCAAAACGCAATAAAATATTTTAAAACGATGTTTTACAAATCAAGAACGCAGGTTGAAAGGATTTTAAAACCCGGAAGATTGCTAATGATTTCGGGAAGTTAAAGACTCACATCACATTGATTACGCTAAATATTGTGATCAGGCGCACGCACAGAACCTGTTTTTACCCCCCAACGCCCAGGCGCCGGGGGAAAGAAGTTAATCTCCGAATCCGTATTACACCATTGTTCGCCAGGTAGGTATGTATGAATGAAAACAGACTACTGGGATTGGCCTGGATATCACCCTACGTTATTGGGTTGATCGTCTTTACGGCATTCCCGTTTATCTCATCGTTCTTTCTCAGTTTTACTGAGTATGACCTGATGAGCCCGCCAGTATTTAACGGCATCGAAAACTATCGCTACATGTTTACTGAAGATACCCTCTTCTGGAAATCAATGGGCGTAACGTTCGCGTACGTATTTTTAACCATCCCGCTGAAACTCGCTTTCGCGCTGGGTATTGCCTTTGTACTGAACTTTAAATTACGCGGTATCGGCTTTTTCCGTACTGCTTACTATATTCCCTCGATTCTCGGGAGCTCAGTGGCTATCGCCGTGCTGTGGCGCGCGCTGTTTGCCATTGATGGTCTGCTGAACAGCTTTATCGGCGTATTTGGCCTTGATCCGGTTAACTGGCTGGGCGAACCCTCGCTGGCGCTGATGTCGGTGACATTACTGCGCGTGTGGCAGTTTGGTTCGGCAATGGTTATTTTCCTGGCTGCGCTGCAAAACGTACCGCAGTCACAATACGAAGCGGCAATGATCGACGGCGCCAGCAAATGGCAGATGTTTATGAAAGTCACCGTGCCGCTGATCACGCCGGTTATTTTCTTCAACTTCATAATGCAAACCACCCAGGCGTTCCAGGAATTCACCGGCCCGTATGTCATCACAGGCGGCGGCCCGACCTATTACACCTACCTGTTCTCGCTCTATATCTACGACACGGCCTTCAAGTATTTCGATATGGGTTACGGCGCGGCGCTGGCCTGGGTTCTGTTCCTGGTGGTAGCGGTCTTTGCCTCTATCGCCTTTAAATCGTCGAAATACTGGGTGTTCTACTCTGCTGATAAGGGAGGCAAAAATGGCTGATATCCAACACGTCACGCCGGGCATGCAGGAAGCAGAGCGCGAAGTGGCGCGTACCCTGCGCCGTGAGAAAGTGAGCGCGTGGATCCGCTATGTGATCCTGCTGTTTGTCGGCCTGCTGATGCTCTACCCGCTGGCGTGGATGTTCTCAGCGTCGTTCAAACCGAACCACGAGATCTTCACCACGCTGGGTTTGTGGCCGCAGCACGCCACCTGGGATGGCTTCATCAACGGCTGGAAAACCGGCACGGAATACACCTTCGGTCATTACATGCTGAATACCTTTAAGTATGTGATCCCGAAAGTGATCCTGACCATTATCTCCTCCACCATTGTGGCTTACGGCTTTGCCCGCTTTGAGATCCCGTGGAAGAACTTCTGGTTTGGTACGCTTATCGCCACCATGCTGCTGCCGAGCACCGTGCTGCTGATCCCGCAGTACCTGATGTTCCGTGAAATGGGCATGCTCAACAGCTATATGCCGCTGTATCTGCCAACGGCGTTCGCCACCCACGGGTTCTTCGTCTTTATGCTGATTCAGTTCCTGCGCGGTGTGCCGCGCGACATGGAAGAAGCCGCGCAAATCGACGGCTGTAATTCCTGGCAGGTGTTGTGGTACGTGGTGGTGCCGATCCTGAAACCGGCGATTATCTCGGTAGCGCTGTTCCAGTTTATGTGGTCGATGAACGACTTTATCGGTCCGCTGATTTATGTCTACAGCGTGGATAAGTACCCCATCGCACTGGCGCTGAAAATGTCCATTGACGTGACCGAAGGCGCACCGTGGAACGAAATTCTGGCAATGGCGAGTATCTCCATTCTGCCGTCCATCATTGTCTTCTTCCTGGCACAGCGCTACTTCGTACAGGGCGTGACCAGCAGCGGAATTAAAGGTTAAGAGGGAAGTATCATGGCTGAAGTTATTTTCAACAAACTGGAAAAAGTTTACTCCAACGGCTTCAAAGCGGTACATGGTATCGACCTGAAAATCGCCGACGGTGAATTTATGGTGATTGTCGGCCCGTCCGGCTGCGCCAAGTCCACGACTTTGCGTATGCTCGCCGGTCTGGAAACCATCAGCGGCGGCGAAGTGCGCATCGGTGAGAAGATCGTCAACAACCTCGCGCCAAAATCGCGCGGTATTGCGATGGTGTTCCAGAACTATGCGCTCTATCCGCATATGACCGTGCGCGAAAACCTCGCGTTTGGTCTCAAACTCAGCAAGATGCCGAAAGACGAAATCACCAAACAAGTGGATGAAGCGGCAAAAATCCTTGAACTGGAAGAGTTGATGGACAGGCTGCCGCGCCAGCTTTCTGGTGGTCAGGCGCAGCGCGTGGCGGTAGGCCGCGCGATTGTGAAAAAACCGGACGTGTTCCTGTTTGACGAACCGCTGTCGAACCTCGACGCCAAACTGCGCGCTTCCATGCGTATCCGTATTTCCGACCTGCACAAGCAGCTCAAGAAGTCCGGTAAACCGGCCACCACCGTCTACGTGACCCACGATCAGACGGAAGCGATGACCATGGGCGACCGTATCTGCGTGATGAAACTCGGTCACATCATGCAGGTGGATACCCCGGACAATCTCTATCACTTCCCGAAAAACATGTTCGTGGCGGGCTTTATCGGCGCGCCAGAGATGAACATCAAACCGGCAAAAATTGTGAGAAAAGACGACCAGTTACATATCACGGTTGGTCACGACACGCTGGCACTGAATGCCCGCCAGCAGGAAAAAGTCGCCGATTATGAAGGCAAAGAGGTGTTCTTTGGCGTGCGTCCGGAGTTTGTCTCCGTCGCCGATCAGCCTTTTGCCGATGACTACGGCTCCGGCGACCTGGTGCGCGTAGAAAACATGGGACACGAGTTCTTTGTTTATCTGAAAGTCGGTGACTACGAGCTGACCGCCCGAATTCCGTCCGATGAAGCTAAGCCTCTGATTGAAAAGGGTCTTCACCGGAAGGTGTACTTTAAGTTTGATATGAATAAGTGTCATGTTTTTGACGCAAAAACGGAACAGAACATCTCTCTGTAAATGAAAACTGGAGTATAAAAATGAAAAAAGTGCTAACAGGCGCCGTTATCTCCGCAACTCTGGGCATGTGCGCTGTACCCGCTATGGCCGCTGATAATGTTGACCTGCGTATGTCCTGGTGGGGGGGCAACGGTCGTCATCAGGTCACATTGAAAGCGTTGGAAGAATTTCATCAACAGCATCCGAATATTACCGTTAAATCGGAGTACACCGGCTGGGACGGCCACCTTTCCCGTCTGACCACACAAATCGCGGGCGGCACTGAGCCGGACGTGATGCAGACCAACTGGAACTGGCTGCCGATCTTCTCAAAATCCGGTGACGGTTTTTACGACCTGAACCAGGTGAAAGACATTATCGATTTGAGCCAGTTCGACGCCAAAGAGCTGAAATCCACCACCGTGGACGGCAAGCTGAACGGTATTCCGATCTCCGTCACCGCGCGCGTATTCTACTTTAACGATGAACAGTGGAAAAAAGCGGGCGTCGCCTTCCCGAAAACCTGGGAGGAGCTGTTAGCGGCGGGCAAAACGTTTGAAAGCAAACTGGGTAAGCAGTACTACCCGGTGGTGCTTGAGCACCAGGACACGCTGGCGCTGCTGAACTCGTACATGGTGCAGAAATACAATATTCCTGCCGTTGACGAGAAAGCGAAGAAATTCAGCTATACCAATGAGCAGTGGGTGGAATTCTTCCAGATGTATAAAAAACTGGTCGACAGCCACGTGATGCCGGACGCGAAGTACTATGCATCGTTCGGTAAGAGCAACATGTATGAAATGAAGCCGTGGATCGAAGGTGAATGGGCCGGTACCTACATGTGGAACTCCACCATCACCAAATACTCCGACAACCTGAAGCCGCCAGCCAAACTGGTGTTGGGTGAATACCCGATGCTGCCAGGCGCAACAGACGCAGGCCTGTTCTTCAAACCGGCGCAAATGCTGTCGATTGGTAAATCCACCAAACACCCGAAAGAAGCCGCACAGGTGATTAACTTCCTGCTGAACAGCAAAGAAGGCGTGGAAACCCTCGGTCTGGAACGTGGTGTACCGTTGAGCAAAGCCGCAGTCCAGACACTGACCGCCAATGGTGCAATCAAAGCGGAGGATCCGGCCGTTGCGGGTCTGCGTCTGGCGCAGTCGCTGCCTGCCAAACTCACTGTGTCGCCCTATTTTGACGATCCGCAGATTGTTGCCCAGTTCGGCACGGCGATTCAGTACATCGACTATGGTCAGAAAACAGTGGAAGAGACCGCCGCTGACTTCCAACGCCAGGCTGAGCGTATCCTGAAACGCGCCATGCGCTAAGGTTTTACCGTCATCCCCTACCCTGCCGGATCCGGCAGGGTATTTTTTTATCAATGGAGAGAGGATCAGGAGAGAAGATCATGGCAAAAGGCAAAATCATCCCGCTGACATACCGTCGCCAGAAGGATCCGCATACCGGGCACGAGGTTATCCGGATGACGCCTCCGCACATTATTTGTCACCGTAACTACTTCTACCAAAAATGCTTTACCTGCGATGGTGGGAAACTGATCTTTGGCGGCGCATTCGAAGGCCACTGGAACTATTACTTGCTGGATATCGCCCGCTGCGAGGCAACCCAGCTAACCGAAGGGGCCGGGGATAATACCTTTGGCGGTTTTTTGTCTGCCGACGATCGCGCCCTGTGGTATGTAAAAAATACCCGAGAATTACGCCGCGTCGATCTGAGCACGCTGGAAGAGTATGTCGTTTATGAGGTGGACGATGACTGGGTGGCTTACGGCACCTGGGTCGCCAATTCCGACTGCACCAAGCTGGTGGGCATCGAGATTAAAAAAAGTGACTGGCAGCCGTTAACGGACTGGCAAAAATTCCGCGATTTCTATTTCACCCACCCGGAATGCCGGCTGATCTGCATTGATCTGCAAAGCGGTGAGCGCAGCACGTTGTTGCAAGAAAAACGCTGGCTGGGGCACCCCCTCTACCGCCCGTTTGACGATAAAACCGTGGCGTTTTGCCATGAAGGTCCGCGCGATGCGATCGATGCGCGCATGTGGTTGATCAACGAAGATGGTAGCAACCTGCGCAAGGTGCGCCAGCATGAGGCTGGTGAAAGTTTTACCCATGAATTTTGGGTACCGGATGGCTCCGCGCTCTACTACGTGGCACACCGGGAAAATGACGCCCGGCGCTATCTGTTCAGCGCCGATCCACAGACGCTGGAAAACCGCCAGCTCATGGCGATCCCTCCCTGTTCTCACTTGATGAGCAACAATGACGGCAGTCTGGTGGTCGGTGACGGCGCGCCCCATCACACCGGAGATATTCATCTTAACGACCCCTTTATTTGGGTGTTTGATGTGCAAAGCGGCGAACAAACGGCTATCTGCCAGCATAACAGTAGCTGGAAAGTACTGGACGGCGACCGCCAGGTCACCCACCCGCACCCGTCATTCTCCCCGGATAACCAGTGGGTACTCTATACCTCAGACGCCGACGGCATGCCTGCGCTCTATTTAGCCAAAGTTTGAGTGTTCCCCTCCGCCCTCTTCGCTGCGTTGAGGGCTTCTTTTCTGATGCTTTTTCGCACGCTTTTCGCCCCCCATTTCATGCGTTTTTCCAGCCTTTTATGTTTACTCAAAAACAATACAACTCATTGTTATTATTATAATTTTTATTTAATCAGGCCTATTGACGGGGTGAATATCTCAGGCGTAGCATCGCCCTCGCTGTAGCAAAAAACCTGTTTTTATATACAGCACTTTCGGTGTAACAGAACGTCTCTGGTCTTCAAAAAGATGCGCACCGGATTTCCGCAATCCAACTCAAAAATGACAAAAGAGGAAAACAGTATGCCTGGATTTAACTATGGTGGTGGTGTAGGTGATGGTACCAACTGGAGTTCTGAACGTGGTTCAGAGCCGTCGCCTGGCGGTGGTTCGAACGGACATGGCGGCGATCGTGATAACGGCGGTTCAGTGAACGCGACGCCGGCGCAAAAACAGTTGGCGGCGATCCAGAACGATCAGGCGCTCCGCCAAAAGCTGGCTAACCTGATTCTGGCTGCCCATACCATTAACCCGTTAACGAAATTGAAAATTGAGCAAGTGAAACCCAATGGCATGCTCAGCATTTCCGCCGAAGGGTTGACGGCCGATCAAGCGACGGACATTGGCCTGTCTGGTCTGGTAATGGGGCTTCGCGGTAATGGCGTAACCATTGCGATTGGCGATTTCAACTCCGGTCATCCGCTGGAAGGCAAGCAACCGAATAACGGGAAAGGCGGTCTCAACGCCGACACGATCGCCGCCTCATCGGTTGGCCAGTTTGTGACTGTATTGCAGGGCGTATTGCCTTCCGGCTACTGGCTGAGTAATGGCAAAGTGATGACCAAAGTTCGCCGGGAGATCACCTCCGGTGGCGGCGGGAAAAACGGCAACGAGCATACCCGCATCGTGACCGTTGAACAGGAAGTGCCTGCGCTGACCCAGGCGTATAAGCAGGGTGAGACGCAACGCGCGGACGTGAAAGATGCCGTGAAATTTACGGCTGATTTCTACAAAGAGGTAACGGCGAAATTCAGTGAACAATCGGCGAAAGTTGCCCAGGAACTGGCTGCAGCCGCCAAAGGCAAGAAGATCCGCAACGTTGAACAGGCGCTGGCCGCTTTCGATCGCTTTCAAACCGTACTGGATAAAAAATACAGCGTGGCCGATCGCGAGGCAATTGCAAAAGCCCTGGAGTCCGTGAACCGTACCAACATGGCCAGCAGCCTGGCGAAGTTCAGTAAAGGGTTTGGCTATGTGGGTAAAGCCATTGATGCGTATGATGCGATCCTGGTCGAACTGCCGAAGGCGATCCGCACCAAAAACTGGCGTCCGTTCTTTGTGAAAGTGGAAGCCATCGCGGCGGGTAACGCGGCAACGGCATTGACGGCTTTCGTGTTCAGCGCCATCACCGGCAGCGCCCTGGGCATCCTCGGGTTTGCATTGATGATGGCTATCGTCGGCGCACTGGTAGACGAGGCTTTTATCACCAAAGTGAATGCTCTGTTAGGCGTGTAATGGCAAACCAAAGGCCGGTATTAACCGGCCTTTTTCATCAGCAACAGATAGAGCAAATACGCCAATCCAAGCGGCACGGCGAACAAAAAGCAAGCGCCATAATACAAGGCATAAAGCCCGTTTTTGCCCGGAGTCTCTTTAAAATAGCCTCGTTGCCAGAAGGCTCGCGTCGTAAACCTCAGCGCCAGGGTTTCAACCCCTTTTTTGGCTAACGGATAGAGCGGGCAACTAAAGAGCGATAACACAAAGAAGTATTGGGAGACGCGATCCTGCATATCCTGGCTCCATGCCCAGGCAAAACCGGACAGAAAAAACATCCCCCAGAAAATATTCTTGAAGTAGTATTTCGCGGTCATAACGCGCCCATTCCTTATGATTTATCAACCGTAACTGATTAATATCATCATAAAAAGCAGCGACGTTGCACGCGCTTTTCACCCGCATTGTGAACGTGACGCCCATAAGCGCCACGCGTTGTGGTTATACCCCAATATTACGCAGCTTCTCGCCCGCCATCAGTCGACGTTCAATATGCTCAAGCGTAACGTTTTTGGTTTCCGGAATCAGCCAGAAGGTAATGCCGACAAACACCAGGTTCAGCGCGGTATATAACCAGAAGGTGCCCGCCGCGCCAATCGCATCCAGAAGCGTCAGGAAGGTCGCGCCAATGATCATGTTCGACACCCAGTTGGTGGTGGTCGAACAGGTAATGCCGAAATCACGGCATTTCAGCGGCTGGATCTCTGAACAGAGGATCCATACCACCGGCGCAGCGCTCATTGCATACCCAGCGATGCAGATCATGGTCATCCCGACTGACAACCAGGACAACCCGCTCGATGCGGTGCCGTTATCAAACTGCATCAGGCAGTAGCCGAGGATCAGCGTACCCAGCGCCATCACGCTAAAACCGATTTTCAGCGCGGGTTTGCGCCCGGCTTTATCGACCGTGAATACCGCAATAAACGTGGCGAACATAAAGGTCAGTCCGACCACCAGCGTGGCAATCATCTGCTGCTCAGTGGTGGTGAATCCCGCCATTTTAAAAATACGCGGCGCGTAATACATGATGATATTCATCCCGGTGAATTGCTGCATTGCCTGCAACAACATGCCGAGGAATACCGCACGACGCACATTGCGGTTAGCTTTAAACAGGTGAAATCCCCCCTGTTTCAGCTTCAAGCTTTCGCGAATTTCATTCAGCTCTTCGCGGGCTTTTTCAGACGTGTCACGCAGCATGCGCAACACCTCTTCCGCTTCGATATGTCGTCCTTTTTGCGCCAGCCAGCGCGGGCTATTGGGCAGGAACACCACCAGAACAATCAGCAATACCGCTGGCAGCGCCAGCACGCCGAGCATTGCCCGCCAGTTGCCGCTGTAGCTGAACGCGGTATCAGAGAGGAATGCCAGCACAATGCCCAGCGTCACCATCAGTTGATACATGCTGATCATCTTGCCGCGCACATTTTCGCTGGCCATTTCCGACAGATAGAGTGGCGCGGTGTAGGAGGCAATCCCCACCGCCACGCCCAGCACCACGCGGGACACCAGCAACAGTTCCACGTTACCGGCGAAAGCCGATCCCAGCGATCCGGCTACAAACAATACAGCCCCCGCCATCAGGCTGTATTTACGGCCGAGACGGAAAGAGAGCCAGCCATTGAAGAGTGCGCCAAGCGCCGCGCCGAGCATCATGCTGCTGACGACCCACTCCTGCAATCGGCTGCTTAAAGTGAAATGATCGGTGATAAACGGCAACGCACCGGCAATCACGCCGATATCCAGGCCGAACAGCAGCCCGGCGACCGCCGCAGAGACAGAGACAAACAGGTTCATACGCCGGGTATCACGCAGCGCACGCGGTAAAACTACAGACTCATTACTGATAGATGTCATTTTTTTCCTGCCTGCACAGAAGAAGATGTCTTATGAAAGTAAGTCAGCAGCGTGAGCGAGCGTCAGTCTATAAAACGCGAAGATATGGATAAATTCGCTGTGGCATGATGTTTTGTGATGGAGTTTACAATTTTGAAAATATAGTTTAAGCCATAAACTATTTTTAACTCATTTATTTGTAATAATTTTTAAAACAAAGCCTGCTAATTAAGATAAAAGGATATGGATTTTTTAAGCAGCATCATATGGACAAATAATATGCAGAGATAAAAAAACCTGCCACAGGCAGGTTTTTATCGAATGCTGGCGAATACTTAACGCGCCAGCCAGCCGCCATCCACGGCAATGGTGTAACCGTTGATATAATCCGATGCCTGGGATGCGAGGAACACGACCGGCCCCATCAGGTCACTTGGCAGCCCCCAACGGCCAGCCGGAATGCGGTCAAGGATCTCCGCGCTACGTTGTTCGTCGGCGCGCAGTTGCTGGGTGTTGTTGGTAGCCATATAGCCCGGCGCAATGGCGTTGACGTTGATATTGTGCTTCGCCCATTCATTCGCCAGCAGACGGGTCACACCCATTACGCCGCTTTTCGACGCGGTGTAAGACGGAACACGGATGCCCCCCTGAAAGGAGAGCATGGAAGCGATGTTGATGATCTTGCCGCCGTGCCCCTGCGCGATAAAGTGTTTCGCCGCGGCCTGAGACATAAAGAACACGCTTTTAATGTTCAGGTTCATAACGTCATCCCAGTCTTTCTCGCTGAAGTTGATCGCGTCTTCGCGGCGGATCAAACCAGCGTTATTGACCAGAATATCGATTTTGCCGAATTCCGCTACCGCGCGCTTCAGCAGTGCCGGAATGCCATCAATCTGACGCAGATCGGCCGTCAGGCTGAGAAAACGACGACCCAGCGCAGTGACACGCTCAATGGTTTCCGTCGGTTCAACAATGTTGATACCAACGATGTCGCAGCCTGCTTCCGCCAAACCCAGCGCCATCCCCTGACCGAGACCGGTATCGCAACCGCTCACTACCGCAACCTTACCTTGAAGAGAAAATGCATCCAGAATCATGTTTGTTCCTTAATCTATCAGCGCCTGTACCGGACAGGCATGGTTTTATGCTGCCCGCGACTAGCGCAGATCTTTTACAGCGACGTGGTCCATGTCATCAAAGACCTGGTTCTCCCCCACCATCCCCCAGATGAAGGTGTACGCGCGCGTACCCACACCCGAATGGATTGACCAGCTTGGAGAAATTACCGCTTGTTCGTTATGCATCACGAGATGACGCGTTTCCTGCGGCTGGCCCATCATATGGAATACGCAGGCGTCCTCTTCCATATTGAAGTAGAAGTAGACCTCCATCCGGCGTTCGTGCGTATGGCACGGCATGGTGTTCCACAGGTTGCCCGGCTCCAGCTCAGTCAGCCCCATGCTCAACTGGCAGGTTTCGAGTACGTCCGGCACGAAGTACTTATTGATAGTGCGACGATTGCTGGTCAGCGGATCGCCCAGGGTGACCGGCGCGACATCGGCTGGCGTCACTTTTTTCGTCGGGAACGTCATGTGTGCAGGCGCGCAGTTGTAGTAGAACTTCGCTGGTTTTGCGCTATCGATGCTGGCGAAAACCACCTCTTTCGCCCCTTTACCCACATACAGCGCATCGCGGTGACCGATTTCAAAGCACTGTCCGTCAACCGTAATGGTGCCGGGTCCACCGATGTTGATCACGCCCAGTTCGCGACGTTCAAGGAAATAGCTGACGCCGAGTTGTTTGCCCACTTCGCCGCCCACGGAGACGGTTTTCATCACCGGTTTGATACCGCCAACAATGATGCGATCGATGTGACTATAGACCATGGTGTATTCGTCATCGACGAAGACTTTTTCGACTAAAAACTCATTGCGCAGGCCCTGGGTGTCCAGCGTTTTTGCGTGCGCACTGTGGATGCTTTGTCTGACTTCCACAATAACCTCCGAAGTAAATTTTGACCGAAACGTCACCAATCAGAAGAGAAACAATGTTCCGTTTCTTATATTAGTGCATCTTATCCCGGCTAAAACACGTTTTCAATTGTAAATAAAACAACGTTTCACTTTTTCTGTTAATTCTTTCAAGATCTGTAAGTCCGATCACGAATGTTCAGCGTTGACATCGCCGCCACGTTGCGTCGCATGCAAATTTGACGAAAAATTAATCTTAAAAAACAATAAGTTAATAGCGTCTTTGAGTTTTGACAGTCGAAGGACAGTTTTTCAGTTAAAAATCAAAGTTGCGCCTTTCCCGTTGCCTTATTGCATTTTGCTTTGCTCTTTTCTTAGAAAGTGCGTCAGCAATCACACATATTGAAACGTTGTTTTGATAAATTATTACCCAGTTTTTAAACTTAAAAGCATCTGTGGTCACAGCAGGGCGCATGATTGCCCACCGGACCCTTTAAAGGAGCGAGATATGGCAAAAGGCATGCGGGTAAAACTGCAATACGCAGTCAGCCGCGATCCGGACACCGGCGCGGAAATCACCCGCTTAACCCCGCCGGAAGTGACCTGCCACCGGAACTACTTTTATCAGAAGTGTTTTTTTAACGATGGCAGTCATCTGTTGTTTGCCGGTGAATTTGACGGCAACTGGAACTACTACCTGCTTGATATCGCTAATGCAGAAGCCGTACAACTGACGGAAGGCGCTGGCGATAACACCTTTGGCGGCTTTCTCTCACCCGACGATAGCACGCTCTATTACGTGAAGAATGACCGTACGCTGCGCGAAGTGAATTTGCAGACGCTGGCCGAACGTGAGATCTACCGCGTACCGGATGAGTGGGTAGGTTACGGTACATGGGTTGCCAACAGCGACTGCACCAAACTGGTGGGTATTGAGATTGCCGCCAGCGACTGGACGCCGCTGAACAGCTGGCAATTGTTCCACGATTTCTTCCATAAAGGCCCGCACTGCCGTCTGTTACGCGTTGATCTGCAAAACGGCCAAAGCAGCGTCATCCATGAAGAGAAAAACTGGCTTGGTCACCCGATTTACCGCCCGTTCGATGACAATACCGTGGCGTTTTGTCATGAAGGTCCTCATGACCTGGTGGACGCGCGGATGTGGCTGGTCAACGAAGATGGCAGCCATGTGCGTAAAGTGAAAGATCACGCGGAAGGCGAAAGCTGCACGCATGAATTTTGGGTGCCGAACGGCTCCGCGCTGGTGTATGTCTCGTACCTGAAAGGCAAACAAGGGCGCACGATTTACCGCTTTAATCCGGATAGTGGCGTAAACGAAGCCGTGATGCCGATGCCGGCCTGCTCTCACCTGATGAGTAACGTTGACGGTACGCTGCTGGTTGGCGACGGTTCCGGTACGCCGGTGGATGTGAAAGACACCAGCGGCTACACCATTGATAACGATCCCTATTTGTATGTGTTTGACGTGGCGCAAAAAGCCTATTTCCGCGTGGCCCGTCATGACACCTCATGGGCGACCGTGGCAAACAGCCGCCAGGTAACGCATCCGCATCCGTCGTTTACTCCGGATGACAGCGCCATTTTGTACAGCTCTGATAAAGACGGCAAACCGGCGCTCTATATCGCAAAACTTCCCGCGCAGCGCGTCATGCTGCAGGCATAAAATTTTAGTCGTGTTTCTGTAACTGGCCTTGCCCTCCTCCTGGGGGGCTTTTTTTTACCCGTCGATGCCAGGATAAATTTTCGCGTTCCCAGACCTGCGTTTCCCTTCATCCGCCGATGCCCTATTGCCAACGCAAGCGCTGTTTAAAACGACAGAACTGGGTGGGTGCCCTGTGAACCCGGCAATATTCGAACCCCGATAAATCAACTATTGAACTGAGCGGCGACGCAACGGCGGTTCAAAAACAGAGCAAACAAAAATCCCCGGCCAACGGCTCCGGGGAATGTTTTTGAGGGTAATGCAGACAATCAGAAAGAATAGGCTACGCCGAGACGGAAACGGGTCTGGCGTTCGTCGGTGTTTTTCACGCCCACGTTGCCCAATTCAACATACGGAGACCAGTTCTGATCGAGTTTATAAGCCACTTTAGCGTTATATTCGTTTGAATAGGTTTTGTTGTTATCGCGGATAACGTCTTCAGTGCTCTTGGCATAAACGTAGTTCAGCTCAAAACGGAAATCGCCCAGCGCCCAACCCACCCAGGTATCGAATTTGTTGACTTTATTATCAACGGTATTGGAATCCGGGTTACGTGTGTATTCATAACGATAGCGGCCTGCAATATAAACGCCGTTATCAAAGCTGTATTGCACATGCAGATACGGTTTATAAATGGAGTTCGTATCTTTACTTTCGATATTAAAGCCCGGTGTCAGCGCAAAATTCTTGGTCGCAGCCCAGCGCCAGTTGATCGATTCTTCGTGACCATTCCCCACAATTTCAGTTAAGGGTTTATCGGCATCATCGCCGCCGGATTTCCATTTCGCTTCAACACCAAAACCCACACCGTTATCAAAACGGTGAGAGACCGCAACACGATCGGCGTTAGAACCGCTGTCGATGTATTCATGACGTAAGTCGACGGTAACAGCTTGTGATGCGAAGGAAGCGCCAAGGAGTGAAGCAAGAGCCAGAGTTTTCTTAAACATGAGTCACCTCAATAATTAAAATTATGTTCCATTTTTATGGAATTACATTTTATTTTTTCGGTAACTTTATTTTAGTGATCTCGATCGTAAATAATTACACGGAACTGAACTATCTATAACGACGTGATGAATATCAATTTATTTGCCACTTTTCCGATAAAAAACAAGGTCAAGATCACACCAGTTTTTTATTAACCGAGAAGTTACAATTGGAAATACAACTTAAAAACACAATCAAAAACAGCCATATACAAAATGAATTATATAATAATAAGCATGCTTACCTTGTACAATGACAATGGTAACGGTGGCAACAATACAATTGCGGTAAATTTAAAGCGTGTTTTTTAATTAGGGGAAATGATTATTAGAGGCAGCCGAAAAGGTTTTAATTTAATTGAAACACCGCCTGAGATCACCATCACAAATAATAAAGCCTTCCCGGAGGAAGGCTTTATTTGACTTAAAAGAGGAGATCAGTCGCGTTCAATAGCCAGCGCCACGCCCTGACCACCGCCAATGCATAATGTCGCCAGCCCTTTGCGCGCGTTGCGCTTTTGCATCTCGTGCACCAGGGAAACCAGAATACGGCAACCGGATGCGCCAATCGGATGACCCAACGCGATCGCGCCACCGTTGACATTGACGCGTTTCTCGTCCCATTCGAGGACCTTCCCCACCGACAACGCCTGCGCCGCGTAGGCTTCGTTCGCTTCAATCAGGTCAACATCATTTAACTGCCAGCCTGCACGATCCAGACAACGTCGCATCGCATAGACGGGCGCGATCCCCATCAACGCCGGATCAACGCCAACGCTGGCAAATGCCCGAATACGCGCCAGCACCGGCAGATTCATCGCCTGCGCTTTGTTCTCGCTCATCATCAATACTGCCGCTGCGCCATCATTCAATGGCGAAGCGTTACCGGCGGTGACCGAGCCGCTCACGCCAAAAGCCGGAGACAATCTTGCCAGCGCTTCGGCACTGGGATCGGTACGCGGCTGTTCATCAGTATCAACAATCACCGCCCGACCATCTGCGGCAATCGCGTTCACCGGTACAATCTCAGCACGAAAGCGACCTGAATCAATGGCCGCGCGTGCTTTATGCTGGGAACGGAGTGCCCATTCATCCTGATGTTCGCGGCTGATGCCATACTCGCGCGCCAGATTTTCCGCCGTCATTCCCATATGGTAATCGTTGAACGCATCCCACAGCCCGTCGTGCACCAGACTATCAATCAGTTGGCTATTGCCCAGCGGCGCACCGGTTCGGCTGTCGGTGAGCACATGCGGCGCACGACTCATATTTTCCTGGCCGCCTGCAATCACCACATCTGCCTCGCCACACTGAATAGCCTGCGAGGCCAGATGCAGGGCTTTTAGCCCTGAACCGCAAACATCGTTAATGGTGATGGCGGAAACGGTATTCGGTAACCCACCTTTAATAGCCGACTGGCGCGCAGGATTTTGCCCGGCTCCGGCAGTTAACACCTGGCCCAGGATCACTTCATCAATATCCTGTGGCTGCACACCGCTGCGTTCCACCAACGCCTGCACTACCAGACTACCGAGCTCAACGGCGGAGTGGCGCGACAAGGCCCCCTGAAAACAGCCGATTGGCGTGCGGACAGCCCCCACGATCACGACATCTTTCATCTCTACCTCCGCCCTGGAATGAACCTGGCAATAGTAGTGCATTGTTAATGAGTGTTAACAAGGTTGTTTAAAATTGGTGATATTAATCACAAGGAAATAATGGACCAGAAACGGTGGAAATAAAGAAGGAGGAGGAGAAAACGGAGCTACAGGCGCGCGGCCAGAACAGCCGCGCGCCAGAAGGATCAATTATTAACCGGGATCACCGCACCTTTATATTTGGTGCGGATCCACTCCTGAATCTCTTTGGAGTGCAGCACGTTCACCAGCGCAACGATATCCTTCTTCTTCTCATCACCACGATGAACGGTAATGATGTTCGCGTACGGGTTGTTTTCACCGCTCTCTACCGCAATCGGATCGTGTACCGGATCCAGGCCAGCATCGATCGCGTAGTTGGCGTTGATCACTACCGCGTCGCCTTCATCGTTGTTGTACATCTGCGGCAGCAGCGCCGCTTCAACGTTCGGCAGGAATTTCAGTTTTTTCGGGTTATCCACGATGTCGTCAATACGGGCAGTAACTTTATCCACACCCGGTTTCAGCTTGATCACGCCCGCTTTTTCAAAGATGGACAGAATACGCCCCTCTTCGGAGACCGCATCACGCATGATGATCTTGCCGCCTTGCGGCAGATCTTTCAGCGACTTGTATTTTTTAGAGTAAATACCAATCGGCTCAATATGAATCGCGCCCGCACTCACAAAATCATAGGTCTTGTCGCCTGCATGGTCTTTGATCACGCTGTTCAGGTACGGGATGTGCTGGAAGTAGTTGGCATCCAGTTCACGGCTGGCCAGCGCAGTGTTCGGCAGGATGTAATCCTGGAACGGTTTAATTTCCAGATCGATGCCCTGTTTCGCCAGAATCGGTTTCGCCTGCTCCAGAATTTCAGCATGCGGCACATTAGATGCGCCAACGATCAGCGTGTCCGCCCAGGAAGAGAAGCTCAGAACGCTCAGGGTGGCTGCGGCAATCAGTGTCAGTGTTTTTTTCATGATGGTGGTTTCCAATAATTATCGTTTATCTAACAGAGAAGTCATCACGTCGCCGCAGAACTGGATGATGAAGACGATGATCAGGATAGTCACCGTCGCCACCAGCGTGACGTCGTTGTGGTTTCGCTGGAATCCTTCCAGATAAGCAAGGTTGCCCAACCCGCCTGCGCCAATAACTCCGGCCATGGCGCTGTAGCTCACCAGCGCTATCAGCGTCACGGTAATACCGGACACCAGCGCAGGTGATGATTCAGGTAATAACACCCGAAAGATCAGTGTGCTCAGACGCGCGCCCATTGAACGCGTCGCCTCAATCACCCCTTTATCCACTTCGCGTAGCGCAATCTCGACCAGACGCGCATAAAACGGCGCAGCACCGACAATCAATGCGGGCAGTGCCGCATTAGCGCCGAGAATGGTGCCAACCAGCGCCTTGGTAAACGGGATCAATAACACAATCAAAATGATAAACGGGATCGAGCGGAAGACGTTCACCAGAATCGAGATGATGCTGTACAACGCACGGTTCTGAAACAGACCGCCACGCGCAGTCAGAAACAGCGCCAAACCAAGCACAATCCCCAGCACAAACGTCGCCGCGCCTGACAGTGCCGTCATATATAACGTCTCTTGCGTGGCGGCCCAGAGTTGCTCCCATTTCAGATGGGGGAAAAATGACTCAGCCATGCGTTACCACCTCGCTTTCAATCTCGCTGTTGCGTAAGTCGGCGAGGATATTGTTCAGTTGTTCCGGGGTCGCCACCACGTGCACCCATAATTGTCCAAACACACCGTGCGCTGTTTGCGACATTTTGCCGTGCAGAATATTGAACGGCAGGCCATAGCGCAGGGTCAGTTCTCCCACAATCGGCTGGTGCGTATTGTGGCCAGTAAAGGTCAACTTAATGACGGCACCGCCCAGGTCGCTGCTCAGTTCCGGATTAAACGCCTCGTCTTCTTTATACTGGCTGACCTGACGTACAAACTGCCGGGTGATCGGTTTTTGCGGGTGAGTAAAAACACTTAACACATCGCCCTCTTCCACCACCTGACCATTCTCCATCACCGCCACGCGGTCGCAGATTTTGCGTACCACATGCATTTCATGGGTGATCAATACAATGGTCAGTTTGAAGCGACGATTAATATCCAGCAGCAGATCGAGAATCTGATCGGTCGTCTGCGGATCCAGCGCCGACGTTGCTTCATCACACAACAGCACATCCGGATTGTTCGCCAGTGCACGAGCAATACCGACGCGCTGTTTCTGCCCACCGCTCAATTGCGACGGATAGGCGTTTTCGCGACCTTTCAGCCCCACCAGCTCAATCAGTTCCGCTACACGTGCGGTGATTTTCGCTTTCGGCGCACCGGCAATCTGCATAGAAAAGGCGATATTTTCGCTGACCGTGCGCGACCACAATAAATTGAAGTGCTGGAACACCATGCTGATCTTCAGACGCGCCTGGCGCAGCGCTTCGCCCCGCGCGGCGGCGATATCCTGCCCATTGATCACGACGCTGCCGGAGGTGGGCTTTTCCAGCCCGTTCAGTAAACGGATCAGCGTACTTTTCCCGGCGCCGCTGTAGCCGATAATCCCGTAAATTTGCCCCTGCTCAACGGTCAGATTGACGCTGTCGACAGCAGTAATCGATGCCTTTCCCTGGCCGAAAATCTTAGAAATATTCCTGAGAACGATCATGCGTTGGTGTTTCCGTCTGGCAGTTTAGCAGTATGGATGTCCAGACGATAATAATCACCCGTAGTGATATTTCAAATAACCAAATGGACATTATTTATAACTAAAAGCGCTAAACGGCAGAAAAAGCGGGATTTTTCGAAAAGGATTTATTTCGCATTACATTGCCAAAAAACGCATAACTCCAGCGAAAAGAACGAAAAAAGTGCATGAAATCAGCGCTAAAACACCTTTTTTGGCTATCAACACATCCGGACGACTATACGGCTCTCCGTCCCGACGGCCAAACAGAGCTTTATATTTCCGTTTGTTCTAAACGACAAATAAAGATTCTTTAAAAGAGAAAAATGGCAGACCTATCATCCGCCCATCACGATTTTCTACGGGTGAACACACAATGTCTGTCTTCCATTCAGTAACCGAATTGATCGGCCAAACACCGCTGCTGCAACTGCATAAACTCGACAGTGGCCCATGCGAATTATTTCTCAAACTCGAAAACCAAAACCCAGGCGGATCGATCAAAGATCGGGTCGCTCTGTCGATGATCAATGAAGCCGAACGGTTAGGTCTGCTCTCGCCTGGCGGCACCATTATTGAAGCCACTGCGGGAAATACGGGGCTCGGGCTGGCGTTGATTGCGGCGCAAAAAGGGTACTCGCTGGTGCTGGTCGTGCCGGACAAAATGAGCCGTGAGAAGATTTTTCATCTGCGCGCATTGGGTGCAAATGTGGTGCTCACCCGCTCTGACGTCAACAAAGGGCACCCGGCCTATTATCAGGACTATGCCCAACGTCTGGCGCTCGAAACACCGGGCGCATTTTATATTGATCAGTTTAATAACCCGGCCAATCCCCAGGCGCACACTACCACCACCGCGCCGGAGATTTACCACCAGCTTGACGGCAATATCGACGCCATCGTCGTGGGCGTGGGTTCCGGCGGCACGTTGGGTGGGTTACAAGCCTGGTTTGCCAAACACTCGCCGCACACCGAATTTGTGCTGGCGGATCCGGCAGGTTCCATTCTGGCCGACCAGGTCGAAAGCGGTCATTACGGTGAACCCGGCTCATGGTTGGTTGAAGGGATTGGCGAAGATTTTATTCCGCCGCTGGCGCATATCGATGGCGTGAAACAGGCATTTCGCGTCACCGACCGCGAGGCCTTCGCCACCGCACGGGATCTCCTGCAACAGGAGGGCATTCTGGCAGGATCGTCTACCGGCACGCTGCTGAACGCGGCACTGCGTTACTGCCGGGCGCAAACCACGCCAAAGCGCGTGGTCACGTTCGCCTGTGACAGCGGCAATAAATACCTGTCGAAAATGTTCAATGACGACTGGATGCGCCAGCAAGGTCTGCTCACCCGCCCATCGAGCGGTGACCTGACCGATTTTATCGCGCTGCGTCACGATGAAGGCGCGACGGTCACCGCCGCACCGCAAGACAGCCTTGCCGCAGTACTGGCACGCATGCGTTTGTATGACATTTCGCAGTTACCGGTGCTGGAAAAAGGTCACGTGGTCGGGATTGTTGATGAGTGGGATTTGATAAGCCATGTGCGTGGCGACAGTGCGCGTTTTTCCCTGCCGGTGAAAGAAGCGATGACCCGCAACGTTGAAATTCTTGATAAGCATGCTCCGGAGAGCGCGCTGTATGCCATTTTCGATCGCGGCCTGGTGGCGGTGATCGCTGACAACGGCCGTTTTGTCGGCCTTGTCACCCGCAGCGACGTCCTCACCACCTGGCGCAACCGCCTTGAACAATAAAGAACAAAAGGAAAAGAGAGTGAAAACACTGGCAACGCAGAGTGTCCATAGCGGCACATTCAACGACCAACACGGCGCAGTCATGCCGCCAATTTACGCCACGTCAACCTTCGCCCAACCCGCGCCAGGTCAGCACACCGGGTATGAATATTCGCGCAGCGGCAACCCGACGCGCCATGCGCTGGAAACCGCCATTGCCGAACTGGAAGGCGGCACGCGCGGTTATGCCTTTGCATCTGGCCTCGCCAGTATTTCAACCGTGCTTGAACTGCTGGATAAAGAGAGTCACCTGGTGGCTGTCGATGATGTCTACGGCGGCACCTACCGCCTGATTGAAAATGTTCGCCGCCGGAGCGCCGGGTTACGGGTCAGTTGGGTAAAGCCCGACGATCTCGCCGGGCTGGAAGCCGCCATCCGACCGGACACGCGCATGATTTGGGTGGAAACGCCCACGAATCCGCTGCTAAAACTGGCGGATCTGGCGGCCATTGCCACTATCGCCAAACGGCATAATGTGCTGAGCGTGGCGGATAACACGTTTGCGTCCCCGGTGATCCACCGCCCACTGGAGTTGGGGTTCGATATTGTGGTGCACTCCGCCACGAAATACCTGAACGGACACTCCGATGTGGTGGCCGGGCTGGCGGTGGTGGGTGACAACCCGGCGCTTGCCGAGAAACTGGGCTATTTGCAAAACGCCATCGGCGGCGTACTCGATCCCTTCAGTAGCTTCCTGACGCTGCGTGGGATCCGAACTCTGGCGCTGCGCGTGGAACGACACAGCAGCAACGCGTTAGCGCTCGCACGCTGGCTGGAGCAACAGCCGCAGGTGGAAAAAGTGTGGTTCCCGTGGCTGGAGTCACACCCGCAGTACGCGCTTGCGCGTCAGCAGATGGCGCTACCGGGCGGCATGATATCGGTGGTGATCAAAGGCGATGATGCGCGGGCGACGACCATCATCAACAAATTGACGTTATTTACCCTGGCGGAAAGCCTTGGCGGTGTGGAAAGCCTGGTAAGTCAGCCTTTTAGCATGACCCATGCCTCCATTCCGCTGGAACAACGGCTGGCCAACGGTATTACGCCGCAACTGATCCGTCTGTCGGTAGGCATTGAAGACGAAAACGATCTGATTGCAGACTGGCGGCAGGCATTGCTGTAAACCGGAGAGCCCCACCGCGTCAGCACATCGGCGCAAGCGCGGTGGGGCGTTGCCACCACGGACGATGTGCGAATTCAGGGAACGGTGTAGGCATCCCGCGCGGAAACCACCTGATTGCGACCCTGTTTTTTAGCCGCATAGAGCGCGGTATCAGCCAGGTGGATCAACCCACTGGCAATCATATGCAGCGGTTTATCCTCAATAGAGATTTGCTTGCCATGCAGGGTTGCCACGCCGATGCTGATGGTCAAATAACCGGTCGGACTGGCATGGTGCGGTAACGCCAGCGCATTAATATTGCTGCGCACCACTTCTGCCACGCCCAGCGCCTGCACCAGATCGGTACCGGGCAAAATAATCAGAAACTCCTCACCGCCGTAACGGCTCACATTATCGCCGCTACGCAGGCGCGACGACGTAAGAGTTTTGGCAACAATGCGCAAACAGTCGTCCCCCGCCTGATGACCGTGGGTATCGTTGTAGTTTTTGAAGTAATCAATATCCGCCAGACAGACTGACAGCGGGAAATCGTCCTGCATGGCGCGAGTGATCTCCGCCACCAGGCACTCATCCATATAGCGGCGATTAAACAACCCGGTCAGATGATCGTGCTGCGCATATTGTTGCAGCACTTTGTTGGCACTCGCCAGTTTCTGTTCGGCGTGACGGCGCTCGGTAATATCCACCCAGGTCACCGACAGACCGATAACATTGTCCATCGCATCGCGAACCGGCACCGATTGAATGTCGTAGCAGCGATCAAACCAGCCCAGTTCTCGTGAAGGCAACGTTTCTCCGCCATCCGCCAGTTCAAAGTCCGTACGAAAGAAGTGCCAGTACTCTGGCATCAGGCTCTGGAAATGGATCTCCGCACCGTGCGGCGCGCGTTCTCCCAACAGCTTTGCCATCGCTTTATTGGACATCACCAGCCGCCCCTGGCGATCGATCATGCAGAGCGCCACCGGGGTGGTTTCATAGATTGTCTCCAGTTGCAGGACGCGCTCGCCAAGCGTGGAAATGTTGCGGTCGATCCCACGGTACCCGCACAGTTCACCGTTATCGTCAAACAGCGGAATACCGCTGGTTTCCAGCACCACAATGGTTCCATCAGCACGCTGGTTACGGTTTACCAGCCCGGAAAACGCGCGCTTCTCCATCACGATAGCGCCAAAAGCGCCGGCAACGCGTTCGGCTTCGCCCGGTGGCATAAAATCAAAGGGGGTTTTGCCAATCACCTCTTCCGGTGGCACACCCAGCAGCTCCGTCACCACATCGGAAGACCAGGTATAACGCCCCTGAGCATCCACTTCCCAAACCCAATCTGAATTATTATTGAGCAACTCAAAGAGATGCTTAACGTCTTCATCCCTGTGGTCTGTCCGTCTTTTTTCACTCATGATTTTTGTTCCGCATGACCCGCTATGCGCTTAACAACAGCCTGGTGATAGGGTGAAAGGCGAAAAGCATACCTGGCCGCTAAAATCGCACGCCTTGCCAGAATGACCTTCAGCCGCAAACAATTCACCACAAATAGATAACTTCGCGTCATGCCTAAGCTGCAGGCTAACCCTGTGAAAGTGAATCAGATTTGCACTCATTTTGCATAATTATTGTTAAGTGCTTTCTACTTACCAGGATCTGCTCTGGCCCTGTCGCGCCCCACATCCATTACGATAAGTCATGATAGCCTTGCCGGGACGCAATGCATCAGGCTTTTTCGTTATCCCTGTGCACGCCAGCACAATACCGCTTCCCTTTCCCAGCCCAATGTTGCCCAGGATAAATACCCAATCACCGTTATTTATTTGTTCTCCAGCCCAACCAAACCGGTAATTATAGAGTCAACCTATCTTAATAAATTTATTATCCCAAACGCAAATTTCCGCATGGATTTTTATTTTTTTCCAGGTAATATAAATTTTCTTCGCTTATTATCGTCGTGCACGCATAAGAAAAAAAGGTAATCATCGCGACCTGTCTATATATATAAGCGAATTAATTAAAAGCATCTATAAAACAAAAAAGAGCCTTCCTGCATTTATTGCAGCGGCTTGCTATACCTATGTTCGCTCCTGTGAAGCGCCGTGCCACAAGGCCTGGCGTGGGCTATCATTAACGTCGGGTATTGTAAATTTATGCGTATTAACAATAGCGAAAATAAAACAACCAGTACTAATCCGGCCCGTCAGGCGCACCGTCACATGTCATGGGGGATGCTAGGGTTTTGCTTATTACTTATCATATTGAAGTGTTTTAGTTAATTCGGCGAGAAATCTTTCTTATAAAAACAAGGCGGGAATAATGTATACCCATTATTCGGATTGCCTGAGTGGGCAAATCGTAAAAGAGTAGAAACTTATCTGACTCCGTTGCTGAAGGGGAAACAAAAAATAATCCCCCGGCACTGGACGCGCACCGGGGGGATTATTCCGGCCTGATTATCCTTTCAAGCCTGGGCCACTGCTACCGTGCAAACTCACTCTTAAATCATTTCACTTTGCGGCCTGCTTTGCAGCCAACCGGCCAGCGCTGCCGCCGTGAGCGCGCGGGAGTAAAGATAACCCTGCGCAATATCACACTGCAGATCGCGTAACTGATTACGCTGCTGTTCCGTTTCCACACCTTCGGCAACCACCGTCTGATGCAGACTCTGACCAATTTTGACCACCGTGGTGGCGATGGCTTTCATCTTGCTGCCTTCGCTCAAATCACGCATAAAGCTCTGATCGATTTTCAGTTCAGTCATCGGTAAATGCGCCAGTCGGGACAGGCAAGAGAAACCGGTGCCAAAATCATCCATCGACAACCCAACACCTAACTCCCGCACGGCGCAAATCACTTCCATCGTTTCCGGTCGCTTGTCCATCATCACCCCTTCGGTGATCTCGATGGTCAGACAACTGGCCGGAATACGGTACTGCCGGAGCAGATACGAAATGTAATTAGGCAGGCTGCTGTTATAGAAGTTGATCGGCGACAGATTAACCGACACCACGGGTACATCAATACCGTTATTGCGCCATTCCGCCATCTGGCGGCAAGCTTCATGGAGCGTCCAGCGACCAATGGCCTCGATCTCGCCGGTCTCTTCGGCCAGGGCGATAAATTTTCCGGGGGGAATATCGCCAAGAACCGGATCGGTCCAGCGTGCCAGCGCTTCGACCCCATAAAGCTCGCCATTTTTAAGCCAAACCTGCGGCTGATAGTGCAAATGCAGCAGATTGCTGGCGATTGCCAGTTTCAACGCCGCCGCCAGTTTTAGCCGTTCCTGATCCACCTGGTTCATCTCAGTGCTGAAGAACAGGTAACCGCCGGAGGCCGCCGCTTTCGCCAGATGTGACGCGTGGTTAGCATGCTTAAGCAAACCATCCCGTGAAACGCCATGATCCGGATACAGACTGATACCGGTGCTGACGGTCACATTTAACGCCAGATCGGCAATTTTAAACGGCATGCGGAACAGCGCCTGAATTTTCTGCGCGATACTGGTTGCCCGAGTGCTATCGCAATCCGGGATCACCAGCACAAACGCGTCGCTGTCGGCGTGGCTGACAAACCCCTGGCGGGAAAACTCAGTGCGCAGGCGCTGCGCGATGGCCACCAGCACGTTATCCCCTGCGGCGTAGCCGAGCGCATCGTTAACGTCTTTAAAATGATCCAGGTCGAGAAAGAAGAACGCCGCGCGGGCATGCTCGCTACTGGTCATCATCTGATCGATATACTGATGCAACGCGCTACGATTCGGCAGCCCGGTCAGACGGTCAAAGGTTGAAAGTTTAGTGACACGCTCCTGGTCAATGTGCACCACAACACGACAAGGTGCGCCCGTATTTTCTGGTCCGTCATAACTGATGGTTGCCGCCAGCGACGTCTCTTCGCCGGTTGCAGTAATGACGGTCAGTGCCTGCTCATTTTCTGCTTCGCAGGACAGCACATCGATAGCGCCAAACAACGGAATGGTTGACGCCTTACAGCCGAGGACCGAAATCCGCGGATAGCCCCATAATTGCTCAGCTGCGCGATTAAAAAAAAACACGGTTTCCGTACTATCAAGTAGTACGACAGCATCGTGAACATTTTCGAGTGCGGCAAGCATATTCTGAGAGCCGAAAATATCATTTTCAGAATGCATAATCGTTTTTCTTAAAGAAGTGTTCGGGTACATCCTAATTGAAAGTATTAAAGGGTTCAATATCACTCAGCAGCTATATTAATAGAGAATGATGATTTATAGATGGTCTCAATATATAAACATTAATTAATCGCTAAAGAATCCAAAATAATTTCCGATAAAGACAGTGCGCACAAAAATCGAGAAATTATGAATAAATTGTGAAGAATTGATGTCGGGTAATTATTAATAAAAAGTTTAACTAACAATCCATGTGATAAATTTTACCTCTCACACCCCGCAACGCCGTGCTACCTGCGGCTTTGTCTCGACGCACAGTAATAAATAAAGCCAGCATTCATAGAAAACCCTAATAAGTGCATCCTAATTTATTGATATCGTCACTTGACCTTAACCGCTCCCCACCGACAGTATATGAGGAAATTCTCAAATAAACCGAATGTCTGAAATTTATCTTAACGAAAGACCTGGTTTATTACGTTTCCGCTGAATAACCCGGAAAATAGAGAAGACAACCTTGCTTATTATAGCTCGTATTCAACACATCGGGGTCAGGCAAATACTATGTATGATGATTTAGGTTCTTTGGCTGGAAAACTAAAAATGTCCGGTGTCTCTTTCCAGGAAATGAATGAAGAAGATGGTGCTACTATGCAAGCAGTAACCACAACGGCAGTCACCTCCGACGCCAGCGACGAAAAACACGAAGCGGCAATCACTGAAATCCCGGCTGTCAGCCGCAAAGAAGTGAGCCCTGCCAGTGCGCCAGCAGACGTACCGGCTAACACTATCTCCTGGCCGAAAAGCAAACCGGCACCGGTCGCTGCACCAAACGCGTTCAGCACACCGGCAAATACGATTATGGAAAGCGTTGCGGCCATCAGCCGTCCGGCGGAATTTGAAGTCCGTGAACGTAATCCGGTGCGGCTGGATATGTTATTTACGGTAATTGGCAAATAATACCGTTCAGCCATGTGGGATCCACACATGGTAATAATCAGCACAATTTTTCATGACCTGCTGCAGGTGATGCTATCGGTCTATGACTAATTTGATGGCCAGCAGAATGCGTCATGATTTTTAACAGGTAACCGGAAACATTGTTATGCCGGGGTACCTTTATTATTTTCTGTGCAAGATGATACAAACATGAAAAAAATCATCGGAATTATATTCACGCTGATGTTGTTAGCATTATCCCTGCTGGTGATCATCACCCCAATGGGCAGCGATAAGCAATACCTCTTCGGTCTTAGCGTGATGGCAGCCGTGCTCATTCTTGGTCGAATAAAGGGTAAGAAAGCCGTACTGGCAATGCTCACACTTTCATTGCTGATGTCAACGCGTTATATCTGGTGGCGTGCAACTACGACGCTGCATTTTGACTCCACGCTGGAAATGTTGCTGGGTAGTTTACTGTTTGCTGCTGAAATTTATTCGTGGACGATTTTGCTGTTGGGTTATATTCAAATGGCCTGGCCATTAGAACGCCCTATTGCTCCGTTACCTCAGGATAAATCGACATGGCCGACCGTCGATATTTATGTTCCTTCTTATAATGAAAGTCTCGAGGTCGTTCGCGATACCGTTCTTGCTGCGCAGTGCATCGAATATCCACAAGATAAAGTCAAAGTGTATATTCTCGACGACGGCAAGCGCGATGAGTTCCGTGACTTTGCTGCTGAAGCTGGGGTCGGCTATATCACGCGCCCGGATAACAGCCACGCTAAAGCCGGTAACCTCAACCATGCGATGACAGTGACCAATGGCGAGCTGATTTGCGTGTTCGACTGCGACCACGTGGCGACCCGCGTATTCCTGCAGGCTACCATTGGCGAGTTCTTCCGCGATGACAAACTGGCCCTCATCCAGACTCCGCACCACTTCTACTCCCAGGATCCGTTTGAACGTAACCTGACGGCGGCGAAACGCGTTCCGCACGAAGGTGCGCTGTTCTATGGCCCGGTGCAAAAGGGTAACGACAACTGGAACGCCACCTTCTTCTGCGGCTCCTGTGCGGTGATCCGCCGTGCTGCACTGAACGAAGTGGGGGGATTTGCAGTAGAAACCGTGACCGAAGATGCGCACACCGCGCTCAAATTGCAGCGTCGCGGCTGGAACACCGCGTTCCTGGATATTCCTCTGGCTGCCGGCCTTGCCACAGAACGTCTGGCGCTGCATGTGAACCAGCGTATTCGCTGGGCGCGTGGTATGACGCAGATCTTCCGTATTGATAACCCATTGCTGGGCCGTGGCCTGAAGCTGACGCAGCGCCTCTGTTATCTCAATGCGATGCTGCACTTCCAGTATGGTCTGCCACGCGTGATATTCCTGACGTCGCCGCTGGTGTTCATGTTGTTTAACCTCAACATTATCTCCTCGTCGGCAACATTGATTTTTGCCTATGTGCTGCCGCACCTGGTGCTTTCCACGATGGTCAACTCGCGGATCACCGGGCGTTATCGTTATGCGTTCTGGGGCGAAATCTACGAGACGGTGATGGCGTTCCACCTGATCCTGCCAACGTTGTTAAGCCTGATTTCACCACGTTTGGGTAAGTTCAACGTGACGGATAAAGGCGATCTGACCGACAAAAACTACTTTGACGCCCATACCGTTCGTCCGCTGATCATCACGACCATTCTGATGGTCGGCAGCATGATCTGGGTTGGCGTACGCTACTTTATGCATGACTACGCCGGTATCGACCCGCGCGTGATCCTGTTCAACATCGCATGGGGTACCTTCAGTACCATTATTCTGCTGGCCTCTATTGCCGTTGCAAAAGAGACCAAGCAAATCCGCAAAACCATCCGAATCTTCGCCCGTCTGCCGGTAACGATCCATTTTACCGACGGCTCACAGATGCAAACCCGCACCTTCGACATCTCCATGGGCGGCGCACGCGTGGCGCTGGTGAAAGGGGAAGATATGACGCGCAAAACCCCGGTGCAAATCGAACTGGGCCTCAGTGGTGAAATTGCCCATGTGCCAATCCGTGCAGCAGGTATGGGCGTGGGGGATATTCGCCTTGAGTTTGACACGCTGCCGCTGAGTGAACGCCGTAAGTTGGTGCGCGTCGTACTCTCCCGCGCCGATGCCTGGTACCGTCCACCGCATGCGCCTGATCGCCCGCTGATCTCCTTTATCGGTATTTTGCAGTGCGTATATGAACTGTTCTTTGGCCCGAAAAAACGCACCAATGGGTTTAACAGCCAGATGGCCACGGTCGCGAAGAAACAGAAAGAGGTTAACAATGCGCTTTAACCCCATCGCACTTGCCACTCTGCTGGTGTGCTCAGTAAACGGCACGGCCTTTGCGCTCTCGACGGACAGCGATGCGCTGCCTGAGCTGCCGCTGCCGGTTACGTTGCAAGGTTCAACCTCGGCGCAGACACCGCCGCCTGCGCCAGCGAATGCCAGTAATCAGAACATCGCCAGCACGCTCAGTTTTGGTGATATGGGCGCAACCGGTGGGCTGACGCTCTCCGGTATGCAACTGCAAAACGGCGTCTCCTTTAACCTGCCCGGCGATCTGGTGATCACCGATGCGCATATCAGCCTTAATGTGCAGGTCAACCGTAGCGATGTGAACGGTGAAAACCTGCAACTGATGCTCAACGGTCAACCGCTGGGGGCGATCCCGCTGGATCAGTTACAACAGGATAAAGGCTTCTGGAATCTGGATGTGCCAGCGTCGATGATCGCCTCCAGTAACAACCTGAGCTTCCAGTTGAAAACCGGCGACGACATTATCAATAACGTCTGGAGCTGCCAGCGCCCGCTGCCTGCGGATTACAAAGTCACACTGCAACCGGAATCGACCCTAAATTATCAGGGGCTCTGGCTGAATGTGCGTAAAACGCTGGGGACGTTCCCACGTCCGTTCTTTGACGTGAAGCAAACCAAAGACCAGGCGGTCAGCATCGCTTATCCGGAAAGCCCGGATGCCGACGTGCTGATGGCATCTGCCATTGTCGCCTCACAATTTGGCACACTGAGCAACGGTCGGCCAAGCCGTTTCGAAGTGCAGTACAACGCGCTACCTGCGGGCAACGGCATTTTGATTGGTAAACCGGGTCAAATGATTGGCGGTGTAACGATCCCACAAAGCAATGGTGCAGCGTTGCAGGTTATCGACAACCCGCAAAACCCGGCCTACAAACTGCTGGTGGTGAGTGGACATAACGAAATGCAACTCCGCCAGGCCGCCTGGCGTCTGACGCAACCTGCCCTGCCAGATAGTGACACACTGGATGTTCCGGCGCTGAAAATCGCACAACGCGAAGCGTATGACGCTCCTCGCTGGATCAACACCGATCGCCCGGTGACGGTTCGCTCATTACTCAATGATGACGGCGCGTTGATCGCACACGGCGTCTGGCACGGCGAAAATCGTTTGCCGTTCCGCACCGCACCGGACCTGTTTATGTGGGATGGCTCCGCCATACCGCTGCGCCTTAATTACAGCTTTGCGCAGAAAAACTGGATTGACGACGACGAGTCTTTCCTGAACGTCAGCCTGAATGGCGAGTTCCTGAAACGACTGCCGGTAAGCAAAGAAGGTCTACTGGCGCCGGTGATGTCAATGCTGGGTTTATCGCAACGTCAACAAAGCGCCGTGGTGAATATCGATCCGCGCGCCATTCTCGGCAGCAACCAACTGGGCTTCTGGTTTGGTCTGAAAGCACAGAAAAATGCACCCTGTAACGCCATGGCGGATGAAAACATCCAGAGCCGTATTGATGGGGACTCGACCCTTGATTTCAGCCGCTCCTGGCACTACGGCAAGCTGCCGAATCTGGCCTGGTTCAGCGGCGCGATGTTCCCGTTCACGCGTAACGCCGACCTGGCCCACACAACGGTGTTGATGGCTGCGCATCCCACAGTGGAAGAAGCGACAGTGCTGCTCAATCTGATGGCGCAGTCCGGCCGTAATACCGGCGTCACCGCCAATTTCCTGCACCTCTATACCGGCATGCCGGGGCACGATGACGCCCAGCAACAACTGACCGATAGCGATGTGCTGGCGATTGGCAACCTGAGCAATAACGAGCAGCTCAACCCGCTTTTACAAGGCAGCGCGTTTACGCTCAATGGCAACAATCTTGAGGTCAACACCACCAGTGCAGTGGGACGTGTGCTGTCGCTGCTGAGCGGCAATCAGCCGCTGACGGACAGGGAAGCCGCGGAATACCTCAGCGACAACAACCAGTGGCGCGGCCTGTTGAGCATGCGCTCTCCGTGGAACCCGCAACGCGTGGTGGTCGTGGCGACGGCCACGGACAACCACCAACTGGCGCAACTGTCTGAGGATATGACTAAACCGGCATTCCAGTCTGCGGCCGGCGGCGATTTTACCGCGGTCAGCAATACGGGTGATGTCCACAGTTGGCGTGTTGGTGAACAGTTCGTCAGCGGCAATCTGCCTGGCTATCTGCGCGTACTGTGGTTCACGAGCGAGCATGTTGTCTGGTTGGTGGTTCTTGCCTGCCTGATTGCCGCCGTGTCCGGTCCAATGTTGTTTCACTCGCTTCAGCGCCATGCGCGTCAACGCTTGCAGGATAAAACGAAGAAATGAATACGCGTAAACAACTGACGCACGCTTTTTACCTGCTGTGTCTGATGGGAGCCAGCCACCCGGCTGCGGCGGCTGATAGCGCCGATGCGACGGGGAATGACACAGCCGTAAAAAAACTGTTGGCGCAAGCCAGTTACTGGCACAGCAAAGCCCATGACGATATGGCGATGGAAGCGCTGCAAAAAGTGCTGGCCGCCGATGATAAAAATATCGACGCTATGTACCTGATGGCGCTCTATCACTTGCAACAGGGCAACGTTCAGCAGTCTGAGATTTGGCGTAAAAAAATCGCTGATATCTCACCACAGGATCCGCGCCTGAATGCGTTGACCAGCGCCAACACCCTGCGCAACATTCCGCAGGACAAACTCAACGCCGCGCGCCAACTGGCGCGTCGTGGACAAATTAAAGAGTCGATTGCCGCATGGCGTGCGCTCTTTAACGGCAACCCACCGCCAGATGACGTGGCACTGGAGTATTACCAGACGATGGCGGGTGACAGCGCCACCTGGCCAGAAGCCGTGGCGGCTATGCGCCAGCGCGCCAGCATTATGCCGGATGATGTGCCAACCAAAACGGCGCTGGCGATGGCGTTGACCTACCAGGAGCAAACGCGTCGGGAAGGGATCAATCAGCTCAGCAGCCTGGCGGCGGAGGATAAAAACGCCGATAAGGCTCTGCAACAGGCCCTGTTGTGGTTGGATGCGAAATCGTCCGATCTTCCGGCGTATACCGCATGGGCACAGCGTCACCCGGAAGACAGCGCGCCGATGGACCACTACCGCAAAAGCGTGGAAGGCGATGCCACCAAAGCGGGCTTCGATGCACTGAATGGCGGTGACTTAGGCAATGCGAAGGATAAGTTTGCCGAAGCGCTGCAAAACCGCGCTAACAACGGCAATGCGCTGGCCGGGATGGGTTACGTGGCATTACGGCAGAATAACTATGCCGATGCGGAAAAATATCTGCGCCGCGCCTCGCAAGAGGACACCAATAACACAAACAGCGTGCAGTGGGCGAAAGATGCTGACAACGCCCGTTACTACGGTGCGCTGGCGCAGGCCAAAAACCTGAGCCAGAAAGGCAGCTACGATCAGGCCCTGGCCAGTCTCGACAGCAGCGCCACTAACGACGCCAGTCAACAGCAAGCAGCCGATATGCTGCGCGCCGACATCCTGCGCCGTCAGGGCAAATTGCCGCAGTCGGAAGAGGTCTACCGCCGGTTACTGGAGCGACACCCACAGAATACCGACATCCGTACCGGATTGTGGTGGGTACTGAAACAGCAAAACAAACAGGCGGAAGCCGACGCCATGCTGCGCACCCTGCCCGCTAACCTGCGTACCCGTTATGCCTCGGTCGGGGACAATGGCGATAACGAACGGAAAGCGGCACAGGCGGCATTGCAGGAGGGGAACAGCTCACGCGCCATGCAAATCCTGCAAGCGGCATCCGCTAAATATCCGCAAAACGTCTGGCTGCAACTGGATTATGCCCGGGCGTTGCGTAAAGCCGGGCAGAAGCAACAAGCCAGCACGTTGATGTCTGGCGTGGTGCAACGTGGCGGCAGCAACAAAGAAGCCCTGTACGCCGCAGCCGTTTATGCCGCTGAAGATAGCGACTGGTCACGCGCACAGAGCCTGCTGGCTCGTCTGCCGCGCAGCAGCTATAGCGCCGATATGACGGCACTGAGCACCCGTGTACAGCTCAACCAGCAACTGGATGTTGCGCGTAACTACCTGCGTCTGGGTAATACCACGGCAGCACGCAACTCTTTGCAAGCGCTGAAACGCAACCCGCCGCAAACACCGGTGGATGTGGGTCGTCTTGCAGAGATGTTGATGCAGAGTGGTGATAACGCAGGCGCGCTACAACTGGTGCGTGATAGTCAGGCGCAAGGGCTGCACGGCTCCGTAGTGGACTATGCAGGACAGATCCGCGTGCTAAACCAGGCCGGTCAGTTTGCCGAAGCGGAGAGTATTCTCAATGCACCGGCGCTGCAAAATGGCGCCAGCCAGCAAGAGATCAATGCGATTCGTACCGGCAACCTGATTGCTCGCGCGGATCGTCTGCGAGAGAAAGGCCAGATTGGCAAAGCGTGGAACCTGCTGATGCCGGAGCTACAGGCCAATCCGACCAATACCGATCTGCTGTTATCCGTCGCGCGCATTTATCAGGCCGATCACATGGATGAGAAAGCCACGGAGATCTACCAGTACGTGCTGCGTAAATCCCCGCGCGATAAGCAGGCACTGACCGGGATTGTTAACCTGGCGCTGGCGCGAGGTGATAACGACGATGCCCGTAAAGCATTCGCTTCACTGGAACCCAGTCAGGATGCGGATTATATGCTGCTTGCCGCACGTGTAGCGGCAGCCAACGGCGAGAACCAGCGTGCCATGTCGCTGCTGCGCACCGCGCAGTGGCGTCTGCAACAAGGCGGTGAGGAGGACAGCGATGAACTGAGCTCAGTCATGTCGCTGCCTTCGCCGACTCGCCAGGCGCAACAAACCGCCATGAGCGGCATCAATACGATGATGCGCGACTTGCAAGAGAAGAGCGCCACCTGGACCAGCGCGGGTATCTCGCTGCGCAGTCGTGATGGTGAATCAGGCCTGAGCGCATTAGATGAGATCCAGTCGCCGCTGATCCTTTCCGGCGCGGTGGGCGACAGCACGCGCATCAACCTGAACGTCACGCCAACGGCACTGAACGCAGGCGAGATGTCGGGAGAGTCCGCCAACCGCTTTGGTTCCGGCGCGCTGGAGCACGCGGCAAAACTGGCGGAAGCCGCAGCCAGCACCAGCACCACGACGACCTCGACCAATGCCTCCAGCCAGGGTAGCCAGCAGGCCAACGGCGTGGCGGCAAACCTCAGTCTGAGCGGCGACAACTACAAGCTGGATGTTGGCAGCACGCCGACCGGTGGCGAGTTTACCCGCTTAGTCGGCGGCGTGGAGTGGACACCGAAACTGACACAATACAGCTCGCTGAACCTGAAAGCGGAACGCCGCGCGGTCACCGACAGCCTGCTCTCTTACGTGGGTGTGAAAGATAAAAGTACCGGGGAAAGTTGGGGGGGCATTACCCGTAACGGCGTGTCCGCGCAGTTTGCGTGGGATAACGACCTGGTTGGTCTCTATACCCGCCTGGGTTTTGATACCTGGGTTGGTACTAACGTGCCGACGAACCACTCGATCAACATGCTGGCGGGCAGTTACCTGCGCCCGTGGCGCACCAACGACAGCGAGATGAAGGTCGGGGTCAACGTCAACTACATGAACTTTGACCGTAACCTCAGCTATTACACGCTCGGCCAGGGCGGCTATTTCAGCCCGCAGGATTTTATGGCGGTCTCGTTGCCGGTGTCACTGACTCGCCATATCAACGACTGGGATATGACGCTGAGCGGCTCCGTGGGTTACCAATCCTATAAACAGGATAAGAGTAACTACTTCCCGGGCCACAACACGCTGCAATCGCAGTTAAACAGTTACGCCAGTTCCGATGACGACGTGGATGCAGTTTACAAAGCCACGTCAAAAAACGGCATTGGTTACACATTGGGCGTGGATGCGCGCTACCACCTCAGCGACAACCTGGCTCTGGGTGCAAACCTGGGGTATGACACCTTCGGCAGTTATAACGAAGGTAAAGCGTTGTTTTATTTCAAATATTACGTCGATCAAAACAAATAAACCGTGGGATACATGATGTTTAGCAATCAGGACACTTATTTACAACGCAACTATCAGGCTGGCTGGCACGATCTGGTGTATCTGTTCTTCAACGAATACACCGAAGGTCGTGGCGATAAAGATCCCGACGCCTTGAGACGTATTGGTCAGATGATGGCCCAGTGGTATCCCATTGATAACGCAGCCACCGTCAGCGAACTGGAAGCGAGCATCAACCGGGTGCTGGAGCTGTTTAACTGGGGCTTCGTGAAGATGGCGCCCGCCCAGCGCGAGCTGATTCTGCTGCATTGCGCCTGGCCGCATGCACCGGAATACCGTGATGAAGCGGGCTGGCGTCGTGCCAGCGCCTATGTGCTGGAAGGTGCCTATTCCCAGTGGTTGGTGTCGCAGGGCGCAGGCAATCAGGTGCCCGTGCGCTGGAAAGACAACGCCACTGAAGATGTGCTGATTTTCCGTTACGCCATTGGCGAATAATTTCGCAAGGGCATTTCCACCATATATCAACAATCAGGTGACCATAATGTTTAATGAGATCGTGGTTTCAGGAAGAACACTGGAAATCGAAACAGTTAACCATATGGAGGACAATGCCTTTGTTTCACTGGTTCTCGATACATACGGGCGAATTATTTACGCCAGCCCGTTTTTCTACCAGCTCACCGGTTTTAGCCATGACGAAGTGATTGGCCAGGTTTTGTTTCAGTCCGAAGATGAGACAACCGTCATCTCTCTGGCGATGGCCATTAAACTCGCACAGCAAACCGGTGATAACTGGCAGGGGGAAATATCGCAGAAGAAAAAGAACGGCGAGAGGCTATGGCTCGACACCAGACTAATGCCGCGCCGTGATGATAACGGTGAAATATTCGCATTTATTCTGTTGGGTTTTGATATTACCCGACATATGACGATTCGTGAAAAATTGCATTTCCGTGCGCATAACGATGCATTAACCAAGACCCTGAACCGCCAGGGTTATTATATTCGCAGCCGTAAGAAAATTCGTGCAGCGAATGCGCGTGGCGCGCAGATTGTCGTGGCGATCCTCGATCTCGACAATTTTAAAACCATTAATGACGAACTGGGGCATGCGGCGGGAGATGAGGTGTTACGTTGCTTTATAAGCCGGGTGAAGCAATGTATTTCCCGCACGACGTTACTCGGACGGTTGGGCGGCGATGAGTTTGCCCTGACCTATATTGATGGTGTGGATGAACCAATGGGTCGTGGCGTGTTGCAATCCATTGTTGAGGCCACTCGTCAGCCAATGTATTTGCAGTACCTGCAACAAACTGTGGAATTATCGGTCAGTATTGGCGTTGCCAGTTATCCTGAACACGGACCGAATTTTTCATCAATATTAAAAGCTGCCGACACCGCCCTTTATCGGGTTAAGGCGAGCGGCGGTGATGATTTTATTAATTATCAGGTTCCAGGCATTAATGAGCCTGGTAGCATTATTAACACCGTTGTGTGTTGATATTTTAACGACTACAAACAGCAATAGTTTTTTCCCAGAGGAAATAAGTATGTTAAAGGCTGTAATCCCAGTGGCAGGCCTCGGTACACGTATGCTCCCGGCTACCAAGGCTATTCCCAAAGAGATGTTACCGATTGTGGATAAACCGCTTATCCAGTATATCGTGCAGGAATGCTACGCTTGCGGGATCCGTGAAATTGTGCTGGTGACCCACTCGTCCAAAAATGCCATCGAAAACCACTTCGATACCTCTTTTGAACTGGAGTCATTGCTGGAATCTCGCGTGAAAAACCAGCTTCTGGAAGAAGTTCGTACGATTTGCCCGGCAGGCATGAACATTATGCATGTGCGTCAGGGTCACTCAAAAGGCCTGGGTCATGCGGTACTGTGCGCAGAACCGCTGATTGGCGATAACGACTTTGTCGTGTTGCTGCCGGATGTGCTGATCGACGATAGCCAGTGCGACCTCTCTTCAGATAACCTGGCGGCGATGATCAACCGCTTTACCACAACCGGCGCCAGCCAGTTGATGATCGAGCGCGTTAACCATGAAGACGTCTCCCGCTACGGCGTGGTGGATTGCGGCGGTGTAAACGTAGCGGAAGGCCGCTTCGGTCAGGTGCAGGGAATGGTAGAAAAACCGGCCGTCGATGAGGCTCCGTCAGACATGGCGGTGGTTGGGCGTTACGTACTTTCCAAAGAAATTTGGCCGTTGTTGCGCAAAACCCCTATCGGCGCGGGTGGCGAAATCCAACTGACCGATGCCATTGCGATGTTGCTTGAACGCTCGCCTGTTGAGGCTTATGCCCTGACCGGTAAGTCTCACGACTGCGGCGACAAAATCGGTTATATGAAAGCGTTTGTGGAGTACGGCCTGCGTCATGACGCTACCGGTCCGGCGTTCCGCCACTGGTTGCAGCATGAACTGACGTTATCGCCGGTGGCTGAAGTCGTTGACCGCATTGCAGAAGTGGTTTAACGCCTGACGGCGTTTTACCCGGTTAACTGCCATATCTTCACAACAGGAAATCTCATGTTAAGGACCACCTGGCTCATGTCGTGCTTATTGCTTTCGCTGGCCATGACCTCTTTTTCAGCCCGCAGTCAGGACGGCAACTGGGTGCTATTTAAACAGAACTACCTGAGCCAGGATGGCCGCATAGTTGACCATGAAAATGGCGATATCAGCCATTCGGAAGGTCAGGGATATGGCATGTTATTGGCGGTGATGAACGATGATCCCGCCAGTTTTGAGAAAATATGGCGCTGGACGCGTAATACATTATTACGTCCTTCACTTTGGTTATTTGCCTGGCGTTATGATCCGCAACAACACAAAGTGACTGACGATAATAATGCCAGCGACGGCGATACACTTATTGCCTGGGCATTATTACTGGCCGGGAATAAGTGGCATGACCAGAGTTATCTGACCGCCTCTGAAAATATTCAAGAAGCGCTAATCAATTGTTTGATTATTGAACAAGATACACACACTTTACTGCTGCCAGGTTTGAGTGGATTTACTAAAGATGATGGCTATATTATTAATCCTTCATACTTTATCTTTCCAGCCTGGGATAGTTTCTGGCAACATCAGCATAATGATATTTGGCTGAAGCTGAAAAAATCGAGCCTGAATTTACTCGATAAAGCGCGTTTTGGTAAAACGCAACTGCCCAGCGACTGGATTTTTGTCAAGAATAATGGTGAAGTCATACCTGCCGATAACTGGCCGGCACGTTTTAGTTATGACGCAATTCGCATCCCGCTGTACTTAAGCTTGAGCGAAACGCAACAACATTCGACGGATAATTTCCGTCATTTTTGGGCAAATTATGCCCGAAGCGAAACGCCCGCGTGGGTGGATGTCTCCGGGGAAGGACATGCGAATTACTCGATGTCTGGCGGCATCCTGGCGGTGCGTGATTTAACGATGGGCGATTACCAGCATATGGATAAGTCCGTTCGTCCGGGAGAGGGATATTATTTGTCCGTACTGCATATGCTGTCGTTATTTGCCGTCACATTAAAAAAAGAGTAACGGCGCTTCGTCGCCAGCAATACGCAGTTTTGCGCCGGTTACGTTGGCCCGCGCACCTTAGTGATGTTTTAGCAGTGCAGACTCTGACGCAGGAATGCGCAGAAAACAGGCAGGATGCCTTTTAGAATTGACCGATAACCGGCCTGGCAATACAGGAACACCGGTTCGTTATGTCGTTTCCGTCTCTACAGGCTGCGGCGCGAACCGGATGACAATGAATAATAAAAATCACACATCTCATGTCCAAGCATGAGGGAGAGACTTGATGACAGAGTTGAAAATTATAACACGTCATTTACACAGCACGTTGTTACACGCGGATCGTCAACCAAGCGGAAACTTGCGCCCCGGGGATCACAATGAACATCCGTAATCTTGAATATCTCGTCGCGCTGGCCAAGCATCGACATTTTCAACGTGCAGCGGAGGCCTGTAATGTCAGCCAGCCAACGCTGAGCGCACAGTTGCGTAAACTGGAAAATGAGCTTGGTTTGCAGCTACTGGAGCGTACGACACGCAGGATCCGCTTCACGCAGACCGGCCTGCGTCTGGTCGAACAAACCCAGGTGGTGTTGCGGGAGATCGAAGCGCTGAAAAACATGGCCAGCAGCAGTCACTATCAGAGCCTGATGCAGACGCTCGATGTGGGCATTATCCCTACACTTGCGCCGTATATCTTTTCTCATCTGAATTCGGTATGTCACGAGAACTTCCCGGAAATCGAACTGGAAATTCACGAAGCGCAAACCAATCAGTTGCTGAACATGCTGGAGTCCGACGCCATTAAATGCGCGATCATGACCTCTAACAAAGATACCAGCAAATACGTTGAGCTACCGCTGTTCGATGAACCACTCGTACTGGGCGTAAGCCAACAGCATCCGTGGGCGCGAATGGGTGAAATCGATATGGGGCATCTGAAAAACAGTAAGATCCTGATGATTGATGACGGCAACTGCCTGCACAGCCAGGTGCTGCGTTATTGCTATCAGTTCGAGCTGGAACCCGATCCGCGTTTTGTCGCCATGCACCTTGAAACGCTGCGCCGTGGCGTGGCGTTTAACCGTGGCGTTTCATTCTTCCCGCTGCTTTCTACCCAGCAACAGGGGGGCAATGAAAACATTCGCTATTTGCGCTGTGTGAGTCCGGAGCCAAAACGCAAAGTGGTGCTGATTTTCCACCGCAGCGACCCGATGCGTAAGAAATATGAGATCCTGCGCAACGCCATTGCCCGCTATATGGAACGATACATTATCGATAACAACGTACTGGCGTGATCCATCAGCGCTGCTCATCAGTACAGGCAGCAGACTCTTTCTCATCTTTACGACAATCATGCGCCGGTATGGTTGTCGTTTTTTGCATTAAGCCGCGCATGATATCGTCCGGCAACACCGTTCCGCGATGGTACATCTCTTCAATCAACAACCAGACCGTCACCAGCGAAATCGTATAATCGGCAATCGCCGTTGGCGCACGTAAAGCAGCCATAAACGGGAAACGTGCGCACAGCTGGGCACGGTCATCTTCAGTGACTTCATCATGGTAATAAGGTAAGGAAAGCAGACGGTAAGCCTCAGCTTCATCCACAGAAGACGCCCAGCACAAGCGAACGGCGATGGTTTTCACAAACGGTGGAACCAGCACATTGCGCTCCGATAGCGGATCCAAATGCAAAGGAAGACGACTATGGTGCGACTCTGCTTTCATTTTTTCCTCAATACCTGGCGACCAGGGGGGCTGTTCCGTATTCGGAGCTATATCCATATCCATCGACCGCGTAGAAATTTTCTTTAGGGTTAATGTTTAAAATAGAGAATAAAATGAAATTGATCCATACGGAATGTCTTAAAATCATAAAAAAGTTCATATAAAGCAAAAGGTTAATTCATGTGCAGTTATTGATGCTATCGATCCTAATCTGTTATTTTCATTTATCCCATATATTAAAACCGGGAAACGTCTTACTGTTGTTGAATAATTTTGTCAGTAACCCGCCAGTAACGTGAAAATATATCACCGATGACACGGGACATTCGGTCAGCGTCTGCATACCTTTACTGACCGCACACCACCCATTCGATATGCATTAATTTATACAGCGACCCTCTTTTATATTGTCATACAAATTGGAATGATAACGACCCTCTTCCGGTACGACAAGGCTCCCGCACATGGCGTGATGCGTGAAATACAATTCCCCCTGTCAGTGGACGTCTGAGGATGAAGCCGCACGCATGCTGCGCGGACAGCTTCCTGCGTGATCAACACCGCAACTTTCAGCTTTAACCGCCGCCCTTCCGGTGAAGCCGGTTGTTTTTGGCACAAATACCGCTTTTTATCTTGTTTGTTCGTATGATCGACATGGGCTGGCCCATGCTCTGATAAAGCACAAAATCCGGCTTAACGCGCACAACAGGAAAAGTGAACCATGCACCCGTTTCAGCAAATTTTGAATTCGACGCTCGCTCGCACGGAAGGCCAGCCTCAGCCGGCAACGCCGCATAACCCGCTGGATCTGGAGTTGCGCACCCTGCCGGTCAGCGCCACACCGGAGGATTTTCTTGCCCTTGCCAAAGCGCGCAGAACCATTTACCTGCTGGGTAAAGCGCTACCGCTCGATGAAGAGAAGGTGGAGGCGATAATCAAAGAAGCGATTCGTCAGGCGCCGTCGGCATTTAACTCACAAAGTTCGCGGGCATTGATTTTGATGGGTAAAGAACACGATCGTTTTTGGGCGCTGGTACGAGGGCAGTTGCGCAATGTGATCCCGGCGGAGAGTTTCCATGCCACCTCCGATAAGCTCGACGGGTTTGCTGCTGCCGCCGGATCGGTACTGTTTTTTGAAGATCAGGAGACGATCTCGCATTTACAGAAGCAGTACATTGCTTATGCCGATAACTTTCCCGTCTGGTCGGAACAAAGCAGTGGAATGGCCCAGTATGCGGTGTGGCTGGCGCTGGCGGAAAAAAACATTGGCGCTAACCTGCAACATTATAACCCACTGATTGACGAGGAAGTTCGCCAGACATGGGCGATCCCGGAGAGCTGGAAACTGCGCGCAGAGATGAATTTTGGCAATATCGTCGCCGCCGCCGATGAGAAAACCTTTATCGACGACGACAAACGCTTTATTGTCGCCCGCTAATTGCACGTTCCGAAACGTCAACGCCACCTGGCAACCGTGCCAGATGGCGGCTTCACCTTCTCAGGCCCGCAGCGAACATTTTACTCGTCGAAGTACCAATATCCCTGGTTTACCAGCGCAGTCAGCTCGGCGGCAAATGCCGGGTTATCCAGAGCGTCACCCAGTTCCTGCTGACCGATAATGGTATAGCGACACAGCGCATCAGCGGCGCGCGCGTCGGCGGTCTCCAGACACTCGCTGTTAATAAAAAAGCTGTCGCCGATGTGCAGCACGCGCAGCCCACTCAGGCGGGTAAGCACCTGCCCCTCTTTCAACGCAGCCACAATCTCTTCCACAGGATAGTCATCCGGCTCCGGAGCAATATCCAGTTCATGCCGCGGCGTGGTGATAAAGCTGCCGAACCACTGTTTGAAATGCTCCGGTTGGCTGATCATCTCGATCATCATCCCGCGCACGCGCTCCAGCTCGTAATCTTCCACTCTGCCCGGATGTTCACGGCAGGTGAGATCGGGATCGCTGTAATGCTCGCCACCAAGATCGTTTTCCAGCGCGTAATCTGCAAAACTGCTGATCAGGTCGCGACCGTTCGGCCCGCGGAAGCCGATGGAGTAGTTAAACGCGGTCTCATGCGTGAAGCCGTCATGCGGGAATCCCGGCGGAATATAGAGGATATCGCCCGGTTCCAGATCTTCATCAATGATCGGCGGGAAAGGATCGACATGCAGCAATGCCGGATGCGGGCAGAACTGCTTCATCGGCAATTTGTCGCCCACGCGCCAGCGGCGGCTGCCCATCCCCTGAATGATAAACACATCGTATTGATCGATATGCGGGCCCACGCCGCCGCCCGGCACGGAATAGGAAATCATCAGATCGTCAAAACGCCACTCCGGTAACACGCGGAACGGTTTAACCAGTTCGGCGGAGGGTGCATGCCAGTGGTTCACTGCCTGTGCCAGCAATGACCAGTCGGTTTCCCCTAAATGATCAAACTGCTCAAACGGGCCGTTCCATGCCTGCCACTGACCATTGACGTGGCTGACAATGCGGCTGTCCACTTCCGGCTCCATAGCAAGGCCTGCCAGCTCATCGGGCGAAATCGGATCGACAAAGTCCGCGAACGCGCGCTTCAGGACAACGGGTTTCTTTTGCCAGTATTTCTCAAGAAATTCCGGCCAGTTAAGGTTTAGTTGGTAAGCCATAGGTCCACACCAGTGAGAAGGGAAACGCGGGAGATTATAAAGAGAGTCGCCCCCTGCCCGCCTTGTCATTGGTCAAGAGCGTGCACGCTGACAGTCAGAGCGTCCGGCCGTTTCGTCTACCGGGCGCGTAAACCACTGTGCTATCAGTTAAGTTTGAGCGTGGCCTGCGGCCCCTGCTCTACCGCCGCGCCGTACTGTGTTTTAATCTGCACGTCTTGGCCCTGCCCGTTCACGTAGCGCGCCTGAATACCATATTTCGCTGCAATATCAATGTTTTTTAACGATACATTCTGCACGACCGACTCCGGCAATCCGCTAAAAATCATGGCATGGTTGGCATTGGTTGCGGTGAGCCCGGAGATATTCACCCCGGAAATTTTCGGCGTCGAGGGCGTAACGGCTGCGTTTTCAATTGCCGAAATCAAGGTGTTGCCCTGCGCACCCGACTGGCCGCTATAGCTGTTGGTTATCAGAATCGGCGTCGCCACGTTGGTCATTGTCAGATGGTCGGCCACCAGCGGACCTATCGTATTCCCGCGATCGCGGGCCGATTTGATGCGAATACCGTTTTCCGTATTGAGGAACGTGACATGGCTGACTGTCACCCGCCCGATGCCGTTGGCGGTTTCGCTGCCAACAGAGATGCCGTGTCCATCGCGCATGATGGAGTCGCGAATGGCAATATCCTGCGATGGCGCTGCCGTACCGGGCACCAGACCGGACTTGATGGCAATGTTGTCATCACCGGTGTGAATGTCCATTTTCGACACGGTAACATTGCGTGAAGAGACAATATCCAGACCGTCTGTATTCGGTGAAGTGGTTGGGTTGCTGATGCTGACCTGGTGAACAGCAATCTTGTCGCTATTGCGGATAACGATATTCCACATCGGGGAGTTAGTCAGGTGAAGCTGTTCGATCTTCCCGTTGGTGACCTGGTTAAACTCTACAAGCCACGGGCGCGGAGCACCATTTGCCAACGGAACGCCAGGAAAGCGGTCGGTAAAAGCTTTGGTATTGCCGCTGCGCACCTGTGCACGGATCTGCAGCGCCTCGGGCCACCAGCTCTTTTCGCCATCGCCATCAAGCGTTCCGCTGCCGGTGATGGCGACATTCTGCGCCTGGCTGGCAAAAATAAAGGCTTCGTTGGCGCGGGACGGCTGACCAATAAATGCGGCTACAAACTTCCCTTCCGCATTACTGGCCTTTAATGTCGCACCCTTGCCAACCTCCAGGGTGATATTGCTTTGTAGCTGTACAGGGCCGCTTAACCAGACGCCAGGCGATAACACCACCGTGCCGCCGCCGCGCTGGCTGCACTGTTGGATCGCTTGTTGGATAGCGTGTGTATTAAGGGTTTTGGCATCTGCTTTGCCGCCAAAGTCTTCGGGTATGCAGTGGGAAGGCGCGGCCTGCGCCGTAAACGATGAAAATGCGCCACAGCACATCAGCGCCAGCAGTGATTTATTCATACGTCCTCTGTTCCTGCGTAAATTGTCAAAAGCCACCTATGTGAAATTGACTTTAGGGCAGAAAATGCACGAGAACTATTGTGCAAAAGCACTTATTTACCGCTGGTTTATTAAAAAGTGACGTTGAGATACCCCGGCAGTCAGCACAGCCGGGGGGAGTGGCGGGCGCGCTCAGGCTTGCGTCTGAAACATCAGCGTGTCGGACGTAAACGAGCCATCTTCGCGGATCCGGAAATGCTGTTTTACCTCGTCGGAGGTGTGGTTTTGCAGATAACGGATGGCGGCACGCAATACCTCCGGTGTTTTCATGCGCTCTACCCATGAGTTGTACTCCAGCGCCAGTCTGTCCGTCGCCATTTTTTGCACCGTCATGCCGCTTTGCTGAGTCATATGCAGCCACTCAGCCGGCGAGTAGTTACGCACATGCGAAGGATCGCGCAGCACTTCGATGGTTTGCAGCCAGATGTCCAGCACCGGCTGACCGGGTGAGGCAATATCCATCAAGATAAATTTCCCACCCGGCTTGAGCACGCGTTTCACCTCGCGCAGAGCCTGCGCCACATCATGCCAGTGGTGGGCGGAGTAGCGGCTGATCACCACGTCAAAGCTGCTATCGGCAAAGGGCAATTTTTCTGCTGCCCCCTGGGAGGTGGTGATATTTGCAAGATGACGTTCGTGAGCGGCCTGGCGCACTACATCGAGCATCTTTTCCGACAAGTCATAGGCGGTGACCGCCCGGGCAATGCCTGCGGCAACAAAGCTCGCGTGGCCCGCACCACAACCCAAATCCAGTATGGCTGCACTGGTATCGTCTGCCAGCCACTGTGCCAGTCTGACTAAATCCGCCCCCTGGGCATGAACCTGACTCTGCAAATAGGCCTGCGCCTGATCGCCAAATTGCTGTTCCGTTAACTGATGATGATTAACCGCCATTCTTCTTTCCTTCTGTTAGCACGACAAAGCCTTTTTTGGCGACTATAAGACGCTCTTTATAGTGGTACAATATGAGCACTTATACTGGTATTAATGAGTACCCCCCAATGGAAAATACCCTCTTTGCCGGCCCTAAAGCCCTGGGCGCTTTTTTGCGCTCGCAGCGGGAAAACACCGCGCCTGCGGATATTGGCTTGCCTGCCCTTGGGCGACGTCGCACCCGTGGATTACGCCGGGAGGAAGTGGCGCAGCTCAGCGGTATCAGTACCACCTGGTACACCTGGATTGAACAGGGGCGTGACATCGTGGTGTCGCCGCAAACCCTGTCGAATATCGCCAACGTGCTGAAGATGAAACCCACCGAGCGCAGCTACTTGTTTCATCTGGCCATGCAAAACGATCCGCAGGAAGAACAGGTCGTCACGGTAGAAAAAGAGGTGTTGGCAACCGTCACTCAGATGACCTGTCCCTGTTATCTGCTGGATTTAACCTGGAATATGCTGGCATGGAATGCGCCTGCCGAAGCGCTGTTCAGCGGTTGGCTGGACGAAGATCCACAGCCGAATATGATGAGTTTTATGTTCCGCCACCCACTGTCCCGCCAGCTGGTTGCTGACTGGGAGAGCCGCGCAAGCCGCATCGTGGCGGAACTGCGTGCAGACGCGATGCACTATCCGCACGATCGGGAGCTCAATAACTTTGTGCAGGGTCTCAGTCATGACAGTGAGTTATTCCGCGACTTCTGGTCGCGCCAGCAGGTGGTAGTGCGCGAAGGGGGCGAGCGCGTGTTTCATCATCCGCAGCAGGGAGAAGTGCACTATCGCCAGATGACCTGGCAATTGACCAGCAATCGCTCGATAAAAATGATTATGTTAATGGCAGGATCAGTCGTGCAGAAATAAAAAAATCAGGCCAGTAAACTGGCCTGATTTTTATTATTTGCGAAAATCCAGTGGTGCCTGAGAGGACTGAACCCACGCGGTGAAATTATTAAATGCAATCATTGTAGATTTGCAAAAAATACATTTCGCGCCAGCCGGGTTCTTTTCAGTTACATCAAAACTGGAAATCCGGTATTGCGACCCGCTACAGCACGGGCAGCGAAAATGAATACGGTTCGTAATTTCTAAATCCTTAGCGAACCACAACGACATTTGCAGCCGCCGGGCCTTTCGCACCATTTTCAATGGCGAATTCAACTTCTTGATTTTCTTCAAGAGTACGGTAGTTATCGCTCTGGATCGCAGAGAAGTGTACGAATACATCTTTGCTGCCATCTTTCGGCGTGATAAAACCGAAGCCTTTCTCAGCGTTGAACCATTTTACGATACCAGTCATTTTAGCAGACATTCTTGTTACCTTCTGTTTTTTTTAGCCTTTTCGGCAGTAATGGTCTGAAGCATTATTTTATTCAGAGTGTAAAGCGAAGACCCAAAAAGAAGTAGCAAGGAGGTACTTAGAGATGAGAAAGACTTTAGTGAACTGCTGGAGATAATGGTTATCAAACCGACGGTGCATTAACGCATGGCTGAAGAAGGGATGCAAGCATTAATTAAAAAATATTTTATTGTTGCCTGCCGCATTGATGGTGCCATCGTGTGAAAAGAAAACGCACCGGCTCATGCCGGTGCAGATGATTACGCGCGGATATCGTCATATTCGCGTGTATTATCAAACTCATGTTTGGCGAAAGGACACAGCGGAATAATTTTGCGGTGCTCTGCACGCATTTTTTCTACCACTTTCGCCACCAACTGTTTACCGACACCTTGCCCTTTCAGGCTTTCATCAACATCGGTATGTTCGATAATGCTTAGGTGCTCGCCGGTGGGAACAAAAACGATTTCCGCTACCTGATTGCCTGCGGCGTCGTTCACGTAAAACTTGTTATGACCTTCCAGAATGTCCATGCGTTGTCTCACTCAGTTATGGCGGTACTTCAAGGCACCGCTCGGGCAGGTATCAATGACGTTCACTACCGTTGCGACATCCACTTCATCGGGGATGATCCACGGCTTGCGCTTCAGGTTGAACAGCTTCGAACTGCCACGTACGCAATTACCGGCGTGCTGGCAAATGTGGGTATTGAAGTACACATCAATCTTCTCGCCGGTGTATACGCGGTAACCCGCATCCAGTAGTTCCTTATCCATGACATTGCCTCAATTATTATGTGTGTTGCACAAGTAAGCATAGCCCGGTCATCAGACTACAAGGTTGTACAGCCTTTCAGCAATATCGGCGAATCTGAAACCCTTCCGCCTCGGTGGGTTCCACAAAGTAGCGCGTGATCTGTTCGAACTGCTCGTCAGTGGCGGCAAAATCATGCTCACCTGTGGCATTGCGTGCGCGCAGTCGCGCTTTGCAAACGTCATCGCTGACTTGCAAGTAGTGCAACAAATGGTGGGCACCAGACTGATCAATAATCTCTTTAAGCCACTGTCGGCTGGTCAACGTATTGGCCGGAAAATCCAGCACCACATTGACGCCCGCCTGGAGTAAAGCAACGACATGCGGCCTGATGGCCAGTTTTAGCTTTGCAGAATAGTGGACATAATCCTGAACACTGTGCAAAACATCGTGAAAAAGAAGCGATAACCAACGATCTTCGCTCAACATCACGGTACCAGGCGCTGTCATCAGTTCAGCGGCAAGGGTTGATTTGCCAGAGGCAATCTTGCCGCACAGGATATGCAACATCGGGCGAGCAACGGAAACGGGAGCTGTCATACTGAGTCACCTCACAGGTTGTCACCAGTAAGGCTCCCGCCGTACTGGCGGGAAACAGAGATGAACGCTATCCCACCACACTATTTGTGGTGCGAATAATGCTCATTGCAAACATCAATACGGAATATCTTTTGTTCATGATTTCAACGTAACAGCAATGTCGCCGGGTTGCCAGTATTGCGTTATCTCGGCGGCGTTTAGCCCGGCCCGTCGCTGCCGGCAGCCAGCAGGGGCACAATCACATCACTGAATGGCGTGGGGATACCGTGTTTGTTGCCGTACCGCTGTACCACACCATTACGGATGTCCCATTCCAGAGGGCGACCCGCCAGGCGGTCTGCAAGAATCGAGGTGCCCAGATCGGCAGGCGCACGCTGAAAACCGGCCACAATCTCCTGCGGCACAGCATCCCCTAACGTAGCCCCTTCCGCACGGGCAACCGCGAGGCACTCCTGCAAATAGTCCATCGCCAGTGTGGTGATGTCGTTGCGCGAGAACATGCCGGCGCGACGCCCTGCTAACACCATTAGCCCGGCAGCCGCATTCTGCAACAGCTTGCGCCACGCAACAGAGATGAAATCGGGAGAAAGATCAACAGCGCAGCGAGTACCCTGCAATACGGTCTGCACACGTTTCGCGGCTGGCGTATCCGGCAAGGTAAGCCGGGGGGCTGCACGCAACCAGACGGAGGCGTCCGGCTCACGCTGCGCGGGAAACCACACGACAGATGGCAGCACTTCGGCCCCCGCTACGTACGGCGTAATTTGCGCTTTTTGCTCCACGCCGTTTTGCAGTGCGCACACCACGGTATTTTCATTGCACAGCACCTTCAGCCACGCCGCACTTGCCGCCAGTTGCGTGGTTTTGGTCGCCACAAAAACCAGATCAAACGGCTGGTGAATGTCGCCCGGTTCAGTCAGCACCGGACCGGGTACCACAATATGTTCGTTATCGACACGCAAGATCAGCTGCGGGTGCGCCGTACGCCCGCACACCGTGGGCGTACGCCCGACTTCATGCAACGCCGCCACAATCGTGGTTCCAATTGCGCCAGGACCAATAAGGGCGACGCTGGGGTTATCTGACACCATCTCACTCTCCTGATTATCACGTGCCGCCCCGATAGCGGCAGTCATCACACACACTATGATACGCACTGAAGTCGATCACAAATGTGTCAATAAAAGAAACAGTGCTGTTTTGTGCGAATCGTTCGGTAAGAGCAGAGAAGAGGCGTTTTCATCCGGCGATGGGGATAATAAGACAAACGGGATACGTAAGATGCTTCGTAGTGGGAGTGACATCCGCGAGCCTGGGTAATCACAGGCTCGCGTTAATGACTCGATGGGGATTACCTGCCGGTATTAAAGAAAGCGACGGTCTCCGTCAGACGCCGGGTTTGCTCTTCCAGCGCACTTGCCGCTGATACCGCCTGCTGCACCAGCGCGGTGTTTTGCTGCGTCACCGCATCAATTTGAACAATCGCTTCGTTAACATGGCTGATCCCTTTGCTCTGTTCGTCGGTGGCAACGGAGATTTCCGACATGATATCTGACACACGTTTCACCGCGACAATCATCTCATCGATGTTGTTACCGGCAAGTTTGATCTGCGATGAACCGTTATTGACCCGCTCAACGGACTCTTCCACCAGGCCTTTTATCTCCTGCGCCGCCTGAGAGCTGCGTAATGACAGACTGCGCACTTCACCGGCGACAACGGCGAACCCTCGTCCCTGTTCACCGGCTCTTGCCGCTTCAACCGCCGCATTCAGCGCCAGGATATTGGTCTGGAACGCGATACCGTTAACCACTTCAATAATGCTGGCAATTTTCCCGGCGCTTTCAGAAATGCCATTCATGGTGTCATTCATGCCTTGCATCACCACGCCGCCGCGCGAAGCAATATCCACCGCTTCACTCGCCAGTTTGCGCGCCTGCCCGGCGTTTTCCGCATTTTGTTTTACAGCTGCGGTGATCTCTTCCATGCTGGAGGAAGTTCTTTCCAGCGACATGGCTTGCTGTTCAGAATGCGAAGCAATCTCCTGGTTTCCGGCGACAATGTCATGGGTGCTGGTGTTGATGATCTCCGCGCCATCACGGATATCTTCAATTACCGCAGTCAGTTGCTCTCGCATCACCCCCATTTCGTGGATCAGGCTTGAACTGTCGCCCGCTTTTTTATTTACCGGATGAGAGAGATCCCCGGCGGCAATTCGCGCTGCCACATCTGCGGCATAACGTGGCTCGCCCCCCAGAGTCCGTAGTGTACCCCGGTTAATCAGGTAGACGAGGATCGAGAGCAGAATGCTGATCGCCGCAAACTCAATGAGATTCTGGTAGAGCGACACCAGAAAGGCTTCATCAATATCATCAACATACAGCCCGGTGGTAATGATCCAGCCCCAGGGTGCCCACGGAATGTTGTAAGCAATTTTCGGTTGCGCTTTCGTCTCACCCGGGCGGGGGAAGACGTAAGCGGTATAACCGGCATGATTACCCTGCGTTACTGACACCATATCCCGGAAAATATAAACCCCGTTGGCATCGGCAATATCCGGCCCTTTGCCAATCAGTTTGGCATTGATCGGGTGCATAATGACCTGCGCCTGATTATTCACGATCGTGAAATAACCGGTTTCACCATAGCGCAGATCCTTAATTAATTGAGTGGCGCGCTGTTGTGCTTCCGCTTGTGAAATCAATCCCTTATCAGCCATGTCAGCCTGCGTTTTCACGATGCTGAGGGCCAGTTGCGAAACATGCAGTAACTCGTTTTTCCGCAGTGTCAGTTGGTCGTCTTTGACCGTCAGGGAACCGTAGAGCAGTGTTCCAGCCAGGCACAATAGCGCTACGATGAGAGGGAGCCAAAGTTTTTGCGCAAGAGATAGTTTCATGGCAGGAGTACCTATTGTTGTTTTATATGGCGGGTACAGCATCGGCCGTAGGGTTTCAGACCGCGCCTTATCTCTTTATCGGAAAGAGATAACAGCGGGTTAATCGATAGAAGTGATATATATATTCTTCTTAACCGCTTTTGGGTTATTAAAAATTTAACCAATTAATAACTAACGCGTTATTTTTCGGCAGATTAATTAACCTTTTGAATATCTTTGTATAAAGTCGAGCGTGATCACAATAATGCGCAGGAAGGCGCGAGAAGCGGAAGACGACGAATTCCTGTGAGGAAGATATACAGGGAAACACCATGCATGATGCAGGATCATCGAGGAATCTGGGGGCGGTTGCCCCCGTCATCGTTATTTCAGGCGTTTACCTGCACCATCAACAACCTGCTCGCCATCTTCTTTTACAAAAGCGCCTTTTTGCGCATCCGGAAGAATATCCAGCACAACCTCAGACGGGCGGCACAGGCGTGTTCCGCGTGGAGTCACGACAATCGGACGGTTAATCAGGATGGGATGTTGCAACATAAAATCGATTAACTGATCGTCCGTGAATTTATCTTCGGCAAGATTCAGCTCTTCGTAGGGCTCAACGTTTTTACGCAGCAGCTCCCGTACTGAAATCCCCATATCTTCGATAAGTTTAATCAGCTCATCGCGCGACGGCGGAGTCTCCAGATAATGAATAATTGTCGGTTCGGTGCCGCTGTTGCGGATCATCTCCAGTGTATTACGCGACGTACCGCAGGCCGGGTTGTGGTAAATGGTGATGTTGCTCATATCAGTATCTCATTACAAAGTGAAAGAGAGACGTAGCGCCAGCGCGGCCAGCGTTACAAACAGCACAGGCAACGTCATGATAATCCCGGTACGGAAATAGTAGCCCCAGGTGATCGTCATCGTCTTCTGTGAAAGTACGTGCAGCCAGAGCAGCGTTGCCAGGCTACCAATCGGTGTAATCTTTGGCCCCAGGTCGCAGCCAATGACGTTGGCATATATCATTGCCTCTTTGACCACACCTGATGCCGAGCTGCCATCAATAGACAATGCGCCTACCAACACGGTGGGCATATTGTTCATGATGGAGGAGAGGAATGCGGTCAGGAACCCTGTTCCCAGCGTCGCTGCCCAGAGGCCTTTTTCCGCCAATATGTTCAGCACACTGGAGAGATATTCCGTTAGCCCGGCGTTGCGCAAGCCATAAACCACCAGATACATTCCGAGCGAGAAAATCACAATCTGCCAGGGCGCACCTCTTAATACCTTGCCGGTGTTAATGGCATGACCACGCTTTGCAACGGCAAACAAAATCACGGCCCCCACTGCCGCAATCGCGCTCACCGGAATACCGAGCGGTTCCAGCACAAAAAAGCCAATCAGCAGAAGGAGTAAGACTATCCAGCCGGTTTTGAACGTAGCCAGATCTTTAATGGCTTTTGTTGGTGTCTTAAGGAGAGTCAGATCGTAAGTCGGCGGGATATCTTTGCGAAAGAAGAGATGCAACATTACCAGCGTGGCAACAATGGCGGCGATATCAACTGGCACCATCACCGACGCATATTCAGTGAACCCCAGGCCAAAGAAGTCTGCTGAAACGATATTCACCAGGTTCGACACAATCAGCGGCAGGCTGGCCGTATCGGCAATAAACCCGGCGGCCATCACGAAGGCCAGCGTTGTGCCTTTGCTGAACCCTAATGCCAGCAGCATAGCAATCACGATCGGTGTAAGGATTAACGCTGCGCCATCGTTAGCAAACAATGCCGCTACCGCTGCGCCGAGCAGGACGATGTACGTGAACAACAGGCGCCCCCGCCCCTTCCCCCAACGGGAAACGTGCAGTGCGGCCCATTCAAAAAATCCCGATTCATCGAGCAGTAGGCTGATAATAATGACCGCAATAAACGTGGCGGTCGCATTCCAGACGATATTCCACACCACGGGAATATCCCCCACATGTACCACACCGGAAACCAGCGCCAGTATCGCACCCAGCGTCGCGCTCCAGCCAATCCCTAACCCCTTCGGCTGCCAGATAACCAGAACAATGGTCAGGACAAAAATAGCGCCTGCCAGTAACATACATCCTCCTGAAAGGGCGACGCTGCCGCCCTGTATATCCCCAAAATTAACCCACTAATTCCCTGAGTTTTTCGATGCCCGCAGGCTCAAACGCCCGTACCGGAACAAGCGCTATACGTTTAGCGTGCTGCTGCCTGACGGCTTCAATCTGAGGGAGCTCCTGCCGGGCGCGCTGGCAAAGCAGGGGTGAGTGAGTCTCTGCAATGGAAAGGCTGTTGTTGATAATCCATCCCCAGGGATGAATCCCCGCTCTTTCAAGATCGGCCTGCAAATTTGCCGCCTCCAACACAGGGGTCGTTTCAGGAAGCGTGACCAGTAGCACTTTGGTGCGATCAGGGTCCTGAAGCTGCATCATCGGCGTGGTGAAATGGCCTTTATCGCCCATTTTTCTCGCAATCTCACGGTGATACGCACCGGTAGCATCAAGCAGTAATAGCGTATGCCCGGTAGGTGCCGTATCCATCACGACAAACCGCTTACCCGCCTCCCGGATCACCCTGGAAAATGCCTGGAACACGGCAATTTCTTCAGTACAAGGAGAGCGTAAATCCTCTTCCAGCAGCCGTTTCCCCGCGTCATCCAGACCCTTACCCTTCGTCTCAAGGACATGCTGGCGATAGCGTTCGGTTTCCTCGTGCGGGTTGATCCTACTGACCTGCAGGTTACTCAGGCTACCGTTGAGGGTTGTGCTGAGATGCGCAGCAGGATCGGAGGTGGTGAGATGCACATCAAATCCCCTGTCCGCTAAACTGACGGCGATAGCCGCCGCCATCGTCGTTTTCCCCACGCCGCCTTTTCCCATCAGCATAATCAGACCGTGTGTAGTGCGCGCGATTTCATCCACCAGGCCGGAAAGCGACTCGTACTCAGGTTTGGGCAGAATGTGCGTTTCCGTAAACGATGCTGACTCAAAACGGGGGTCGAATAGCCGCTTCAACGCGGACACACCCACCATGTTCACCGGCTGAAGAAATAAGGTGTCTGTCGGCAGCGCAGATAAACCCGCCGGAAGGTTAGCCAGCGCCGCCTGCTCCCGTTGCCATATCGCAGCCGCTAAGGCGTCACTTTCTGTTTCGGTTTCAGGCAGCACACCGTTAATAACCAGGTATTGATTTTTAAGGCCAAGCGTTGCCAGCTCGTCATGTGTGCGGGCCACTTCCTGCAGCGTTGATTTTTGCAGTCGTGCAACCAGCACAAGGCGGGTACGTTCGGGATCAGATAACGCCTCAACCGCATGTGCATATTGCTCACGTTGCTTTTCCAGCCCGGCCATCGGGCCGAGGCAGGAAGCCCCCTCCGGGTTACTGTCAATGAAGCTGCTCCAGGCTCCGGGAAGCTGGAGAAGGCGGATGGTGTGACCTGTCGGCGCAGTATCAAAAATAATGTGATCAAAACGGGTCAGCAGAGAAGCGTCTGTCAATAAACCAGTGAACTCATCAAATGCCGCAATCTCTGTCGTGCATGCTCCCGACAGTTGCTCGCTGATACTGTTAACAACGTCATCAGGCAGAAGACCCTTGATAGGATCCACGATTCTGGCCCGGTATTGCTGAGCCGCATCCTGTGGATCGATCTCCAGCGCGGAAAGTCCGGGAACGGCTGCCACAGGGTGAATAGTGTTACCGATAGTCTGATCGAACACCTGACCAACATTGGAGGCAGGGTCGGTGCTGACCAGCAGAACCCGTTTGCCCTGCCCTGCCAGGCGGATGGCCGTTGCGCAGGAAATGGACGTTTTCCCCACGCCTCCCTTCCCGGTGAAAAACAGGTAAGGCGGGATACGCTGTAAAAATTTCATATGTCCTCCTGACATATTCAGCAGCAGGAAGAATCACCACCGCAGCAACGTGCGGGAGCCAACCCCACTTTCTCCAGTGGAATACCAAACCAGCGTGCCAGTTCAGCCCGTTTGGGGTATCGCCCTGCCATGACGGTTTCACCGTCAAGCAACAGCAACGGCAGACCTTCCGCTCCCGATGCTTCAAGGAATGCTTTTGCTTTCTCGTTCTGAACGAAGCTCATGGGCTGTTGCGCCAGGTTGTAACGTTCAACCTGTACACCACGCCCTTTTAGCCATTGCACATCCGCAGAGAAATCGACCAGAACCTGATCGACATCTGAACCGCATACGCCAGTACTGCAACACATCGCCGGATCAAACACCGTTAACGTTTTCATCGCCACTACCTCACATTCATAAAAACATATATGTTCAGGCAAATTTTAGATGCAAACAGCCTTGCCGCTACCCGAGCAGTTTGCCGATGCCAGCTTACGGGCGATGGCCTGTACGTCGTCCTGTTGGCTTAACCAGGCCTGCTCAATAACCTGAGCCGCCCACGAAGGAATATGCGGAGATAAGCGGTAATGCACCCATTTTCCCTGCTTGCGATCCAGCAACAACCCGCTTTCCCGGAGCATAGCCAGATGGCGGGATATCTTGGGCTGCGATTGATCCAGTGCGGTGCAAAGATCGCACACGCACAACTCACCCATCTCCCTGAGCAGTAGAACGATCCCCAGACGGGTTTCATCAGAGAGATATTTGAAAAGTTGCAGAGAAGTAAGTGACATTATGCCTCCTGATCATAGGGAGACAGAATACGCTGCAAATGAATAAAAGCAATGAACATATTTGAAAAATCATATATGTTTACAGCAATATAATGTTGAATCGTGGCAGGTTTAACAGACACCTCAGAGACATTTAAAATGGCTTAAAGAGAGGTGCATATGAGCAGTAAGCGTTATCCTGAAGAGTTTAAAATTGAAGCCGTCGAGCAGGTTGCTGATCGTGGCCATTCTGTTTCCAGTGTCGCAACACGTGTCGATATCACCATCACCACCCACGGCCTTTATGCCTGGATTAAGAAATAGGGGCCGGACTCTTCCACCAACAAAGAAAAGTCAGATGCTCAGGCCGTGATCCGCCTACTAGAAGGAGCTGAAGCGGGTTACTGACGAACGGGACATATTAAAAAAAGCCGCGGCGTACTTCGCAAAGCTGTCCGACTGAGGTACACCTTTATCCGTGACAACTCCTGTTGTTGGCCTGTTCGTCTACTCTGTCGGGTGCTGAATGTTCATCCGAGTGGGTTTTACACCTGGCTTCAACAGCCGCATTCACCATGGTATCAGGCGGATCTCAGGCTGACAGGACAAATCAAACAGCTCTGGCTGGAATCCGGTTGTGTTTATGGCTATCGCAAGATCCATCTCGACCTGCGGGACAGCGGGCAACAATGTGGGATTAACCGTGTCTGGCGACTAATGAAGCGTGCCGGGATAAAGGCTCAGGTCGGGTATCGAAGCCCACGAGCGCGTAAAGGTGAAGCCAGTATCGTGACACCCAACAGACTCCAGCGGCAGTTCAACCTGGAAGCACCGGATGAACGTTGGGTAACGAACATAACTTACATCCGAACCCACGAAGGCTGACTGTATCTGGCCGTAGTTGTTGATCTGTTCTCGCGCAAAGTTATCGGCTGGTCAACGCAACCCCGGATGACAAAGGACATTGTCCTGTCTGGCTTAGGGGGGAGTTTTCGGGCAATCGTTGGTAGGTGCACAGTGAGAGTAAACACAGAATGATTTGAAATGGAGTAGTAGTGCAGATATCGCCTGCCTCAGTATACATTTTCATTTCTTTTTTAGGTTCCACCAAAACAAGAGTTAAGATTACTGGCGTTAAATTGGATTCATGGTTTTTAACAGGGGATGTTTTATGCAAATTATGAGAATGAGTTACAACGATCTATCCAATGGCGGTGGCGAAGCAAAATTGCACGTTTACGGTGTCGGTACCTTTCCTGTGTTTTCTGGTCAAAAACCGTATACAAACGATCCAAACTGTACCTATCGGCCAAATAGTGCAATCCCGGTTGGTCGTTACTGGATAGTTGATCGCCCGGAAGGTAGCCTTTCCAATAGGATCAGAGGTTGGGTTATTGATGCATGGAACAAATCCGACCATTCAGAGTGGTTTGCGTTGTTCAACGCGCAAACAATGAGCGACAGTATATTCATTAACGGCGTATCCCGTGGAGGCTTTCGCTTGCACCCCCTCAGGCCAGATGGCACAGGAGAAAGTGAAGGTTGTATTACCTTCGTAAGGCGTTCTGATTTTTACACGGTGCGGCAGGCTTTACTTGGCAGGGCAAAAACGCGAGTGCCGGGTTCACGAAATGGGTTGATGGCTTACGGTTATGTTGACGTTCAGGGAGAGAGTAACTTTGCAAACTGCAAAATTCGTTAAAAATGGAGGGCTATTTGCTCTGTGCTTCATCTGCGCGTTCTGGCTCTCGCGCTATGGTATGCCGCTTCACTCAATGACCACGTACATCATTGAGTATTCCCAGCAAATTTTCGGCAAATATCAGGCAGATATCTATGAAGCGGGCACAGATCCAATAACATTTATTTCGTTGATGGTTACGGTTTTACTATATGCCCTTATTATTTTTGGAGCCGCAAAGATAATCATCAGAAAAATGAAGAGATAACGTAGCACTATCTACATAGTTATTCGTGCGGTGTAATGGCTTACGAGTATAGATGAGATGCTTACACCGTGTTGACCACCGTAAACCTGTTTATCCCCTGCTCGTCATCTCGACGTGTGGCATGTAAGAGCATCGGGCTAAAATGCGCTTCACTAAAAGTCTTCAAGATTATGCCGGGCAAGCGGCTTTTGTTCGTTGTTGGGCTGTCGCAGTAAGAACCGGGAACCACCGCCAGCGTGATGATATGCTCCCTTGTACCACAGACCAATCACGCGACAGGTGCGGGCGTAGAACAATGGGTAGTTTAAGTTGCACCTGCTAAAGCGGGTTAACGTAACTAACTGATAAATATTAATTTATCAGGAGATTGGAGCGGGCGAAGGGAATCGAACCCTCGTATAGAGCTTGGGAAGCTCTCGTTCTACCATTGAACTACGCCCGCGGTGAGGTGCGAGGGGCATTATAACCCGTTACGGCGACAGAGCAAGGTGAGTTTACTGATAACCGCTGGAGTTTTAAGCAATTAATCTTCACGGCTTACAACACCGCCCCATTTGTGCAACCCGCACATCGACGCCGCTGAGCCCGGCATTACGAAGACATCCTCTCTGCGCTACGCCTCTCCCGTAAGTCTTTGCGGTTCCCAGGCTAAATTGACAATAATTAGGACAACAGCACCTCCCGCTTCGCTTTACGAGGAATAGCATATCCTGCGTAGTCACTACTTATTGGTTGGGGAAAAGGATGAACGTTAAGGCAATCTTTGTAGGCGTAGTTTTGGTGTCGGGTTCCATCAACAACGCACTGGCGGACAGTTGCCGGGAAAACATTTTTGGCGGGCAAGATTGCCGCTACGACAACGGTACAACCTCAAGCAGTCGGGCCAATATCTTCGGCGGACAGGATGTCCAATATAGCGACGGCAGAACGTCAACCAGCCGAGCCAATATTTTCGGCGGTCAGGATGTGAAAAACAGTGACGGCAGCAGTTCAACCAGCCGCGCGAACATTTTTGACGGCCAGGACACGCAATACAGTAATGGCGATAGCTCAACCAGCCGCGCCAATATTTTTGGTGGGCAGGACACCCACTACAGCAACGGTAAATCATCGACCAGCCGGGCAAATATCTTTAACGGCCAGGATACGCAGAATTATTAATTCGCGGCGCAATAACGCGCTAACAGGCCAGTCAGCGCCTGTTAGCGTGCTTTATTAGCATTTCGGTGGGCTACCTTGCGGAGGTAAATAACGCAGCGGATCGATAGCCGTCGCGCGATAACGCAACTGGAAGTGCAGCTTGACTGAATCCGTATCGCTGCTGCCCATGGTGGCAATCTTCTGCCCCGCTTTCACACTCTGCCCGTTATTCACCAGCAATGTGTCGTTATGGGCATAAGCGGTGATGTAATCTTCACTGTGCTTAATCATGATTAAATTGCCGTAACCACGCAGTTGGTTGCCGACATACACCACTTTCCCGGCCCCGGCGGCATAAATCGGTTGCCCGCGCGAACCGGCAATATCGATCCCTTTATTCCCACCTTCTGCGGTGGAATAGGTCATGACCACTTTCCCGGTCGTCGGCCAGCGCCAGCAACGGTCACCTACTGGCGGCCAGGAAGATTGCGGCACAGCAGAAGAGGGGACGACTTTCGCCGTTTTGCCGCTGCCTTTACCCGAGGAAGAGGCCGTTTTCGCACTGCCTTTCACTTTTAACTGCTGCCCGACTTCAATGGTATAGGGCGGTGAAAGGCCGTTCATGCCAGCCAGATCTTTAATACTGGTGCCGGTTATCCGGGAGATACGGTACAGGGTATCGCCCCGCTTCACCGTATAAACGCCGCCGGAATAACTGCCAACAGAAGATTTGTTCCCGGCGCAACCTGCCATCAGCAATATAATTGCCAGGCACATCACCCTGCGCAACGGGTTTATCATCAGGCGTCCTGCACGCAAAACAGTTCCTCGAATAAAATAAAAGGCGACCTATGATAAGCAGCCACCGATGGGATGCCAACCCTTTCACGCCGGATGACGCGGAATCGGGTATCCCTGGGCAATAATTTCCATAATTTCCGGCAAATAGGGCATGGCTGGCATCTTCACCAGGGCCGGATAAAAGACCTGCGGCGACGGGAAAACCTCCACCACGTGACATTGCGACAGCTTGCTGGCGTCGACTTCTGAAGAAGGCAACAGCGTCGCCGCCGCAAGTCCGGATTCCAGCCACTCAAGAATCACACCTGGCTGGGTAATATGCATAATCACCTTCGGATTGCCGCCCGCTTTACGAAATAAATCGATCAGCATTTCATAGGTTCCGGCATCTTTCGCCCGGTGTAACAGCACCAGTGGAAACGCCGCCAACGCCTGATAATCAAACGGGCTGACGGGGACTTGTGGCAAACACTGCTTACTGATCACCGCCACTAACCGTACGGGATCGAACGAGACATAATCAAAACCTTCGCTGCGATAGGGTCGCTGAATCATCGCCAGATCGATAGTGCCTTCATTCAGCATGGTCTCTAAATGGCTGGAATCGGTTACCGAGATATTAATTTCCGCGTCGGGATGGCGTTTATAAAGCTCCAACAACAATGGCTTAAAATAGGATTGAAAAAGATGTGTTAAGCCAAGTCTTAACTGGAATTTCTCTTTATTGGCAATCGCCACCGTTTCGCGTGCAGTATCTTCCACCTGACGTAATATTTCACAGGCTTTACGATAAAGAAAATAACCGGCTTCGGTAGGTTCAATACGATTTCCCTGACGGGTAAACAACGAAACTTGCAGTTCTTCTTCCAGCTCCTGGATCCGTTTACTGAGCGGAGGCTGTGCCATATTCAGCACTTTCGCCGCCTGGCTTACTGAGCCCTGCTCCACCACGCGACAAAAATAACGCAATCTTTTCAAATCCATACGACATCTCTCCGCCATACCCGAATGCTCAGTATCCCACTTAGTGTGGCAAAGGAAAAGTCCGCGGCTTTAATCAATTCACCAACGTTAAATTAACAATTATATAAAGAGTACTTTTTTGATCTGGTCTGAATCAGGAAAACGGTATTTGTTTAATCGGCAACATAAAAATAAGGTGAGCACAGCAAGTAAATCCCTATCAAAAAATGGAAAAGACCATGTCAACCAGAAAAAATAATAATGCCAGCGGCGTTTCCGATTTACGCTCTGCTCTTGAATTATTAAAGACATTTCCCGGCGAATATGTCGAAACCGACACCGAAGTTGACCCGCACGCAGAGCTCTCCGGCGTTTACCGCTACGTAGGCGCGGGCGGTACTTGCCAGCGTCCGACATGTAAGAACGGCCCGGTGATGGTGTTTAACAGAGTGAAAGGTTTTCAGGACATCAGTGTGGCAATTGGCCTGAATGGTTCACGCAAACGTGTCAGCCATTTCCTTAACTGCGAACCGGAAAAACTCGGCCATCTGCTAAAAGATTCCGTACAGAACCCGATCCCTCCGGTCGTCACCCAAGACCACGCCGTTTGCCAGCAAGTGGTGCACCTTGCCAGCGACGCGAATTTCGATCTGCGCAAGTTGTTGCCAGCACCGACCAACACCGAAGAAGATGCTGGTCCGTACATCACCATGGGTCTGTGTTACGCCTCCGATCCGGAAACCCATGAATCCGATATCACCATTCATCGTCTGTGCGTTCAGAGCCGCGATGAATTGTCGATGTGGCTCACACCGGGCCGCCATATTGACGCATTTCGCATGAAAGCCGAAGCGGCAGGTAAACCGCTGCCGATCTCCATCAGCATTGGCGTCGATCCGGCAATCGAAATTGCCGCCTGCTTTGAACCCCCTACCACACCGCTGGGCTACGACGAGCTGAGTGTTGCCGGTGCGCTGCGCGGTCACGCAGTCGAAATGGTGCAATGTAAAACCATCAACGAACGCGCGATTGCGCATGCGGAGATCGTTATCGAAGGCGAGCTGCTGCCTAACGTGCGTCTGCGTGAAGATCAGAACACCGATACCGGTAAAGCGATGCCTGAATTCCCGGGTTATACCGGCGAAGCGAAAGAAGCGCTACCGGTCATCAAAGTGAAAGCAGTAACCCATCGCTACAACCCTATCTGGCGCACGACCGTGGGTCCAGGTGAAGAACATGTCAACATGGCGGGTATCCCGACCGAAGCCAGCATTCTGGATATGGTTGGCCGTGCAATGCCGGGCAAACTGCTTAACGTGTTTGCGCACTCAGCAGGCGGCGGCAAGCTGCTGGCGGTGATGCAATTCAAAAAATTCTCCCCTGCGGATGAAGGCCGTCAGCGTCAAGCCGCGCTGCTGGCATTCTCTGCGTTCCCGGAGCTGAAACACGTGATTCTGGTCGACGAAGACGTGGATATTTTTGACAGCGACGATGTGCTGTGGGCCATGCAGACGCGTTATCAGGGTGATGTGGATACCGTGACGATCCCAGGTGTGCGTTGCCATCCGCTTGATCCGTCGCAGATCCCGGCTTACAGCCCAAGCATTCTGCAGCAGGGGATGTCCTGCAAAACCATTTTTGACTGCACAGTGCCGTTCCATCTGAAAAGCCACTTTGAACGTTCGAAGTTCAAAGAGGTGGATGTGAAACGTTTCCTGCCAGATTTCGAGTAAGGGGAAAGGTGTGACCACACTGCAACGCATCATTGTCGGTATTAGCGGCGCTTCCGGTTTTCAGTATGGCGTGAAAGCACTTGAGCTTCTACGCGCGCAGGATCTTGAAGTCCATTTAGTTATCTCGAAAGGGGCGGAAAAAACCTGCGAGCTGGAGACGGATTACCAGCTTGACGACGTGAGGGCGATGGCGGATGTGGTCCACCCTATCGGCAATCTCGGCGCAGCTATCTCCAGCGGATCGTTTAAGACCATGGGCATGCTTGTCGCGCCCTGTTCTATGCGTTCGCTGGGTTCCATTGCAAACTGCCTGACGGATAACTTGCTAACCCGCGCCGCCGATGTGGTGCTGAAAGAGCGCCGTCGTTTGGTGCTGCTGGCGCGCGAAACGCCATTGAATCTCGGGCACATTCGCAATATGCAGGCCATTACAGAAATGGGCGGGATTATTTTCCCGCCGGTTCCGGCGCTCTATCAGCGCCCGCAAACCACAGATGAGATCATTACCCACAGCGTCAGTCGCGCACTGGATCTGTTTGGTATTGATGTAAAAAACCTCCCGCGCTGGGGTGAGGGACACCTCACCTATAACGCGTAATCTTTCAGGAAACATTATGTTAATCGGTCCTTATGTGAACGGCGCCGCAGTGATTGTCGGCGGTCTGCTGGGTTCAGTGGTTGGCACCCGCATCCCCGATCGGGTCAAAGTGGCATTGCCGCTGACGTTTGGTTTGTGCTCGGTTGGGCTTGGCATCAACCTGGTGATTAAAGTGAAATTTATGCCGGCAGTAGTGCTGGCAATGGTGCTGGGGGCGGTGATTGGCGAAGCCTTCTTCTTTGAAAAACAGATTGGCAGAGCGGCAGGCACTACCCGTGGCTTGATCAACCGGATTTTCCCGCCAGTAAAGGGGTTAACCCACGATGAATTTACGGAAAAATTCGTCGCGATTCTGGTGCTGTTTTGCGCCAGCGGAACGGGGATTTTCGGCGCCATGCATGAAGGGATGACCGGCGATCCGTCCATTTTGTATATCAAAACAGTGCTGGATCTGTTCACCGCCGCCATTTTCGCCACCATGCTGGGCTTTTCGGTGATGACCATCGGTCTGCCACTGATTGCCGTACAGGTCGCGCTGGCAACGCTGGCGGTTTACATCGTGCATATAATAACGCCAGATATGATGGGCGATTTCTCCTGTGCTGGCGGCCTGATTATGGTGGCAACCGGGCTGCGCATTTGTAATATCAAACCCTTCCCGGTGGCGAATATGCTACCCGGTCTGGTACTGGTGATGCCCTTTTCCGCTCTCTGGGCAAAGCTGTTTGCCTGATAGTCAGGTATAATTGGGTTCGCACGGTGGCGCTGCGCTTATCGGATCTGTGGGATCGCCCTCCCGCGGTCTGCAGTAAGCGCAGCGCCATCCGGCGTTCTCAGTACTGGAGTCGTTATGGGTCTACAAGAACACGTCATTTTGGTTAATCACCAGGGAGAGGTGACTGGCACTCAGGAGAAATACGCCGCACATACTTCCCACACCCCATTACATCTGGCTTTTTCATGTTGGATTTTCAATCGGCAGGGCCAGCTTCTGATCACGCGCCGCTCACTGAGCAAAAAAGCCTGGCCCGGTGTCTGGACCAACTCAGTGTGTGGTCATCCGCAACTGGGTGAATCCGATGAAGAGGCGATACACCGCCGCTGCCGTTTCGAAATCGGCACCCGCGTCGACAACATTACGTCAATTCATCCCGGTTTTCGTTACCGTGAAACCGATCCATCCGGCATCGTCGAAAATGAAGTGTGCCCGGTTTATGCCGCGCGGATTGACGGTGAAGTCGTCCCCAACCCCGATGAAGTCATGGCGTATCAATGGGTTGACCTCGATGCCCTATTACAGGGGCTGGACGTAACGCCATGGGCCTTCAGTCCATGGATGGTCAGCGAAGCGTCGCCCGGTGAAGGACGGGATAATCTCCGCCGGTTTGCCGCCAGATTGCAGCAATAAAAAAGCCCCGACGCGATTAACGCCGGGGCTTTTATTATCGCTGAGCGATTATTTTACCGGACGCATTGCCGGGAACAGGATCACGTCACGGATGGTGTGGCTGTTGGTAAAGAGCATAACCATGCGGTCGATACCAATCCCCAGACCCGCCGTCGGCGGTAAACCATGTTCCAGCGCAGTCACGTAATCTTCGTCATAGAACATCGCTTCGTCGTCGCCTGCATCTTTCGCTGCAACCTGATCAGCAAAGCGCTGTGCCTGGTCTTCTGCGTCATTCAGCTCGCTAAAGCCGTTACCGATTTCACGTCCACCGATAAAGAATTCAAAGCGGTCGGTGATTTCCGGGTTCACGTCGTTACGGCGTGCCAGCGGGGAAACTTCCGCCGGGTACTCGGTAATAAAGGTTGGCTGAATCAGGTGCGCTTCGGCCACTTCTTCAAAGATTTCGGTCACGATGCGGCCCAAGCCCCAGCTCTTCTCAACCTTGATACCAATGCTGTCAGCAATGGCTTTCGCGCTGCCGAAGTTATCCAGATCCGCCATATTGGTTTCCGGACGGTACTTTTTGATCGCTTCGCGCATGGTCAGTTTTTCGAACGGCTTGCCAAAATCGAAAATTTCGTCACCGTACGGGACTTCAGTCTTACCAAGGATGTTCTGCGCCAGGGTGCGGAACAGCGACTCGGTCAGCTCGATAAGATCTTTATAATCCGCGTACGCCATGTAGAGTTCCATCATGGTGAACTCAGGGTTATGGCGCACGGAGATACCTTCGTTACGGAAGTTACGGTTGATTTCGAACACGCGCTCAAAACCGCCGACTACCAGACGTTTGAGGTAAAGCTCTGGTGCGATGCGCAGGTACATGTCCAGATCCAGCGCATTATGATGCGTGATAAACGGACGTGCAGACGCACCGCCAGGGATCACCTGCATCATTGGGGTTTCCACTTCCATAAAGTCGCGGCCAACCATGAACTGACGAATTCCGGCCAGGATCTGCGAACGAACCTTGAAGGTGTTACGGGATTCATCGTTCGCAATCAGATCGAGGTAGCGCTGACGGTAACGCGCTTCCTGATCCTGCAAACCGTGGAATTTATCCGGCAGCGGGCGCAGCGCTTTGGTCAGCAGACGCAGCTCAGTGCAGTGAATAGAGAGTTCGCCAGTCTTGGTTTTGAACAGCTTGCCGCGGGCGCCGAGGATGTCACCGAGGTCCCATTTTTTGAACTGCTCGTTATACACGCCTTCCGCCAGATCGTCGCGCGCAACGTAGAGCTGGATACGGCCCCCAACATCCTGCAGCGTCACGAAAGAGGCTTTACCCATAATACGACGGGTCATCATACGACCGGCAACCGCCACTTCAATGCCGAGTTCTTCCAGCTCTTCGTTCTCTTTAGCATCGAATTCAGCGTGCAGCTTGTCAGAGGTCTGGTCGCGACGGAAATCATTCGGGAACGGCACACCCTGCTCACGCAGCTGCGCCAGCTTCTCACGGCGATTTTTCAGTTCATTATTAAGTTCAACTGCCGCGTCAGCGCCCTGTGCTTGTTGTTCAGACATGTTGGTTCCTCATAACCCTGCTTTCAAACTTGCTTCAATGAATTGATCCAGGCTGCCGTCCAGCACCGCCTGCGTGTTACGGGTTTCAACCCCGGTGCGCAGATCTTTGATGCGGGAATCATCCAGGACATAAGAACGGATCTGGCTACCCCAACCGATGTCAGACTTGGTGTCTTCCATCGCTTGTTTCTCAGCATTTTTCTTCTGCATCTCCAGCTCATAAAGCTTCGCTTTCATCTGCTTCATGGCCTGGTCTTTGTTCTTATGCTGGGAACGGTCGTTCTGGCACTGTGTTACCAGCCCGGTCGGAATATGGGTAATACGTACGGCTGATTCAGTACGGTTAACGTGCTGACCGCCCGCGCCGGATGCGCGATATACATCGATACGCAGGTCCGCCGGGTTGATTTCGATATCGATATCGTCTTCCACTTCCGGGTAGACAAACGCGGAGCTGAACGAGGTATGACGACGACCGCCGGAGTCAAACGGGCTTTTACGCACCAGACGATGAACGCCGGTTTCCGTACGCAGCCAGCCGTAAGCGTAATCGCCGATAATCTTGATCGTGACAGATTTAATCCCCGCCACTTCACCTTCAGACTCTTCAATAATTTCGGTCTTGAAGCCACGCGCTTCTGCCCAGCGCAGATACATACGCATCAGCATGCTGGCCCAGTCCTGCGCTTCGGTGCCACCGGAACCCGCCTGAATATCAAGGTAACAATCGGCGCTGTCATACTCGCCGGAGAACATGCGGCGGAACTCCAACTGCGCCAGTTTCTCTTCCAGCCCATCCAGTTCAGCGACAGCTTCGTTGAAGGTCTCTTCATCGTCAGCTTCAACGGCGAGATCCAGCAGCCCGGCAACATCTTCCAGCCCCTGAGTCATCTGATCGAGCGTATCAACAATGGCTTCGAGTGAAGAACGCTCTTTGCCCAGCGCCTGTGCGCGCTCAGGCTCATTCCATACGTCCGGCTGTTCCAGCTCGGCGTTTACTTCTTCCAGACGCTCTTTCTTGGCGTCATAGTCAAAGATACCCCCTAAGAACGTCGGAGCGCTCCGTGAGGTCCTGAATACGATTTTTTACCGGGTTAATTTCAAACATGGTCTGATTTCTTTTAATGGACTTGTCAAAATGCGGTGATAAGGGCGGGAGTTTACCGGATCCACGCCCTTTTTTGTAGCGAATACTGGCGCTAAATTGGCCAGAGGTTTTCGATAATCAGCTGTACGCTACGGTTGCCGCGAAACTCGTTAACATCGAGTTTATAAGCAATATTCACCTGCCGCACACCATTGTCTGGCCAGCAGGTGGTATCCACGTTAAACGCGATACCGTCCAGTAGCGGGCCGCCGCCAACGGGCTCCAGCATCACTTTAAGATGGCGTTCCCCCACCAGACGCTGCTGCAACAGGCGAAACTCACCGTCGAACAGCGGTTCCGGGAACATCTGCCCCCACGGCCCGGCTTCACGCAGCATCTCGGCGATCTCCAGCGTCATCTCCTGCGCCGTTAATGGCCCATCAGAAACGATTTCGCCCTGCAATAACGCCGGATCCAGCCACTCAGTGACCAGATCGCCAAAACGTTGCCGGAACTCGTCAAAGCGCCCTTCCTCCAGGGTTAAACCCGCCGCCATCGCATGGCCGCCGAATTTCAGCATCATCCCGGGGAATAACATATCCAGCCGCTCCAGCGCGTCGCGCATATGCAAGCCCTGAATGGAACGCCCCGACCCTTTCAACACACCGTCACCCGCAGGGGCAAAGGCGATAACCGGGCGGTGAAAACGTTCTTTGATGCGCGACGCAAGAATACCCACAACGCCCTGATGCCACTCAGGATGGTACATCGCCAGGCCACCAGGAAGGGTATCAAGACTGCGTTCGAGTTGTTCGCACAGGGTGAGCGCTTCAGCCTGCATACCCTGTTCAATCTCTTTGCGCGTCTGGTTCAGCGCATCCAAATCGTTGGCAAGCTGGCGCGCCTCACCAAGGTTATCGCACAGCAGCAGTGCCACGCCGACAGACATATCGTCCAGCCGACCGGCCGCATTCAGGCGCGGTCCCAGCGCAAAACCGAGATCGCTGGCCGCCAGTTTTTGCGCATCGCGATTCGCCACTTCCAGCAGCGCTTTGATTCCGGGACGGCAGCGCCCGGCACGAATGCGGCTCAGACCTTGCCAGGTCAGGATGCGGTTATTGGCATCCAGCGGCACCACGTCCGCCACTGTACCTAATGCCACCAGGTCAAGCAGTTCTGCAAGATTTGGCATCGCCAGGCCGCGCGCATCGAACCAACCGTTATCACGCAGGAAACTACGCAACGCCAGCATCAAATAAAACGCCACACCCACACCTGCCAGCGATTTCGACGGGAAATCACAGTCACGCAAGTTAGGGTTCACAATGGCTTCTGCCTCGGGCAAGGTTTCCCCCGGCAAATGGTGATCGGTCACAATCACCGGAATGCCCAGCGCATGCGCCCGTTCAACGCCAGCGTGGGACGAAATACCGTTATCGACGGTCAAAATAAGCTGCGCGCCGCGTGCATGTGCCTGATCGACGACTTCCGGGCTAAGGCCATAACCATCGTCAAAGCGGTTTGGCACGAGGTAGCTGACGTTTTCGCACCCCAGTGAACGCAGCGCCAACACGCTCAGGGCGGTGCTGGTTGCGCCATCAGCGTCAAAATCGCCGACGACAATAATCCGCAGCCCTTCGCGCAATGCGTTGTACAAATGCGTTACTGCATCGTCGATGCCATTTAACTGATGCCACGGCAGCATGCCTTTGACGCTACGCTCCAGTTCGCTGTCATGCCGCACGCCGCGGCTGGCATATAACCGGCGCAGCAGAGGCGGAAGTGAATCCGCCAGTTCCACCGCGTCATCAATTACGCGGCGGCGAAGTTGTATCTGAGCTTTCACGCGAATTATTTACCGCCAGTGGCTTTTTGATGTTGGTCGAGAAACGCTTTCATCTCGGCAGGTGCCTGATACCCCGGCACAACATAGCCATCATTCAGCACTACCGCTGGCGTACCATTCACGCCAAACTGCACGCCCAGCGCGTAGTGATTGGCGATATCCATATCACAACTGGCCGGTTTAACGCCTTTGCCGCTCATGGCATCATCAAAGGCTTTGTTACGATCTTTGGCGCACCAGATCGCTTTCATGTCCTTCTCGGCTTCACTTCCGATCCCCTGGCGCGGAAACGCGAGGTAGCGAACGGTAATGCCTAAAGCGTTGTAGTCAGCCATTTCGCTGTGCAGCTTCTGGCAATAACCGCAGGTGATGTCGGTAAAGACGGTAATTACGTGTTTTTCCTGCGGCGCTTTGTAGACAATCATCTCTTTTGCCAGCGCATTGAGGTGGGGCATCAGCATTTGTGAGGTGACATTCACGGGTTGCGCGCCACTGACGTCGTACATCGGCCCCTGGATAATATGTTTGCCATCTTCGGTAACATACAACACACCGCTACTGGTCAACACGGCTTTCATTCCGGCAACTGGCGCGGGCAGGATTTCAGAGCTCTGTACACCCAGTTTCGCCAGCGACTGTTTGATCGCCGCATCATCCGCATGCGCAACACCAGAAAACGCCGCTGCTAGCAAGGTGAACATGATTAAACCGTTTTTCATAACACATCCTTAGATTGTCAGTATCACGCCCGCGGGTGATGCTGTTGATGAAGCTTACGCAGCCGCTCTGTAGCCACATGCGTATAAATTTGTGTTGTCGACAGATCCTGATGCCCCAGTAACATTTGCACTACACGCAAATCCGCGCCGTGGTTGAGCAGATGCGTGGCAAACGCATGGCGCAACACGTGCGGCGACAGCTTCTCGCTATCAATGCCCGCCAATTGAGCATAGTGCTTGATACGATGCCAGAATGTCTGTCGCGTCATCTGTTGCGCGCGCTGGCTCGGAAACAATACATCTATTGATACGCCGTTAAGCAACCAGGGACGACCATATTCAAGGTAATTTTCCACCCAGTAAACCGCTTCTTCGCCTAACGGCACCAGACGTTCTTTATTGCCTTTACCGATTACCCGCAACACCCCCTGCCTCAGGCTGATGTCGCTCATCGTTAATCCCACCAGTTCAGAAACACGAAGGCCGGTGGCGTAGAGCACTTCAAGCATCGCTTTATCGCGTAACTCCAGCGGTTGGTCAACCACCGGTGACTGCAATAATCGTTCGACCTGCGCTTCGCTTAAATCTTTGGGCAAGCGCAGAGGCAGTTTTGGCGAGGCCAGTAACGCACTGGGGTCGTCGCTGCGAATTTTTTCACGATACAGGTACTGAAAAAAACGCCGCACAGCGCTCAACAAACGTGCCGAACTGGTCGCTTTGTACCCTCCGTCGACGCGCTCCGCCAATATCGCCTGTAAATCCTCGCTTTGCGCCTGTTCGAGGCTGCTTTCCCGATGGTGTAGCCACTCCACGACGCTCTTCAGGTCGCGACGATAAGCGCTGAGGGTATTTTCCGCCAGGTTGTTCTCAAGCCAGAGAGCATCCAGAAACTGCTCAATGCGTGCCAGATCCTGTTCCATCTGCGCCTCCTTCTCTCAATCGCTGCATTATGCCTGATTGCCGTACGATTCTGGTACACTGCTCGCAAAGAGACATCAAGCATTGAGAAGTTTACGTTATGAATATTGGTCTGTTTTACGGTTCCAGCACCTGCTACACCGAAATGGCGGCGGAAAAAATTCGCGATGTTATCGGGCCAGAACTGGTGACGTTGCACAACCTGAAAGACGACGCCCCTGCGCTGATGGAGCAGTATGATGCGTTGATCCTCGGCATTCCCACCTGGGATTTCGGCGAATTGCAGGAAGACTGGGAAGCTATCTGGGATCAGCTTGACGACCTGCATCTCGATGGAAAAATCATCGCGTTGTACGGGATGGGCGACCAGCTCGGCTATGGCGAATGGTTTCTCGACGCACTTGGCATGCTGCATGACAAACTGGCGCCCAAAGGCGTGACATTTATCGGCTACTGGCCAACTGAGGGCTACGAGTTTACCAGCAAGAAACCGGTCATCGCCGATGGCCAACTTTTCGTTGGCCTGGCGCTTGATGAAACCAACCAGTACGATCTGAGCGAAACGCGCATTCAGGCCTGGTGCGAGCAGATCCTGCTGGAAATGGCGGAACGGCTAGCCTGATTACACACCGTCTCGCGCTTAATGCAGCCCCTGCGCCGACTTTTGAGAGAGCATCCGGCGCAGATCGCGCCACTCCTGTGCATCCATGCTGTCCGCCGCCAGCCACAAATGTTGGCGTCGTCCGTCTTCTTCACGGCGTAACCGCAGCATCATACCGCTGCGTAACATCCACGGCGCACCGACAATATTCCACTCAACGCCCTGCCAGCGTAGACGTGACTCCATCAGCAGTTTGATCTCACCATGGCAGGCATTGATGCGACGCTGGCTGCGTACGCTGTCAAAAACCACCAGCGATAGCAATAACAGCCACAATGGCGTATAGCTCAATGGCCATGGCATCAGCAATATCAGCGCCGCCACCAGACCATGGAGCAGTAAAGAGAGCCATTGCGCGCGCCATGAGACGCGTAAATCAGATTGCCACAGGACCACGTTCCCGATTCCGTGTTTGAATTAACTGCACCATTCTCTGCAACCCCGCATCCTGAGGTTTGCCATGATTCATCAGCCAGTTAAATAAGTCCGGGTCATCACTTTCCAGCAGGCGCACAAACAGATGCTTGTCGTCATCGCTCAGCGTGTCGTACTCATGTTCAAAAAAAGGCATGATGGAGATATCGAGTTCGCGCATTCCACGGCGGCACGCCCAGTGGATACGGGCTTTGTTATTAATATCCATGTTCTTCTCCCTGCGTAGGCATAATGGGGCCTATTGTAACGTGTTTTTGTGCTTTCTTTTGCGGATTATTTATCCTTACGAGGACGCTCAGGGAATAAATCGCATGGTCTGCAAAAATTTCATTCCCCTGCGCAGTCGCTCGCAAGGCTTTCACAATGGCACAAAACGCGTGCTTTATCGCTTGCATTGAACAATGGCTCTTTTACCATTAAGCACCAACACAGCGTTAAGCTAATCAGGACATTATTATGGCTTTTACACCATTTCCTCCGCGCCAGCCGACCGCATCCGCACGTCTGCCGCTGACGCTTATGACGCTCGATGACTGGGCACTGGCGACCATCACCGGCGCCGACAGCGAAAAATACCTGCAAGGCCAGGTAACCGCCGATGTCGCGAAAATGCCCCCTGAACAGCATCTGCTGGCGGCGCATTGCGATTCTAAAGGTAAAATGTGGAGCAATATGCGGTTGTTCCACTACCAGGATGGATTTGCCTGGATTTTACGCCGCAGCGTGCGTGAATCGCAGTTGACCGAGCTGAAAAAATACGCCGTCTTTTCAAAAGTCACGATAGCCCCCGATGACGAACATGTGCTACTGGGCGTGGCCGGTTTCCAGGCGCGCGCCGCGCTGACGGATCTGTTTACGACGCTGCCGGATGCGGAAAAACAGGTTGTTCAGGATGGTGCGACCACCCTCCTGTGGTTTGCCCACCCCGCTGAGCGCTTTCTACTGGTGACCGATGTCGCAACCGCCGAACGGGTTACAGAGAAACTGCGCGGCGAAGCACAGTTGAATAACAGCCAACAATGGCTGTCACTGAACATCGAAGCCGGTTTGCCGGTTATTGATACACCGAACAGCGCACAGTTTATCCCGCAGGCGACCAACCTGCAGGCGCTCGGCGGCATCAGCTTTAAAAAAGGTTGCTATACCGGGCAGGAAATGGTGGCTCGTGCGAAATTCCGCGGCGCAAACAAACGCGCGCTGTGGTATCTGGCAGGCAAGGCCAGCCGTGCTCCGGAAGCCGGTGAAGACCTCGAAATGCAGATGGGGGAAAACTGGCGTCGTACTGGTACCGTACTGGCCTCTGTCCAGCTTGATGATGGACGCCTGTTAGTGCAAGTCGTGATGAATAACGATATGGAGCCTGGCAGCGTATTTCGCGTTCGCGACGATGCAAATACCTTAAGCATCGAGCCGCTGCCCTACTCACTATCAGAAGAATAGTTTGATGAAGCCGGGGCTGGCGCAAGCGCCCCCCGGCAAGAAAGGCTAAACCTGTCCGACGTACAGATAGATCGCCAGGAAGTGGCAGACACTGCCACCGAGCACAAAACCGTGCCAGATAGCATGGTTATAAGGAATCCGCTTGCAGACGTAAAATATCACGCCAAGCGAGTATACCAGTCCCCCCACCGCCAGCAGTGTTACGCCGCCAAGCGACAAGCGGGTGGCCAGTTGGTAAATCACAATCAGTGACAGCCAGCCCATCGTCAGATACGTCACCAGCGACAATACCTTAAACCGGTGTGCAATGGTGAGTTTGAACAGGATACCCAACAACGCGAGGCTCCAGATGACAATCATCAGCCCGCGCGCCAACGGCGAATCCAGACCGACCAGCAGAAATGGCGTATAGGTACCGGCAATCAACAAGTAGATCGCACAGTGGTCAAATTTCTTCAGCCATATCTTTGCCCGCTGATGCGGGATCGCATGGTAAAGCGTAGAAGCGAGAAACAGCAAAATCATGCTGCCGCCATAAAGACTGTAACTGGTGATAGCCATCATACTGGCGTTACTGTCCACTGCCTGCACCAGCAGCAGCACCAGACCGACAATACCAAACACCAGCCCGATACCGTGGCTGATGCTGTTGGCAATTTCCTCTGCCAGTGTGTATCCCTGTGCGATTAATGGTTTCTGCGCCATAGCTAACTCCGGGAAGAACGCTTAAAACGTTGCGATCATAGAGTAACTGAGAATGATTCCAGTGCACACCTGTACGCTAAAATAAATATCGTATCTGAATATTTGCCGGCCAAAGGGTGACACGCCGCGCAAAAGTCGGGGCAACACCAGCAGAGTTATGGCAGCATGTGCGCACGCCCAGACCAACCGTGCATAAGATGGGTGACGTTAACAAAAAGTAAAGGATACCGCCGTGACGATGTTTACTCACTCGGCCATCGCCAGCCTCAATAATCTGGAGATGATGGTCTATAACTTTGTCGTCAAGAATCGTGACAAAGTGATGTATATGACAATTCGCGAACTGGCCGACGCGGCGGACGTATCGACAACGACGGTGTTGCGCTTTTGCCGCAAACTCAACTGTGAAGGATATTCTGAGTTCCGGGTGCGTTTTAAATTATATCTGGAACAAAATGAACCCCAGCAACCTAATTTTGGCGCCAGCGAAATTATCAGCTTTTTTAAAGGGGTAAATAACGAAGAGTTTGATAAATTACTCGATAGTGCTGTCGATGTCATATTATCCTCTGAGCGCATTATATTTGTCGGCGCGGGAACATCAGGCGCATTAGCAAAATATGGCGCACGGTTCTTTTCTAATGTCGGGAAATTCAGTAACCATATCGATGACCCTTATTTCCCGGTAACGAATGATATGGCGAAAAACGCGCTGGCAATTGTACTCTCCGTCTCCGGTGAGACAGAAGAGATCCTCCGTTTTGCCAGCCAGTTCAGTCTGCATCACTGTAAAGTGCTCTCTGTCACCAGCCACGAGCATTCACGACTGGCGAAACTGGCGGACTTTAATATCTCCTGGCATATTCCACAGACCCGCATTACCGGCGGCTACGATATTACGACGCAAATCCCGGTCATTTATATTCTGGAGACGCTGGGAAGAAAACTGGCGAAAAGAATAGCATAAAAAAACAGGTTGTTTTTTTGATGTAACAAATTACTGGCCAGGTAATTTGTTATATCGTGACATTTAATTCCCCTTTGTTAGACTCGTTACCAGCAAATATGACGAGAAAAGCAAAGATGAAAAAATTAACCTTACCGAAAGACTTTTTATGGGGCGGCGCCGTCGCTGCACACCAGGTTGAAGGCGGCTGGAATAAGGGCGGTAAAGGCCCCAGCATCTGCGACGTGCTGACCGGCGGCGCACACGGCGTACCACGCGAAATCACCCAGCACGTTGAGCCGGGTAAATACTACCCCAACCATGAAGCCATCGACTTTCACGGCCATTACAAAGAAGACATCAAGTTGTTTGCGGAAATGGGCTTCAAATGTTTCCGCACCTCCATCGCCTGGACGCGTATTTTCCCGAAAGGCGACGAACAGCAACCGAATGAGGAAGGGTTAGCGTTCTACGATGACATGTTCGATGAACTGCTGAAATATAACATCGAACCGGTAATTACCTTGTCGCACTTCGAAATGCCGCTGCATCTGGTGCAGGAATACGGCGGCTGGACGAACCGTAACGTGGTCGACTTCTTCGTACGCTTTGCGGAAGTGGTCTTTGAGCGCTACAAAAGCAAGGTCAAATACTGGATGACCTTCAACGAAATCAACAACCAGCGCAACTGGCGCGCGCCACTGTTCGGTTACTGCTGCTCTGGCGTGGTCTACACCGATCATGAAAACCCCGAAGAAACCATGTATCAGGTACTGCACCACCAGTTCGTGGCCAGCGCCATGGCAGTTAAGATTGGTCATCGCATTAACCCCGCCATGAAAATTGGCTGCATGCTGGCAATGGTGCCGCTGTATCCATTCTCCTGTAAGCCAGAAGATGTGATGTATGCGCAGGAATCAATGCGTGAACGCTATGTCTTTACCGACGTTCAATTACGAGGTTACTACCCGTCGTATGTGCTGAATGAATGGGAACGTCGCGGTTTCACGATCAAAATGGAAGCAGGTGATGAAGCCATCCTGCGTGAAGGCTGCTGCGATTACCTTGGTTTTAGCTACTACATGACCAACGCCGTAAAAGCGGAAGGCGGTTCCGGTGATGCACTGTCTGGTTTCCAGGGCAGTGTTCCCAACCCACATGTGAAAGCATCTGACTGGGGTTGGCAGATTGATCCGGTAGGGTTGCGTTATGCGCTGTGCGAACTTTACGAGCGCTACCAGAAGCCGCTGTTTATCGTCGAAAACGGTTTTGGTGCGTACGATAAAGTCGAAGACGACGGCAGTATTAACGACGATTACCGTATCGACTATCTGCGCGCACACGTCAAAGAGATGGTGGAAGCGGTGACTTACGACGGCGTCGACCTGATGGGTTATACCCCGTGGGGATGCATCGACTGTGTGTCGTTCACAACGGGTCAGTACAGCAAACGTTACGGCTTCATTTACGTGAACAAGCATGATGATGGCACAGGCGATATGTCACGCTCGCGGAAGAAGAGTTTTAACTGGTACAAAGCGGTGATTGCCAGCAACGGCGAAAACCTCTGAGTCAGTTTTCCCCTCACCCTGCCCCTCTCCCCTCAGGGGAGAGGGAATGTACCGGTGACAGAGGATATTTCCTTACCCGGCCTCATACCCTGGCGAAGAGAGGGAACAGGTCTGCGGAAGATGACCGTGTTTTCCCCCTCTCCCTGGCCCTCTCCCCACAGGGGAGAGGGAATGTACCGGTGACAGAGGATATTTCCTTACCCGGTCTCATACCCTGGCGAAGAGAGGGAACAGGTCTGCGGAAGATGACCGTGGTTTTCCCCTCACCCAGGCCCTCTCCCCTCGGGGGAGAGGGAATGTATCGGTGACAGAGGATATTTCCTTACCCGGTCTCATACCCTGGCGAAGAGAGGGAACAGGTCTGCGGAAGATGACCGTGGTTTTCCCCCTCTCCCTTCCAGGGAGAGGGCCGGGGTGAGGGTCTTTACCGCCCCCCAGCCAAATCTAAAAAACTCCCCGTCACATACGACGCTTTATCACTAAGTAACCAGGCAATCCCCTGCGCAACCTCCTCGGGTTGTCCGCCACGTTGCATCGGTATCACACTGCTTACGCGATCAACACGCCCCGGCTCACCGCCGCTGGCATGCATGTCGGTATAGATAAAACCTGGGCGAACACAGTTGACCCGGATCCCGCAGGCCGCTACCTCCAACGCTAACCCGATCGTCAGCGTATCAACCGCGCCTTTCGAGGCAGCATAATCAACATATTCGCCAGGGGAACCGGTTCGCGCCGCAGCCGATGAAACATTCACAATCGCGCCCCCCTGCCCACCATACTGCCAAGACATGCGTTTTACGGCTTCGCGGCAACACAGAAAATAACCGGTCACGTTGGTGCTTAGCACCTGGTTGATACGTTCAGCGGTCAGGTGCTCCAGCCGGCTTTGCCGAAACAAGATCCCGGCATTATTTACCAGCGCCACCAGCGGTTCCGCTTCATGGTCGATACGGGTAAACAGAGCGTCTACCTGCGCTTCATCGCTGACATCCGCCTGCACCGCAAAAGCGTTACCGCCCTGTGCGATGATGTATGCCACCACCTCGTCAGCCGCCTGGGCATTATGCTGATAATTCACCGCCACGTTGTACCCTTCCTGCGCCAGCAGCAGTGCAGTCGCCCGTCCAATCCCCCGGCTGGCACCGGTGACTAACGCTATCGCCATTATCCTCTCCCATAATAAAAGGGCGCCGAAGCGCCCTTAAAAGATAGCCTTATTCCCACACTACTGATATTCGCTTACCGGTACGCAGGAGCAGAACAGGTTACGGTCACCGTAAACATCATCCAGACGTTTTACCGTTGGCCAGTATTTATTGACCACACCCGCCGGGAATACTGCTAACTCGCGGCTGTAACCGTGGTTCCATTCAGCAACCAGTTCATTTTGCGTGTGTGGCGCATTCACCAGTGGGTTATCTTCCAGTGGCCATTCACCTTGTTTCACGCGATCGATCTCGCCACGTATCGCCAGCATCGCGTCAATAAAGCGATCCAGTTCGACCTTGCTTTCTGATTCAGTCGGTTCGACCATCAGCGTTCCGGCAACCGGGAACGACATGGTTGGCGCATGGAAACCATAGTCAATCAGACGCTTAGCAATATCCAGCTCACTGATGCCGGTCTCTTCTTTCAGCGGACGGATATCGAGAATACATTCGTGCGCCACGCGACCATCGCGGCCGGTATACAGCACCGGAAACGCCCCTTTCAGACGGCTGGCAATATAGTTGGCATTGAGGATCGCGACCTGGCTGGCCTGTTTCAACCCTTCAGCGCCCATCATGCGGATATACATCCAACTGATAGGCAGAATCGACGCGCTGCCGAAAGGCGCAGCGGACACCGCGCCCTGACGGGTCAGCATCCCGTCGATTTGCACCACGCTGTGGCCCGGCACGAACGGTGCCAAATGCGCTTTCACACCAATTGGCCCCATGCCCGGGCCGCCGCCGCCATGCGGGATGCAGAATGTTTTATGCAGGTTAAGGTGCGATACATCCGCGCCAATAAAGCCCGGCGAGGTAATACCAACCTGGGCGTTCATGTTCGCGCCATCCAGGTAAACCTGGCCACCGAACTGATGCACCACGTTACAGACTTCACGAATCGTCTCTTCATAAACACCGTGAGTAGACGGGTAAGTCACCATGATGCAGGAGAGATTATCGCCCGCCTGTTCGGCTTTCGCGCGCAAGTCAGCAAGGTCGATATTGCCGTTTTTATCACACGCGACCACCACCACCTGCATACCGGCCATCTGTGCGGATGCCGGGTTGGTTCCGTGAGCGGAGCTTGGGATCAGGCAGATATCGCGGTGCCCCTGGTTGCGGCTTTCATGATAATGGCGGATAGCCAGCAAACCTGCGTATTCGCCCTGCGCGCCGGAGTTCGGCTGCATACAGAGCGCATCATAACCGGTCAGTTTAACCAGCCAGTCAGAGAGCTGAGCGATCATCTGATGGTAACCCTCCGCCTGCTCCGGCGGGCAGAACGGGTGCAGCTCCGCAAATTCCGGCCAGGTGATGGGGATCATTTCCGCTGCGGCGTTCAGCTTCATGGTACAGGATCCCAGCGGGATCATTGCCTGGTTCAGCGCCAGATCTTTACGCTCCAGCGAGTGCATATAACGCATCATTTCAGTTTCGCTGTGGTAGCGATTAAAGACCGGATGCGTCAGGAAAGCATCGTCACGCAGCATACTTTGCGGAACAGAACGGCTGTCGAGCGCCACGTCCTGGTCCAGCGTGTCGATATCCAGGCCATGATTATCCCCCAGCAGCACCGTAAATAGCGCCAACACATCTTCACGGGAGGTGGTTTCATCCAGCGTAATACCCACGGCGTTGAGGATATCGCTGCGCAGGTTAATTTCCTGCGCTTCAGCGCGGGCCAGCACGGCGGCTTTATCCGCCACATCCACACACAGCGTGTCGAAGTAGTGCGCATGACGCAGTTTCAGACCTTTACGCTGCAAACCCGCCGCCAGGATATCGGTCAGGCGGTGAATACGCCCGGCGATGCGTTTCAGCCCTACCGGACCGTGGAAAACCGCGTACAGACTGGCGATATTGGCCAGCAGAACCTGCGAAGTACAAATGTTGGAGTTCGCTTTCTCACGGCGGATATGCTGTTCACGCGTCTGCATCGCCATGCGCAGCGCGGTATTACCGGCGGCATCTTTAGATACGCCGATAATACGGCCAGGCATAGAGCGCTTGAATTCGTCTTTTGCGGCAAAGAAAGCCGCATGCGGGCCACCGTAGCCCATCGGCACGCCAAAGCGTTGCGCGGAGCCAAATACAATATCAGCTCCCTGCTTACCTGGCGCAGTCAAATATACCAACGTCATCAGGTCGGCAGCGACGCTGACGATAATTTTGCGGTTTTTCAGTTCGGTAATAAGCGCGCTGTAATCGTGTACTTCACCGGTGGTGCCCACCTGCTGGAGCAGCACGCCGAACACATCCTGGTGATCCAATACTTTGTCGGCGGCATCCACAATCACGTCAAACCCGAAGGTTCCGGCACGGGTACGGACCACATCCAGCGTTTGCGGATGAACATCGTCCGCAACAAAGAAGCGATTCGCCCCTTTCAGTTTGCTGACGCGCTTCGCCATCGCCATCGCTTCAGCCGCCGCAGTGGCTTCATCCAGCAATGACGCAGAAGCCATATCCAGCCCGGTCAAATCCAGCGTCACCTGCTGGAAATTGAGCAGTGCTTCCAGACGACCCTGTGACACTTCCGGCTGGTAAGGGGTGTAGGCGGTGTACCAGCCCGGATTTTCCAGCATATTGCGCAGAATAACCGGCGGTAGCTGCACGGCGGTGTAGCCCATGCCAATGTAAGACTTAAAGCGCTTGTTACGTCCGGCAATCGCTTTCAGTTCGGCCAGGGCCGCGAATTCGGTGGTTGGCTCTCCAACCTGCGGCGGAGTGGCAAGCTGGATGTCTTTTGGCACGATCTGGCCGATCAGTGCATTTAATGAATCCGCGCCAACAGTATTCAGCATCTCCAGCTGTTGCTGAGCATCCGGCCCAATGTGACGTTCAATGAAAGCGCCACGGTTTTCAAGCTGGCTTAAAGTCTGTGTCATGAGCGATGGTTCCTGAAACGTGCAGTGAATCGTGTTTGGACATTATCTGAATACGCTAAATCATTCATTCGCGTTGCAGGAGGGCGGTAACATAGCCACTCCCCAGACGCTTACATCAGCAGGTGACCGGGGTGGGCGAGGAGGTTACCGCGTTTGCAACGCGAAGAATGACGCGTATTTATTCGTCTTCTAGCAGCGCCGCGTAAGCCGTGGCATCCAGCAGCGCAGCCACTTCCGCTTCGTCACTGGCTTTGATTTTGAAGATCCAGCCTTCACCGTAGGGCTCGCTGTTAACCAGTTCAGGCGCGTCATTCAGCGCGTCGTTCACCGCGACAACTTCACCGCCGATAGGCGCATAAATGTCCGACGCGGCTTTTACCGACTCCGCCACGGCGCAATCGTCACCCGCAGCAACGGTTGTCCCCACGTCTGGCAGGTCAACAAACACCATATCGCCCAGCAGTTCCTGCGCGTGTTCGGTGATACCAACGGTGTAGGTACCGTCCGCCTCTTTGCGCAGCCACTCGTGTTCTTTACTGTATTTCAGATCGCCAGGTACATTGCTCATCTCAATCTCTCCAGATAAAAAAAGGTTACGCGACGGCTTTGCCAGCACGCACAAAAATCGGTTTGGTCACTTTGACCGGCATTTCACGGTTGCGGATTTGCACCACTGCTGTTTCGCCAATACCAGCAGGAACGCGCGCCAGTGCAATACTGTAGCCAAGTGTCGGTGAGAAGGTTCCGCTGGTGATCACGCCTTCTTGCACATTGCCCTGGCTATCGGTGAAGCGTACCGGCAGTTCGTTGCGCAGCACACCTTTCTCGGTCATCACTAACCCAACCAGTTGCTCAGTGCCTTTTTCCCGCTGTACTTCCAGCGCTTCACGACCGATAAAATTGCGATCCTGCGGCTCCCAGGCAATGGTCCAGCCCATATTGGCCGCCAGCGGAGAAACGCTTTCATCCATTTCCTGACCATACAGGTTCATGCCGGCTTCCAGACGCAGCGTATCGCGCGCACCAAGGCCACAAGGTTTAACACCCGCGCCCAGCAATGCCTGCCAGAAGTCAGCCGCACGTTCATTCGGCAGCGCAATTTCATAGCCCGCTTCACCGGTATAACCGGTGGTCGCGATAAAAAGTCCATCAACATCAACGCCAAAGAAAGGTTTCATCCCGTCAACCGCGCTGCGCTGTGCATCGCTGAATAATGACGCGGCTTTCGCCTGCGCGTTCGGCCCCTGTACGGCGATCAGCGACAAATCATCACGCACGGTGAGTTCAATGGCGAAGGGTTCAGCGTGTTGGGCAATCCAGGAGAGGTCTTTTTCGCGGGTGGCGGAGTTAACAACGAGGCGGAAGAAATCTTCAGTGAAGTAATAAACGATCAGGTCATCAATGACACCGCCCGAGGCGTTTAGCATGCCGGTGTAAAGCGCTTTACCGGGCTTCGTGAGTTTCGCGACATCGTTAGCCAGTAAGTAGCGTAAAAACTCGCGGGTGCGTGCACCTTTGAGATCAACGATGGTCATATGCGACACATCAAACATACCAGCGTCGGTGCGCACTGCATGATGTTCATCAATCTGCGAGCCGTAATGCAACGGCATCATCCAGCCATGGAAGTCCACCATGCGGGCACCGCACAGTGTGTGTTGTTCATACAAAGGGGTCTGCTGAGCCATCTTTTCCTCGTCGAATAAGCTGAGCCATCACGCTCGCCGGTGGCGTTTAATCACGCCGCCAAAAGCCGGGTTCACGACCTGTTGCAGGCCGCGACGCAAACGTTCTCTTTCGCCTGAACTTATCACCGAAAGCGGCGCTTAACCATAAGGTAAAATGGGCCATCACATTAGCTTATGACCTGTTTAGCTAAAAAACGGATCAGATGATTACACTGGATGAATGGCGCAATTAGTGCACAAACCATTACAAAAAGGGGAATGCCAGGGTCATTTCCAGCATTTCACTCCGCAAAAAAGCGAATTTTGCCGCATGAGAAAAAACATGACATGAGAAAATCTAATCTGAAAAAAGCGGTGAAATTAGATTATTTCAAATGAGAAGTGCGAGCCCTTCCCGTTACCGGGAAGGGAAAATGTGATGGGGTTAACGTAACCACTCAGGGAGATCGTTCAGGCCTAACGCCTGACGCAGTAACTGACTTTTCACACCGGGGAGCGTATCGGCCAGTTTCAGGCCAATATCACGCAGCAATTTTTTCGCCGGGTTGGCACCGGCAAACAATTCGCGAAATCCCTGCATACCGGCCAGCATCAGTGCCGCACTGTGTTTGCGGCTGCGCTCATAGCGACGCAGATAAAGGTGCTGGCCAATATCTTTGCCCTCGGTGCGTAAACGACGCAGTTCGGCAATTAACTCCGCCGCATCCATAAAGCCAAGGTTTACGCCCTGCCCGGCCAACGGATGGATGGTGTGCGCGGCATCGCCCACCAGCGCCAGCCGATGCGCGGCAAACTGACGTGCATAACGCCCGGTCAACGGGTAAACCTGGCGCTCGCTTTCCACATGGCAAAGCCCAAGGCGGTTATCAAACGCCATACACAGCGCCTGGTTAAACGCCTCATCGCTTGCCTGCTGCATGGCCTTTGCCTGCTCCGGAGGCAACGACCAGACAATTGAGCAGAGATGCGGGTCGCTAAGCGGCAGGAAGGCGAGAATACCATCGTGATGAAATACCTGGCGCGCCACCGCCTGATGGGGCTCTTCCGTGCGGATAGTCGCCACTAAAGCATGATGGTGATAATCCCAGAACGTCAGTGGAATATCGGCTTTGTTACGCAGCCAGGAGTTAGCGCCATCGGCACCGATCACCAGCCGCGCAGTCAGCATCGTGCCATCTTTTAACGTAAGAAAGGCCTCATTTTCGCCCCACGCAACTTGTTGCAGCTCCGCCGGGGCAAGCGTTGTCACATCCGGGCATTGCTGTGCTTTATCCCACAACGCCTGATGGATCACCGCATTTTCAATAATGTAGCCAAGGTGATCGTACCCCATTTTCTGGTCATCAAAAGCAATACGCCCGAAGCTGTCTTTATCCCACACTTCCATGCCGTGATAGCAACCCGCGCGACGGGCAATAATGTTTGACCACACGCCCAGATGACTCAACAGTTTTTCGCTGGCAGCGTTGATCGCTGAAACGCGTAACGCAGGGGGCGCATCGTCAGCCAGCGGCGCAGGAAGCTGCTGCTCAAGCACCGCCACACGCAATCCGCTACCTTGTAACCCGCACGCCAGCGCCAGCCCCACCATACCGCCGCCGACAATCGCAACATCAACACTCTGCACTCTAACGCTCCTTTGATCCTTAACGCGCAACCCAACCAAGGGTTCGCTGCGCCAGCGCATCGCGCGCCGGGGTGAATAGATCCATCGCCATAAGCCCGATATTGCGCCCAACAACCAGCGGAGCCCAATGGTTCGCAAACAGATGCACCAGCCCGTCGGTCACCCCAATGGTCGATTTTTTATCCGCATAACGACGATCGCGATAGCGGGTCAGCACCGGGAACTCCCCCACATCCTGCTGCGCGCCTGCGGCCTGCGCCAGCGTTTCCGCCAGCGTCATTACATCGCGCATGCCAAGGTTAAAACCCTGCCCGGCAATCGGGTGCAATGTTTGCGCCGCATTACCCACCAACACGGCACGATGAGAAATGGTCGAGGATGCACAGTTCAACGCCAGGGGATAAACGGTGCGTTTGCCGGTCTGCGTAATGCGCCCGAGCCGCCAGCCGAACGCTTTTTGTAGCTCATGACAGAAACGTTCATCAGACCAGGCGGCCACGGTTTGCTGTTTTTCCAGCGGGTGGCACCACACCAATGAACAACGCCCCTGCGACATCGGTAACATGGCCAGCGGGCCATGTTCGGTAAAACGTTCGAATGCGCGTCCCTGATGTGGCACCGAAGTCGTCACATTTGCAATCACCGCGACCTGATGATAAGGCGATTGCTGCTGACTGATGCCCAACTGCTCACCCACGGCGGAGCGGGAACCATCTGCCGCCACCAGCAATTTACCGATAATTGACTCGCCATTATCCAGCGTCACACAGACCTGCCGGGCATCACGGATAAACTGGCGAACGCTCGCCGGACAATGCACAGTAACGCCCGGGGCTTTTTGCAGCAGGCTAAACAGCCGCTGACCGACATCATGCAGCTCTACCACCTGACCGAGTGCATCAAGACGATACGCCTGCGCATCCAGGGTAACGAAACCGGCATGCCCGCGATCGCTGACGTGAACCGTCGAAATCGGTGTCGCGCAGGAGGCTATCGCCTGCCAGATCCCAACACGGGCCAGTTGCTGGCAGGTTCCCGCCGCCAGTGCAATTGCGCGAGCATCGAACCCCGGGTGGTTGCCCGCCCCCGGCGCAGTGGCTTCCACCAGATGAACGGGCAGTTGACCTGAGGTTAAATGTGAAATGGCCAGTGCCAGCGTTGCTCCCGCCATGCCGCCGCCAATAATAATCACGCTCATGATCGGCGCGCCGCCGCCATCAGCGCCTCAATCTCATCCGCCGTTTTCACCACGCTGGCGGTCAGATTTTCGTTGCCGCTTTCTGTGATCACAATGTCATCTTCGATACGAATACCAATCCCGCGGTACTGTTCCGGTACATCGGCGTCCGGTGCGATATACAGTCCGGGCTCAACGGTCAGCACCATACCTGGGGCCAGTTTGCGGGAGCGATCCTGGCCATAAACACCCACGTCATGCACATCAAGCCCCAGCCAATGGCTTAGCCCATGCATAAAGAACGGACGGTGGGCGTTATTCGCCACCAGTTCTTCCACATCGCCTTTAAGAATACCGAGCTTCAGCAGGCCGCTAATCATGATACGCACCACTTCACCGGTCACTTCCTGAATCGAGGTATCCGGGCGGAACAGCTCAAGGGAGCGCGTCAGCGATGCAAGGACAATGTCATAAATTTCGCGCTGCGCCGGGCTGAATTTGCCATTCACCGGGAACGTGCGGGTAATATCTCCGGCATAGCCCATATATTCGCAGCCTGCGTCAATCAGCACCAAATCCCCGTCGCGCATCTGACTTTCATTTTCGGTGTAGTGCAGAATGCAGCCGTTGACGCCGGAGCCGACAATGGTGTTGTAAGAGGGGAAACGCGCGCCATGGCGGTTAAATTCATGATGAATCTCGCCCTCAAGCTGGTATTCGAACATGCCCGGACGGCAAACCTGCATCGCACGTGTGTGCGCCAGTGCGGAGATCTCCCCGGCGCGACGCATCACTTCAATCTCTTCGGCGGACTTGAACAGACGCATTTCATGCACGATCGGGCGCCAGTCGGTCAACGTGGCGGGAGCCTTCAGGTTTTGCCTCGAACCTTTGCGCAGCTTATCCAGCGCAGTAAACAGGACCTTATCGGCATACTCAAATTCGCCCTGAGCGTGATATACCGCATCAAGGCCGTTGAGCAGTTGATAAAGATGTTCGTTGATATCCGGGAACGCCAGCGCACGATCAACGCTCAGTTTTTCCGGCGCGGCGTCCTGCCCAAGACGTCGACCAAACCAGATCTCAGCGGTTTTATCCCGTATGCGGTTAAACAGGACGCTGTGGTTGTGGGTGTCATCGCTCTTTATCAGCACCAGTACCGCTTCAGGCTCGTTAAAGCCGGTGAAGTACCAGAAGTCGCTGTTCTGGCGATAAGGATACTCGCTGTCCGCGCTGCGGGTTGCTTCCGGCGCAGCGAAAATCAGCGCGGCGCTTCCAGGCACCATCTGCGCCAGTAATGCCTGGCGACGACGGAGAAACTCAAGCTGTGTCATGACACCTACTCCCTGCAAGGCGAATTAATGTAATGTCGGCTTCCGCACTTCGGGTGCGGTCGGCTGTGGGCGCGTAAAGGTGTCGTGGCACAGCAGTGCCGCGACACGCACGTATTCGATGATCTCTTCGAGCGACATCTCCAGCTCTTCCTGATCTTCTTCTTCGTCATAGCCCAACTGCGCGATATTACGCAGATCGTCAATTGCTTCACCGGTTTCGCCGGTGACTTTATCAAGTTTGGGTTGCGTAACCCCCAGCCCCAGCAGGAAATGGTTCACCCAGCCTGCCAGCGCATCCGCGCGATCAAACACGCTGACATCATCACCCTCAGGCAGATAGAGCTGGAAAAGGAAACCGTCGTCTTCCAGTGAGTCACTGGTGCCGGCGTGCATGGCGCGCAGTGCCTGCGCCAGCTCGTGACCGAACGCCAGTCCGTCATTCGTCAAGTCATGCAGCAGCGGCAGCCAGGAGCTGTCATTATTGCCACCGCAGAGCATCCCCGCGATAAGACCGTGCATTTCAGCAGGAAGTAATCCCACGCCCTGTTGGTTGAGTAGCTGGCCTACTTCGTTGTAACCAGGTATTTCGTTCTGTATAGACATGCGCATTCGTCGTCGTTGGGGGGAATATTCATGATATGCTACCACTTTGGCCCCTGGTGATATACCCGTGATGCTTCACGTTCCATGCCTTTGCATGCACGCTGAATCATTAAGGTATAGACGCAAAAAACTTGAAAGCACGCGCCAGGCTAGCTTATAGTGTCGCCCCTTCGCAGCCCAGGGCTCGAATGCGAAGGCAGAGCGCAGTCAAACAGCAGGAAGGTGGCATGTCTGCACAACCCGTCGATATCCAAATTTTTGGCCGTTCACTGCGAGTGAACTGCCCGCCTGAGCAGAGGGATGCTCTCAATCAGGCTGCGGAGGATCTGAATCAGCGGTTGCAAGATCTGAAAGTTCGCACTAGAGTCACCAATACTGAGCAGTTGGTGTTTATCGCCGCGCTGAACATCAGCTATGAGCTGACTCAGGAAAAGGCAAAAACCCGTGAGTATGCCGCCAACATGGAGCAGCGTATTCGGATGTTACAGCAGACCATCGAACAGGCATTGCTTGATCAGGGTCGCATAACAGAAAGACCGGGGCCAAAGTTTGAATAACACTTCAGGGTCAGTTGTGGTAGAGTGACCTTGAAGAAAAAATTTCTCTGAGATGTTCGCAAGCGGGCCAGTCCCCTGAGCCGATATTTCATACCACAAGAATGTGGCGATCCATGGTTGGTGAGCATGCTCGGTTCGTCCGAGAAGCCTTAAAATCATGACGACACATTCACCTTGAACCAAGGGTTCAAGGGTTACAGCCTGCGGCGGCATCTCGGAGATTCCCTTCTTTTACTTACTACCATGACGCAACTTCCTGATTTTCCTTCATCACGACAAGAAATCCGCAAACTGATTCGCCAGCGCCGCCGGGAACTGACCCCTGAGCAACAAGCACATTTTGCACAGCAAGCGGCCGCTCGTATGATGGCGTACCCGTCGGTGGTGATGGCGCATACCGTCGCGCTGTTTCTCTCGTTCGATGGTGAGCTCGATACCCAACCGCTCATTGAACAGCTCTGGCGCAGCGGCAAACGTGTTTACCTGCCAGTATTGCATCCGTTTAGCCCGGGTAATCTGCTTTTTCTGCACTATCATCCCCATAGCGAACTGGTGGTCAACCGCCTGAAAATCCAGGAGCCGAAACTGGACGTCCGCGATGTGCTGCCGCTTCATCAGCTTGATGTTCTGATCACTCCGCTGGTGGCCTTTGATGAACACGGACAACGTCTGGGAATGGGTGGCGGTTTTTACGACAGAACTCTGCAAAACTGGCGCGAGTACGGTCTGCAACCTATCGGCTACGCCCACGACTGCCAGGGCGTCAACACGCTGCCGGTCGAAGAGTGGGATATCCCGCTGCCTGCGGTGATCACGCCGTCAAAAATCTGGGAATGGTAACAGCCTTCCTCCCCCGACCTGGGAGAGGAAGACGCGAGGTTTATCAGAACAGCAGACGGGAACGAATGGTGCCAGGAATGGCTTTCATACTCTGCAGCGCTTTCTGCGCCACATCCTCATCGGCTTCAATATCCACCACCACATAGCCCATATACGGCGTTGTTTGCAGATACTGTGCAGCAATGTTGATGTTCTGGCTGGCAAAAATCTGGTTCAGCGCAGTCAGCACACCCGGGCGGTTTTCGTGGATGTGCAGCAGACGACGACCGCCATGCAACGGCAGAGAAACTTCCGGGAAGTTAACCGCAGACAGCGTTGAGCCGTTGTCCGAGTATTTGATCAGTTTACCGGCGACTTCTAACCCGATGTTTTCCTGCGCTTCCTGCGTGGAGCCGCCAATGTGCGGGGTTAGCAGTACGTTATCGAATTCGCACAGCGGGGAGTCGAAGGGGTCGCTGTTGGTTGCTGGCTCTGTGGGGAACACGTCGATAGCCGCGCCCGCCAGATGTTTGCGTTTCAGCGCATCGCACAGCGCCGGAATATCCACCACCGTACCGCGTGCGGCGTTAATCAGCAGCGCGCCAGGTTTCATCAGCGCCAGTTCTTCCACGCCAATCATATCTTTGGTGGAGTTGTTTTCCGGCACGTGCAGGCTCACTACATCGCTCATGTTCAGCAAATCGGAAAGGTGCTGAACCTGTGTGGCGTTACCGAGCGGCAGTTTGTTTTCAATATCGTAGAAGTAAACATGCATACCCAGCGATTCTGCGAGAATACCGAGCTGCGTACCAATGTGACCATAACCGATGATGCCCAGTTTTTTACCGCGCGCTTCATAGGAGCCCACAGCCAGCTTGTTCCAGATACCGCGATGGGCTTTGGCGTTCGCTTCCGGGATCCCGCGCATCAGCAGCAGCAGTTCGCCAATCACCAGTTCCGCAACGGAACGCGTGTTGGAAAACGGCGCGTTAAACACCGGGATGCCGCGCTTCGCAGCCGCGTCGAGGTTAACCTGGTTGGTGCCGATACAGAAACACCCAATCGCCACCAGTTTTTCAGCGGCAGCAATGACATCTTCAGTCAGTTGAGTACGGGATCGCAGGCCAATAAAGTGAGCATCACGAATGGATTCTTTCAGTTGTTCGCTGTCCAGCGCGCCCTTATGAAATTCGATGTTGGTATAACCTGCCGCACGAAGGCTATCCAGCGCCTTCTGATGAACCCCTTCAACCAGCAGGAATTTAATCTTGTCTTTCTCCAGTGATACCTTTGCCATTTACCCGACCCTGTTTTTGTCTTGACTGTGATGTTGTGCAGATCGCAATCCGCTTCAGTCAACATATCAAAAAAAACTATTGCGGCAATATGAACGTTTGCGTCGGCTATCTGAAGAAATGTCATACAGCGGGAATTGGCAGATAAAAATGCTGGAAAAATGGACAACACTGGCAGGGATCGTAGAAATAGCAGAAAAACGTGACAGATATCACCAAATATGCCGCTCGCAGATTTTTTAGAGGGAGGCAGGCGCCTCCCTGTCAGATCATTTTACGATGGTTTTCACGCCATCGGCAGTGCCGATCAACGCCACATCCGCGCCACGGTTAGCGAATAACCCTACGGTAACTACGCCCGGGATACCATTAATGCTGTTTTCCAGCGCGATCGGGTCGATAATCTCCAGCCCGTACACATCAAGGATCACGTTGCCATTATCCGTCACCACATTCTGGCGATATTCCGGGCGTCCGCCCAGTTTCACCAGTTCACGGGCAACCGCGCTGCGCGCCATTGGGATCACTTCCACCGGCAGCGGAAATTTCCCCAGGATATCGACCTGCTTAGACGCATCAGCGATGCAGATAAACTTATCGGCGACCGACGCAATGATTTTCTCACGCGTTAGCGCCGCGCCGCCGCCTTTGATCATCTGCATCTGACCATTAATTTCGTCTGCACCATCAACGTAGATGCCTAACCGATCCACCTCATTGAGATCGAACACGGTAATCCCGAGGCCTTTCAACTTCTCGGTTGAAGCGTCCGAACTGGAGACTGCGCCTTCAATCTGGCCTTTCATCGTGCCTAATGCGTCAATAAAGTGTGCGGCAGTGGAGCCTGTGCCTACGCCCACAATGGTGCCGGGTTCAACATACTTAAGCGCTGCCCAGCCCACTGCTTTTTTGAGTTCATCCTGCGTCATGGTCGTTCACCTGTGGTGTGAAATTTCAGGCGCATTATAGACCAGCCTCCCCCTAAATGTCCCTGTGACCAGCGTCACATTACGCGACTGCCAATTTCGTCTGTATCTCCTAAAAATTTATGTCATAGTGCTGGGTAATCATTTTCAGGAGACAGTGCGAACAATGAAACGTCCGGACTACAGAACACTACAAGCGCTTGATGCGGTCATTCGTGAACGCGGGTTTGAGCGCGCCGCACAAAAGCTGTGTATTACCCAGTCCGCCGTATCGCAGCGCATTAAACAACTCGAAAATATGTTCGGCCAACCACTGCTGGTGCGCACGGTACCACCGCGTCCAACGGAACAGGGGCAAAAACTGCTGGCGTTGCTGCGCCAGGTGGAATTGCTGGAAGAAGAGTGGCTGGGAGATGAGCAAACCGGCTCTACGCCGCTGCTGCTGTCGCTGGCAGTCAACGCCGACAGTCTGGCGACCTGGCTGCTGCCTGCGCTGGCGCCCGTGCTGGTGGACTCCCCCATTCGTCTGAATCTGCAGGTTGAAGATGAAACCCGCACCCAGGAACGCCTGCGTCGTGGCGAGGTGGTAGGTGCGGTGAGTATTCAGCCGCAAGCGCTGCCCAGTTGTCTGGTTGATCAACTTGGCGCGCTGGATTACCTGTTCGTCGGCTCAAAAGAGTTTGCTGCGCGCTATTTCCCCAACGGGGTCACGCGCTCTGCGTTACTGAAAGCGCCTGCGGTTGCCTTTGACCATCTGGATGACATGCATCAGGCGTTTTTACAGCAGTACTTCGATCTGCCGCCGGGCAGCGTCCCATGCCATATCGTTAACTCCTCCGAAGCCTTTGTGCAACTGGCGCGCCAGGGCACCACCTGCTGTATGATCCCACACCTGCAGATTGAAAGAGAATTGAACAGCGGTGAGTTAATTGACCTGACGCCGGGACTGCTGCAACGCCGCATGCTCTACTGGCATCGCTTTGCGCCGGAAAGCCGGATGATGCGCAACGTAACCGATGCGCTGCTGGAATACGGACATAAAGTATTAAGGCAGGATTGATTTGCCCCTCACCCTCACGGGTGAGGGAAACGATCACTTCGCAGCAGGAGTCTGCTGCTGGCCCTGAACGGGCTCCAACTGGAACACCACATCAACCTGATCGTCAAACTGGATAGTCGGCTGTTCGTAAGTTTCCTGCGCTGAAGCTGGCGCTGCTGCCTCGGCTTTCATCATGCGAACCATCGGGCTCGGCTGATAGTTAGAAACATGGTAACGAATGCTGTAGACGGGACCGAGTTTGGCATGGAAGCCGTCGGCCAGTTGCTGTGCCTGGCGGGTGGCATCATCAATTGCGGCTTTACGGGCTTTATCTTTAAAGGATTGCGGTTGCGCAACCCCCAACGAGACGGAACGGATTTCGTTCAGACCCGCCTTCAGTGCGCCATCCAGCAGCGAATTGAGTTTATCCAGCTCGCGCAGCGTCACTTCAACGGTGCGTACTGCACGGTAGCCTTTGAGGATGCTTTTGCCGTTCTGGTAGTCATAATCGGGCTGAGTGCGTAAGTTCGCGGCATTAATGTCTTTACGGGCAATGCCATTTTGCTCAAGGAAGCTAAGATATTGCGCAACACGGTCATCGGCCTGTTTTTTGGCTGAGGCTGCATCTTTAGCGGCGACATTCACCTCAATCGCCAGGGTGGCGATGTCCGGTGTCGCATCCACGCTCGCCGTCCCTGAGGTGACAATATGCGGACCATCAGGCAATTCACTCGCCTGCACCGCCATCGCACTGAAACCCACCATCGCCGCCAGGGCCATCACTTTAAATTTCACAGTTGCTCCTCCATGGTGCTTTTGTTACGTCCATACACGCTGGACGCCTGGCAGCAAGCTTAGCGGCTCGGCGCAAATTGTCCATCGGACTTACCTTAACTGAATAATCCCTGCAAATGGTGGATGCCCTCTTTCGCCAGTTGAAGCGCGATAATCCACATCACCAGCCCAACCAGCAGATTGATAGCCCGCTGCGCTTTGGCTGTTCGCAGGCGGGGTGCCAGCCAGGCTGCGAGTAAAGCCAGGCTGAAGAACCACAGAAACGATGCACTGACTGTGCCTAACGCAAACCAGCGGCGCGGCTCCACATCCAGCTGCCCACCCAGGCTACCGAGCACAACAAAGGTATCGAGATAAACATGGGGATTAAGCCAGGTTACTGCCAGCATGGTAGCAATAATGCGCCAGCGCCCCTGGCGTAACGCGTCCGCACTGGTCATGTCCGGTTGGCTGCTGAGAGCAGTTTTCAGCGCGCCAAAACCGTACCACAGCAAAAACGCAACGCCACCCCAGGTGACCAGCGCCAGCAACCAGGGTGACTGCATCAGCAGCGCACTACCGCCAAAAATACCGGCGCAGATCAGCAGCAAGTCACTGAGGGTGCAGAGAAAAGCGGTCATGATGTGGTACTGCCTGCGAATCCCCTGGTTCATGACAAACGCATTTTGCGGACCCAACGGCAGGATCAACGCGGCACCGAGCATAAGCCCTTGAAAATAATAAGATAGCACGACTTTATTCCGTCAGAGTTGTTTCGGATGCAGACTATAGCGCGGAAGAGTTATTAGTTGAAATTGATAATTTTAATCGTTAATTAGAATCACTAATGAAAACAGGTAACAAAAAGGCCGGCTGAGCCGACCTTGGACGTTACTGCTCTGCAGCGGGTTTGGCACGTTTAAAATTGACGTCCATTTGCGGGTACGGGAAGCTGATGCCCTGTTCATCGAAGCGGCGTTTAATCAGCTCCAGTACGTCCCAGTAGACGTTTTGCAGGTCGCCGCTCTTACTCCAGACACGCACTACAAAGTTAATTGAAGAGGGACCCAGCTCATTCAGACGCACGGTCATCTCACGATCTTTGAGAATGCGATCGTCAGCCTGAATAATCTCCGTCAGTATGTTTTTAACCTGATCGATATCGGAATCGTAAGCCACGCCGATAATGAACTCGTTACGGCGCACCGGCTCACGGGAAAAATTCACGATATTCCCGGCGATAATTTTGCCATTCGGGATAACCACAATACGGCCATCGACAGTGCGCATGGTGGTGGAGAAAATCTGCACCTGCAACACCGTCCCGGCTACACCACCCAAATCGACATACTCGCCGGAGCGGAACGGACGGAAAGTGACCAGCAACACGCCTGCCGCCAGGTTAGAGAGCGAGCCCTGCAATGCCAGACCAATGGCCAGACCGGCTGCACCGAGTACGGCGATCACCGAGGCGGTCTGTACGCCAACCCGCCCCAGCGCGGCAATCAGGGTAAACGCGATGATGCCATAACGCACCAGTGCAGAGAGAAAATCTGCGACGGTGGTGTCAATATGCCGTGCCACCATCAACCGGTTCACAGCATTGGACACAATGCGCGCGACGATCATACCGACAATGATAATGGCGATCGCCGCCACAATATTGACGACGTAGCTCAGCAACAGCGCCTGGTTGTTGACCAGCCACGAGCCGGCGTCGTTGATGCTGTCGACGACGTTGAGATCTTCCATTCTTTCTTCCTTACTGTTGTTCCAAACGGGAAAACCGCCCCTTACGGGCAGGACGGTTTCCTAAAGGGTAAACAATAAGCGACGATTTCGCCAAATGGATCACATTTTATGTCGCGGACAGCCTGTTGAATTCTCAATAAAAAAGCCCGCATATATGCGGGCTTTTGGCTGAACCAGGACGCAAATTACAGAACGTCTACTGCGTTCAGTTCTTTGAAAGCCTGCTCCAGACGAGCGACCATGCTGGTCTGCGCAGCACGCAGCCATACACGCGGATCGTAGTATTTCTTGTTCGGCTGGTCTGCGCCTTTCGGGTTGCCCAGTTGGCCCTGCAGGTAGCCTTCGTTCTCTTTGTAGTAGTTCAGGATACCTTCCCAGGTTGCCCATTGGGTATCGGTATCAATGTTCATTTTGATAACGCCGTAGCTTACGGAGTCTTTGATTTCCTGAGCAGAAGAACCGGAACCGCCGTGGAAGACAAAGTTCAGGCTGTTGTGCGGCAGGTTATGTTTTTTAGACACATATTCCTGAGAGTCACGCAGGATAGTCGGGGTCAGTTTCACGTTACCCGGTTTGTACACACCGTGTACGTTACCGAAGGAAGCAGCGATGGTGAAACGCGGGCTGATCGCGTTCAGTTTGGTGTACGCGTAATCAACATCTTCCGGCTGGGTGTACAGTGCAGAAGCGTCCATGTGGCTGTTGTCTACGCCGTCTTCTTCACCACCGGTGCAACCCAGTTCGATTTCCAGAGTCATGCCCATTTTGGCCATGCGCGCCAGGTATTTAGAGCTGATTTCGATGTTCTCTTCCAGAGACTCTTCAGACAGGTCGATCATGTGAGAAGAGAACAGTGGTTTACCGGTAGCAGCAAAGTGTTTTTCACCCGCATCCAGCAGACCGTCGATCCACGGCAGCAGTTTTTTGGCACAGTGGTCAGTGTGCAGGATCACTGGCACACCGTAATGTTCAGCCATCTGGTGAACGTGATGCGCGCCAGAAATAGCGCCCAGAATTGCCGCACCCTGCGGAACGTCGGTTTTCACGCCTTTACCTGCGATAAAGGCAGCGCCACCGTTGGAGAACTGAATAATAACCGGCGCTTTTGCTTTTGCAGCAGCTTCCATGACAGCGTTGATGGAGTCGGTGCCCACACAGTTTACTGCTGGCAGAGCGAAGTTGTTTTCTTTCGCTACCTGGAACACTTTCTGAACGTCATCACCAGTGATCACGCCCGGTTTTACGAAATCAAAAATTTTAGACATGTTACGGAGTCCTGTATCTGTATCTTCGACCGTTAGAGAAAAGTCGCGAGCTCTTAAGCGCGCTGAAAATTGGGCAGGTTTCCCTGCCCAGTAAAAACTTACTTCTTAGCGCGCTCTTCGAGCATAGCTACTGCCGGCAGCACTTTGCCTTCCACGAATTCGAGGAATGCGCCGCCGCCAGTGGAGATGTAGGAAATTTTGTCAGCGATGCCAAACAGGTCGATCGCCGCCAGGGTGTCACCACCACCTGCGATGGAGAACGCGTCGCTGTCTGCGATAGCGTTAGCCACGATTTCAGTACCTTTACGGAAGTTCGGGAATTCAAACACGCCAACCGGACCATTCCACAGGATAGTTTTGGCGTTTTTCAGGATTTCAGCCAGTTTTTCCGCAGACGCGTCGCCCAGATCCAGAATTTGCTCATCATCTTTGATGTCAGTCACGGACTTCAGGGTAGCCGTTGCGGTTTCTGAGAACTCGGTTGCAACGCGAACATCTGTCGGAACCGGGATATCACAAGAATTCAGCAGACGTTTAGCTTCATCAACCAGATCGGCTTCGTACAGGGATTTACCGACGTTGTGGCCCTGGGCAGCAACGAAGGTGTTGGCGATACCGCCACCCACAATCAGTTGGTCAGCGATTTTGGACAGAGAGTCCAGAACGGTCAGTTTAGTGGAAACTTTAGAACCACCCACGATAGCGACCATCGGGCGAGCCGGTTCTTTCAGTGCCTTACCCAGCGCGTCCAGTTCGTCTGCCAGCAGCGGACCTGCACAAGCTACGTCAGCAAATTTGCCGATGCCGTGAGTCGAAGCCTGCGCACGGTGTGCGGTACCGAAAGCATCCATAACAAACACGTCGCAGAGTGCAGCGTATTTTTTGGAGAGTGCTTCGTCGTCTTTCTTCTCGCCTTTGTTGAAACGCACGTTTTCCAGAACAACCAGTTCACCGGCCGCAACGTCAACACCGTCCAGGTAGTCTTTAACCAGACGTACCGGGTTGGACAGTTTGTCTTTCAGGTAATTAACAACCGGCAACAGAGAGAATTCTTCGTTGTACTCGCCTTCGGTCGGACGACCCAGGTGGGAGGTGACCATCACTTTCGCACCCTGCTTCAGGGCCAGTTCGATGGTCGGCAGAGAAGCACGGATACGCGCATCGCTGGTCACTTTGCCATCTTTAACCGGTACGTTCAAATCCGCACGGATGAAAACGCGTTTACCTGCCAAATCCAGATCGGTCATCTTAATTACAGACATGGTGAATCCTCTCAATGATTCTTAAAGTTTTGCAGACACGTAAGTGTCTTACCTGAAACTAATAGCCGCCATTGCTAACGTCGTGTCGAGCATCCGGTTAGCAAAGCCCCATTCGTTATCGCACCATACCAGGGTTTTAATCAGGTGCGCGCCACTGACCCGTGTCTGTGTACCATCAACAATGGCACTGTGCGGATCGTGGTTAAAATCGGTTGAAACCAACGGTAATTCCGTATAGTCAACTATACCATGAAATGTTCCCTGCGCTGCTTTTTGCAGCAACGCGTTGACTTCCATAGCTTTTACCGGTTTTTTTACCGTTACACTGAGATCGATAGCCGTCACGTTAATCGTCGGTACGCGAACAGCTATCGCCTCGAATCTGTCATTAAATTGCGGAAAAATACGCGTGATCCCCGCCGCCAGTTTGGTGTCCACCGGGATAATTGACTGGCTGGCTGCACGCGTGCGGCGCAGATCGGGATGATAGGCGTCAATCACCTGCTGATCGTGCATCGCGGAGTGAATGGTCGTCACCGTTCCTGATTCGATACCATACGCATCGTCGAGCAGTTTTATGACCGGAATAATACAGTTCGTTGTGCAGGACGCGTTAGAGACCAGGCGATCATCAGCGCGCAGCGTGCTCTGGTTAACGCCAAACACGATGGTCGCATCAAGATCGTGGCTACCGGGGTGAGAGAACAGAACTTTTTTCGCTCCCGCCGCAAGATGCGCTTCGCCATCTTCACGGTTGCCATACACGCCCGTACAGTCGAGCACCACATCCACACCCAGTTCACGCCAGGGCAGCGCCGTGATCGATCGCTCATGCAGAATGCGAATGACATCATCGCCAACAAACAGTTGCTCGCGCTCCTGGCGAACATCCCAGGCAAAACGTCCATGGCTGGTGTCATATTTCAATAAATGCGCCATGCCCACGGCATCCGCCAGTTCATTGATTGCCACCACGGTGATTTCCGCCCGACGCCCGGATTCATATAAAGCACGAACCACATTGCGCCCGATGCGACCGAAACCATTAATCGCTATGCGTACGGTCATAACTCTCCTGCAAGACAAGCCAGCCTGAAGTGGATGACAGAGTAATCCAGCAACCACAAGAGGGGAATCCTCGCCTGCCTCAAACTGCGTCTGATTGGTCATTTGTCGAACATTTAATCGACTGAAACGCTTCAGCTAGAATAAGCGAAACATGGAATAAAAGGAATGATTGTCCAGACGGTTTCACCAGTAATCTGACTTGCATCACATTTTCACAGGAATAATTGGTACAAGAGCATCGAACGGAAGAATAACAGCCGAAAAAAAACCGGGCGTAATGCCCGGTTGATCTTTAACCTGTGAAGCCGCTATACGGCAACAGGGATTACAGCAGCGCTTTCGCTTTGGCGACCACGTTATCCACGGTGAAGCCAAACTCTTCAAACAGCAGCTCAGCCGGCGCCGACTCACCAAAGGTGGTCATGCCCACTACCGCACCGTTCAGGCCCACGTATTTGTACCAGAAGTCTGCAATGCCGGCTTCAATCGCCACGCGCGCAGAGACGGCTTTCGGCAGGACGGATTCACGGTACGCCGCATCCTGTTTGTCGAACGTATCGGTAGACGGCATGGAGACCACACGCACCTTCACACCTTCGGCGGTCAGTTTTTCCCACGCCGACACCGCCAACTCTACTTCAGAGCCGGTGGCAATCAGGATCAGTTGCGGTTGACCAGCACACTCTTTCAGTACATAAGCACCGCGGGCAATATCCGCCAGCTGTTGCGCCGTACGCTCCTGCTGCGCCAGGTTCTGACGGGAGAGGATCAACGCAGTCGGGCCATCGGCACGCTCAACGCCATATTTCCACGCTACCGCGGATTCCACCTGGTCACACGGACGCCAGGTGCTGACGTTCGGGGTCAGGCGCAGGGAAGCCACCTGCTCCACCGGCTGGTGAGTCGGACCGTCTTCGCCCAGACCGATAGAGTCGTGAGTGTAGACCAGCACCTGACGCTGTTTCATCAGCGCTGCCATACGCACCGCGTTACGGGCATATTCGACGAACATCAGGAAGGTGGAAGTGTACGGCAGGAAACCGCCGTGCAGGGAGATACCGTTGGCAATCGCGGTCATACCGAACTCGCGCACACCGTAATGGATGTAGTTGCCGGCAGTGTCTTCGTTGATGGCTTTCGAACCGGACCACAGGGTCAGGTTGCTTGGTGCCAGGTCAGCCGAGCCGCCAAGGAATTCTGGCAGCAGCGGACCAAAAGCTTCGATGGCGTTCTGTGAGGCTTTACGGCTGGCGATTTTCGCCGGATTAGCCTGCAATTTCTCCACAAAAGCCTGTGCTTTGGCGTCGAAGTCAGAGGGCAGCTCACCCTTCATACGGCGGGTAAACTCGGCAGCTTCCTGCGGGAAGGCTTTCGCGTAAGCCGCGAATTTCTCGTTCCACGCAGCTTCTTTCGCCTGGCCAGCTTCTTTCGCATCCCACTGCGCATAGATGTCAGACGGAATTTCAAAGGCCGGGTGTTTCCAGCCCAGCGCTTCGCGGGTCAGGGCGATTTCTGCATCACCCAGCGGCGCGCCGTGGGAATCATGGGTACCGGCTTTGTTCGGCGAACCGAAACCGATGATGGTTTTGCACATCAGCAGCGACGGTTTGTCCGTCACGCTGCGCGCTTCTTCTACCGCGCGTTTGATAGCGTTTGCATCGTGACCGTCCACCCCGCGCACCACGTGCCAGCCGTAGGCTTCAAAGCGTTTCGCGGTATCGTCGGTGAACCAGCCCTCAACGTGACCGTCGATGGAGATGCCGTTGTCATCGTAGAACGCCACCAGTTTGCCCAGTTTCAGGGTACCGGCCAGCGAGCAGGCTTCATGGGAAATACCTTCCATCATGCAGCCGTCGCCCATAAAGGCGTAAGTGAAGTGGTCAACGATGTCATGACCCGGGCGGTTGAACTGCGCCGCGAGGGTTTTCTCAGCAATCGCCATGCCCACAGCGTTGGCAATGCCCTGCCCCAGCGGACCGGTGGTGGTTTCTACGCCAGCGGTGTAGCCCACTTCCGGGTGACCCGGCGTTTTGGAATGTAGCTGGCGGAAGTTCTGCAGCTCGGACATCGGCAGATCGTAACCGGTGAGGTGCAGCAGGCTGTAAATCAGCATCGAGCCGTGACCGTTGGACAGCACAAAGCGGTCGCGGTCAGCCCAGGCCGGATTCGTCGGGTTATGGTTCAGAAAATCACGCCACAGGACTTCGGCAATGTCAGCCATCCCCATCGGGGCTCCCGGGTGACCGGATTTGGCTTTCTGTACCGCGTCCATGCTCAGCGCACGAATAGCATTGGCAAGCTCTTTACGTGAGGACATTTTGACTCCAGATCAGACGATTAAGGGCTGTGCCCGTAACGACTTGACGACAGCGCGTTTTGGGCTACGCCGGAAAAAAGTGCCAACAATGTAACCCAAGCGGCTGGTCATGTACATGGAACATCCTTTTGCCTGTTCAGAAATCTCCGGAAGCTGCCTGCTTGTTGCGCAATCTCCTCGCTCGCCTTTCCTGCTCTTATTTATACTTACGCTGCCACCGGTTCGCATAACCCCGGTGCATAATCAGAAATGACTCACCATTGCGGAAGATGACACATGAAAATTCGCCCAGCATTACTTGCTCTGGGAATGACAACCCTGCTCGCCGGTTGCCAGAATATGGACTCCGGCGGTTTTCTCAGCTCGGGAGCGGAAGCTTTCCAGGCTTACACCCTGAGTGATGCTCAGGTTAAAGCACTGAGCGACGATGCCTGTAAACAAATGGACAGTAAGGCCAGCATTGCGCCAGCCAGCAGCCCGTACAGCCAGCGTCTGAGCAAAATAGCCGCCGCCCTCGGCGACAATATCAACGGCCAACCGGTGAACTATAAGGTTTACGTGGCGAAGGATGTGAACGCCTTTGCGATGGCCAACGGCTGCATTCGCGTCTACAGCGCACTAATGGACATGATGACCGACAACGAAGTCGAAGCGGTGATTGGTCACGAAATGGGTCACGTTGCGCTGGGGCATGTGAAAAAAGGTATGCAGGTTGCGCTCGGGACCAATGCATTACGCGCGGCAGCGGCGTCCGCGGGCGGTATTGTCGGCAGCTTGTCACAATCGCAGCTTGGCGCACTGGGCGAACAACTGGTGAATTCACAGTTCTCCCAGCGCCAGGAATCCGAAGCGGATGACTACTCTTACGATTTGTTGCGCAAACGCGGCATCAATCCGTCAGGGCTGGCGACCAGTTTTGAAAAACTGGCGAAAATGGAAGAGGGTCGTCAGAGTTCAATGTTTGACGATCACCCGGCCTCTGCCGAGCGTGCGCAACACATTCGTGATCGTATGGCAGCAGACGGTATTAAATAACGCAACAGGGAGGCAATAGGCCTCCCTGTTTTTACGCAGTGTGTGGACAATCACCTGTCACTGGAAAATCTTATTCATCTTCCAGATAGGTGTAGCCGTACAGTCCGGCTTCAAACTCTTCGAGGAACTGCTGCTGCAGCGCATCTTCGAGCCCGGTCTGTTTAACCTGATCGCGGAACTGCGTCAGCAGAGTGTTCGGATCGAGCTGCACATACTGCAACATATCCGCGACGGTGTCGCCTTCATCAGAAAGCTCCACTTCCACGCTGCCATCCGGGAAAACAAACACATCAACCGCTTCGGTATCACCGAACAGATTATGCATATTCCCGAGGATCTCCTGGTACGCGCCAACCATAAAGAAGCCCAGCATCGGCGGGTTCTCCGGGTCGTATTCCGGCATCGGCATCGTGGTGGCGATCCCGTCGCCATCCACATAGTGATCGATAGCACCGTCGGAGTCACAGGTAATATCCAGCAGTACCGCACGGCGTTCCGGTGCATGATTCAGCCCTTCCAGCGGCAACACCGGGAAGAGTTGATCGATCCCCCAGGCATCCGGCATCGACTGGAACAGCGAGAAGTTGACGTACATTTTGTCCGCCATACGCTCCTGCAATTCATCGATAATCGGACGATGTGCACGGTTGCTCGGATCCAGCTGTTTCTGCACTTCATGACACATATTCAGATAGAGCTGCTCAGCCCAGGCGCGCTCTTGCAGGCTGTAAGCGCCAGAAGAGTAACCGACATGGATATCGTGCAAATCCATCTGGCTGTCATGCAACCATTCACGCAGCGAACGGCGTGTGCCAGGCTCATGCATCTCCTGCCAGGTTTCCCACATACTTTGTAACGCACGCGGCGCATCGTCAGCCGGGGCTGTTGCCTGCGTATATTCGTTGCGTTCCACACCGATAATATTGGACACCAGCACTGTGTGGTGCGCAGTCACGGCGCGACCAGATTCCGTGATCACCGTCGGATGCGGCAAACCATGCTCTTCACACGCATCGCCAATCGCCCAAATGATGTTATTGGCATATTCGTTCAGGCCATAGTTCACCGAACAGTCTGACTGCGAACGTGTACCTTCATAGTCCACGCCTAACCCGCCGCCAACGTCGAAGCACTGGATATTCACGCCCAGTTTATGCAGTTCAACGTAAAAACGCGCGGATTCACGCACGCCTGTCGCGATATCGCGGATGTTTGCCATCTGCGAACCAAGGTGAAAGTGCAGCAGTTGAATGCTGTCCAGACGCCCGCGCTCGCGCAGAATTTCCACCAGTTGCAGAACTTGGGTGGCCGCCAGACCAAATTTAGATTTCTCGCCGCCGGAAGATTGCCATTTACCGGAGCCTTGCGACGCCAGACGCGCACGCACACCAAGACGCGGCACCACGTTCAGACGCTCCGCTTCTTCCAGTACGATGGCGATTTCGGTCATTTTCTCAATCACCAGATAGACCTTGTGGCCCATCTTCTCGCCAATCAGCGCCAGGCGAATGTATTCGCGGTCTTTATAGCCGTTACACACGATCACCGAGCGGGTCATCCCCGCATGCGCCAGTACGGCCATCAGCTCCGCTTTGGAACCGGCTTCCAGCCCCAGCGGTTCGCCGGAATGGATCAGCGACTCAATCACACGCCGGTGCTGGTTCACCTTGATCGGATAGACGAGGAAATAGTCGCCATTGTAACCGTAGGATTCACGCGCACGTTTAAAGGCGGCGTTAATCGAGCGCAGGCGATGTTGCAGGATCTGCGGGAAACAGAACAGCGCTGGCAGGCGCTGCCCTTGCGCTTCGCGCGCTTTCACCAGTTGCGCCAGGTCAACGCGGGCTTCCGGTACATCCGGATCCGGGCAAACACTGATATGCCCCAGTTCATTGACGTCGTAGTAATTATTACCCCACCACGCAATGTTATATGTACGTAGCATCTTGCTGGCTTCCTGGGAGCTCATCGCCACCTCCTGCATGGAACGTAATACACCGTGTTCGCCTGCTGACGAAGGCGAAACCGAAGACATGTCGTCAGACATAGCGAACCTCAACATAAAAAAGTGTATACCCTGTTGGTTTCACCGCGCCCGCAGGCCGCAGAGTAAAACGCAACGGATACAAAACAGTTGACTACTATCGCAGTGACATATAGCGATAACAACCCATAAACAGCCTGAATGCTCAGCATGTCATGCTGAAGCGCCGGCTGTGCGACCGGTTTCTTGTTCATATCATTGTAAAACACGTTCCGAACTTAAGTATGACAGTCCGGCGAAACCACGAGAAAACTCCTGATTTATCAGGAGAGCCCTTGTTCAGTTATCGCAACGCCTTACCGGCTCTGGAGTCCTGAGAAGCGCCGAAATGGGTATAACATCGGCTGGTTTGCAGATTAGAAATGCAGGTAGTGGGGAGTAAACATGCGTCAGAACGACGCAACAGTTTTTGCGGAAAACAACGGTTCATTATCTCGTATCACCTCCACGCAAGCCTTTTACAACCCGCGACAAGCCAAAGCCATTAAATTCACTGCTTAACCCGGCTGGAAGTGGCGACACAGCGTTTTTGCCGTGCGCTTTTTTAAGTGAGCCGCGCGCGGCGTTTTATACCGACAACGAGGTGAAAATGCAAAATAAAAAAGCTGTGTTTGACGCATTGCCAGGAAAATTTTCCGTCACTATTTGTGACAAGAAGTGGTGAACATCAAAAAGCGCTGGCAATAGAGTCAGGAAGTACCTTAGAATAGCCATCCAGATGTTAATCCGTCTATATTGATTAACACTCAGACTTTTGCGTCATAACCTGCAGTCCCCGCGGCGCCACCGCGAAGGCATATCCGGACGCAGAATTCGAGCTAACCGTATTACTCCAGGGTGAAAACAACATATGGCAAAACACCTTTTTACGTCCGAGTCCGTCTCCGAAGGGCATCCTGACAAAATCGCTGACCAAATTTCCGACGCCGTGCTGGATGCGATCCTCGAGCAGGATCCGAAAGCACGCGTTGCGTGTGAAACTTACGTCAAAACCGGCATGGTGCTGGTGGGTGGTGAAATTACCACCAGCGCATGGGTTGATATCGAAGAGATCACCCGTAATACCGTCCGTGAAATTGGCTATGTGCATTCCGACATGGGCTTTGACGCCAATTCTTGCGCCGTACTGAGTGCGATTGGTAAGCAATCTCCGGATATCAACCAGGGCGTTGACCGCGCCGATCCGCTGGAACAAGGTGCGGGCGACCAGGGGCTGATGTTTGGTTACGCAACCAACGAAACCGATGTACTGATGCCTGCACCGATCACCTATGCACACCGTCTGGTTGAGCGTCAGGCTGAAGTGCGTAAAAACGGCACCCTGCCGTGGCTGCGCCCGGATGCGAAAAGCCAGGTCACGTTCCAATATGAAGACGGTAAAATTGCCGGTATCGATGCCGTTGTGCTGTCCACACAGCATGCAGAGAATATCGACCAGAAATCCCTGCAAGAAGCGGTGATGGAAGAGATCATCAAGCCGATTCTGCCGTCTGAGTGGCTAAATGAGTCCACCAAATTCTTTATCAACCCGACAGGCCGTTTCGTTATCGGTGGCCCGATGGGCGACTGTGGTCTGACCGGACGTAAAATTATCGTTGATACCTATGGCGGCATGGCGCGTCATGGCGGCGGCGCATTCTCCGGTAAGGATCCGTCTAAAGTTGACCGTTCTGCCGCTTACGCTGCGCGTTACGTCGCGAAAAACATCGTTGCTGCGGGCCTGGCTGACCGCTGTGAGATCCAGGTCTCCTATGCTATTGGCGTGGCAGAACCGACCTCTATCATGGTGGAAACCTTCGGTACCGAGAAAATCGCCAGCGAGCAGTTGACCCTGCTGGTGCGCGAATTCTTCGATCTGCGTCCGTATGGTCTGATCCAGATGCTGGATCTGCTGCACCCGATCTACAAACAAACCGCTGCATACGGTCACTTTGGTCGCGAAACCTTCCCGTGGGAAAAAACCGACAAAGCTGATGCGCTGCGTGAAGCTGCCGGTCTGAAATAATCCTCTGGCAATGTCTTTTTAAGGCCAGCCTCGTGCTGGCCTTTTTTATATTCTCCGCCCTTCATCCCAACATATTTTTTCTCAATGCCAGTGCCTACTTAGGGTGAGGGAGTTTCGCATGAAAGCGATTACATCAAACCGCTTCGGTAAAAAATCAGAATTCTCTCTTTGAAAAGCAGCAAACTGATGACTGTTACATAATGCTTCGGTTTAGTCTGAAATCACGTCAACCACCTCACATTATCTCTTCAGTAATTCTATAATATTTATGACTTTTATTTACATTACATCCTTGATTGTAATGTAACCGATTACACTCATGTGATGATAGTCACATATTTTTGCGTATTCCTGACCTACCTTTGACACCGATAAAACCAATGACATCAATGGAGGGCATAATGCCTGACACGAAAAAACAGGGGCGTTCAAACAAGGCAATGACCTTCTTTGTCTGTTTCCTCGCAGCACTGGCAGGATTGCTTTTTGGCCTGGATATTGGCGTGATCGCGGGTGCGCTGCCCTTTATCACAGATGATTTTCAAATTAGCTCACATACCCAGGAATGGGTGGTGAGTTCGATGATGTTCGGTGCCGCCGTAGGCGCTGTCGGCAGCGGATGGCTCTCCTGGCGCCTCGGCCGTAAAAAAAGCCTGATGATCGGCGCCGTACTTTTTGTGATCGGCTCGCTCTGCTCCGCCGCTGCCCCGAACGTTGACGTGCTGATTATTTCTCGTGTGGTGCTGGGCCTTGCCGTGGGCGTAGCGTCCTACACTGCACCGCTCTACCTGTCGGAAATTGCCCCGGAAAAAATCCGCGGCAGCATGATCTCCATGTATCAGTTGATGATCACCATCGGTATTCTCGGTGCTTATCTTTCCGATACGGCGTTCAGCTACAGCGGTGAATGGCGCTGGATGCTGGGGGTGATCATTATTCCGGCTATCCTGCTGTTGATTGGCGTCTTTTTCCTACCAGACAGCCCACGCTGGTTTGCCGCGAAGCGCCGTTTCCACGATGCAGAACGTGTGCTGTTGCGCTTGCGCGACACCAGCGCTGAAGCGAAAAATGAGCTCGAAGAGATCCGCGAAAGCCTGCAAGTGAAACAGACCGGCTGGGCGCTGTTCAGAGAGAACAGCAATTTCCGCCGCGCCGTGTTTCTTGGTGTGTTGCTGCAGGTGATGCAACAGTTCACCGGGATGAACGTCATCATGTACTACGCGCCAAAAATTTTCGAACTGGCGGGCTATACCAATACCACCGAGCAGATGTGGGGCACGGTGATTGTCGGTCTCACTAACGTACTGGCGACGTTTATTGCTATCGGTCTTGTGGATCGTTGGGGACGTAAACCGACGCTGGTGCTGGGCTTCCTGGTGATGGCGGCGGGGATGGGCATCCTTGGCACCATGCTGCATCTGGGCATTCACTCCCCGTCGGCACAGTACTTCGCGGTCGCTATGCTGCTGATGTTCATCATTGGTTTCGCCATGAGCGCGGGGCCGTTGATTTGGGTGCTGTGTTCCGAAATCCAGCCGCTGAAAGGCCGCGATTTTGGTATCACCTGCTCAACGGCCACCAACTGGATTGCCAATATGATCGTCGGCGCGACGTTCCTGACCATGCTCAATTCGCTGGGCAACGCCAACACCTTCTGGGTGTATAGCGCGCTGAATGTGCTGTTTATCGTCCTGACGCTGTGGCTGGTGCCAGAAACCAAACATGTTTCGCTGGAGCATATCGAGCGCAACCTGATGCGCGGTCGCCCACTGCGCGAAATTGGTTCCCACAACTAGCCCTGAAGGCTTCCTCCCCGGAGGAAGCCTTCCCTTCCCCTTGCACTCCCGCTTCGCCCATCCTATGCTCTGCAACTATGAAAACACCCCGCCTTCCCATTGCCACGCAACAAGCCGTCATGCGCAGCCTGCGAGAAAAACTCGCCCAGGCAAACCAAAAACTGGGGCGCAATTACCCGGAACCTAAACTGATTTATCAACAGCGCGGCACGGCCGCCGGTACCGCCTGGCTGGCGGATTACGAAATCCGGCTTAATCCGGTGTTATTACTGGAAAATGAACAGGCATTTATTGACGAGGTGGTTCCTCACGAACTGGCGCATCTGCTGGTGTGGAAACACTTTGGCCGTGTCGCGCCTCATGGCAAAGAGTGGAAATGGATGATGGAGAGCGTATTGGGCGTCCCCGCCAGACGCACTCATCAATTCGAGCTGGAATCCGTACGGCGCAATACTTTTCCCTACCGCTGCAAATGCCAGCAGCATCAGTTAACCGTGCGCAGACATAACCGGGTGGTACGTGGCGAAGCGGTTTACCGTTGTGTTCGCTGCGGCGAGCCGCTGATTGCCGACGCGAGTAACTGAATCCATTAAGAAGTTTTCTGCTCTTACTGATTGCATCAGGCAACGCCTTCCGTTACGTTGCGGACTCGTTTTGACAGGGAGTTCGCCATGTTTCGTCTTTTCTCACTTTTATTGACTCTTATTGCCGTTCCTGCACTCGCCGCAGACGGGATCAACAGTTTTGCCCAGGCCAAAGCAGCAGGCGTTAAAGTGAACGCCGATGCGCCAGGAGACTTCTACTGCGGGTGTAAAATTAACTGGCAGGGGAAAAAAGGCGTGGTTGATCTCGCCTCCTGCGGCTATCAAGTGCGGAAGAACGAAAATCGCGCCAGCCGTATCGAGTGGGAGCATGTCATGCCCGCCTGGCAGTTCGGCCACCAGCGCCAGTGCTGGCAGGATGGTGGACGGCAGAACTGCGCGAAAGATCCGGTGTACCGCAAAATCGAAAGCGATATGCATAACCTGCAACCCGCCGTAGGCGAGGTGAACGGCGATCGCGGCAATTTTATGTACAGTCAGTGGAACGGTGGTGAAGGTCAGTACGGCCAGTGCGGCATGAAAATCGATTTCAAAGCCAAACTCGCCGAACCGCCGGCCCGCGCCCGCGGCGCGATTGCCCGCACCTATTTCTATATGCGCGATCAGTACCAAATTTCGCTTTCACGCCAGCAAACGCAGTTGTTTACCGCCTGGGATAAACAGTACCCGGTGACCGACTGGGAGTGCGAACGCGATGCACGCATCGCCAACGTACAGGGCAACCATAATCCGTATGTGCAGCGCGCTTGCATGGCGCGAAAGAGCTAACCTACACTAGCGGCAATTATTTATTTGCAGGCGCGCCCCTCCCCTTCAATGGCGGAGGGGATAGACCGCGCCGCCCCACACATGGAATTTCATACTATGCGCATTCCCCGCATTCATCATCCGGAACGCATCCTGCCTGGCTGCGAAATCGCACTCAGTGAAGATGCAGCCAACCATGTCGGTCGCGTGCTGCGTATGGGGCCAGGCCAGGCGCTTCAGTTATTTGATGGTTCGAACCAGGTCTTCGAGGCGGAAATCGTCCATGCGGACAAAAAAAGCGTGCGGGTGAATGTGCTTCGCGGCGAGTTGGACGATCGGGAATCGCCGGTGCATATCCACCTCGGACAGGTGATGTCCCGCGGGGAAAAAATGGAATTCACCATCCAGAAATCCATTGAGCTTGGGGTAAGCCTCATTACGCCACTTTTTTCTGAACGCTGCGGCGTTAAACTGGATGCTGAACGTCTGAGCAAAAAGCTTCAGCAGTGGCAGAAGATTGCCATTGCCGCTTGCGAGCAATGCGGACGTAACCGCGTTCCGGAAATCCGCCCGGCAATGGATCTGGAAGCCTGGTGCGCCGAAGAGGATACCGGCCTGAAGCTGAACCTGCATCCGCGCGCCAGCCAAAGTATCAATACCCTGCCGTTGCCAGTGGAACGTGTGCGACTGCTGATTGGTCCGGAGGGCGGGTTAACCGCCGATGAGATTGCCATGACCGCGCGCTATCAGTTCACGGATATTTTGTTAGGGCCACGCGTACTACGCACAGAGACCACGGCGCTTACCGCCATCACCGCGCTTCAGGTACGCTTTGGCGACCTGGGTTGAGAGGAGAAGCAAAATGATTAAGCTCGGCATCGTGATGGATCCCATCGCAGACATTAACATTAAAAAAGACACCAGCTTCGCCATGCTGCTGGAAGCACAGCGCCGCGGCTATGAGCTGCACTATATGGAAATGGCCGATCTCTACCTGATCAATGGCGAAGCCCGCGCACGCACCCGTAAGCTTTCCGTCGAGCAAAACTACGACAAATGGTACGAATTTGGCAGCGAGCAGGATATTCCGCTCGCCGATCTGGATACCATTCTGATGCGCAAGGATCCGCCGTTCGATACCGAATATATTTACGCGACCTATATCCTTGAACGTGCTGAAGAGAAAGGCACGCTGATCGTCAACAAACCGCAGAGTCTGCGTGACTGTAACGAAAAACTGTTCACCGCCTGGTTCGCGGAATTAACTCCGGAAACGCTGGTTACCCGCAACAAAGCGCAGTTGAAAGCGTTCTGGCAGAAACACGGCGACATTATTCTCAAACCGCTGGATGGGATGGGCGGCACCTCGATTTTCCGCGTGAAAGAAGGCGATCCAAACCTGTCGGTGATTGCCGAAACCCTGACCGAACTGGGCAATCGTTACTGCATGGCGCAGAACTATCTGCCGGCCATTAAAGATGGCGATAAACGCGTGCTGGTTGTGGATGGCGAGCCGGTACCTTACTGCCTGGCGCGCATCCCGCAAGGTGGTGAAACCCGTGGCAACCTGGCGGCCGGCGGTCGCGGCGAACCTCGCCCGCTGAGCGAAAGCGACTGGGCGATTGCCCGTAAAGTCGCCCCAACGCTGAAAGCAAAAGGGCTGATTTTTGTCGGCCTGGATATTATTGGCGATCGTCTGACTGAAATTAACGTCACCAGCCCGACCTGCGTACGTGAAATTGAAGCTGAATTCCCGATCTCGATCACCGGCATGCTGATGGACGCCATCGAGAAACGTCTGGGAAAATAAGCCTCAATGCTCCGGATACGGGAAGGAACCCGTATCCTGCCAGGTTTGGCTAGTGACAGCATTCTGCTTTCACCGCATACTAGACTGTCGCTTTTTTGAACCAGGAAACAGAACCTCTGACAATGAATTTACAGCATCACTTTCTTATTGCCATGCCTGCTCTTCAGGATCCCCTCTTCCGGCGCTCCGTGGTTTATATTTGCGAGTACAACGATGAAGGCGCAATGGGGCTTGTTATCAACAAGCCGCTGGAAAACCTGAAAGTAGATGGTGTGCTGGAAAAACTCAAAATCCAGCCAGAGTCTCGCGATCCGTCGATCCGTCTGGATAAACCGGTGCTGCTCGGCGGCCCGCTGGCGGAAGATCGTGGTTTTATACTGCACACACCACCCGCCAGTTTCTCCTCCAGCATCCGTGTCTCTGACAACACCGTCGTGACCACCTCGCGTGATGTCCTTGAAACACTGGGCACAGCAGAGCAGCCAAGTGAAGTGCTGGTCGCGTTGGGCTATTCATCCTGGGAAAAAGGGCAATTGGAGCAGGAGATCCTCGATAATGCGTGGCTGACCGCACCGGCGGATCTTAATATTTTGTTTAAAACGCCTATTGCCGATCGCTGGCGTGAAGCGGCAAAACTTATCGGCATTGATATCTCCACCATGCCGGGTGTTGCGGGGCACGCCTGATGAGTGGAACGCTGTTAGCCTTTGATTTTGGTACTAAAAGCATTGGCGTAGCCATTGGGCAGCGCATTACTGGCACCGCCAGGGCGCTGACCGCACTGAAAGCGCAGGACGGCACACCGAACTGGAGCGCCATCGAAAAGCTGTTAAAAGAGTGGCAACCTGAAGCAGTGATCGTCGGTTTACCGCTAAATATGGACGGCACAGAGCAGCCGCTGACGGCCAGAGCGCGTAACTTTGCCAATAAGATACATGGCCGTTTCGGCGTGCAGATCAAACTGCATGATGAACGGCTCAGCACCGTCGAAGCCCGTTCAGGGCTGTTTGAGCGTGGGGGATTTCGCGCCCTCAATAAAGGCAGTGTGGATTCCGCTTCCGCCGTCATCATCCTCGAAAGCTGGTTCGAACAGAACCTCTGATCCTCTCAGGGGCGGATTCCGCCGTCGATAACGTTTTCCCCCTCATCAAGCCGCGCATCAGCCGCGGCTTTCTGCCGATCGTGCTCACAAATTTAGCCCGTATTTTTTGCATTTCCATCAGTGTTTCTATAAAAGAAACATATCAGACAATGTGAGTGGCGATCAGGGCTTTTCCGTCAGACGATTCACCAGAGAGTGAAGTTCCTCCAGGCGCGTTTCCACCACGGCTTCGTTTATCTGCCACATTCCGGCAAACGCCAGTGCGGCAGAGTGAGCGCCGAGAGGCTGCGCCATAGAAATTTCACCATCGTCATGGCGCCAGACAACATGCCCCTGCTCGCGCTGCTGAGCAACGTGTGGGCCAAGTTGCCGCCATTGCTCATCGGTAAAGCGTTTTTGCAAATCGTCATCGCTTTCCGCCGCCAGCAGTGACATGCCAATCACGGATTGCCAGGCAGGGAGCATATGGAAACCGGCCAGCGCCTGGCTAACCTGGCTACCGGGTTCGGAGTGATAGATGTAAATAACCTGGTCCTCCCACAGCACGGCCATTGCGACCACGATATCTTTCGGGGCGTAGCGTTCTAACAAGGGGAGTGCATGGGAGAACAGCGCCGATCCGCGAATAGCCTGGGCGGCCAGTGCGTGAATACCAGGGCCTGGTAGATAGCGTCGTTGAGCATCCTGCATGGTCAGGCCGATAGAGGCCATGGTCATCAATAACCGGTTTACGCGGGTGGTGTTGATCCCCATCAGGCGCGCCAGCTCGCGACAGCCAATAGCACGGCCGCTGGACACCAGGTACTGCAGGCAGCGAATACCGTCGATCAGGCTTTGGTTCGGTTGTGAAGACATAGCAGGGTTCGCTTCTCAGGTTGCTCAAAGAGTCGATTTTACCGCCAGTAAAGAAGGATACAAGGTTATGAAAATCTTTCCCCAATCCGCCGCCAGATGTTTTCCGACACAATACCTGCATGCCGACCTGCTGGTCGCAGGCGGCGGACTGGCAGGGCTATGCGCGGCCCTCGCCGCCGCACGTGACGGCTTACAGGTTGTACTGATCCAGGACCGGCCGGTGCTGGGCGGCAATGCCTCCAGTGAGGTTCGCCTGTGGGCCAATGGTGCGACTTCGCATATGGGAAATAATAACCGCTGGGCGCGCGAAGGAGGCATTATGGGCGAAATCATGGAGGAGAACCTCTGGCGTAACAAAGAGGGTAACCCGGTAATGTTCGACCTGGTGCTGCTGGATCTGGCGAAAACTCAGCAAGGTCTCACGCTTTTGCTGAATACAGCCGTCTACGAGGTGGAAAAAGAGCAGCAGCGCATCACGCATGTCAGCGCCTTTAACCCGATTAACGAAACGTTTTATATCGTCAGCGCAGAACAGTTTTGCGATGCCACGGGCGATGGCGTGCTGGGTTTTCTTGCCGGGGCAGAATATCGGGAGGGTGCAGAAGATGCGGAGGAGTTGGATGAAAAGATGGCACCAGGCGATAACTTTGGTCATAAACTGGGTCACTCGATTTATTTCTATACCAAACAAACAGCTGGCCCGGTCAATTTCATCCCGCCGTCTTTTGCGCTGAAAGATATTACCGACATCCCGCGTTACAAACGCCTCACCTCAACCCTTAACGGCTGCGATCTCTGGTGGCTGGAATGGGGCGGACGTCTCGATACCGTGCATGAAAGTGAAGAGATCAAATGGGAGCTATGGAAAATCGTCTGGGGCGTTTGGGATCATATTAAGAATTCGGGTCAGTTTCCTGAGGCCGAGAATATGACCATTGAGTGGGTCGGCGCGATCCCCGGCAAACGGGAAAGCCGCCGCTTTGTGGGCGACCACCTGCTCTGCCAGCAGGACATTATTGAGCAACGGGATCACTATGACGCCGTTGCCTACGGCGGCTGGTCTATTGATTTACACCCGGCGGATGGCGTCTACAGCACCCATGACGGCTGCCGTCAGTTCCACAGTAAAGGTACTTACACTATTCCATTTCGTAGCCTTTACAGCCGCACGCTGGATAATTTGCTGCTAACCGGACGGTTGATTTCCGCCTCTCATGTGGCCTTTGGCAGTGCACGCGTAATGTGCACCTGCGGTCTGCTGGGCGAAGTGGTTGGCCGCGCCGCCGCCCTGTGCAAGACGCATAATCTCACTCCGAGGGAACTGGCCAGGCCAGAGCATGTCACCGCGCTACAGCAGCAGTTGCAGCGTAATGGCTGCTACATTCCGCGCCACTGGCTGAGCGATCCGGCACAGGGTGCGACGGTCAGCGCTAGCAGTGAGTACCAACTCACGGAGCTTGCACCGAATGGTCAATGGCAGCCGCTGGCGGAACGGATGGCACTGTTGCTACCGGTGCAGGCAGGCGCATCATTGCCGAAGATTACGCTGCGCCTGCGCTCCACTACCCCGCTGCAACTGGCGGTATCGCTTTTGGGCAGCAAACGCGCCGGGAATTTCACACCGGACGAGCAGTATGACGAGTGCATACTGCAACTTTCGCCTGGCGAAGGTGAGTATGCACTAACGTTTAACTGGCAAAGCGCCCGTGATCAGTACCTGTTCCTCGCTTTTGACGCCCGGGATAGCGTGGAGATCGCCTTGACCGACACGCATCTGCCTGGAATGATGACGGTGTTTAATAGTCTGAATGCCCGCGTGGCGAAGCATACTCGCCAGGTAGCGGACGGTGATTACGGCGTGGACGAGTTCGACTTCTGGTTACCGCGCCGTCACCCGCAACAGATCATGCCCGCCCTGCGAGTCAGCCAGCCGTTGGCATACTGGGGGGCGCAAAATGTTCTGAATGGCCGCCTGCGCCCTGAGCAGCAAATCAATGCCTGGAGCCCGGCTGCAAATGACAATACGCCTGAAATCATCTGGCGCTGGCCTACGCCGCAGTCCCTGAAACAGCTAACGCTGGTGCAGGACAACGACTTCGACAACGCCATGGAGTCGGTACAAATGGGTCACCCTTATGCTGTAACGCCGCACTGCATTACACACTACCGCTTGTGGGCCGATGATCGGTTGCTGGCTGAGGTTAAAGCGAATCACCACTCCGTGTGTCAGCACTGTCTGGACGAACCGCTCACGGCGACAAGCATCCGGTTAGAGATCCTCGCCACAGCAGGTGCACTCCCGGCGGTTTACTCTCTGAACGTAAGCTAAAGCCGCCCCGCCTGTTCGCGCTGCTGCCGGCTTTGCGCAAATGTCAGCATCCCCGCTTGCTGCCCGGTTTGCATTACGCCGGGCAGTTGGTGAGTCTTGCCTTCACGGATCAAGTTCGCCGATGCAGAGGTATTCACCAACAGTTCAAACAGCGCGACCCGCCCCGCCTGTTTATCGGCTTCCAGTTTTTGCGCCAGCACTGCCAGTAAACTCCCGGCAAGCTGGCTGCGCACCGGGTCTTTTTCCTGCGCCGGGAAAGCATCCACCAGCCGCTCCACGGCCTGTGCCGCACCGCGCGTATGCAGCGTCGCCAGCACCAGATGCCCGGTCTCCGCCGCCGTTAACGCCAGCCGGATCGTCTCACTGTCGCGCAACTCACCAAGCAGGATCACATCCGGATCCTCACGCAATGCCGCGCGCAGCCCGCTGGCAAATGACCGGCAGTGCAGACCAACCTCCCGCTGCTGGATTAAGCACCGCTCGCTGGTATGTACAAACTCAATCGGATCTTCCAGCGTCACGATATGCCCGTCCATGCGTTGATTAAGGTGATTTACCATTGCAGCAAGCGTTGTTGATTTACCGCTACCAGTAGCACCGGTCACCAGAATCAAACCGTGCTCCTGCGCGAGCAACCCGGTAAGCGCCTGGGGCGCATCAAGTTCGTTGAGCTGCGGACAGCGTTGCGGTAATAACCGCAGCGCCAGGGAGACACCGTCATGACGGGCAAACGCCCCGGCGCGCAAACGCAGACCGCTGGCAGTGGTGAGCGCAAAATCCACCTGCCCTTGCTCTCGCCACTGGTTTTGCAGCATTTCACTAAGATGCCTGTTCATGAGTGCAGCGATGTCCGGACAGGGAAAAGGCGCAGGCTCCAGCCGCCCTTGTTGCCGCCAGCGTGGAGAACGCCCACTGCACAGGTGTAGATCCGAGACGTTATGCTTTACACTAAGCTCCACTATTTTTTCTATATCCATATAGCCACCCTGGAATCATGAACGATATCGCGCATAACCTGGCACATGTCCGGGACAAAATCTCCGCTGCGGCGACGAACTGCGGCCGTGCTCCAGAGGAAGTTGTTTTACTTGCCGTGAGCAAAACCAAACCTGCGAGCGCCATCGCAGAGGCTATTGACGCCGGGCAACGTGCCTTTGGCGAAAACTATGTTCAGGAAGGGGTGGATAAAATCCGCCATTTTCAGGAAGCTGGCGTTGAAGGTCTGCAATGGCACTTTATCGGTCCATTACAGTCCAATAAAAGTCGTCTGGTTGCCGAGCATTTTGACTGGTGCCATACCGTCGATCGGCTGCGTATTGCCAGTCGGTTAAGCGAGCAGCGTCCGGCAACGCTTGCACCACTGAACGTGCTGATTCAAATCAACATCAGCGACGAGCAGAGCAAATCCGGCATCGCGCTCAGCGAGTTGGATGCGCTGGCGGCGCAGGTTGTGGAATTACCGGGCATCCGCCTGCGCGGGTTGATGGCAATTCCTGCGCCGGAAACGGAGTATCAGCGACAGTTTGCCGTCGCGCAGCAAATGGCGGTAGCATTTGAGACGCTGAAAACCCGCTATCCAACGGTGGATACGCTGTCGTTGGGCATGACAGACGATATGGCCGCCGCCATTGCGGCTGGCAGCACCATGGTGCGCATCGGAACGGCCATTTTTGGTGCGCGCGATTACACAAAAAATTAAGGAAAACTGAGGAACGCCATGAAGACGTTGACTTTCCTGCTCTCGACGGTCATTGAACTCTATACGATGGTTCTGCTGTTGCGCGTCTGGATGCAGTGGGCACGCTGCGATTTTTACAACCCGTTCTCGCAGTTCGTGGTGAAAGCCACACAGCCGATTGTCGGGCCACTACGCCGCATTCTGCCGTCGCTTGGGCCGATTGACAGCGCGTCGCTGTTGATAGCCTTTGTTCTGAGTTTTATCAAAGCGATCGTGCTGTTTATGGTGGTGACCTTCCAGCCGATTATCTGGATCTCCGCCCTGCTGATTTTACTGAAAACCGTCGGCCAGATGGTTTTCTGGGTATTACTGGTGATGGCGATTATGAGCTGGATCAGCCAGGGACGCAGTCCGGTGGAATACGCATTAATGCAATTGACCGAACCGTTGCTGCGCCCAATCCGTAACCTGCTGCCGGCAATGGGCGGGATTGATTTCTCGCCAATGGTGCTGGTGCTGCTACTGTATGTCATCAATATGGGGGTTGCCGAAGTACTGCAATCCACAGGCAATATCCTGCTGCCGGGGCTGTGGATGGCGCTATGAGTGCCGTGCTCGTTTGCGAAGACGGGCTGATTTTGCGGCTGTACATTCAGCCGAAAGCCAGCCGGGACAGTATCATCGGGTTGCATGGCGACGAACTGAAAGTCGCCATCACCGCCCCGCCAGTGGACGGCCAGGCCAATGCTCACCTGGTTAAGTATCTCGCAAAGCAGTTCCGCGTAGCCAAAAACCAGGTCGTGATTGAAAAAGGCGAACTGGGCCGCCACAAACACATTAAAATCACTCATCCGCAACAGATCCCGACGGAAGTCGCGGCGCTGATAAATTAGGATCCGCTATGCAAAAAGTTGTCCTCGCTACCGGTAATGCCGGTAAAGTGCGCGAGCTTGCCTCGCTGCTCAATGATTTCGGCCTTGATGTGGTAGCGCAAACCACACTGGGCGTAGACTCAGCAGAAGAAAACGGGCTGACGTTTATTGAAAACGCGATCCTGAAAGCCCGCCACGCGGCACAACTTACTGGCTTACCGGCCATTGCCGATGACTCTGGGTTGGCGGTTGACGCACTTGGCGGCGCGCCGGGTATCTATTCCGCACGCTATTCCGGTGTTGACGCCAGCGATCAGCAGAACCTCGAAAAGCTCCTTGAAGCCCTGAAAGATGTCCCGGATGCTCAACGTCAGGCACAATTTCACTGTGTACTGGTCTATATGCGCCATGCAGAGGATCCGACTCCGCTGGTGTGCCACGGTACCTGGTCGGGCGTTATTGCCCGCCAGCCTGCGGGTAACGGCGGCTTTGGCTACGATCCGGTGTTCTTTGTCCCTTCCGAGGGCAAAACCGCTGCGGAACTGACCCGCGAAGAAAAAAGCGCCATTTCCCACCGTGGACAGGCGTTGAAACTGTTACTGGAAGCGTTACGTAATGGCTGATTTGCCACCTCTGAGCCTTTATATTCACATTCCCTGGTGCGTGCAGAAATGCCCGTACTGCGATTTCAATTCCCATGCGCTCAAAGGGGAAGTCCCGCACGATGACTATGTGCAGCATCTGCTGTGCGATCTGGATGCCGATGTTCCCCTGGCGCAGGGGCGTGAAATAAAGACCATTTTTATTGGCGGCGGCACGCCGAGCCTGTTGTCCGGCCCGGCGATGCAAACGTTGCTGGATGGCGTGCGTGCCAGGCTTCCGCTGGCTGCCGATGCGGAAATCACCATGGAGGCCAATCCTGGCACCGTCGAAGCGAATCGCTTTGTCGACTACCAGCGCGCTGGTGTCAACCGTATCTCCATTGGTGTGCAGAGCTTTAGCGAAACCAAACTCCAGCGTCTTGGACGTATCCACGGCCCGGAAGAAGCCAAACGGGCGGCGCACCTGGCCTGTGGGCTGGGCTTGCGCAGCTTTAATCTCGATTTAATGCACGGTTTACCGGATCAGTCGCTGGAAGAGGCGCTGGACGATCTGCGCCAGGCCATTGCGCTTAACCCGCCGCATCTCTCCTGGTATCAGCTTACCATCGAGCCCAATACGCTATTTGGCTCTCGCCCGCCGGTCCTGCCGGATGACGATGCGCTGTGGGATATTTTTGAGCAAGGCCATCAGATCCTCACTGCTGCCGGGTATCAGCAATATGAAACCTCGGCCTATGCCAAACCGGGTTATCAGTGCGAGCACAATCTCAATTACTGGCGTTTTGGCGACTATCTGGGCATTGGCTGCGGCGCGCACGGCAAAGTGACCTTCCCGGACGGGCGCATTATGCGAACCGCGAAGACGCGCCATCCCCGCGGTTATATGCAGGGAAACTATCTGGATAAGCAGCACGACGTGGAAACAGCGGACAAACCGTTCGAGTTCTTTATGAACCGTTTCCGCCTGCTTGAGCCCGCACCGCGCGCTGAGTTCTCTCGTTATACCGGCTTAAGCGAAAGTACGATCCGTGCCCAGTTGGATCGCGCGCTGGCGCTCAATTATCTGACCGAGTGTGATGACTACTGGCAGATAACCGAGCACGGCAAGCTGTTTTTAAACTCGCTACTTGAGCTTTTCCTTGCTGAGTAATCTCTCTGGAAAACGGTTCGCAAAACGCTCATCACGTTCTGTTAGCGCAAGGAGAGCGCTGACAGAATGGCGGGATGGAAAAGATCACACATGCCCGCGCCCTTCGCAAAGCATTAACGCCACAGGAGCGCCAACTGTGGCGACAATTACGTAGCCGTCGTTTTGCCTGTTATAAGTTCCGTCGCCAGCATCCGATTGGCCCATGGATCGTCGATTTCGCGTGCTGCGAGGCTCGTCTGGTTATTGAACTGGATGGTGGGCAACATGAAGAACAACGTGGATACGATAACCGCAGAACACGCTGGCTGGAAGCTGAGGGCTGGAAGGTGCTGCGTTTCTGGAATAATGAGCTGGCGAGGAATGAGGAAGGGGTGATGTTGAGAATTCTGGACGTATTGCAGGTGCTTTTACCCTCACCCCGGCCCTCTCCCTGGAAGGGAGAGGGAGAAAAACAGCGCTGACAGCCCGTCCCCAGGCAGAAAATCCGCACCTGACGGTCCCCTCTTCCCCCCGAGAGAAAAACCTGCACCAGACAGTCCCTCTCCCCTTTCGGGAGAAACCCGCACCAGACAGTCCCCTCTCCCCTTTGGGGAAAAACCCGCACCAGACAGTCTCCTCTATCCTCGGGGGAGAAAATCGGCACCAAATAGTCCCCTCTCCCCTTTGGGGAGAGGGTTAGGGTGAGGGGAAAGATTACTTCAGACCCGCTGTTAACGCTTTGCGGCTCTCTTCCAACGACACCACACGCTGGCACACATCTTTGCCAAATTGCTGGAAATCCGCTTCCTGGTTATTCCACTCATTCTGGATAGCAGTCTGTAAACCACCAAGGCTACCCAACACACCCTGTAACGGATTACCGCCGCCTTTTAGCACCGCTTTGGCACCCATCTCATTAATACTGTCCTGCAAAATACCGCCCATCGCCTGATTCACCAGTTGCTGACCGTTGGCACGCACCTCATCAATCGCTTTATAGTGGAACGTGAGCCCGTCACTACGGTGCTCAATAATGCGATTCATCTGCTCTTTCAGTTGCGCGTCCAGTTTGGTCAGACGACTGCGCATGCTGCTGCTCTCGCCAACTTCTTTAACGATGATTTTATCCAATGCCGTACGGCCTTTCTCCACACGGCTGCGTGCGCCTTCATCAATCCACGGCAGCGCATGACGCAGATCGGCCTGATAATCTTTCGCCTGTTCACGCTGAGCAGCACTGAGCGAAGGCTGCTTACCGTTGAACATGACATTGCCATCCGGCGTAATCACCAGATTGCCGTTCTCCCCTTTTACCTGCACGGATTGCGGGCTGAGGATCACATCGTCACGTGGGGTCACGCTACATTGATAATCCGCCTGAGCGGCAAAAGCGGTAAAAGCGGTAAACACCAGCGTTGCCGCTAGCAGCGTTTTGCGCATCATAAAAAAACTCCTGTAGAGACAAAACGGGCCAGCTAATGCTGGCCCCTTATGCATGCTTAGTCCCACCAAACGTCGAAAAGTTCGCTGATGCGCACCTCATCCAGTTTGCGGTCCTCAAGCCATTTACGCACGATGGCCTGGTGCTCTTCGGTGCACTTGCCCACTTCTTGCAGACAAATCAGCCCGTCCCAGGCCAGGTAACCGCTGCCGTCAAACGCCAGTTTGTTCGGCTCAATCACTTCCTGAATAAAATCATCGACGGTTTTATCGATTTGCTCTTCACTGGTGCCTTCCGGGAAACGCCACGCGACGGAGAAACCCAGTTCCTGGAATTCGTCGATATGCATTTTTTTACGCAAGCGACGGCTGCGGTTTGTTGCCATTATTTCACCCTCTCGAACATTAAGTCCCATACGCCGTGACCAAGACGATGGCCACGCTGTTCAAATTTCGTCACCGGGCGCGACTCGGGGCGCGGCACATAATCACTCGTCGCCGACAGGTTTTTATACCCATCAATAGAAGACATGACCTCGAGCATATGTTGCGCATAGGCTTCCCAATCGGTCGCCATATGAAACACGCCGCCGGGTTTCAGCTTACTTTTCACCAGTTCAGCAAACGGTACCTGAACGATGCGGCGTTTATTATGACGGGCTTTATGCCACGGGTCAGGAAAAAAGAGCTGCACCATATTTAAAGAATTGTCAGGGATCATTTTGTGCAGCACTTCTACCGCGTCATGGCACATCACCCGCAGGTTTTCCACGCCCTCTTCGTGAGCGGAAGAGAGGCACGCGCCAACGCCCGGCGAATGCACTTCAATACCGAGGAAATTCTGCTCCGGGCGGATTTTCGCCATCTCCACCAGCGAAGCGCCCATGCCGAAACCGATCTCCAACGTCACCGGCGCGGTGCGGCCAAACAGCGCGGCAAAATCCAGCGGCTGTTCAGTGAACTCAACGCCCATCACCGGCCAGTAGTTTTCCAGCGCGTGCTGCTGCCCTTTAGTCAGGCGGCCCTGGCGACGGACAAAGCTGCGAATTCGGCGCAGCGGGCGACCGTTTTCATCAAATTCCGGTGAAATGACGTCGTTATTCATAAAGTTTTCTGCTTGTGAGAGTGTTCAGGAAACGGGCATTATCCAAAGTTCATCGCACGATGCAAGCACCGGAAAGTTCCGGTTTACAGTCTGCTGCCGCTGTGCTGCAATCTTGGCCCCTGATAACGCGATTCTGGTGACCATGCAAGCGTCTCAATTTTCAGCCCAGGTTCTGGACTGGTACGACAAATACGGGCGAAAAACTCTGCCCTGGCAAATTGAAAAAACGCCTTACAAAGTATGGCTGTCGGAAGTGATGTTGCAACAAACACAGGTCGCAACCGTTATTCCCTATTTCCAGCGATTTATGGCGCGCTTCCCCACGGTAACCGATCTGGCGAACGCGCCGCTGGATGAAGTACTGCATCTGTGGACCGGTCTCGGTTACTACGCCCGCGCCCGCAATCTGCACAAAGCCGCGCAGCAAGTGGCTAACCGGCACGGCGGTTATTTTCCTGAAACGTTTGACGAGGTTGCCGCCCTGCCAGGCGTTGGTCGCTCAACGGCAGGTGCGATTCTCTCTTTGTCGCTGGGCAAACACTTTCCTATTCTTGACGGTAACGTAAAACGCGTGCTGGCGCGCTGCTATGCCGTGGAGGGCTGGCCGGGCAAAAAGGACGTGGAAAAACGCCTGTGGGATTTGAGCGCCCAGGTGACGCCAGCCCATGGCGTAGAGCGTTTTAACCAGGCGATGATGGATCTCGGCGCAATCGTCTGTACGCGCTCAAAACCGAAGTGCGAGCTCTGCCCGCTGCAAACCGGTTGCGAGGCGTATGCAGCCCATTCATGGGCGCAGTATCCGGGTAAAAAGCCGAAACAGACGCTTCCTGAACGCACCGGTTACTTCCTGTTGATGCAGCACGAAGGTGAGGTCTATCTTGAACAGCGCCCACCAAGCGGTCTGTGGGGCGGTTTGTTCTGTTTTCCGCAGTTCAGTGATGAAGCCGCCCTGCGTGACTGGCTGGCGCAAAGAAGCATTCCTGCGGATAATCTCAGCCAACGGGTAGCATTTCGCCATACGTTTAGCCATTTCCATCTGGATATTGTGCCTATGTGGCTTGATGTGTCCTCGCTCTCGTCTTGCATGGATGAAGGCGCGGGTCTTTGGTATAACTTAGCGCAACCGCCGTCGGTCGGTCTGGCGGCCCCAGTGGAACGCCTGATACAGCAATTACGCGCAGGCGCTTTATAGCGCTGGCGCATGAAAGAGGATGACTTATGAGCAGAACCATTTTTTGTACCTTCCTGCAACGCGAAGCAGAAGGACAAGACTTCCAGCTCTATCCGGGCGATCTGGGTAAACGTATTTATAACGAGATCTCAAAAGAGGCCTGGAAGCAGTGGCAGCAGAAACAAACCATGCTGATCAACGAGAAAAAACTCAACATGATGAATGCGGAGCACCGCAAGTTGCTGGAAGAGGAGATGGTGAATTTCCTTTTCGAAGGCAAAGATGTGCACATTGAAGGCTATACGCCGCCAGAAAAAAAATAAGCGTCTGCACGCTCACCACGGCTGGCAATGTCGCTAAATCATGGGAAGACATTGCCCGCAAGCGAGCGTCACTGGCGCGGTTAAACCAACACAACTGCATCCCGGAATGATGAAAAAATTTTTAGCGCTCGCCCTGATTGCGCCGTTGCTGATTTCGTGTTCCAGCTCTAAAAAAGCAGGCGAAGACTATAACGAAGCCTGGATCAAAGACACCAACGGTTTTGACATTTTGATGGGGCAGTTTGCCCATAATATTGAGAATTTATGGGGGTTTAACGAAGTCCTTATTGCAGGGCCGAAGGACTACGTTAAATACACCGACCAGTACCAGACGCGAAGCCATATTAACTTCGACGCCGGGACAATCACTGTTGAAACCATTGCCGGTACCGAACCGGCCGCACATCTGCGCCAGGCGATCATCAAAACCCTGCTGATGGGCGACGACCCCGGCTCTATCGACCTCTACTCCGACGTTGACGATATCCCCATCTCCAAAGAACCGTTCTTGTATGGCCAGGTGCTGGATAACAACGGCGAAGCCATTCGCTGGCAGTGGCGCGCTGTGCGCTTTGCCGATTATTTGCTGCAAACTCGCATGAAAAGCCGCAGCAACGGTTTACGCGTGATCTACAGCGTCACCATCAATCTGGTGCCAAACCACCTCGATAAGCGTGCGCACAAATACGTGGGTATGGTACGCCAGGCGGCACGCAAATATGGCGTGGAAGAGTCACTGATTCTGGCGATTATGCAAACCGAATCCTCATTTAACCCGTATGCGGTCAGCCGTTCCGATGCGCTGGGATTGATGCAGGTCGTGCAGCACAGCGCCGGGAAAGATGTGTTCCGTGCGCAGGGGAAATCCGGTACACCGGACAGAAACTATCTGTTTGATCCGCAAAGCAACATTGATACCGGTACTGCCTACCTGGCGATGCTGAACAATATTTATCTTTCCGGCATCACTAACCCAACATCACGCCGTTATGCGGTGATCACCGCCTATAACGGCGGCGCAGGTAGCGTGTTGCGCGTCTTCTCCAGTGATAAGGTGCAGGCGGCAAATATCATTAACAGCATGACGCCGGGGGATGTTTACGAAACCCTGACCAGCCGCCATCCATCCGCGGAATCCCGCCGTTACCTCTATAAAGTGAATACGGCGCAGAAGACATACCGCCGCAATTAACGCCCTTCACCTTATGCCTCTTTCACGCATCACGCGGAAAGAGGCATAAGCGTTACCTTTGAGAGATGCAAACGGTTGCGTAAAATTGTGACATACGTCACCATATGGAATTGCAATCAGAGGAAGTTTGCATTTTTATGTCGGGCGTAACAAATTCACCACGCCGTCGATGATAGAATCCTGACACATAACAAAAGCAATTGTGCCCATTCCAACACCTAACCGTCTCCTTTGTGAGGAAATTAGCATGAATCTTAAGCTGCAGCTGAAAGTCATTATCTTTCTGCAGTTCTGCCTGTGGGGTAGCTGGCTGACTACACTTGGCTCTTATATGTTCGTCACCCTGAAATTTGAGGGTGCGGAAATCGGCGCCGTTTACAGCTCGCTGGGTATTGCCTCTCTGCTGATGCCAACGCTGCTCGGTATCATTGCGGATAAATGGCTGAGTGCAAAATGGGTTTACGCCCTTTGCCACCTGGTCGGGGCGATCACGCTGTTTATCGCCGCAGGCGTGACGACGCCGGGGGCTATGTTTGCCATTATTCTGCTCAACTCGCTGGCCTATATGCCAACGCTGGGCCTGGTAAACACCATCTCCTACTTCCGTTTGCAATCCGCCGGTCACGACATCGTGACAGAGTTCCCGCCAATTCGTATCTGGGGCACCATTGGCTTTATCCTGGCAATGTGGGCGGTGAGCTTCTCAGGTTTCGAACTGAGCCATATGCAGCTCTATATCGGCGCTGCGCTGTCGCTGCTGCTGAGCCTGATCTCTCTGACGTTACCGCACATTCCGGTGGCAAAAAGCAAAGAGAAACAGACCTGGGTGGAAATGCTCGGCCTGAACGCGTTTGCGCTGTTTAAAAACAAGCGCATGGCGATTTTCTTTATCTTCTCGATGCTGCTGGGCGCCGAGTTGCAGATCACCAACATGTTCGGCAACACCTTCCTGCACAGTTTCGATGCTAACCCGCTGTTTGCCAACAGCTTTATCGTGACCCACGCCTCGGTCATGATGTCGATTTCGCAGATTTCCGAAACCGCCTTCATCCTGGCTATTCCGTTCTTTATGAGCCGCTACGGCATTAAGAACGTCATGATGATCAGTATCTTCGCCTGGGTGCTGCGTTTTGGCCTGTTCGCCTTCGGCGACCCGACGCCGTTCGGTACCGTACTGCTGGTGCTGTCGATGATCGTGTACGGCTGTGCATTCGACTTCTTCAACATCTCTGGCTCCGTATTTGTGGAGAAAGAAGTCAGCCCGGCCATCCGCGCCAGTGCACAGGGTATGCTGCTGATGATGACCAACGGTTTCGGTTGCATCCTCGGCGGTATGGTGAGCGGTAAAGTGGTGGAGATTTACACCACTGCAGGCGTGACCGACTGGAAAACCGTATGGTTGATTTTCGCCGGTTATTCGCTGGTACTGGCGTTCGCGTTCATCACGATGTTTAAGTACAAACACGTGCGCGAACCGGCAGGCGTCGCGCAAAAAGCGTAAGACAAAAAACCCGGCCTGAGCGCCGGGTTTTTTATTGGCCTGTTGCCGGATGATGGCCTCGCCCTATTCCTCCGGCAAAAACAGCTTAAGGGAGCGATGCCAGCACATACGCGACGGCCAGTAAGTCCGCACTACCGCCGGGGCTTAAGCGCCTCGCCATCAACGCATTATCCATTTCCCGCAGGGAATCGCTATTCCACGAGGTCGCCAGCAATGCGGCCGCATAATCCTGTACATAACGCAGCCCTGCCATACCCCCACGCGATACCAGATTGCTATCGGCGTTGGCGGCCATCAGGCGCAGCAGCGCGTTGTGCAAGCGGCGCTCCCCTTGTTCCTGATGCCAGAACGGCAATACCGCGCGTCGAACGGTGATAAAGCCCTGTTCAACTTCTCCGCGAGCCCCGGTCAGGCCATAGGCATGAAATTGCTTCTCACCAGCGGTGGCTGCTTGCGGTCGCGCCATCAGCTCACGCGCCACCAGGCCACGACAAATTTCACTGACCTGACGGCACAATGCATCAGCGCTAACCACTCGGTTTTGCCCCTGCAAGCGCCCGGCAGCGAAACATAACAACCCTAGCGAAAAGATGCCGCCTTTATGGGTATTCACCCCGTTTGTGGCGCTGAGCATGGCCTGTTCACAGGCGATGCCCTGAGGTCGTAACAGGCGTAACTGCTCGCTGGCGGGTTTATGGGCATGTGCTTGCCCGGCCTGCATAAAGGCGGAAAACCAGGGCGTGATAGCCTCAATGCTCTTCACAAACAGAGCGTGGTCCATATCCTGGTGCGAGCCGGTATTCGCTCTGTCCACCAGCCCCGGTTTCGGGGTTAAATCCAGTTCAATACGCAACGCCCGCGCGGCAAGCGTGGGCACATCGTCTTGTTGGGGGTTAGTCGCGAGCAAACCAGCCATCAATCAATCTCTCTACACGCCCGACCACATCCTCAACCGGATGGCGACGAGAGCGTGCGCAGCCGTGTGCAGGCTCGTCGCATACCAGGCAGCGGCGCGTGTTCAGATCCAGCGAATGTCGGCCAACTTGTCCGTTGTCCGGGCAAAAAACATCAAAATCCCACAATCTACCCAGCGGATGCGTTTGCTCCATCTCCACGCAGCAAGCTTTGATTTCCACCGCCGGATGCGCCACGCACCACAAGGCTTCTGCGCCGGTTGGCAACCACAGCACCTGTCTGTCCAGCACGTTCCAGCGATGCTGCCACAGCAACTGGTCGCAGGCTTGCAACGCCACCCCCATGGTATTGCGATAGCGGATACTGTCTTTAACCGCGCCGGGCGTCACCAGCGTCAGCGAAATAACCGGTTGTTGATAGTGAGCGAGCCAGTCAGCCTGACGCGCCGCGCGGCTATCTTTCGCCGCCAGCAGCGCTTCAAGGCTGACGCCCGCTCTCACGGGCGTCAGTGTGGTCATTGATTTTCCTCTTTAACCTGACGGACAACGTCAATCACGCTGCCGTCGCGGTAGCGGATCACCCCGACGATACGGTCGGTAAAGGCGATCGGTTTCGGTTCACCGGTAAGGGAGATGGCACGTTGATAAAGCGCGTCGATATCCACGATTTTCAGTCCAGCCGCCAGCAGGCGTTCGCGAATTTCCGGGCGCGCCGGGTTAACGGCAATTCCGTGGTCGGTCACCAGCACATCGATGCTTTCCCCTGGTGTCAGCAGTGTGGTTACCCGTTTTACCACGGTCGGGATACGACTACGCAGCAGAGGCGCAACCACAATGGTCAGGTTTGCCGCTGCAGCCACATCACAGTGACCACCGGACGCGCCACGCATCACACCATCGGAACCAGTAATTACGTTAACGTTAAAATCGACGTCAATTTCCAGCGCGCTGAGGATCACCACATCCAGTTGATCGCAGCTTGCCGCTTTACCACCGGGGTTGGCGTAGACGTTGGTGGAGATTTCCACATGGTTCGGGTTACGACGCAGAGATGCCGCCGCTTCGCTGTCAAAGCACTGGGTATCCAGCAGTTTTTCGATTAACCCTTTTTCATGCAGATCCACCAGGCTACCGGTGATACCGCCAAGCGCAAAACGGGCTTTCACACCGTGGCGCTCCATTTTCTCTTCCATAAAGCGGGTCGCTGCGGTGGACGCCGCACCGGACCCCGTCTGCATGGAGAAGCCGTCTTTGAAATAGCCGGAGTGTTCAATCACATCGGCGGCATAACGGGCGATCATCAGTTCACGCGGGTTACTGGTCACACGGGCTGCACCCACGCTAATTTTGGCCGGATCGCCAACGCTCTCCACCTGAACGATCAGATCCACCTGATTCTGACTGAGGCTTGCCGGCATATTCGGGAACGGCACCAGCTCTTCGGTCAGCAACACCACTTTTTTGGCGAACTGCGCATCCACCATCGCGTAACCCAACGAGCCGCAGGACGATTTGCCCTGCGTACCGTTGGCATTACCAAATTCGTCGCTGCACGGTACGCCAAGGAAAGCGACATCGATGTTCAGCTCACCGTCCTGCAACAATTTCACGCGACCACCGTGGGAGTGAATTTGTACCGGTTCGTCCATCAGCCCGTGGGAGATAGCATCTGCCAGCTTGCCGCGCATACCGGAGGTATAAATCCGGGTGATCACGCCATTCTGAATATGCTCGATCAGCGCATCGTTACAGGTCATCAGTGAACTGGAGGCCAGCGTCAGGTTTTTAAAACCCAGACGCGCCAACGTCGCCACCACGTTATTGATCACGCGGTCGCCTTCGCGAAACGCATGATGGAAAGAGATCGTCATACCGTCTTTCAGGCCGCTGCGGGCAATGGCATCTTCCAGCGTGGCGCAGAGTTTACGCGTATGTTTGCTGTTAACGTCCGCCAGCCACGGCGTGGCGGCATGGGCGCTCTCAAAGGGTTTTAAATCACGCAGATGGGGGAAATTAACGTGAAGAAGCTCTGTTTGATTCATTGTTCTGTCCTTAATGACGCACGCCGGACGCAGCCGCACGTTCCAGCACCATCTGCGCGTGATTAATAATGGGGGCGTCGATCATTTTGCCGTTCAGCGATACAACACCAAGGCCGTTGCGTTCACCCTCTTCCGCCGCTTCGATAACCCGTTTAGCATGGTCAACTTCCTGCTGGGTGGGGGCATAGGCGTTGTGCAGCAGGTCGATCTGACGCGGGTTAATCAACGACTTACCGTTAAAGCCCATTTTGCGGATCAGGTCGACTTCACGCAGGAAACCGGCTTCGTCATTCACGTCTGACCACACCACGTCAAAGGCATCAATACCGGCGGCGCGGGCAGCATGCAGTACGGCGCAACGCGCGTAGAACAGCTCAGTGCCGTCGCCACGTTCGGTTTGCATATCCATCACATAGTCAAACGCCGCCAGCGCAATACCGATCAAACGTTGAGAACTACGGGCAATGGCCACAGCATTGATAACGCCGATAGCGGACTCAATTGCCGCCATCACACGTGTGGAGCCCACTTCGCGGCCGCACGCCAGCTCAATGCGTTCCAGATGGCGTTCCAGTTCGTAGATATCTTCCGGGGTGTCGGTCTTCGGTAAGCGCACCACATCCACCCCGGCGCGAACGACGGCTTCCAGATCCGGCAAACCGAACGGCGTGTTCAGTGGGTTAATGCGCACCACGGTTTCAATGTCCTGGTACATCGGGTGTTGCAGCGCATGAAATACCAGCAGACGCGCCGTGTCTTTTTCACGCAGAGCGACAGCGTCTTCCAGATCGAACATGATTGAATCCGGGCGGTAGATAAACGCGGTGGAGAGCATGGCGGCGTTAGCGCCTGGCAGAAACAGCATGCTACGACGAAGTTTTTTCACAGCAGTTTCCCCCAGTCAATTTCAGTGCCTTCGGCGGCACGCAGGATAGCGATTTGCAGACGGGCGCGAATAACGCAATCCAGCGCGCCTTTATCTTCAATAATCACCAGCCCCTGATGGACGTCCATCGCGCGTAACGTGGCATTGACCACCTGGCGGATTTGATCGCCAAACTGCTTAATCACTTCGCTGTGCACAACGACTTCCAGCTCGCCCGCAGTCGGGGCTATTTTCACCATCAGGTCGCTGGACTCCATGGTCCCGGCCAGCGCCTCCCTCACAATTTTCATAATGACATTCCTGATTTTTAAGCGACTTCCGCGCTGTAATGGGATTCAAGGTGCGCGAAAGTGGTATCCGGTACGATTTCCCGAATGCGGGAAAACTGGTGTGTTTTGAGTAAACGGCGAACTTCCGAGGCGGAGATGGCATTGCCGGTGGCTTTAATGCGCGGAATTTCCACCACCTCCACGACGCCTGCCAGCAGCTGATGCATGGTTTGGTTGTACTGGCGGGTGATATCGCAAAACGGCTCGCTGCCGATAAAGCGGTGGGTAATCCCCAGCGCCGGGGCGATATAATTGCGGAAGATAAGCAGATCGATTTCGCTCCACGCCTGCTGCACTTTGCCGGTCTCTTTCAGGAAGTAGGCCGGGAAGGTGGCGCGGGAAATAATGTACTGAGAGCCTTCATGCACGGTGACGTTCGCCAAATGCGACACACCTGCTTTCACCATTTTTAAGCGTGCGGCAAAGGGAAAGAACGAAGCGTCTTCACGCACCACAAACAGGTGCAGCCAGTCGCACGCCTGCGCAGCCTGCTCGACCAGATGGCGATGCCCAAGGGTAAAAGGATTGGCGTTCATCACAATCGCGCCAATACGCTTTCCCGGCATGCGATCTGCCTGCAACGTGCGGCAATAGCGCTGAATCCCTGACGGCGTGTTTTCCATCAGAATGGCATTATTGCCGCTCTGCGCAACAGGCCAGAATCCGCTGTGCTGAAAGCGCTCCCGGTTACAGGGGCGAGTGCACAGAAACAGATGAAAGTGGCCGCGCGCCAGCGCCAGGTGTTCAACTTCTGCCAAGAGTTGCGCGCTGAGGTTCTCACCGCGCATCTCTTCATCTACTGCCACGCACTTGATGACGTTGTCGGCCAGGCCCGCACAACCCACCAGTCGGTTTCCCGACCAGGCTTCAACGAAAGTGGTGATATCGTGGTCCATACCTAAGCCGCTGTCAGCGAGCAACGTGCGGATAGAGGCCAGCCGTTGAGTATTGCCGTTGACTTCCGCTACGCGGAAGTCGATGGGGGGTCGTGCTTGCATGGTGTTGCCTTCGTCCTTAGTGCGCCGCCGTCAGCGCATGCGCTGGCGCATCGATAATCACATTGCTGAGGTGACCGATATTCTCGATTTCCACTTCAATGCGATCGCCCGCTTTCATGAACAGCGGCGGGTTACGCTTTTTGCCGACGCCGCCCGGTGAACCGGTGATGATGACGTCGCCTGGCGTCAGGCTGGTGAAGGTACTGATGTACTCGATAAGCTCGGCCACCTTATGGATCATGCTGGCGGTGTTGTCGTCCTGCACCATACGGCCATTCAGCCAGGTACGGATAGCAAGCGCATGCGGATCCGGGATCTCATCCGCGGTGGTCATCCACGGGCCAAACGCGCCTGTCTGCCGCCAGTTTTTGCCTGCGGTAAACCAGGTGTGCTGCCAGTCACGTGCGGAACCATCCATATAGCAGCTATAACCCGCCACATGACTTAACGCCGTCTCGCGGGAAATATTTTCACCACCTTTACCCATGATCACCGCCAGTTCGCCTTCGTAGTCGAATTCGCTGGAGTGACGCGGTTTAAGCACCGGTGCGTTATGCCCGGTCTGCGAGTCGGCAAAGCGGACAAACAGCGTCGGTGCCGGGTTGTGCTGATCAAATTCTTTGCGTTTTTCGGCGTAGTTCATGCCAACACAGAGAATTTTGCCGGGGTTATCGATCACGGGCAGAAAATCGAGATCATCGAAGCGGAGTTCCGGTGCTTCACCGACAAACTGCTGTGCCTCGTTCAGCGCGTTGGCCGCGAGCAGTGATTTCAAATCACCGTAACGATCGCCCAGGCGCTTACCCAGATTGATGACGCCATCAGCCTTGACGATGCCGTAGCTACGGATCCCCTGATGGACAAAGCTTGCGAGTTTCATATCAGTTCCTGTAATGCTTAATCAAACGAGGAAATTGCCAAGGACCAGCAGTGACACCGACACGTTGATCGCGCCGCCAATACGGGTCGCAATCTGTGCAAACGGCATCAGGCTCATGCGGTTACCCGCCGTCAGGATGGCAACATCCCCTGTCCCGCCCTGACCGCTCTGGCAGCAGGAAACGATGGCCACATCAATAGGATGCATGCCGATCTTTTTACCCACGAAGAAGCCAGTCGTAACCAGTGCGGAAACGGTACTCACGATCACCAGCAAGTTGTCGATGGTGAAAGCGTGAACCAGTTCTTCCCACGGCGTGATCGCCACGCCAACCGCGAAGAGAATCGGATAGGTGACCGAGGTCTGGAAGAATTTGTACACCACCTGAGAGCCTTCCAGCAGGCGCGGAGAAACGCCATGTACCAGCTTGATCAGGACAGCAACAAACAACATGCCGACCGGTGCAGGCAGGCCAATCAGTTTGTGGCCAAGCATGCCGATCATGTACAGCAGTACTGCCAACAGTGCGCCAGCTGCGATAGTGGTCACATCGGTTTTGCCGGAGAATGCCGGTGCCGCCGGAGCCTGTTCATCACCGTTGCTGCGGTTAGGCATCAGTTGGCCTTCACCGGTCAAATGTGGGAAGCGTTTACCGAGCTGGTTCAGACAACCAGAGATAATGATGGCAGTCAGGCCACCCAGCATTACCATTGGCAGTACACGACCCAGTGCAACACCCTGATCCATATGCAGCAGCGTGGCGTAACCAATAGAGAGCGGAATCGCCCCTTCACCCACACCACCGGCCATGATCGGCAGAATGATAAAGAAGAAGATCTGGAACGGTTCCATACCGAGCATCAGGCCAACGCCCATGCCTACCAGCATGCCAACAATTTCACCGCACAGCATCGGGAAGAAGATACGCAGGAAACCCTGAATCAGGGTGGTGCGGTTCATGCTCATGATGCTGCCGACAATGATGCAGCAGATATAGAGATAGAGAATGTTGGTGGATTTATAGAACTTGGTGGTAGATTCCACGACCACGTCCGGCAGCAGACCGTAATAGACCATCGCCGAAGGAATAAAGGTTGCGCAAATCGCCGCAGCGCCCAGCTTACCGATGATCGGCAAACGCTTACCGAATTCACCACAGGCAAAGCCGAAGAACGCCAGCGTAGCGACCATCACCACGATATCGCTGGGAAGCTTGCCGCCCAGACAGTCAATCGCAATCAACGCCCCCGCCAGCAGGAATAACGGCAGTGGAATAATCCCTACCTTCCAGGTATCCATAATGTGCCACCACTTATCTTTAAGTGATGTTTTTTGAATCGCCAGCGATTCAGAGGTAACAGAAAATGAATCGTCAGTTGTGCTCATAATTAAGCCCCTTGGTTATTTTGTGCGTACAGACTAAAGGGCTAAACACACACTTTATGTGAGGAGCTGCATAATAAAATTGGAGTTTTAATGGCGCCTATGGTTTTTATGGTTTCTTTTATTTTGTGTGATTTGCGCCTTAATAATGCGCGTGGTTTTTATGGTTTTTATATATAGAAATACAACTTAATAACATTTCCCAAAAAGAATATTTAACAGGCCGTTTTTCAGCGTCAGCGCTTGCTGTGCAAGGGATCACAAGTTTCCAGTAAACTGCGTACGGCAGCAAAAAAAGATGGTAGATTGGCGCATTGTTGGCTGCTGTGCGTACCGTCATGAAAGTATCCTTTCAAATCAAACTTTTTATTTCGCTGGTGCTTTTCTTCTCCGGCCTTTTTGCCTTGCTGGGCGTTTATTATTACAAGGATGTCGGTCGTCAGCTATACCAGGAAATGAGCGTCAGAGCAAAAATACAAGCTGAAGAAATAGCGATTATTCCGAATTTACGCAAGGCTGTTGCTGAAAAAGATATTCCGGCAATTACCCAGTTTATGCATCAGGTAGTATCCCACAGTGACGCCAGCTTTATTGTTATCGGTGATAATAAGGGCCTGCATTTATTTCACTCGGTACATGCCAATGTTGTGGGTAAGACGCTGATAGGCGGCGATAACGAAGAAGTGCTGCGAGGTTTAACTACCACCACGATCCGCAAAGGAGGCTTAGGTATTTCCCTGCGCAGTAAAGCGCCGATATTCGACGATAACGGGCAGGTCGTGGGAATTGTTTCCGTGGGATATCTGACCAGCTATCTGGATACTATTACGCTTGGCAAAGCGATCAATATTTTTATTGCTGCCGTGTTGCTGCTCGTCGCGCTCTTTATCTTTTCCTGGTTTTTCACCCGCGGAATTAAAAAACAGATCTTCTCGCTGGAACCGCGGGAAATTGGTCTGTTAGTGCGCCAGCAAAAAGCAATGATGGAGTCCATTTATGAAGGGGTGATCGCCGTCGACAGCGAACTGCGCATTGAGGTGATAAACCAGGCCGCGCGCAAACTGTTGGGACTGAGCCAACCTACCCGTGCCCTGCGCGGACTTGCCATTGGCGACGTGATTGCACCGGTGCCCTTTTTCACCCGCACGGTGATGCTGGAGCACGACACCCACGATGAGATCTGCTGTTTTAACACCTTAACAGTGATCGCCAGTCGGGTGCGCATTATGCTGGAGGATAAATTACAGGGCTGGGTAATCACCTTCCGCGACCGCAATGAGATAGACAGCCTCAGCGCGCAACTCAGTCAGGTTAAACGCTATGTTGATAACCTGCGCATTATGCGCCACGAGCAATTAAACCGCATGACCACACTCTCGGGTCTGCTGCATATGGAGCGTTACGACGAGGCGGTGCGTTACATTCAGGCGCAGTCTGAGCATGCGCAGGAATTGCTGGACTTTATCTCGTCGCGTTTTAGCTCGCCGACCTTATGCGGGCTGCTGTTGGGCAAAGCGGCGCGCGCCCGTGAAAAAGGCGTCGAACTGGCGTTTGATCCGCTGTGCAGGATGGATCGCGCCTGTCTCGCGCTGGGGGAAGCGGAACTGATCTCGATCATCGGCAATCTGCTGGATAACGCCATTGAGGCAACGCAGCGTGCAGCGCTGCCGCACGAACCGGTGGAAGTATTGATCCTGCTGAATGAACGGGAGCTGATTATTGAAGTAGCGGATCGCGGTATCGGTATCGATCCGACTATTCGCGAGCACATTTTTGAACGCGGGATGACCACCAAACACAGTGGCGATCATGGTATTGGCCTCTATTTGATTGCCAGTTATGTGACACAGGTAGGCGGATCGATCGACGTTTCTGATAACGATCCCCGCGGTGCGATTTTTTCTTTGTTTATTCCTGAAGCGGGCAACGTACAGCGTCCCGTACCGACCCTGGAAGATCAGAATTATGCGACATGAACTGATAGACGTGCTGATAGTAGAAGATGAAAACGCGCTTGCGCAGCTTCATGCTGAACTGATCAGCAAACATCCGCGTTTACGTCTGGTGGGCATTGCCTCATCCCTTGCCGAAGCAAAGGTGTTGCTGAACAGTACGCAGCCGCAACTGGTTTTACTCGACAATTACCTGCCGGACGGTAAAGGCATTACGCTTATCAGCGATCCGCTGATTACCCGCGCCAACTGTTCGGTCATTTTTATCACCGCCGCCAGCGATATGGACACCTGTAGCCTGGCTATCCGCAACGGCGCTTTCGACTATATCCTCAAACCGGTGTCCTGGAAGCGGTTAAGCCAGTCGCTGGAGCGTTTTGTGCAATTTGCCGAGCAGCAACGGGTATGGAAAATCGTCGACCAGCAGAACGTTGACTCGCTCTATCAGCTACAGGCCAAAAACTACCGCCAGGATAACGGCAGTAAAGGTATTGAAGAGAATACGCTGGCGCTGGTGCAAAAGTTGTTTGCTGATGAGGCTGAACGCTGTTTTTCCGTTGATGAAGTGGTAAGCGAAACGGGGCTGAGTAAAACCACTACCCGACGCTACCTGGAACACTGCGTGGAGGCGGGTTTTCTGGCGGTAGAGATGCAATACGGCAAGATTGGGCATCCACGCCGTATGTACCGGCGCGTAGCCGCGTGATGATTGCCCTCTCCCCCAGGGGAGAGGATGGAAAACGGCGCCATACACATCTCCCTCTCCCCTCAGGGGAGAGGGCTGGGGTGAGGGGAAAAACTACTTCAACACATACCCGTACAAACGCTTGATCCCGTCCGCATCCGTTTCGGAATAGACGCCCTGCAATTCCGGCGAGAAGCCCGGCAACAGATTTACGCCCTCTTCCAGTGCCAGGAAATAGCGTTGCACCGCGCCACCCCATACTTCCCCCGGCACCACACACAGCACCCCCGGTGGGTACGGGAGCGCGCCTTCAGCGGCAATACGCCCTTCCGCTTCGCTGATGCGCACCAATTCCACATTGCCACGAATAAATTCGCTGTTGGCATCCTGCGGATTCATCACCACTGGGGGCAGGCTCTCTTTGCGGAACATCGCTTTTTGCAGATCTTTCACCCCGAAGCTGACATATAAATCATGCATCTCCTGGCACAGTTCGCGCAGCGTGTAATCGCGGTAGCGCACCGGATATTTGTTGAAGATGGTCGGCAGCACATCCGCCAGCGGCGTATCGTCTTCAATATGCTGTTCGAACTGACCGAGCATCGCCACCAGTTGCGCCATCTTCTCTTCGCTTTCCGCTGGTGTCAGCAGGAACAGGATTGAATTGAGATCGCACTTCTCCGGCACAATGCCGTTTTCGCGCAGGAAGTGCGCAAGAATGGTCGCCGGAATACCGAACTCTGTGTACTCGCCGGTTTCAGCATCAATACCTGGCGTGGTCAGTAGCAGCTTGCAGGGATCAACAAAGTACTGTTCCCGCGCATAGCCCTCAAACCCGTGCCATTTATCGCCCGGTTCAAAACTGAAGAAACGACGTTCGCGGGCAATATTCTCCGTAGGATGATCCTGCCACGGTCGACCGGCGATTTCTGGCGGCACAAATGGCCTGATCATTTTGCAGTTGGCGATGATCGCTTTGCGCGCTTCAATCCCCAGAGTCACGCACTCCGCCCACAGGCGGCGACCGCTCTCGCCCTGGTGAATTTTGGCGTTAACGTCCAGCGCTGCGAACAACGGGTAAAACGGACTGGTGGACGCATGCAGCATAAAGGCGTTGTTGAGCCGCTTATGCGGGCAAAAACGCGCCTGACCACGCAGGTGGTTATCTTTTTTATGGATTTGCGATGTTTGCGAGAACCCCGCCTGCTGTTTGTGCACTGACTGGGTGACGAAGATCCCCGGATCATTTTCATTGAGCTCCAGCAGCAGCGGCGAGCAATCCGCCATCATCGGAATAAACTGCTCGTAGCCCACCCACGCGGAGTCAAACAGAATGTAATCACACAGGCTGCCGATTTTGTCGATCACCTGGCGGGCGTTGTAAATGGTGCCATCGTATGTGCCAAGCTGGATCACCGCCAGGCGGAACGGGCGCGGCTGGTTAGCTTTTTCCGGGGCGACTTCGCGGATCGCATCGCGCAGATATTTTTCATCAAAGCAATGCTCATCAATACCACCGATAAAACCAAACGGATTACGCGCGGCTTCAAGATAGATCGGCGTCGCACCCGCCTGGATCAGCGCGCCATGATGGTTGGATTTGTGGTTATTGCGGTCGAACAACACCAGGTCGCCACGCGTCAACAGCGCGTTCGTTACCACTTTGTTGGCGGCGGAAGTGCCGTTAAGCACAAAATAGGTTTTGTCAGCGTTAAACACTTTGGCGGCAAATTTTTGCGCATGCTTGGCGGATCCTTCATGGATCAACAAGTCGCCCAGTTTGACATCCGCGTTGCACATGTCGGCGCGAAAGACGTTTTCACCGAAAAAATCATAGAACTGTCGCCCGGCCGGGTGCTTTTTAAAAAACGCGCCGTGCTGATGTCCGGGGCAAGCAAAGGTGCTGTTATCCATCTCAACGTACTGGCGCAGCGTATCGAAAAAGGGTGGCAACAGATGGTCTTCATAATCGCAGGCGGCAGTTTCCAGCTCCAGCCAGTCCTGCGCTTTACCGCCGATCACTGCCGTTACACCGTCCGGCATTTCAACAGGCTCGTTAGCAAACAAGAACACCGGCAGATTAAAGCCAGTCCGTTTCAGCAACGCCAGAATGCCACTATGACTCTCCGCCACCGTCATGACGACTGCCGCCACATCCGTAAAATCGGTACTGTCCAGCGTCACGGCTTCGCGGTGAGTGGAAAGTTGGGACACCAGCTCACGGCTGACGGCAATTTTCATTGATTTCATAAGCACGAATACCCGTTTCAGGGGAGTAAAAGACCCCGGGCAAAGCGGTGGCTTCACCCAACGAACGTGTCTGACTGGGACCAGCTCCGACCGCCAGACATCAGTAAAAGCAGACAGCTTCTGATCTTACTGTTGTCCTACAGTGAGCGTACGATACCCTCACCGCATGGTGAGAGACGTAGGGGACAAAACGATACGGGCGCCCATTCGCATGCTGGCGTAAAGCGTGTGACAAACAGTGTTAATGTACGTCATCAGGCAGCCCCGTGAAGGTAGAGGAAAATTCGCGCAATCATGGCATCTTTCCCCGGGTGGTGCAACCAACGGGGCGGCTCAACCGCATAAAAATGCTATTCTGTGCGTTATCTTATTCAGTTTTATGAACATCAGGGAGAGAGGGTGTGTTAACGGGTCCCTTTATTAATGCTGCTGCCGTTTTAATCGGCGGTAGCCTCGGTGCGCTGCTCAGCCACCGTCTGCCGGAGCGCGTACGCTCTTCTATGCCATCGATATTCGGCCTCGCATCATTGGGGATCGGTGTTTTGCTGGTGATCAAGTGTGTCAACCTGCCGGTGATGGTGCTCGCCACGCTGGTCGGCACGTTAATTGGCGAGCTGTGTTACGTTGAGCGCGGGATCAGCGGTGGCGTTAACGCCCTGCGCAACCTGGTGCTAAAGCGCAAAAGCGGCGAAGCCAATAGCGCGCATGAATCGTTTATTCAGAGTCTGGTGGCCATCATTATTCTGTTCTGCGCCAGCGGCACCGGGATTTTTGGCGCGATGCGCGAAGGGATGACCGGCGATCCAAGCATTCTTATCGCCAAGGCGTTTCTGGATTTCTTTACGGCGGTTATCTTTGCCACCTCGCTCGGGTTTGCCGTGGCGATCATTTGCGTACCGATGCTGATTATTCAGCTTACGCTCGCCACCTGCGCAACACTCATCCTGCCGCTGACCACGCCCGCCATGATGGGAGATTTCACTGCTGTGGGCGGAATTTTGCTGCTGGCAACCGGGCTGCGCATTTGCGGGATTAAGATGTTTGCCGTGGCGAATATGCTGCCTGCACTGGTGATCGCCATGCCGATTTCCGCACTGTGGACAGCGTTTTTTGCCTGACACGGCGTGCGTTTTCAACAAAGTGGTGATAGATTGTGCAGTCTGCAACGAATTAAAGAAATTTCGTTGACGGAGCGCGGTGAATCAGGTTTAATGCGCCCCGTTGCCCGGATAGCTCAGTCGGTAGAGCAGGGGATTGAAAATCCCCGTGTCCTTGGTTCGATTCCGAGTCCGGGCACCACTTATTCAGAGAACCCAGCCTACGGCTGGGTTTTTGCTTTCTGTTTTCCGGACTCTCCATCGAACTTCGTTCGATTATTCGCCGCAAGCGGCTCACCCCTTCGGGGCCAGCGCGACAAGCGCGCTGTTCAACGCCTGCGGCGTTAGTCCGGGTCCGAGCACCACTTATTCAGAGAACCCAGCCTACGGCTGGGTTTTTGCTTTCTGTTTTCCGGACTCTCCATCGAACTTCGTTCGATTATTCGCCGCAAGCGGCTCACCCCTTCGGG
>NZ_JBDPLJ010000008.1:0-110431 GCF_039871955.1 Kosakonia sp. WA-90
GAATACTGATGATCTGTTCGTCAGAAAAACGCTTCTTCATGGGGATGTCCTCACGTTGCTGATGAAGACATTACTAACATCGTCGTGTGTTAATCAATGGGGAGCAGGTCACCGTAATAACAAAAGTAGTAATCTTCATAATCTTTGCCGCATGTTAAGAGCCTGGAAAAATAGAAACACCATTGATATGGGGGGACTTCTCATTGACACATTAGCCTGGAGATTTCTGAAACAAACAGATGATTACGATAATACCGGAATGGTCAGTTATGGGCTTATGTGTCGAGACTTCTTTGACTTTTTGCATCAAGAAGATGCACATGAACATTATGCAGCGATAGGAAGTGGGCAGAGAGTTAAGGTCTATAGAAATTTTCAGCGGCAAGCAAAACGAGCCTTTAAATTATGTACACAAGCGATTGAAGCTTATGAGAATGGCTCGACAAAGAAATGCCATGAACACTGGCGAGAAGTTTTCGGGCTAACTTTCCCTAAAGTAGCTGTAGAAATGCGTGACTCTCAGGGGTTAGAGTCAGCTAATTTCATCAATGAGTCCTATACGGCTCAGACATGGCGCAATACGGAAGAGTTTACAGATGAAAAGTTTGATGATGTTGATATAAGATATCCCCTCGAAGTTAACTGCATTGTCAAAGAAAACGGGTATAGGGACCGTTCGATTAGGGCTTACCTGTCGGATATAGCTCGTTCTTGGTTACCACCGAATAGAACTTTATCATTTTCGATCAACCAGGCAAGTTTGGATCTCATTCCCGAACCTTATGATATTTACTGGAAAGTCTTGAATAGAGGTCGAGAAGCTGAACAGCGTGATGAAGTTCGAGGCCAAATAGTTTTAGGTCAAGTAACTCATACTGAACATACAAAATTTAGAGGTGCTCACAAGGTTTGGTGTTACATAGTTAAGAACCATATAGTAATTGCCCAAAACGTTATCGACATACCAATCGAGTAATTATTATGCAAAAAAATGACCTATTATCTCATATTGCTACTGCTGGATATAATGTTGGATTTGGTGCTAAGAAAAACTTTGCTACATTTGATATTGTCAGCAAAATTCCTGGCTGGATTGGCATCATATCATTAGCAGTCTCTATTTTAGGCCTTTACATGGACGAAATGAGTTCTAAGCATATTGCAGCCATTTTTATCATTTTGAGTATTGGCAGTTTGTACATCAATTTCTATGATGGTGATAAAAGTAAATATGAAGAAGCAGGTAAGAAGCAAACAGCAATCTTCAGAAAGATTGAAAGATTCTATTACGATGCGAAATCAGAAAACGAACCGGATTCTGTTAAATATATTGGACAACTTGACATTCTGATGAAAGAATTTTATGAAACCACTATCACCAAACAAATTTGTGGGAGCAATTGGTATGCTCATTATAAATTCTTTAGTGAAATGGAAAAAAGGTGGATTGAAGATCAGTTGTCATTGACTTTCTGGAAGGATAAATTTCCTAACACATTGAAACTATTCATTCTGATAGTTTTCTGCGTCATTTTGCTTTCGATAATTTATAGGTTTAATTGATTGTCGTGATAGAGGAGTTGCACTCCTCTATCATTTCTAGGGGGTTACTGGTTCTGCTTTGCCCGCATCGGGTAATATACTGTACGTTTTCAATGTCCGCTTTTGGCACTCAACAGACGTTTGTGGAATTTACATGCTGTACATGTAAAGCTTGTTTTAAGGGTTTAAATGGGAATGTCGGCAGTAGAGAGTAGAGTAATCTCTCGACCTGTGATGCACAGCCAATGTGTCATAAGAGTATGCTCGTCGAAATTCTCAGGTGTACTCATTAGTTTATGATGTTCATTTTCTTAAATTTCATGAGTGAGTGATGTTTTTAAGTTTCATAATGAATCAAGCCTGGTTGCAGTGATAAAGCTGATATCGGCGAAAATCGGCGTTTACGCATCCCATACGGAGCAAGCGGAATTAACGCTTCTTTACTGTCCTTACACCAGCCGCTGACGGGTAATCTTGCTCAGGTTAACATCGGCGTCTGGATGAAACATCAAACCGGACACGCCGGGCGGCCTGCCCGTAGCGCTGTTATCAGGTTGACGATTTCATCCTGCACGGGCTGCCGCGAAAACGACGACATGTTATGTGGATTGCTGGCGTAATGTCCGCATTGCAGAGGTGCCCATACTACGGCGCCATACTCCGGGTGCCACGCCATACTGGCGCTTGAAACTGCGATTGAAGGATTGCTGAGAGTCAAAGCCCAACGCGATCGCCACGTTCAAAATCGGTTCAGAGCTGTGCGTTAAGCGCTCGACCGATTTTTTCAGTTTTTGTGCGCGAATATACTCGCCGAGGGTATAGCCAGTATGTTCTTTGAATATCCGCTGGAGGTGCCATTTCGAATAGCCCGCGCGCCGGGAAACGGTGCCAATGTCCAGACGGCTTTCAAGGTTGTTGTCGATCCAGTCGAGTAAATCGTGCATAAATGCGTCAGTGTTCATTTCGTTCCCCCACGCAGCTTAAAAGGTATCTTTATCTGTTGCATTTAAAGGTGGCCCGATTTTGCATTAATTGCAAGTTTTATTGTTGCATTTAAGACCTTGCCGGAATTGCGTCTTTTGCGCTGACCAAAATAGCACATAAAGTGTATTAATTATTGTTGCACTAAATTTAGCGCCTCCCTACAATCCCCGCGATAGTGTATTCGTAACTGTTACAGTTTTGTGGCGATGAACGACACAAATGGCCTGAAGCCAGACCGGACAAAGGAAGTGGCGCGGTGTCTTCTACTGCGTCTTGCCCGGCGGCTACAATTAGCGGAATAAAAATAATGAGCCTGCAAAAACCTTGGGTTAACTTTCATCTGCATGCGTTGGGAGTAATGTTACTCTCCGTACTGCTTGTCGGCTGCGATGACGGTGTCGCGCAGAACGCCGTGCCACAAGCTCCCGCCGTCAGCGCCGCTGATGTGGTCGTGAAATCCATTAGTCAGTGGGATAGCTTTAACGGTCGGATTGAAGCGGTGGAAAGTGTTCAGCTACGCCCCCGTGTATCTGGCTACATTGATAAAGTGAATTACACCGACGGCCAGGAGGTGAAAAAGGGCGATGTGCTGTTCACTATCGATGACCGAACCTATCGTGCCGCGCTGGAACAGGCGCAGGCAACGTTAGCGAGAGCCAAAACGCAGGCCAGCCTGGCGCAAAGTGAGGCTGAGCGTACCAATAAATTAATCCATACCAATCTGGTATCCCGTGAAGAATGGGAGCAGCGCCGTTCAGCTGCCGTCCAGGCACAGGCCGACATTCGCGCAGCGCAGGCGGCGGTTGACGCGGCGCAACTTAATCTGGATTTCACCAAAGTCACCGCGCCTATCGATGGCCGCGCCAGCCGTGCGTTGATCACCAGCGGTAATCTGGTCACTGCCGGTGACAGCGCCAGCGTGCTCACCACGCTGGTCTCGCAGAAGACGGTTTACGTCTATTTTGACGTGGATGAGTCGACTTACCTCCACTATCAAAATCTTGCCCGCAGTGGGCAAGGGGCGTCCAGCAATCACCTGGCGCTACCGGTTGAGATTGGCCTTGTTGGCGAGGAGGGCTACCCTCACCAGGGGAAAGTGGATTTTCTTGATAATCAGTTAACGCCGAGTACCGGCACGATCCGTATGCGCGCGCTGTTGGATAACGCGCAGCGTCAGTTCACGCCGGGACTGTTTGCTCGCGTACGGCTGCCGGGTAGCGCTGAATTCAAAGCCACGCTGATTGACGACAAAGCGGTGCTGACCGATCAGGATCGCAAATATGTTTATATCGTTGATAAAGATGGTAAAGCGCAGCGTCGCGATATCACGCCGGGGCGTCTGGCTGCCGGTTTACGCATCGTGCAGCAAGGGTTGAAGCCGGGCGATAAAGTCATCGTCGATGGTTTACAAAAAGTGTTTATGCCGGGTATGCCGGTTAACGCGAAAACCGTTGCCATGACCGCCAGCACTGCCCTCAACTGATCCCTTATTTGAGAATCCGACACATGGACTTTTCCCGCTTTTTTATCGACAGGCCGATTTTCGCCGCAGTGCTGTCGATTCTAATTTTTGTCACCGGATTAATCGCTATCCCGCTGCTGCCGGTCAGCGAATATCCGGACGTCGTGCCGCCAAGCGTGCAGGTGCGTGCGGAGTATCCGGGTGCCAACCCGAAAGTGATTGCAGAGACTGTGGCGACGCCCTTGGAAGAAGCGATCAATGGCGTTGAAAACATGATGTACATGAAATCCGTTGCAGGCTCCGACGGCGTACTGGTGACCACCGTTACTTTCCGTCCGGGTACGGATCCCGATCAGGCGCAGGTTCAGGTACAAAACCGGGTATCACAGGCTGAGGCGCGTTTGCCGGAAGATGTAAGGCGTTTGGGCATCACCACCCAGAAACAATCGCCGACGCTGACGCTGGTGGTGCATCTGTTTTCGCCCGGCGGTAAATACGATTCACTGTATATGCGTAACTACGCCACGCTCAAAGTGAAGGATGAACTGGCGCGTCTTCCCGGTGTCGGCCAAATTCAGATTTTTGGTTCGGGCGAATACGCGATGCGCATCTGGCTGGATCCCGATAAGGTCGCGGCGCGCGGATTGACTGCTTCGGATGTGGTCACGGCGATGCAGGAGCAAAACGTACAGGTTTCCGCCGGGCAGCTTGGTGCTGAGCCGCTGCCGAAAGAGAGCGATTTCCTGATCTCCATTAACGCTCAGGGTCGCCTGCACACCGAAGAAGAGTTTGGCAATATTATTCTGAAAACGGCGCAAGACGGCTCGCTGGTACGCCTGCGCGACGTGGCGCGTATAGAAATGGGGTCTGGCAGCTATGCACTGCGTTCCCAGCTTAACAATAAAGACGCAGTCGGGATTGGTATCTTCCAGTCTCCGGGGGCGAACGCCATCGATTTGTCTAACGCGGTGCGCGCCAAAATGGACGAACTGGCCACGCGTTTCCCGGAAGATATGAAATGGGCGGCACCTTACGATCCTACGGTGTTTGTTCGCGATTCGATTCGCGCGGTCGTGCAAACATTGCTGGAAGCGGTGGTGCTGGTTGTACTGGTGGTGATCCTGTTTCTGCAAACCTGGCGCGCGTCGATTATCCCATTGATCGCGGTGCCGGTATCGGTTGTGGGTACGTTCAGTATTCTCTACCTGCTTGGTTTTTCACTTAACACCCTGAGTTTGTTCGGGCTAGTGTTGGCTATCGGTATCGTGGTGGATGATGCCATCGTGGTGGTGGAAAACGTTGAGCGCAATATCGAAGAGGGACTGGCTCCCCTTCAGGCAGCGCATCAGGCGATGCGTGAAGTATCCGGGCCGATTATCGCGATTGCGCTGGTGCTCTGTGCAGTGTTCGTACCGATGGCGTTTCTTTCCGGGGTAACCGGTCAGTTTTACAAACAGTTTGCGGTGACGATCGCGATTTCAACAGTGATCTCCGCCATCAACTCGCTGACGCTCTCGCCAGCGCTGGCGGCCATGCTGTTAAAGCCGCACGGCGCACAGAAAGACTTCCCTACCAGGCTTATTGATCGTCTGTTCGGTTGGCTTTTCCGTCCGTTTAACCGCTTTTTCCACCGTAGCTCGAACCGCTATCAGGGGCTGGTTGGCAAAACGCTTGGACGACGGGGTGCGGTGTTTATTGTGTATGTGCTGCTGCTCTGTGCCGCTGGCGTCATGTTTAAAGCCGTACCCGGCGGGTTTATTCCCACACAGGATAAGCTCTATTTAATTGGCGGTGTGAAAATGCCGGAAGGCTCTTCGCTGGCACGCACCGATGCGGTGATCCGCAAAATGAGCGAAATCGGCATGAACACCGAAGGGGTGGATTATGCGGTCGCCTTTCCTGGGCTTAATGCGTTGCAATTCACCAATACGCCGAATACCGGGACGGTCTTTTTTGGCCTGAAACCGTTTGACCAGCGTAAACATTCTGCGGCGGAGATTAACGCTGAGATCAACGCGAAAATTGCACAAATCCAGCAGGGCTTTGGCTTCTCTATTTTGCCGCCGCCGATTTTAGGGTTGGGTCAGGGGTCTGGTTATTCGCTGTACATACAGGATCGTGCTGGTCTTGGTTATGGTGCGTTGCAAAACGCGGTGAACATGATGTCCGGTGCGATTATGCAGACGCCAGGGATGCATTTCCCTATCTCAACCTATCAGGCTAACGTTCCGCAGCTGGATGTGCAGGTCGATCGTGATAAGGCGAAAGCGCAGGGGGTGTCGCTGACCGATCTTTTCGGTACGCTGCAAACCTATCTGGGTTCGTCTTATGTGAATGATTTCAACCAGTTCGGGCGTACCTGGCGTGTGATGGCGCAGGCAGACGGACCGTTCCGCGACAGCGTGGAAGATATTGCTAATCTGCGCACCCGTAATAATCAGGGTGAAATGGTGCCGATCGGCAGTATGGTGAAGATCACGACGACGTACGGGCCGGATCCGGTGATTCGCTACAATGGTTATCCGGCAGCGGATCTCATTGGCGACGCGGATCCTCGCATACTCTCTTCTTCGCAGGCGATGACGCAACTGGACAAAATGTCGAAGCAAATACTGCCGAATGGGATGAATATTGAGTGGACGGATTTGAGCTTCCAGCAGGCCACTCAGGGCAATACGGCACTGATTGTCTTCCCGGTTGCGGTTCTGCTGGCTTTCCTGGTGCTGGCAGCGCTGTATGAAAGCTGGACCCTGCCGCTGGCGGTGATCCTTATCGTACCGATGACGATGCTGTCCGCGCTGTTTGGCGTCTGGCTGACCGGTGGGGATAACAACGTGTTCGTGCAGGTCGGTCTGGTGGTTCTCATGGGACTGGCCTGTAAAAACGCGATTCTTATCGTTGAGTTTGCCCGCGAGCTGGAAATTCAGGGGAAAGGTATCATGGAAGCGGCGCTGGAGGCGTGTCGCCTGCGTTTACGCCCGATTGTGATGACCTCCATTGCGTTTATTGCCGGGACCATTCCGCTGATCCTCGGCCACGGCGCGGGGGCAGAAGTGCGCGGCGTCACCGGGATCACGGTGTTCTCCGGTATGCTGGGCGTGACGCTGTTTGGTCTGTTCCTGACACCGGTGTTTTACGTAACGCTGCGTAAACTTGTTACGCGTGACAAATCAGCAAGGGACGTTTTGCCTGCCTGAGTTGTTGCAGATAACAAAAAACCGCCTTCACTGTGAAGGCGGTTTTTTTTGTCATCAGAAAAGAATCAAAGCGCTTTTTTATGCTGGGCAACAATGTCAGGCACCAGATCGAACCCGCTGGTATTGGCTTTTTTGACTTCTGCCAGCGCGCTTGCCACGGTATGGCGAGCTAACACCTCTAACGAAGCCTGCTCTGCTTCATCGGCGATAGATTTGAAGTACCAGCACGCGTTGGCACTGACCACGCAGCGAGCCGGTATATCGGGACGCGACGCCCACAGCTTTTTATCTTCGGTGACGGAAACATAAATATCGCGCAGAGTGATCTTTTCCGCCGGGCGACCAAGGTGAATAGAACCGTTGCGGCCAAGCGTTGAGACGATAATGCCGTCACGCGTGAGCGGAACCATTAATTTGCGGATAAAGCTCGGATTCGCTTCCAAACCGTAGGCCAGAATCGCACTTGTCGAACGTTCACCCAATTGCTCCGCCATCGCTACGCTGAGAACCATCTGCAAAGCTGTCGGGAAGCGGTAATCTAACATTTCATTGTCCTGGGTTGCGGTGAATCTTGTTCTTTTTGGCACCGCAGAGGTGAATAATCAATGAGCAATAATATAACAAATACGGCAATTTTTTTGAAGAAGTCTACGGGTGACCTGACTCGTAAAAATAAGTTTCCGGTGTGCACAAAAGGCAACGCTGATCTCACATTCAATGTGGGCTGATGCCTGACCGGTAGACGATCCTGGCCATTTAGCAGATGTTCGTAAGACGTTAGGGGCGGTATTCGGAAAGCATTTTGGAAGGGGCCCGAACGGGGATACTCTCCGGCGGGCTGGGTTCAAAAACCGTGTTTTCGTTCAGGCGGACGTGTGGTTTGGGAAATTAACCGTAACCATGAGCCCACCTTCGGCAGAGGTACTCAGGCTTACGCTGCTGTTGTGTTGCTGCGCAACCGCGTTGACAATTGCAAGCCCCAATCCACTCCCGCTTTGCACCTGATTGGGATCGCGAAAAAATCTGTCGAACACCCGCTCCCTCAATTCAACGGGAATGCCTGGCCCCGCGTCTGAGACACATAGCTGAGTGGATGCATCAGATGATCGTACCTCTACCACAACCCGTCCGCCCTCAGGACTGTATTTCACGGCATTTTCAATGACGTTGTCGATCAGCGACATCAGGCGTTCCCTGACACCGGTAATCCAGATTTCATCATGAGAGTAGAATTCGAGTTCAATACTACGTTCAGCCGCCAGCGGTGCCAGTGCAGCCATTCGCTCTTGTATGAGCGTCGTCAGCGGCACCGGCGCCATAACCGTGTCTGTACGCGCTTCGCTGTGCATCAGCAGCAGCAACTGATTGACGAGACGAGCCGCACGGCTATTGCTGCGAATAATCCCTGCAAGTAACTCCTGTTGGCTATCGCTGTTTATATAGGCTTGCAAGGCCTCAACATTGATGCGCATCGCCGCCAGGGGAGTACGCAGTTCGTGAGCGGCATCGGCTATGAAAACCCGTTCCCTTTCCGTGCTTTCTCGCACTCTGGTGAGGAATCCATTAACCGCATCGACCATTTGGCGAAGCTCCCTGTGTTTTGGCACTTCTTTTAAGGGCGAGAGATCTTCTGGCGTTCGGAAGGCAATTTCAGTGACGACCTTGTTCCAGGGACGCATGGCAATGCGGATAGACAGCCACGCGGGAAACAAAAGAAAAGGAATGCACACCAACAGCGGCAATACGTAGTAGCCACGCGAGTTCAGGTAAATAAAGAAGTTCCAGCCACCGGCAGGGGTGATAAGTGTTACCTCCACATCGGCGTTTGCGGATTTGAGGGTACGGCTAGTCCAGGTACGACCTTCACTCTGAATCGTCTGGATTTTCCCATATCTGGTGTTTGTCACGCCTGTTGGAGCGCCATCAGATGCATAAATAATCTCTTTATTTTTCCGAACGATCAGGCTGATTGACAGTTCCGGATCTTCACTTCCGCCATAATCTTCCCGCAAGGCCTTGCTGAACGCGTCCAGAACATCAGTGCGCTTCTGCGGGCTATCGTCCATACGATCGATCATTGTAAAAATGGTTTCGTAAGTCTTACTGCCCGTTAGTATCGGGGGACTGCGCAAGTCCTCCCACAAAACGTAGGTCAGAAAAAGACACCAAAGCAGTGTAAGCAGTACCATTTGCGCGATCATCACTCGCCGCACGAGCGTTGGCGTTCTCAGGTGGTGCCAAACATTGCGCATCAACCCGCTCCTTTCTGGATCGGTACGGTATCAATGACATACCCTACGCCCCGCACCGTGCGTACATAGCCGTCGCCAATTTTGCGACGCAAATTACCCATATGCACATCGAGCGCATTACTCATGTTTTCTTTTGCGCCGAAGATCTTTTCTTCCAGGAAACGGCGTGTCAGGACGCGGTCAGCACGCAACATTAACGTTTCAAGCAGCGCGTATTCACTGGCCGTCAAATCGACACGACCTGCACCCACGGTTACGCGACGAGTCGGCACATGGAGAGAGAGGCCGCGGATTTCTATCGCCTCATCCTGAAAACCGTAACTGCGGCGTGCAAGGGCTCTCACCCTTGCTAACAACTCGGCGAGCACAAAAGGTTTAACGAGATAGTCGTCTGCACCGGCATCCAGGCCACTGAGGCGATCTTGCAACGTGCCTCGCGCGGTCAGGATGATGACCGGGATGCCCTTGCACTGCTGACGCAAGCACGCCATCAGGCTCATGCCATCGCCGTCGGGCAGTCCGAGGTCGAGCAGCACAAGTTCTGGCACGCAAGCGTCAAGCTGATGCAGCGCATCCTCTTTTCGGCGAACCCATATGACGTCAAATCCTTGATCTGAAAGAGCAATACGCACGCCATTGCCGAGATCCAGGTCGTCTTCGATTAGGAGAATTTTCACAATGGTTACTGTATCAACGGTGAATGAAGAACGTCTGAAGAAAAAATCGATATCAGGAAATCTATCAGGTTTGGGGCACCTGTACTTGCTTCATGCTTTCTTCATTTTTGGCTCATGAGAACTTTAGGGTGAGCATTCAAACTGAGCGTTCTGATGTTTAAAAACCGTTTATATCGTAATCAGTTGAATCCACAAGGACTTCTTTAATGAGAAACATCGAACTGCGTCATAAGTTTCCCCCCTCACTCTCGGGTCGTAACCTGAAAAAAATAGTGCCGGGCATTATTCTGGCGTTGCTGGCCACCCCGACCCTGGCGGCAGAACAGCAACAAGGCAACGCGTTAACCCTCGGGGGAGGCGTGGATGTTGCGCCACGCTATTCTGGTTCGGATAAAAGCCGCGCCACAACGGCCCTGGTGCTTGATTACTCAATGGCAAATGGTTTCTTCATCAGCAGTACGCGGGGTATCGGTTATGGCAACAATATCGGCAAGCTGGATTACAGCGCTGCGCTGAGTTATCGCGCAGGCCGTAAGGATCGTAACGTGGACAGCGACTCAGTCAGCTACGGCAGCGATGAGTTGCGGGGGATGGGTGACGTCAAAGGCTCAGCGATTGGTGTACCCGGGTTAGGGTACAGGGTGACCGACTGGCTTAATGTGCAATTGCAGGCGGAGGTGCCGATTTCTGAGCGAAGCAACGGTACGGCGCTGCATTTTGGCATTACCAGCCCGCTGTATACGTCACCCAAAAATTCCGTGACACTGGCGCTGACCGGCAGTTGGGGGACGAGCCAGTACATGCAGACTTACTACGGCGTAAGCGCATCACAGTCGGCCGCATCGGGGTTTGCTCAATATGATGCCAGATCGGGAATTTATGCCTATAACATGAATATTGACTGGACGTACAAGCTCACCCCAGACTGGAGCGTGGTTACTGCAGCAGGCTATACGCAGTTGACCGGGGACGCACACAACAGCCCGATTGTGCAACGAAAATCATCGCCCACCGGAAGCCTGAAAGTGACATATCGCTTCTGAGCGCTTTTTTGCGTGTCCTTCCCGGCTGCGTGTGGCGATGCACGGTCAATAAATACGCATACGCTCCGCCCCGATTCAGATGACGGGGCGGTACTTTGCTCGCTCACTTTTTCCAGGACAATCAAAAAATTACGTCGTCTGACGTTCAGGATACGTCACGCTCTCCTGGAGCGTAAAAAACGCCGTCATCCGGTTTCGGTCATGCTTGCAATGCGCTGTATGATAAATCCTGACCCAAGAAAACATGACGAATGCGCGTCAGGCTAAAGGCCACATTATCGCTTTTCTGCTGTTAAACCATAAGGAAAAGCGATTTTTTGGTATAACACGCCTGTTTGTTAAATTTCACACCCTAGCTGCTTAACAACGTGACAGAGCTTTCGGGCGCCATTAAAATTCAAATGATCCGAATCGTAATAATCTTCAGGCGTGAATGCTTCATGTGTCGATAAATCAGTCATGAATACATTCTGGCCATCAGTAATACTTTCGATATACTCCAGCGTTTCATTTTTTAGGTTTTTATCAAAGTTTTCAACGTAAAAGTCAGTGAACGGCATAACGATAAAATTAATGGTAGAGTTCGTTTCTTTAATTAACTCTATCATGGAGGAAATGACCTCTTTATTATTTTCAAAACTATGCTTTCTTGTATAAGCCTTTGATAGTTCTGATGTACGTGTCAGGATGTCTGCTGATGAATATGAAAAGTCAGTGCGATAGTTTCTCTCATTTATAAAATCGACAGATTTTTTTACAATCGGCTCATCAAGCAACAGACTACTGAGCCTCGATAATTCCTCATCATTATAAAACTTAAGGTGAGTTTTTCTCTCGTAGATATGCCTGATGAGCAAATCAAGTGGGCTCAGAATATGTTGGCTAGTTGAATTACTATTGGAATTTTCGACTTTATTCCTGAAGTTGTATTCAATATCCTGGCTTTTGCAGAAGTAGCGGGCAATAGGGAACGTTGGGGCAGCGCCCATTGATAACTCATAAAAAGCATCATAAAGACCGATGCAGAGAATGAAATTTCGTATATGTGTTGTTTCTGTTATTTTCTTAATCAGGCTGTACGATAAAGTAAAATCACCGGAGAAGATAGAGAGGTTTACTGATTTATCTAATAGCTCATCAGGGAATCCCTGGTATGCATAGGATGATCCAAGTATCACACTCTGTACATTTGGATCGCTGATGATTTTTTTATAACGAGCATTAAGAAGAGGTATGAATCCAATATCCATACTATAAAGACTGGTATTCTTCTCTGGAAATTGCAGGATGGTTAGCGCGTCAGGGAATTCTATATTATTTTTTTTGATGAAGTTAAACCCTGTGGAATCTGTGACGATCAGGGGAATAAACGTATCGTCACTCTGGTTTAGCTGGATGCTTTCCGGGTCTGTGTCCAGATTGATTTCGAATGCGGTAACTTTTTCCATATTAGATGGAAGGAAAAGCGCGTTTTGCTGGTAGGAGTCCCAATCTCTTCCGACGAAGAAAACATGACACGGTTGTATTGAAAAATAGTATATAAAAAAATCAGTTAAGTGAGTGAGTAAGTTTTCAACATCGTCTGGTGTGACATTTTTCCCGGCACAGTAAATCAGTTGATTAATAAATGTTGTGGTATTCTCATCATCATTTAATAGATGACTATTTGCAATAAATAAATCCTTCAACTCATCCACGACGGAATCATTTTCAATCCAACTGAGTTTTTGTGCAAGGACGTGCATATTTTTTAGAAAAAGAACTCTGTTATTCATTTTACTTTCCCTGGTTCATAGTAAAAAATAATACAACAATAACAAGCGCATTTTTTTAGTTAATCGCGAAGTATACAGGAGGCGAATAGATATGGATATATTAAAGGATGTATTTGAGGCGGATTGAAAAAGGCAATTTTTAGTATTTTTAGCGCTCTATTCAACCGATTGAAGTACGTATCGGGCTGATATACTACAAAGGGTTGTCGCATATTATTTGGCTAATTTGATGAGGGGTGGTTTTTTATAACTGACGGACTTTTCTGGCCAGGGACGAATGGAGATTCACCCGAACTGAGCGACATTATTCATCCTGCGGCACCTGCGGCACCTGCGGTTCGCGAGCGTGTTTCGTTTTAGCGCGCATTTTCATCAAGCGGAAAACTTTCCAATTGTCGTTTTCTGTGGGAGTATTTAGGAATCGATTATTTCCAAAATGGAGAGCATGATGCCTGAGACATTGCACAGTGCCCGTGAACGGGGACGCCCGCGACAGTTCGACCCGGATTCAGCGCTGGATCTTGCAATACCGGTATTTCGTGAAAAGGGTTACCACAGTGCGTCGATAACCGATCTAAGCGAGGCGATGCAGCTCACGGCCGGCAGTATCTATAAAGCCTTTCACGACAAGCGAAGCCTCTTCCTGCAAGTGTTTGCACGGTATACCTCGCTGCGCAATCAAACCCTGCGCCAGCGCCTGACACAGCAACCTGATGGGCGGGCAAAAATCGCCGAACTCCTGCGCTTCTATCTTGAGTCTGCCAGCGATATGGAAGGGCGACGCGGTTGTCTGGTTGTCGGGAGTGCCATTGAATTGGGGCTGCTTGACGACGAACTGGCCGGGTTGGTCCGCGCTGCACTTGAACGCAACCAACACACGATCCGCCAACTGATTGAGCAGGGAAAGCAGGATGGGTCTGTGCATCCACGACATGATGCACAAGCACTGAGCAGCGTCCTGATGTGTCTGGTGCTGGGTATGCGTGTGGCGGGTAAGAGCGGTGAGTTACCGGCACATGATCGTCTGGTAGCCACGGTCATGACCCTACTCGACTAAAAATTTTAACCATAAAGGAAATGTTCATTTCCTAAATAACCGGAGTGATAAATGCCTGATCAATCAATCACACAACCCTGGTCGCAACCGGTCGATAATTTGCCCGGCTTTGCTCATTTCTACGCGGCAGTCGACGGTGTTCGCTTGCACTATGTCAGAGGCGGCAACCCGCATGGTGACGTGTTGTTGCTGCTGGCCGGCTTTCCGCAAAGCGCATATGCCTGGTACAAAGTGATGGCGCTGCTCGGCGATCGTTACGACCTCATCGCGCTTGATCTGCCCGGTCTGGGCGACTCAGACAAGCCTCTGGCTGGCTACGATACACAGACACTGGCCGGAAATGTCTATCGCTTTATGCAAACGCTCAAGATTGAAAGACATTACCTTGCCGCCCATGATGTCGGTGCCTGGGTCGCGTGGCCTTATGCCATGTGTTATAGCCAGCAGGTCATCAAATTGGCGCTGCTGGATGCCGGTATCCCGGGTATCACATTGCCGGATGCCTTACCTGCAACACCTGATAAAGCCTGGAAGACCTGGCACTTTGCTTTCCATGTGCTTCCCGATCTGCCGGAAGCGTTAATTAGCGGGCGTGAGGATGTTTACCTTGAATGGTTCCTGCGGCGCAAAACCGCCAGTCCGATGGCGTTTAGCCATGAGGATATCGCAGAGTATGTGCGGTTAATGAGGCAACGTGGTGCCCTTCGCGCAGGGTTAGCGCCTTATCGCGAGGCGGCAGTGTCAGCCGCCCAGAATCGGACGCGGTGCGGGCAAGGTAAATTGATGCTACCGCTCCTGGCAATTAGCGCTGAAGAGGGATCTATTCCTGATATGGCGGCCCCGCTACATCAGTTTGCGGCGGTGGTAACGGGCATCACTATCCCGCAGAGTGGTCACTTTATCCCGGATGAACAGCCCAACGCACTGAGTGAGGCAATGGCGACATTTTTCCGGTAGGGGCAAACAGGAACTTTTCCTGCGTCTGCGCGAGACCCTGACCTGCGCCCCATTGTTTTATTCGCCGGGATGTGGGTAAGGAGAGACGTAATATTGTGGCAGAAAGAGAGGGCTTTCTGCCACATGCAGTGGGTTAGTTTACTTTTGGAAAGTCCACCACGGTGTCATTTACACGGTTAATCATATTCGTGAACAGAATTGCACTGACGGCGCTGATCACTTCTACCACGTGTCGGTCGCTAAAGCCTGCTGCCAGAAAACGGCTGACGGTTTCTTCTGGTAAGGTGTTACGGGTCGTCACCAGTTTTTTCACAAATTTGACCAGCGCATCAAGATGCGGATCCTCCGGGTACTCTCCCCGACGTAATGCCTGAATCTGCTCAATACTGTAACCTGCCATTTTCCCGGTTAACGTATGCGCCGCCAGACAATAATCACATCCTGACACCTCACTCACCACAAGGTTAACGGCTTCAATTTCCTGTTTACTCAGCTGGCTTTTCGCCAGTGTGGCGTTGTGTTGCAATGCCTGACTCAGAATGTCGGGAGCGATCCCGATGGTCTGGTAGGCATTCGGGACTTTACCCATCGCCCGTTTAATGGCGTTAAAGAGTTCGGCTGTCTGACCCGTCGCATTGTCGGGGTGTACGGAAGTTAATCGGCTCATCATTTTTTCCTTTCAGTTTAAGGGTTTCGCCGTATCGGCGATGAGCACATAATAGGGCGCGGTGGGCTGACGTTCTGGCCGTATCGTCTCGACTTTTTGTCTTATCGTCTCAGGAGCCAGGGTGGACAACCTCAGTCGCTTGCTTTCCTTACTCGCGCCAGTATGTAACGTCAATCTCCACTGCCGTTTTACCGGGCGTTGGGACGCCGACCACCCGCAACAGGTCGCCGGTATTGTGCCCTGGCATGTCATTCTTCATGGTGAAACCCGGCTGGTTGTTGAAGGGAACACATTCGATGTTCGCGCGGGCGATATCGTTCTGTTCCCGCACGGATCGCCGCATTTATTGCAAAGCCTTGTGGACTGGGGGCAGGTCGTTCCCGCGCAGGTCAACAATAATGGCATCGTAACTGAAGTGTGGACGGAAGGGCCGGGGCCTGCGGTAGAGGTATTGTGCGGTGACTTTCATTTCGGTCCGGGCTATCGCTGGATGTTCGCCGATGAAACAACGCTGATCCATCTCCGTACCGATGAGCGACACGATTGCCCCGAGCTGGAAGCGCTACTGGTAATGTTGGTACGCGAAAGTCTAAGCGGTTTGCCGGGCAGTGCGAGCATCGTTAAGGGGCTGGCAGATACGCTGCTTGCGTTGATCCTGCGTATTTTACTGTCGCGGCGCGAGCCTCCTGCCGGGGTATTGCGTTTGCTAAGCGATAAACGTCTTGCTCCTGCTGTATTGGCTGTCATCGCCGATCCGGCAGCGCCATGGACGATGGCATCAATGGCGCAACGCTGTTTTTTGTCCCGAGCCACCTTCGCCCGTCACTTTTCAAACAGCTACCATCAGACACCGCAGGCCTGGCTTAATCAACTGCGTATGATGTTGGCGGTGAGGCTACTTTCAGAAGCGCGAAACCTGATGATGGAGGGTGTGGCTGAGCAGTGCGGTTTTTTGTCGCTCTCCTCTTTCACGAAAGCGTTCAAAAAAACCTACGGTATCACGCCTGCTCAGTATCGTAGACGTGGGCATAGCCCCTTTTTCACCGGAACCTTGCCGGACGGCAACGATGATCAGGCGTAATGTTATCGTGCAAACTTGCATTTCCTTTCGGTGACACGCCGTTAGTCTGCGCTCGCGGAAAAGAATAATAACCCCACGTCCCCCTTGCAGAGTGAATACAGCACTATGGCTTAACGGCCTGCGCGTAGGGATTGAGGTGGAATGCCATACCCGCGAATAAACACCTCCCGCATATGCCGTCTGTCGCGAAAACCGGACTCACGAGCGATGGCATCCAGCGACAGGCGGCTTTGCTCAATCATGACGCGCGCGGCCTCAAGCCGCAGCCTTTCAATCGCTTTTGCCGGGGACTTGCCCGTCTCCTGACGAAAAAGACGGCTAAGCTGGCGGGGGCTGACATGCACCGCATCGGCCAGCATTTCAACTGTCAGGGTTTTGCGCAGATTGTTGCGGGCATATTCCAGCGCAGTTTGCAGACGATCTGAGCGAGGTGACAGGGCAAGCATTTCCGAATGCTGCGTTTGGCCGCCGGAGCGACGCTGATTCATCACCAGACGATGCGCCACCGTACGGGCAACGTCTGCACCGAGATCTTTCTCTACCATACCGAGCGCCATGTCCAGCCCGGCGGTCATGCCTGCCGAGGTCCAGATAGTGTCATCAATAATAAAAATACGATCATCTTCGAGCCGAATAGTGGGGTGTTGTGAGACCAGACTGTGTGAGTGCGCCCAGTGCGTGGTGGCACGTTTTTGCTCCAGCAGTCCGGCCTGTGCCAGTACAAATGCGCCGGTGCAGATCCCGGCGATACGGCGTGCCTGGCTGGCGGTAGTTTGCAGAAAATTAACCACGCCGGGGCTGGCGGGTTCCTCCTGGGGAGACAGCACGCCTGCCACCAGCCAGGTATCCACCTGCGTTTCCTCGCTCAACTTCGCCGAATCTACACCAATACCGGAAGAAGAACGTACGGTACCGCCATGTTCGGAGTAGACCTCAGGTTGATAAAACGGGCGATCAGCGACCAGATTAGCAAACTCAAATACCGTCAGCGTAGACAGCGCCAGCATCTGAAAATGGTCAGCAATGATTAATCCTATTCGGTGCATCGCAACTCCTTTATGACAGACTAACCGCCTGATATTCCGCAGAGCGGGCGCGTAAACGCTCAGACGTCCACAGACTGGCCAATGCCAGCAGCAGGAACACGATTGAGCTTATCATTACTCCGTAAAAGCCCGACAGTGGATAAAGCCATGAGGCTACGGCCGAACCAAAACCAATACCGCAGAACATAAACGCACTGGTTAATGCCAGCGAAATTCCACGCGTTTCCGCCGTTGAGATCTCCACAATACGCCGCTGTTGAGTGGGCCATAACAGATCAGTGGAGAAGGCCCAGACCACCAGCAGGAGATACAACAATGACAGTTGAGCCGGTAGTAGCATGATCAGCAACATATCCGCCACCAGCAACGTCAGACCGACAACCAACAAGTGTTCCGCACTGTAGTGGCGTGCAGCACGGGCAACAAAAAGATTCCCCACAATACCCGCCGAGCCAATAACGGCCAGCGCGATGGAGACGGCCGGGGTATCACCTTGCCAGCGATCGCGGATCATCGGCGAGATAAAGGCGTACATGTCGTAAACGCCGGAGGTGATAAAAAAGACGACCAGAAAGGCGGCCAGTGATTTGCCTTGCTTGAGCACCATGCCGACCTGGCGTAAGCGGATATCAACACCGCTGACCACGTTGGGCACCAGCAGAAACACGCTACTGGCGGTGAGGACACTCATCAGCGCGATAAGCGTGAATAACATCCGCGAGCCCCAGACGGTGGCCAGCCATGCCGCCAGCGGAATACCGACCATACTGGCCATTGAGACGCCCAGCAGGATCATGGCAATGGCGCTGCCACGTTCTTCAGGAGCCACTAACTCTGCGCCGAGCGCAATCAGTACCGGACCGATCAGGGAGGCACCCAGCCCCATGACAATCCGCGAAGCCACCAGCACCTTATAGTCCGGAGCAATGGCAAAAGTCAGGGCGCCCAGTCCAAATACCAGCATGCCTGCCAGCACCTGTGTTCTGCGCATGAACTTGCCGAACATAACCTGTGCCAGCGGCGCGCCGAGCGCAAATGTCAGACCGAAAATAGAGAGCAGACGAGCACTTTGTGCATCGCTGATCCCCCACTCCTGAGAAATCGGGACCAGACTGCCCGCTACGGAAAGCGAACCGGTCGCCTGAATAAAATACGCCAGGCTAAGCGCCCATAGTGCGCGGCGTTGGGAGGTGGACAGGTGATTTTGCATTATCAACTCCAGAACGGGGGCAGTTACCTGCCCCAGAGCAGGTTACGCAACCGGGATCGGGTTATCCATCATTGACTGGTTGAAGGCATTCACCATCTCGTGTTCATTCAAACCCGGATTTGCACGCGCAGGCAGCACACTCTCTACAATCGCTTCAATGGCGTCTGTCGCCAGTTTGTCAAAGGTCTGCTGGATAAAATCGGCTAGTGGCATCGCGCGGGAGTCACCGCTTTTGTAGATCAAATCGGTATCAACCCAAGGGGGTGAAATTTCAATGACCTTCACACCGGCATCGCGCAGTAAAAAACGCTGCGACAGGGTGTACGAATGAATCGCCGCTTTGGTTGCTGAGTAGAGTGCATTGGTCACCAGAGGTAAAAAGGCCAGAATCGAACTGTTATTGATCAATACCGCGTCCGGTTGCTGCTTTAGGTGCTCAACAAAAGCTGAACTGACCCGAACAGTGCCCAACAGGTTGGTATCCAGTAAGGTGGTAGCCATCTCATCGTCCAGTTCAGCGGAGGCGTTATCAAACGGCATAATGCCAGCGTTATTGATCACGACATTCAGCGCCGGATAGCGCAAGAGCACCTCTTTCGCCGCCGATTTAATGCTGGATGCATCGGTCACATCCAGCACCACGGAAGCCATCCCCGGATTTTCAGCCGTGACCGTGTCCAGAAGTGCCTTACGGCGGCCTGAAATGATCACCTGATTTCCCAGTTGATGAAATTTTTCCGCCATCGCGCGGCCAATCCCGGACGTGCCGCCAGTGATAAAAATAGTGTTGCCTGTCAGTTTCATACGGTTATTCCTGTTGGCTAAATAATTAGCGAGTCGGGCCGACGCGATAACGGTCGGCGGGTACGTTACGTGAAAGATGCGGAATCATGGCCTGGCGACTGCTTTCCATCGCCTGCCAGTAAGCGTCGTTATGCAATGATGGGATGGTGACAAGTTCCCCGTTAAGAAAACCCGTTAGCGCGGCATCGACCAGGTCAGAAGCACTCATCACTATCGACTTATCGAGTTGTTCGAGGGGTAAGCCGCCGTTATCCCAGAACGGTGTTGCTGTCGCGCCCGGCAGCACGGCCTGGATGTGAATGCCCTTTTCGGCGAGTTCGTGATGCAGTGACTGACTGAATGCCAATACAAAGGCTTTTGTACCGCCGTACACGCCGTTCAGCAGTTCCGGCGCGAGGCTGACAATCGAGGAGATATTGATGATGGCGCCCGTACCTCGCGCGACAAAACCTGGAACCACGCTATACGTCAGACGGGTCAGGGCGACGACATTGATATTAATCATCGCCTGCATCTCATCGACTTCGCTCAACAACAACGGCGTATGCGTACCCACACCGGCATTGTTCACCAGCAGTGTGATGCTGGCATCGTCACGCAGTTTTCGCTCCAGAGCGGCAAGCTGTTGGGCATCTCCAAGGTCGGCTGCCAGCACTTCCACATTACGGGCGGTGTCAGCAGTAATGTGGCTGGCCATCTGATTCAGGCGGTTATGATTGCGAGCGATAATGATCAGGTCGTAACCCATGCGCGCCAGTCGATTCGCGTAAATCGCACCGATACCGGAAGACGCACCTGTGATCACGGCGGTGCCTTTAGTGGGTTGTGTTGCGAGATTCATTGCAGACTCCTTTCGATCACGATTGATTCAATGAGAGAATCATAAGTGAGAAAGAAGTGTCTTAAATGACGATTATGGTAGTCATTTAAGACATTATATGTCTCACTTCGCATGACCGTCAGGAGTGAAAATACCTCCCGGATCCCGTGCCATTTTCCCCAGAAGAGGGTTTTAACGGCTCCTGAAGGTGTCAGGAGAGTTAACGTTTTCAGTTGATTAGGCTTGCTGACGCTTAACGATAACCCGACCTCCACGTCTTACGCTTCACACTTTATTGGCTACAATGCCTCCAGGGCTGCGCTGGATATGTTTACTGTTCAACCGAGCGAAGCGTTGAGGGACACCGGTATAAAAGGCAACGCTGTCAGCCCGAAGTTTGTAAAAACGGACCTGACGGGTTACGGGGTAATGACGCCAGCGGAGGGGGCGCGGCGGCCGGTTAAATATGCTCTGGAAGGGGATGAGTCCGGTGCGTTTATAGAGCCTGACGGCAGACCCCCCAGGTGAGCAGGGAGCCGGAAACGGCTCAGTGCTGAACGCTGTTTCTGGCTCACTTTTCTCTCCTTCCGGAATCTGCTTTCGGAGCAAAGCAGGCAGTCTACACCGACACGACGCCAGTTCCCGGTCAGGTATTTCAGTTGGCGGATGCCGTTGGCCTGATGGTTATTTCGGTTGTATCAACACTCTCTGGAGCGTCAATAATCTGCCGAACGGCGCGGGCAATATCCGCAGGTTTAAGTGCCACAGAACGGTACACATCCATCGCCGCTTTGGTTTCCGTATGGGTAATGGTTGAGGCCAGCTCACTCTCCACCACGCCAGGGTTGACGCAAGTCACGCGAATAGTCGAACTTTCCTGACGTAAACCATCCGAAATCGCTCGTACGGCGAATTTTGAGGCGCAATAGACGGCAGCGGTTGGCACCACAGTCAGGGCACCGATAGATCCTATATTGATTATCTGACCGGAGCCCTGGGCTTCCATGACAGGAAGAACAGCACCAATCCCCCAGAGCACCCCCTTAATATTCACGTCAATAATGCGTTCCCACTCATCCTGTTTGCCCGCTGCAAGCGGAGAAAGTGGCATGACACCCGCATTGTTGATCAGCACGTCGATCCGACCCCATTGATCAAGCGCTGCCTGCACGAAGCCCGCCATCGACAGGCGACTGGTGACATCTAACTCCCGCGCCAGGGCAATCCCCCCTGCGCTGCGTATTTCTGTGGCAATGGCTTCAATACGTTCCAGCCTGCGCGCCCCTAATAACACCTTCGCGCCGGCATTTCCAAGCTCTCTGGCCATGCCTTCACCAATCCCGCTGGATGCGCCGGTAATGACTATCACTTTATCCATAGCATGCTCCTCAGTTGAGTTCGAATCGATCATAGAACGTCGCGATTGTTTTCAGTATCCTGTCATTACTGGACTCACTGGTTAGCGGCATTAAACAATGAAAATCGATCTTAACCTTTTACCTGTTTTTCTCGCGGTGGCAGAAGAGCGTAATTTTAGTGCTGCCGCTGCTCGCCTGGATGTCACCCGATCGGCGGTCAGCCAGGGAATAAGGCGGCTTGAGGACGTATTCGGCACCATGCTGGTAATGCGAACGACTCGCTCAGTCACGCTGACGGAAGCGGGAGAACGTCTGCGTCAGTCCCTGTCATCACCGTTATCAAGTATTGACGCGGCGTTCGAAGACGTGGCGTCGGACACGCTGCCGCGAGGATGTCTGCGGATCGCAGTGACTTCGATAGCCGAAGCGTTTCTTTCCGGCCCGCTGATCGCCTCGTTTGCGGCAGCCAATCCCGCCGTGACGGTTGATATTGTCGTGACGGATGAAGAGTTTGATATTGTGGCCGCGGGTTATGATGCTGGCGTCAGACTTGGGGAGGTGATCGAAAAGGATATGATTGCCGTCCCGCTTACAGGAAAGCAACGTGAAATGGTGGTTGCCTCGCCCACGTATCTCGCGGCTAACAACACACCCGTACACCCGCGTGAATTGATCCATCACCGGTGTATTGGCTGGCGCCCAGCCAAAGATGTCGCCCCTTATCGCTGGGAATTTGAGGAGGCGGGAGAACCTTTCAACCTGGCGATTGAACCGCAGATCACAACGAACGATCTTCGCCTGATGTTGCGGCTTGCGCTCGCCGGTGGCGGAATTACCTTTGCCACAGAGGATACGTTCAGACCGTTTGTTGAAACAGGGCAACTTGTCTCATTGCTGGACGCGTTTCTTCCCTCTTTTCCGGGCTTCTATCTCTATTTTCCTCAACGCCGCAATATGGCACCCAAACTACGCGCTCTGGTCGACCATGTCAGGCAATGGCGGGAGCAGAATAGGTAATTGCCAGCGTTTGTTACGCGCCTCACGTTGATATTGAGCCTTGTGAGAGATTTGAGTATGGCTGTCCCTTAAGCGCGAACAGCAGAGGTTCGTGTTGACGGTTTCTGTCAGCGATTTGAGCGACAACGAGTGAATTTTCGCTATTGGCACATACAGACTGACCCGGTGGGATCAGACTATCCGCATGAGCGAGAAGGGATGTAATGCAAACGCACATCTGATTATCCTGCACACTCCTTTTGTTTATAATTGACTGAAATTTAAGATATTTTAACAATGTATTCTCTATCGCTTTCTCTCTTTTACCGTCTGTTTGCTGTGAAACGAGATGCGGGTTCGAATAAGAAGCAAGGTTGACGCGTTTATACGGTAACCACCTCAAGGATTACCACTATGACCCGTATCATGCCCGTCATCGCTCTCGGATTTTTAATCACGCCATTTTCGTTATATGCCAGCCCTGCCAGCTACAGTATCAACACGCAGAAAACGACGATTGCCCTCGCCTGGCATGCATTTGGGGGGACCTCAGAAGCCAGCCTGGAAAAGGTGACGGGAAATATTACGCTGGATACCGGAAATGAACGTGGCGACCGGATAGACGTCACCATTCCGGTTGATACCCTTAAGGCGTCCAATACCCTGTTAACGTATCAGATGAAAAGCCACCTTTTTTTTGATGCTGCACACTACCCAAACATCGCATTTACAAGCAGTCGCGTGGTGGCTCTCGGAAAGGGACATTTTCGGGTATTCGGGACCCTGGCCGTGAAAAATGTCACACGCCCGGTGATCCTTGATGCCTCCCTGGAAAGTCAACATGGCGAACTCTCGGGGGCGGAGAATATTTTTCTGCATGCCTCGACTGCGATTTCGCGCTCAGCATTCAATATGGATAGCTTTGCCGCGCTGGTGGATGACACCGTGACGATCACGATTGAGATTCAGGCCCGCCCACACCAGGCCGTATAAATCCCCCTGGCAGCCAGTCAATCAGCATGCCGGTGCGTTTTTTTTTGCTATGCCAACGCCGCTTGCAACGTCAGTGCGTTTTGTTGCAATTGGTCGGCAGGGTTACGGCCGATCAACACAAACTGATAGCCTCTGGAATGCCACCAGACGAGGTTCATCGCATGGCGTTGTTCATGACGAAGTTCTGTGCTGGCAGGATGGCTGTCCGGTGAAATACAGAGCGCCATCGGGCCGTAATCGGCATGCATCCAGGCAATTTGCGCAATCGAGGTGCTGTCATAGCGCAGCATCCGCACCATTTTCAGCTCTGCGCCTTGCAGTACCAGTTGCTGTTCATTCGCCCGCAAACCTATGTCTTGTGCCGTACGCGCCAGCCCACGCTGCAACGCTGAGGGGGAACTGTCTGCATCCAGCAACGTTTCCGCACTGTACAGAGACATATACTGTGCCTCAAGGTCACGCATTTTTTCGCTTTCGCCCTGAACCCTGGTCGCGGGGCGCGCGAAATAGCCCAGCCCCGAACCTATAGCCAGAAAACTGAGTGAGGCCGCGATCAACGCGCGTCGACTGACGCCCGGTGCTTTGTGAAAAGGGGCAGGTTGGTGGGCCAGCACGTTAGCCAGTTGTTCCTCCATACGAGACTGCGGCGCATCCCCCAGGAGGGGCGCAAAGGCACGGGCAACGTCTGCCTGGTTGAGCCTTAACTTGTCGGTTCGTTCGGCCAGGTGTTTATCCTGGCCAAGCGCGATCGCAAAGCGCTCTGCATCACTGGCTGGCATTTCACCATCGAGCCAGGCGACTATCGCCTCATCGCTGTACGGTGCTGTAAATCTGATTGATTTCAATATCGTTTCTCCTGTACAGGGGGCGGCGTGTGAATCACCTGGGCGATTTTTGCCCTCGCCGTAGCCAGCCGGCTCATGATAGTGCCAATCGGTACAGACAATGTGTCTGCTGCCTCCTGATAGGTAAAACCTTCAACATAGACTAAGAACATGGCATTGCGCTGTGCTTCCGGCAGTGCGCTTACGCACTGCATGATTTTCGCATAGTGCAGGCGTGCTTCATCCTGTTCATGCGTATCCGGCGCCAGTAACTCATCGCTTTCAACGAACCCCTGTCCCAGGCGCACCCGGCGGGCACGCACATCTGAAATCCAGATGGAATGCAGGATAGTGAATAACCAACTGTCAATGCGTGTCCCAGGGGTGAACTGCGCGCTTTTTTCAAGCGCGCGAACACAGGTAGACTGAACCAGTTCTTCCGCCACCTCGCGGTTACGCGACAGAACCAGCCCATAGCGCCACAGGCGTGTCAGATGTTCAGCAAGATGCTGACGGACGTCACGGGTCGTAATCTTTTTATCCTCTTACCATGACTCAGGATTCAGGATGGCCGTCGATAGCTGCCTGCAGATCCCGGTACTCTTCACAACCATGGCCGCAAAGTGTCGCGATGGTGCGCAATTGCGCTTTTGCCAGGTCAGGACGCCCTTTTACCAGCCATGCTTCGCCCAGGTATTCGCGTGCTTTGGCATAGGCTGGATTGAGTGCTAATGAACGCTGATAATAGCCGATACCTTCATCAGTACGCCCCAGCTTGCGCGTGGCATATCCCCGGTAATTCCAGGCTTCAGCAGTATTGCCGTTTTTAAGTGTGTTGAGCAGGTTCAGCGCTGCCTGATACTCCCCTTTTTTTGCCAGGTGATAAGCATAACGGGTTTTATCTTCATCGCTGAGTTGGCTTGTTTTCGCCGGGACGCACTGTTTCGCCGTACTGTCATAAACCTGCCCGCTGGGGCAATCCGGTGTCTTGCTGTTGGTATTATCGTCACCCGCTGCGAAAACGGGCATGACAGGCAGCAGCATACATACCACCGGCAACAGAAGACGTCGCAGGATCGCGGATGCGTTTTGCAGGTCATGCAGGGCGGTGCTAACGCGTAGCTGTGTTAACGGTGATGTTTTTTCAGTCATAAACGAGGCCCCATTTGCGTGTTAATGAAGGGTAAACGCGGCGACGGCGATTTCTATTCGATAAAAAGTGCGGAGAGGCCTCGACTGCTGTGCTATTCCTCAGTCACTCAGCAGGAAAAGGGCAGCGATCGATAACCGGAATAAGTGTGTTAATACGACCAAACGTTACCAGGTCAAGAGGAATACGGCGTATTGCTCTTATCAATTATTAGAATCCCTGCACAAATATGTTTATGGCATCAGGCCCCCTGTTTTATCCGCGCATTAACTTTTATGTAAACGATCTTTTGTACTTAATGTGAACCTGTTATCTATTAAAAACTTCCTGATTAATTCTCTTTTTAACGCATATATACCCATCTTTATAATAACTGCGTTTTTATTTTTAAAATAAATGAATTATCTTTAACTGTATTTATTTAATTAACCTGGGTTAGAATCATTTTCGCTCTTTTAATAGGGCGCTTTTAAATAAGTAAACCACTAACTTTGTATTCTAATTATATAACACATGGATTGTATGCTATGAAAAAATCATTGCTCGTGTTGTTGATCTCTGCCGCGTGTGGCAACGCCTGGGGGCAACCTTTATCCGTTGAAGAGCGGCTTGCTCAGTTGGAGAAAAAACTGGAAGAAAATGCGCGTGAACTCAGCCAAACCAAAGCGGAATTGAATAAATATAAACAAATGACCACGCCTGTTTCTATTACCGGGGTGGCTAATAATCAAGAAATAAATAAATCTGAAATCAATCGCAAAAATACAAATGGTTCGACAGCGGAAACGACACCGCAGACGCTAAAAGCGTTAAGCGATTTTGTAAAAGAGGATATGGGTTTCTCATTTACCGGCTATTTGCGCTCCGGGTGGGGAACGGGCAATCACGGTTCGCCAAAAGAGTATGCCATTGGTTCGCTGGGGCGTTTCGGTAATGAATACTCGTCGTGGTTCGATCTGCAATTTAAGCAGCGCGTCTATGCGCAAGATGGCAAATCTGCCCATGCGGTGGTCACGCTGGATGGTAACGTGGGTGAGCAGTACGGCACTGCATGGTTTGATAAAGATTCGGAAAACCTGCTGCAATTTTCTGACATCTATCTCACTACTACCGGGTTTCTTCCCTTTGCACCGGACGCCTCTCTGTGGATCGGTAAACATAACCTGCCCAAATACGAAATTCAGATGCTGGACTGGAAAAGCCACCTGACTGACAGCGGTGCCGGGGTGGGGATTGAGAACTGGCAGGTCGGTGCCGGGAAGCTCAGCATGGCGCTGGTTCGCCAGGATCTCAATGCCCATGCCGTTAACTACCCGGCAACCCAGGATGCGATGCAGGTGAATACCAACACCGTGGATATTCGCTATAAAGAGATCCCCGTGGCGAGCAACACGACGGCGGAACTTCTCGGCCGATATTCGCGGGCGAACAAATCCGACAGTTACCAAAACAGTGAAAATAACGGCAGCCACTTTAGCGTGAAAGACGCCTGGCTTGCGGGGGCGGTGCTGCGACACCGTTTTGATGCGGGCGGTTTTGAAGAGCTGACCGTCCAGGCGGCGGATAACTCATTGGCCAGCGGTTTTGCACTGATTTCCAATGCCAGTCCGGGGTATGGCAATGGCGACAACTACTATGGCGAACACACTTATGGCAAGGCATTGCGCGTGATCTCGCAGGGCGAGTTTTACCCCGCATCGTCTGTTGTACTGGCGCATGCGTTAGCCTGGTCGGCGGGCAATGATATCTACAGTTATGATACCGGGGCGCATACCGACTTCCAGAGCTATCGTGCGGTCGTGCGTCCAGCCTGGATCTGGAAAAACGGCAACCAGACCGGCATGGAGCTGGCGTGGTTTAAGCAGACCAACCAGCAGCAGGGCAACGCGTACGCGGAGAAAGGCTATAAAGCCACGCTGTTCCATGCGCTAAAAGTCGACACCAGTCTGTTGCAGTCGCGGCCTGAACTGCGTTTCTACACGACCTATATTCGGGCACAGGATAATGAAATCAGCCAGTTCAGGTTTGCCGATCGGAAAAAAGACCAACTGACCATTGGCGCACAAGCGGAAGTCTGGTGGTAAGAGAGTGGGAAAATTGCGGCGCGCGTTGCGCCGCAAAACGCCGCGGCTACATTGCGAGATCCAGAAACGTGCCGAGGCGGTAACCACGCTCCGCAATGGCATATTTCAGTGACGAAGAGGTAAGGATCTCCAGCTCTGTCACGCGCGGATAACAGTAGCTGCTCTGGCGAATCGTATTATCGATAAACGCCGGGTGGCACATGATCTCCAGCGATGATTCACCGCGGTCCGCGGAGGCATCCAGCGCCTGTAAAAAAAGCGCTTGCGAAACCCCATCGCCGTAAAAACCGCTGCTGAAACCCTGCGTGCTACGCAGTGACGGCGGCACATCATCTGCCGGCAACAGCGCCTGATGGTCGATACGCAATGGCAGGCGCCGTTCTGCGGCAAACTGCGCCACGAGAGGAAAGAGTTGCGGGATCATATGCACGTGATGATGGCTGTCAAGATGCGTCGGTTCGCGGCCAAACAGGCCAACAAAACGCCGGTACTGGCTCGCCAGCTCCTGCGCAATCTCGTCGAGCGGCAACGTATCCTGTTCTGCCATTTGCCAGATCCATTTTCCCAGTTGCCCGTCGCGGGTCAGGCCCGGCATCGGCGTAAGGGGTTTACCCAGCGTCAGCACAAAGTGCAAACCCACGGCCAGTGCAGGCAATTCGCTGGACAGTTGTGCTGCATGTTCAACGGCTTCACCATTAACCAGTGCCGTTGTCGATGTGACGACACCGTGGAGAAAACTGTCGATAATGCCGTAGTTTTGCCCTTTGCTGAGGCCAAAATCATCGGCATTCACAATCAATAAGCGTTCCATAGCCACCTCTTAGCGTCGTTCATCCCTGAGCGTTTTAATGCAGTCGGCAAAGTTCGGCAGCCACTTCTCATGCGCCAGAATCAGTTCGCGCGCCAGCACTTCGGCATCGCTGTCGGAATGAATCAGCGGGCTGAGACTCAGCGCCAGCACCACATCGTTAAATTTGCCGCTCAGCGCCGCCTGACTGGCCGCCACTTCAAACCCTTTGATGGTATAGATAAGCCCCAGCACCTTTTCATCAAAATGGGTGATGCGCGGATGGGGCGTTGCACCATCGCGACCGAGCAGGCAGGTCATCTCAACTGCCCAGTCCGCCGGGATGTTATCCACCCGTCCGTGATGGGGAATGTTGACGTAGTGTTCGCTCTGTTTGTCGTTATAGATGGCGTTAATCACTTCACAAGCTGCGTCGGAGTAGTATGCGCCGCCGCGCTGTTCCAGCTCTTTCGGTTTCGTGTTCAGTTGTGGATCTTTATAGAGGTCAAACAACTGTTTTTCGACCTTTTGCACTACCTGCGCACGGGCGCCGCCTTTGTAATACTCGCCCATCTCAATGGCCAGCATCTCTTTTTGTTTGACATAGTAGAGCAGGTAGGAGCAAGGCAGCAGGTTCAGTGAGCGGATTAACCCTTCGCTAAATGGCATGTCGAAAATATTCTTCACCGTCGAGGCGCTTAATGCTCCGCTTGCCACGCCATCAAGTAATTCCGCAAAGCGCGAGACGCCATTCACCCGCACCTCTTTAATAAAGACCATATGATTCAGGCCAAACAGATCGATAGCGAGATCGTCGCTCTCCGTTAATTTCAGCACATCGCGGATAAACATCTTCATCCCGGTTGGGATATTGCAAACGCCAATAAACTTTTTAAAGCCGGTATGGCGGTAAACCGCTTCGGTCACCATGCCCGCCGGGTTGGTAAAGTTAATCACCCACGCATTCGGGCAGATAGCCTCGACATCTTTAATAATGTCGAAGATCACCGGAATGGTGCGTAATCCTTTAAACAGGCCGCCCGCGCCGTTGGTTTCCTGGCCCAGATACCCATGACTGAGCGGGATGCGTTCGTCCAGTTCACGCGCTTTCAACTGGCCCACTCGCAATTGTGTGGTGACAAAATCCGCCCCTTGCAGCGCTTCGCGACGGTTCAGCGTTTTGTACACTTTCAGCGGCACACCCGCTTTTTCAACCATGCGCTGGCAAAGATTGAAAATAATATCCAGCTTCTCTTTTCCCTCTTCAACGTCGACCAGCCATAATTCACTCACCGGCAGTTCGTGAAAGCGTTTAATAAAACCTTCGAGAAGCTCCGGGGTATAGCTGCTGCCGCCGCCAATGGTAACGATTTTTAATTTCTGGCTCATAACTTCTCCCTTCAGTGTGCTCAGCCCGTTGCAGAAAGAAACGCGTTGCCGCCAGGCGTGGCTGGGCCGGTTGAAAATGCAGGAAATAAACGGGTTACTGAATTAACTCCGTTAAACTTTTGCGATAACCATTGGGCGTAAAAGACGTCATCTTTTTAAACGTCTTAATAAACAGGCTGGGGCTGCTATAACCGGATTCCCAGGCGATATCGGTAACCGAATAGTTGGTCATCTCCAGCTGTTTTTTGGCAAAATCGATGCGGATCTCATTGATAATCTGCATTGGCGTTTTGCCGTAATAACGCCGTACTGCACGGGTCAGATACTCCTGGGATTTTGCTGACAGGCGAACCATATTCTCCAGCGCATGATCGCCAAACTGTGTTTTATCGTGCATCGCTTCCACGGTGGATTTCAGCCATTGCGGAGTATCATCAATCACCTGTTCTTCACGGTAATGGCGTAAGCGGTTGATAATATGGAAAGTAATGGCTTCAACAAATTCATCCAGCCCGCTTTCACGGAAATTGAGGGAGGAGATAACCGTCTCGACATACGCCTGAAAAGCGCTGGTGGTGCGGTAAGCCTGCGAGGCGACGAAGCAAAACGGCAGCAGTGAAAGATAATGCTGCTCGAAGAACCGCTTACTGATACCTACGTTCAGAATGCGCGTCGCGCCGAATTCGTAGAAACTTTGATGATGCGATCCCAGCGGGATAAACACGAAATCGCCACGCTCCAGCAGCACGCGCTTACCGTTAATGACCTGGTAATAGCGGCCGGTTAACACAAGAGTAAACTCGTAGTAGTCGTGCTGATGCAATCCGCTGGCGCTTTCCGTTTTGTTGTAGATGAACACATGGAAATTTTTGCCATTAAACAACTGCTGTTCACGGACAGTGGTGATTTCCTGGGGGTTGAGCTGCGGCTGCATCATTCGCTCCTCACTTATTCAGTATTTCATGGACATCGATCAACTCGGTAACCAGTTCACGCGCCAGCATGGCGTTCATCAGATGATCCTGCGCATGCACCAGCACCAGGCTTACGTTGATTCTTCCTTCGCCCTGATCGTCTTCAATCAGTTTAGTCTGCACCCGATGTGCCTCATTAAGCGCCATGCGCGACTGTTCCATCATGGTTCGCGCGGCGGCGCAATCGCCCAGCTTGGCTTGTTTCAGCGCCGCATAGGCCAGGCTGCGTGCCTGACCGGCATTGATGATAAGGCCCATGATCACCTCTTCCAGCGCATCGGTTGCCAGCGGCGTCTCCATGGCATTGTCGATATCGAACATAGTGTCTCCTTGTAAGCTGTCCGGCAGGTGTATATGCCTGCCGGTGATGATCAAAATTTCAACGCGTTAGCGATATCTTCTTCGCTCTCTTCCTCTTCAATGGCGTGTTGCGCCTTGTTGGCGACCACCACGAAGGGGAGGTAGATCAGCGTGGCGATACCGAGGTTGAACAGCGCGAGTAACAAGGCGGCGATGCTGCCATTGGTATTAAAGAAAGCGCCGAGCCCGGTTGGCATGGTCCATGGCGCAATGTTGGTAATTGGCGGAATAATGCCTGCGTAGTAAGCCAGCAGGGTGATGGCCGCCAGCACCGGTTGCACCAGAATAAACGGGATAAACATGACCGGGTTCATGATGATCGGCAGACCAAACAGAATCGGTTCGTTAATCTGGAAGAGGCCGGATGGCAGCGCCAGTTTGGCGACCTGGCGATGATCCGCGCGGCGTGATGCGATGAAGATGGCAATAATCAGCCCAAGGGTTGCGCCGCTGCCGCCAAGGAAAATATAGGAATCCAGCATCGGTTTCGCCCAGACGTGGAAGGTTTTGCCAGCTTCCAGTGCTGCGGCCACAGATCCATATTGCTGGTAGGTGGCAATGTTCTCCAGCGCCCATGGGGTCATGATGCCGCTATCCAGTGCGGTCAGTGCCAGCGAACCATGAATACCGAAGAACCACAGCAGCGGTACAAACAGCACGTAAACCCAGCCGACAATGCTGCCGAGTGAAGCCAGCGGCGTGGAAATGGTATCCATAATGATTTGATGGAAGTTGGTGCCCGCGTTCGCCAGCGCCCAGGCGATAATCCCCATGACCGACAGAATAATAAAACCGGGAATTAACGCCGAAAAGGAGCGGGAAACCGATGCAGGCACGCTATCCGGTAAGGTAATCACCCAGTTGCGGCGCACAATAAATGTGAACATTTCCGCCACGACCAGGCCAATAATAATCCCTGAGATAATATTGGCGCCGCCCAACCAGTTTGCCCCCACCGCATAGGCTTCACCCACGCTGTAGGGTGTCACGGTCATAAATGCGGCAATGGATAACAGTCCGGCGGCCAGCGCATCCACTTTGCGCTCTTCCGCCAGGGCCATACCAATAAAGAAGGGTGCCATTAATGACATGATGCCCAGTGTGCCGTTGTAGACATTACCGCCAATGCCTTTCAGGCCATTAAGCGTTTCAATGGTGGATGCATCAAGGCGAACGCCCAGCGAATAGAAAAACGAACCGTCGCCAAAGCTCAGAAAAACGTTGTTGATCAGGACGAACATCGCCCCGGCAAGGGTTAATGGCATCAGCCGGATAAAGCCATTTTTAACGGCGTTAACGTGAGGTTGCTTTCCTATTTTGACCGCAAAAGGAAGAAGTATCTTTTCAAGTGAAGCAATGGCATTACTCATAGAAAAATACCCTTAATGACCGCGCGAATATCGCGCGGTGAACATGAGGAAATAACGATGAAATGGCAAAAAATCAGTGGGCAGCGGCTTTTTTGATTGTCGCTACGGCCGCTTTTAACACTCCTAAGCCATCGACTTTGCCGTACAGCAGGGGATCAATCACTTCAACGGGTTTATCGGGTAACAGGCGCTGGATTTCGGGAAGCAGGTAGGCGATTTGCGGGCCTAATAAGACGACATCCGCCTGGGGACCTTTTTCCGCGGCCAGCGTTTCAGAAAATGCTTCAATAATGACCGGGACCGCATATTTTTCCGCCTGGGCCCGCATCTTAGAGACCAGCAGCGACGTCGACATGCCCGCAGAACAAAACAGATAAATATGTTTCTTTTCCATAAACTCGACCCTCAATGTGCGTTTCCCTGGCGGCCAGAAGTGGGTTCTGACTGCTGGTTGCAGCGGAAAACTTTTTTCCCGGACTGAAACAAGTATACGGTAGCGCTTCCGGAGTCGGTATTTCCTCAGTTAACAAAATTGTCTCTGGTTGACCTGGTGCTATGCACCTCTTCACACTTTGGGCAAATGGGCGGGGGAAAACGTTATCAGGAGAGATGACGGAGGACCGCAGTCCTCCGTGGTCAGGCAGGTTTAGAACGAAGCGCGTTTATAGGCGCTGTAGGTGGCATTCCACCAGGTTTTATCCAGGCTTTGCTGCAATGCGTCTTCGCTCATGGCGGGCGCAACACCTTCTTGCTGTGCCACACGGGCTACCTCAAGCGCAATCGCACGAGAAACGCTTTCGATCATTTCCACTGGCGGCAATAATCCGCCTTTCTCGGTCGTTGCCAGCGGCGAATGCGCAGCAAGGGTTTTACTGGCCGTTACCAGCATCGCTTCTGTTACGCGGCTGGCTTTGCTTGCCAGTACGCCAAGGCCGAGGCCGGGGAAGATGTAAGCGTTATTACATTGGGCAATCTCGTAGTGTTCGTCCTGCCAGAATACCGGCGCGAACGGGCTGCCGGTGGCAATCAGCGCAGCGCCCTGCGTCCATTCGATCAGATCTTTGGGCTGCGCTTCCGCACGTGATGTGGGGTTGGACAGCGGCATAATAATCGGGCGCGGGCAGTGGCGATGCATCTCTTTGACGATCTCTTCGCTGAACAGTCCCGGCTGACCGGAGACGCCAATCAGCACGGTTGGGTGGGCGTTGCGCACCACTTCCAGCAGCGAGATATTGGACGACTCCACCTTCCAGTGGGCGATGCTCGCGCGTGAGGTGACCAGATTTTGCTGGAAATCCAGCAAATTAGGCATGTCATCCGTCAGCAAGCCAAAGCGATCAATCATGAAAATGTTGTTGCGTGCCTGTTCCGGCGTTGCGCCATCGGCAACCATCAGCGCCATGATTTTGTCGGCGATACCGCACCCGGCCGAGCCGCTACCGAGGAACACTACGCGCTGATCGCGTAAACGTGTCCCCGCCACCTGCGACGCTGCCATCAGCGTGCCGGAGGTGACCGCCGCGGTTCCCTGAATATCGTCGTTGAAGCAGCACAGCTCATTACGGTAGCGGTTAAGCAGTTTCGTCGCGTTCTTCTGCGCAAAATCTTCAAATTGCAGCAGCACGTCCGGCCAGCGGGTCTTCACTGCCTCAATGAACATATCCATAAACTCAAGATATTCATCGTCGCTGATGCGGGGATGTCGCCAGCCCATGTACAGCGGATCTTCCAGGTGCTGGGTATTGTTAGTACCGACATCCAGCATAATAGGCAGCGTAGACGCCGGGTGAATCCCCCCGCAGGCGGTATACAGAGAGAGTTTGCCAATCGGAATGCCCATCCCGCCGACACCCTGATCGCCCAGGCCAAGGATACGTTCGCCATCGGTCACGACGATCACGCGGATGTCGTTACGGGAAAAGCTTTGCAGCATTTCATCAATATGATGGCGGTTTGGCCACGAGATAAATAACCCACGTGCACGGCGGTAAATTTCCGAGAAGTGTTCGCAGGCTTCACCCACTGTCGGGGTATAAATAATCGGTAATGTTTCCTGCATATGCGTGCGCAGCAGGTTATAAAATAAGGTCTCGTTAGTATCCTGAATATTGCGCAGATACACGTGGCGAGAGATATCTTTTTTGAAATGGCAGAACTGTTTCCACGCGCGATCGGTTTGCTCTTCAATGCTTTCAACATTGTGAGGTAATAAACCGTGCAGGTTAAAGGCGAGGCGCTCTTCTTCAGTAAACGCCAGTCCTTTATTCAGTAACGGGTTTTCCAGTAACACTGCGCCATTATAAGGCGTATAAAGTGTTTCTTTGCGTGACATTATTGCTGCTCCTGACTAAATAATAACGACACCACTGTCGTTGTATCGGGGATATCAGATCTCAGTGTCATGAAATCAGATAGATCATGATTCCCTCAGTTAATACGCCGATCGCAGTGCCAATAAGAATGGAAGAGGATGCGGACTCGATATACGTTTCGCTGCGTAATGCAAACATGCCCGCAGCGATAGCGGATGGGGTGGCACCAATAATCACCACCTGCTGCATTAAGGTATGACTCAGGCCGAAAGCCAGTCCGGCGGCAGCCATCATGGCAGGCTGGATCAGGTTTTTAATGCTGATATTGGTAAACGTCTGCAGGTTTAACGACGGGCGCTCGCCGTAGAAGAGCAGACCGAGTGCGAACAGTGACAGACCACCGGCAATTTTACCGACCATCTCAATCGGCGCGCTAAGCAGGTGTGGTAATTGCACTCCCGCCAGGCTGAGCAGCACCCCGGAGATAGGGATCCAGACGATAGGATTACGCACTGCACGCATCAGGTTTTGCAAAATCAGTTTGCCTGGATGCAGCGCTTCGCTATCGGCATTTTTATCCCCCATGCGGATCAGAATAATGGTCAACGGGATCATAAATACGCTGGTGATTACGTTGCCGATCAGCACGCCTAAGAAGCCTTCCGGCCCAATCAGCACTGCCAGTACCGGTGCGCCGAAATACGCCATATCAGGAAAGGCGCAAACCAGAGACTGTATGGCGCTGGTTTTAATATCGTGGCGGAAAACATAGCGCGACAGGATCAACGTCAGTAAATAGGAACCCATCAGGCCAATAATCAGAACCGCCATAAACGAGAAGTTTTTGATCTTTTCCGGGTTGGTGTTTAACGCGCCGATAAACAGGTGAAAAGGGAGCGCAAATCGGATCACCACCGTGGCTAACACCGTGGCATCTTCACGACGCGTATAACCTAATTTCCCGCTCAGCCATCCCAACAGCATAATAAATACCAATGGGAATAAAGATTGTAAAAGTAATGAAGGCATAAGATATCCTGGGTTTTGTTTTAACTTGTTTTCAGGCGGCACTCTATCGGGAGCCTTTATCCCCGGAGGTGACTGGAATCACACTTCTCCTGTTTTAATTAGTTTCATAATGGCTACTTTAATTAAATGGATAATAAGAAAGGCTTAAGGGGTTATTTTTATTAGAAATATCTGAAATGAATATCCTGGCGGTTACTTTATTTACAAATAGCTGAGTTAAGTTATTTAAAATGGAATTACCACGGTATTCACAATTTTAACATTGGAAAACAGGCATGCTCTTTACAGTCAGCCGTCGTTGGTATTTATTCAATAATAACTTCCTGGTGGCAATATTTATTACTTTGGTTTTATTTTTTCAAGCATTTTATCCATTACGAATAACCCTGAGGTTATTCCTGGCCCACTGTTATTCATTAATAGCGAATCAGGTGAAAATAATGAAAGATAATCCTCTTAACCCCTCTGTAGAAACCGCCCCGGCAGGCGGGCAACTCGCCCGTTTGCAGGGGCTTGAAGTCGGCGCGGTACCACTGCTGCTGTTTGTGGGTATTGCTTCGATCGTTGCGGTATCGGCATCCGCCGGTTTACTGCCCAAAAATATGATTGGCGGCCTGGCGGTGATCATGACGCTGGGTTTCGCCTTCGCCAAAATCGGGCGTATGCTGCCCGTCCTGAAAGACATTGGCGGACCGGCAATTTTGTGCCTGATGGTACCGTCGGTACTGGTCTATTTTGGCATGTTCGAACCCCACACCATGGCGACGGTTCATCTGCTGATGAAAGAAGCCAACCTGCTCTATTTTGTCATTGCCTGTCTGGTGGTGGGCAGCATTCTGGGGATGAACCGGATTATCCTGATCCAGGGGATGATCCGTATGTTTGTGCCGCTGGTGGCTGGCACCGTGATGGCGGTGGTATCGGGGCTGCTGGTGGGCATGCTGTTTGGTTACACGCCGTATCACACCTTTTTCTTTATCATCGTGCCGATCATTGGCGGTGGCATTGGGGAAGGCATATTACCGCTGTCGCTGGCCTATTCGGCTATCCTCGGGCAAACGCCGGATGTCTACGTCGCACAACTGGCACCCGCTGCGGTGGTGGGCAATATTTTCGCCATCATCTGCGCCGGGGTGCTGGCGCGCATTGGCGTGCGCCGTCCTTCGCTTACCGGTAACGGTATGCTGATCCGCAGCGATGACGATAACCGTATTTTTACCCAGACCCAGAGCGCCCAGCAGACGGATTTCCAGTTAATGGGCGGCGGGTTGTTGATGATTTGCGCCTTTTTTATCGTTGGCGGGTTATTTGAAAAACTGGTGCATATTCCGGGACCGGTGCTGATGATCCTGATTGCCGTGCTGTGCAAATATGCGCAGGTGATCCCGGCGTCCATGGAGCAGGGCGCGCACAGTTGCTATAAATTCGTGTCGGCTGCGCTGGTCTGGCCGCTGATGATTGGTCTGGGCATGCTGTATGTGCCGCTGGAAAGCGTTGTTGCGGTCTTTTCCGTCGGCTATGTGGTGGTGTGCGGTTCGGTGGTGATTGCCATGGCGCTCAGCGGCTATTTCATTGCTTCATGGCTGAATATGTACCCGGTGGAAGCGGCGATTGTCACCAGTTGCCACAGTGGCCTGGGCGGTACCGGCGATGTGGCTATCCTCTCGGCGTCAAACCGTATGTCGCTGATGCCGTTTGCGCAGATCGCCACCCGTATTGGCGGTGCGTCGACGGTGATTGCGGCAACGTTGTTGCTGAGCTGGGTAGTGTAATGCCGACAACACTGCGCTGCTAAGCGGCGCAGTGTTTTGCAATCAAAAAGTTGTCCGCAAGCAGGTTGCGCCCTAAAAGATCCATTAACGGAACAGCAAAAATAGCCAGACTGAGGCGGTAATAAATGCGACCAGCGTCGAGCCCACCCATGCGGCAAGAAAGAAACGGCCAATGCTGTTGCGGGCTTTCAGCGCGCGGTAGTAGGTCAGGCTGAACTCCACATACCAGATAAACATCACCACCGCGATCAGCATCTGCATCAGCAGATTGTTGCCGACAAACGCGCTGAATACCGTCTGCGTCAGATAATTTACCAGGTTAGCCAGCAGCCACCAGCCGAACGTTGTGGGGTTGAGCACCTTGTTGAACACATCACACTCCTTTGTCATTTCACTCTGGTCGCCACTATACGCGGCTCGTACCCGTTCGGGTATGCCTGCGCGATGGTTGTGCTGGCGGCAAAATGGTAAAGTCAGACTAAACCGTTCAGTTAATTATCGAGGCAGCATTGAGAACACTTAGCGAGGAACGTCGTCAGGCCATTATCACTGCCGCGGCGGCTGTTTTTCAGGAACAGGGCTATGAGCGCACGTCGATGAGCGAAGTGGCCCGCCGGGCCGGTGGTTCCAAGGCCACGCTGTATAACTACTTCACCTCGAAAGAGGCGTTATTTGAGTCGGTGGTCAGAACCTACAGTACGCAATTCCTGACCCAGGCGGCAGCCGAGTTAACCAGCCCGCAAAGCCAGACGCTTACGCTGGAAGAGCGGCTGACGCGCTTTGGCGTCAGCATGTTGCAGGTGCTGACCGGGGATAACCAGGCGCTGCAACTTTACCGCATTGTGGTGGGGGAAGCCGGGCATTCGGATATCGGCACACTCTTTCGGGAGTCGGGCATCCGCGAAAGCATGGAAACGCTGGCGCAGGCCATGGGCGAGGCGGTGCAGAAAGGGGAATTGGCCGAGGCCAGTCCGGCGCTGCTTGCCAGCCAGTTTACCGCGCTGATCAAAGCCGAGACGGACGTGCTGCTGCTGAAACAGGCGATCCCGGTCTTCACTCCGGCGCAGATCGGCGAGATGGTCAAACGCGGCGTCCGTCTTTTTCTGTATGGTGCGCGGACGTAATTACCGGGGGCAAACCGCGTGCTGATAGCCGGATGCCGCCCACTGCGATAGGGTGCTGGCTATCTGCCCGGCAAGTTGCGCCACCTGCGTTTGCCAGGCGGCGTACATATCATCCTGTCCCGTTAATGCTCGCGTTAAGCTGCTCTGGCACAGCAATACACCGCGCTGTCCGTTCCCTTTGACCGCCAGCCGCCAGTCCGCCTCCAGGCTCAGGGCATGGCCTGGCCAGCTATCAAAACGCCGCAGTTGCAACTGGATGAGGACCACCGGTCGGGACGGCTCGCGCGCCAGACCGTCGACATCCTGCGCCCCCAGTTGCGCCGACATACCTGCGGAGAGCGCGCGTTGCAACTCCTCTCCGAGTGGGTTCAGCCAGCGTTCGTTTTCCCGTATCGCCATGCCGCTTTGCCCCAGACGAACCACCACCTGCTGCCCGTCCAGTTGCGAGGGCACACCCGGCGCAAATACATCAATATCATACGGCGCAGCCTGTACCGCGTGCGGCGGTGACACGGGCGATAACAGCGTGTGGTAGCGCACAGGCGCGGAGGTACAGCCGCACAGCAGTACGATGACCGTGGTTAAGAGGGTACGGATACTCATGGTTTTTCTGCCTGAGACGTCGTGTCGGGGTGAGTGGGATCGGCGGGGGTGCCGGTCAGCAGCGATTCCGGGTTGCGCGTCAGTTGCCCGGAAAGACCGCGCAGGGATTTCAGCGTGCGTGTTGTCTCTTGCAACGCTTGCAGAATGTTAAGCACCAGCGGCGAATCGTCTTCCAGTAGCGTACGCGCATTATCCGCCGTGGCCTGTGTGTGCTGCATCAGCGTGGCCGCCGCGGGCAGGGTTTGGCTGTTCACGGTTTTCAGGGTTTTGTTCAGTTCTACCAGTGCGCCATTGAGGTTATTGCCGAGGGAGGCGAGGGGCAGTTTATCCACCTTATTGACGATACTGGCCACCTGCTGCTGGATGTCATCCAGGCTACCGCCAATGGTCGGGATACGCAGCGGCACCGCATTGAGATCAAACGGCACGGCAGGGGCGTTCGGGAAGAAGTCGATGGAGACGAAAAGCTGCCCGGTCAGCAGACTGCCGGTCGAGACCTGCGCCCGTAAACCGCGCGATACCAGTTCGCGGGTAAATAACGCCGTCGCCCGGTCGAGATCGCTGGCATGCGGCGGCAACTTTTGCAGCACATTGCCCATGCGTGACGGATAAACGTCGATATCGACCAGTGTCGGGAACGCATAATGCTGCGGGTCGTAATCCAGGCTGATGGCTTTCACGCGGCCAATCACCACGCTGGAGAAGGCCACGGGCGCGCCAATGCTCAAACCGTGGAGCGCGCGATCAAAGCGTAAGCGAAAGGTGATCGGCGGGCCGTCGGCGGGGGCCATCGCGGATTCTTCATCCGGCGCAAGGCGATAGATGGCGGGTTCAGCCTCCGGTGACGGCGGGGCGTCGTCTGGCGTAGAAAACGCAATACCGCCGCTAAGGATGGTGGCGACGGTGCCGGTTTTAAGACGAAAACCGCCGCTTCCTGCCGACAGGTCAATGCCGCTGGCATTCCAGAAACGCGTGGCAGCGGTCACCAGATGATCATAGGGCGCTTCAATAAATACGCTTAAGCGCACGCCTTTCCCGTCGCTGCGCAGCGCAAAGGCGGTCACTTTCCCCACTTGCACTTTCCGGTAATAGACCGGGGAACCGCTCTCCAGCGATCCTAAATCATCTGCGTCAATCGTGAACAGGCGGCCCGGTACATCACTGACCACCGGCGGCGGGTTTTCCAGCCCGGTAAACTCATAGGTGGGCAGGCGGCTTTTGCCTTTATCGAGGCCGATATACGCACCGGAAAGCAGCGTGTCGATGCCGCTGACGCCGCCGATGCTGACCCGTGGGCGTACCACCCAAAAGCGGGTATCCGCGCGGGCAAGGTGGGCGGCGCTGCGGTTCAGCTTCACGTGAACGCGAACCTGATCATCTTCCTGACTGAGGGTGATCGCGGTAACGACGCCAACAGCGACATCTTTATATTTCACCTCGGTTTTGCCCGCTTCCAGTCCCGCCGCGCTACGAAAAGAGAGGGTAATGTCCGGGCCTTCCGCCAGCCGCGCCTGTAAAAGAATGTTGAGGGTGCAGGCCAGCGCAATCAACGGAATCACCCAGATCAGCGCGCTTTTCCAGTCCAGCCGCCCCCGTTTGCCCGCAGGAACACGGATCATGATCGCCTCCAGATCACACGCGGATCAAAGCTCAGTACTGACAGCATGGTCAGCACTACCACCAGCGCAAAAAACAGAATGCCTGCCCGCGGCTCGATGCTGGCAAGCCCGTGGAACTGCACCAGACCGCTCACCACGACCACCACCACCACGTCGAGCATCGACCAGTAGCCGGTCCATTCCATCAGATGGTAAAGCAAGGTGCGTTGGCGTCGTCCACGGCGCGTGCTGCGCCTGACGCTTAACAACAGGAACGTCATCAACATAAATTTCATCAGCGGGATGATGATACTGGCGATGAAGATCAACACCGCAATGCCGATCGAACCGCTCTGCCAGAAGGTGACGATCCCGGCGAAAATTGTGCTCTCTTCACTGCCGCCCGGAAAGCGAGCGGCGGTAACCGGCACCAGATTGGCCGGAATATAGAAAATCATTGCCGCCAGCAGTAAGGCCCAGCTCCAGGCAAGTGGGCGAGGCGTCGGTGGCGCAAAAGGCGACAGGCAGCGCGGGCAATGAACGGGGGCATCAATGTCTTTCTCTGCACGGCACACCAGCCCACACTGGCGACAGCCATAAACGCCGCTCTCAGCATACGGGATCATGTCAGGCTTCCTGTGTTAGCGGAGGAAAGCCGCAGCCAGTAACGGTGGGGATGCTGATTCGCCAGCACAATAGAGAGCCCTACGGCAGTGACCAGCGCCCATCCTCCCGGACCGGCTTCCACGGCAAATTGCGAGGAGAGCTTCACGGCGGAGACCACAAAACCCAGGATCGCGACATCTGCCATACACCATGGGCGAACCCAGCGCAGCGCCTTGATAGTGAAGGCCACATCCGCCGCGTGGTGGTTGCCGTGCAACAGTAACAACACCCGCAGTAGCAGGAATAACTGCATGAATGGCGCGCTCACTAACAGCACGGTGACGCATAACGCCAGCAGCGGCATGTCGCCGTGGTCAACCACTGCGTTGACGGTTTGCCAGAGCGAAAGGGCGTTGTGCATGCCATAGGCCTGAATCATCATGACCGGGCTGTAGCAGGCCAGCGCCAGGGCGATCAGCGCCGTCAGCGTCAGAGGCAAGAGCAGCGCATGCGGGATCAGGCTACTGCGCCAGATTAGCGAACGGCAATGTGTGCAAAACAGCGCCTGTCGCGCGCGTTGCGGATGGTAACGGGAAAGGTGTCCACAAACGGGGCAGGTCATCAGGTGTCGGTATATTTTCATCGCCGTCTGTACAGTAATTCAATGTGATCACTCCCCGAATGCACGGGGAGTGCGCTTCGGGCTACTTCAGCATCTCCGCCAGCTCTTCCGCCCCTTTATCAATGCCGACTTCAGCGGCGCTCAGCGAGCCAATCGTGGCAGAAACGTTCATGGCGTTGGGATACTGTTTGGCGACATACGCCAGCAGCAATTGATTACTGGTCGCGTCATACACTTCAACGGCGTAATTCACATAACCGCTCATCATGCCTTGCCCACCGCGAATCGACTGAACAATGTTGTACGGGCCGCCCGCCAGATCAAACTTGGTGACGGTGCCCACCACCTGCGGCGTGGTGCCTGCGCCGGTCAGCGTTAATTTCAGGCGTAAGGTGTCGGCGGCCGGTGTGCTTTCTACGCGCAGTCGCGGTTGCAGCGTTTCGCGAAACTTTTGCTGCATATAGCTGGCAAGCGCTTGTTTGTCTGATGAGGACATGTCGTCAAACTGGCTATCGCTGCCGTTGTACAGGCTAACCGGTTCAATAATGACGCTGTGGTACTTCTGCCAGTCCACCGGTTTGCTGTAGCGGTAAGGAATACGCGACGCGTTATCGCCGGTATTGGGTTGCAGTTGGGCCGTAGACTGTAATCCTGCATAGCGTACCGGGTCGCTTCCTGAGCAGCCTGCCAGGAAAACCGTCAGCAACAGCAGTGTCGGGGGAATGCCCCTGGAGATTGTTTTCATGCGAAAAACCCTTTTATCGCGCTTGATTATTGAACCGGGTGGCGCAGCTACAAAACTAAACTGAACCGTACGGTTTAGTATTAAGTTCGACGATGATCAAAGTCAAGGGATAGTTTTTCTACGTGATTATTTCACTCACCAGGGAGAACGGCGGGATGCGTGGTGCATCAAGAGATAATGCGCCCCTTCAGCAGGGGCGCACCGCTCAAAAGATCCGTTTTCCTGTCTCATGCGCCTGGTGCAAACAGGCTTCCGGCGTGCCGAGATCCGGCATCATCAGCGTGGTATTGGTCATCACTGGCGCGCCGCAATAATCAAAGATACCGTGAGCGATCTGCGTCTTCCAGGATTGCGCATAGCCATGCTTTTCAAACGTCTTCAGATCGGCACCGCCCAGTGCTACAAGGTGCACCGGCAAATGCCCGAGTTTTTTCGCGACCTTGCCATCCGCACCTTCTTCATAGGCCCAGCCGTTCGTAAACACACGGTCGATCCAGCCTTTTAATAAACCAGGCATCGTCCACCAGTAAATCGGAAACACCAGCACCAGCGCGTCGGCATTGTCGATACGCGCCTGTTCGGCAAGGACATCAGCGGGCAGTGGCGCGGCGTGTGCAAAAGCGGCACTATCTTCCGCAGAAAAGATCGGGTTAAAACCTTCCCGTGTCAGATCGGCGATTTCGGCGCTGTTTTGCGCATTGGCCGCGGTGATCCCTTCGGCAACCGCCTGCGCTACGCTGTGGGTTAAAGAGTGAGTTAATGGATGAGAAACGACAATCAACGCATGCATATCAAACCTCCTCCGTTGCCAGATGGCGTACAGGAACGTAATCTTATATACCAAAGGTAACCTACCATTAGTAAGTTACCTTTGGTATATAAGACTGTCAAGGGGAGAGACCATGAGCGATACCCGTGTGCGTCAACGTCTGACGCGTGAAGATCGCTATACACAGCTGGTGGAAGTGGCCTGGCAAATTATTCGCGATGAAGGTACGGAGGCGTTAACGCTGGGGCATCTCGCAGAGTGTGCGGGTGTGACCAAACCGGTGGTATACGATCATTTCATCAGCCGTTCCGGGTTACTGGCGGCGCTGTACCGCGAATACGATCAGCGGCAGAACCAGAAAATGGATGAGGTCATCAGCCGTACTGATGCGACGCCGGAAAAGCTGGCGGCAGTGATTGCCACTGCCTACATCGACTGTGTGTTACTGCAAGGACGCGAAATGCCAAGCGTACTGGCTGCGCTGGCCGGAACGCCGGAGCTGGAAAAAATCCGCCGGGAGTATGCTGTCGACTTCATCGGCAAATGCCGAACGCTGTTTGCGCCATTTTGCACTCACCCGCTGCGTGATGCGGCATTGTGGGCCATGCTCGGTTCTGCCGAGGGGCTGGCGTGGGCGGTGGTTCAGGGGGCCATCACCGATGTTCAGGCCAAAGACGAATTGTGCGCGGTCATTATAGGAATGGTGCATACAGCGTGACGGGACAAAAAGCGCCATAACATAATGGCTGGCGCGTTGCTTGCATTAGTGAAGTATTGACTTCCCGGGAGTACGCGCATGATAGCCAATTCGTCGACCACCATCCGTTTCCTGTTAGCCTCGCGCCAGTGCGAGCTGAACAGCCTGCGTTATCTGCTGCAAAGCGGTGAACTGGTGGGCAAAATCAGCCAACTGGTGCATATGCTGCAACGCGAGCGGGGGACATCCAATATGTTCCTCTGCTCGGCGGACAGCCAGTTTGCCGATGAGTTGCTCCTGCGCGAGCGCGACGTGGCACAAGCGCAAGCGCCGCTGATGATGCAGCTCGACACACTGGAAAGCCAGATAGCCGCGCTGCCGCAAGCCAGTCGTTTGTTCAGCCACGTGGCAAGCGTGGTCTATGCCCTCAGTTTACTGCCCACCCTGCGCCAGCAAATCCGCCAGCGCGCGCTGCGTTTACCGCAGGCGATGACCTTTTTTAACGACATCATCCGCAACCTGCTTTCGCTGGTGTTTGAGCTCTCCGATACCGCCGCAGAGCCCGCTATTTCCCGTGCGCTGATTGCCATGTTCAGCTTTATGCAGGGCAAGGAGTACGCCGGGCAGGAGCGGGCAACAGGGGCGGCGGCCTTTGCGGTTGGCACCTTCAGCGACGAGACACAGCAAAAATGGCTCGATCTCATTGAACGCCAGGAGCGTTGTTTCGCCACCTTCGCCGATTTCGCCGATGACGAGCACCGTCTTCGCTGGCAACAGATGACCACCGACAGCCACTTTGAACGTTTACGACGCATTGCCTGTACCGGGCGTGAATTCATCGAAGCGGATAGCTGTCTGCGCTGGTTTGCGCTGGCCACGCAGCGCATTGATGCGATGAAAACGCTGGAAGATGCGCTGGCGCAAACCCTGATGGCCCATTGCCGGGCGCGCATCGCCGCCACTGAACAGGCCAACAGTGAACAGCGGGCGGATCTGGAAAGTCTGATGCCGCCGCAGGAAGGGGAAGAGAGCGGTTATTCGGTGTTTATTGATTCTCATGGATGGCTGGAGAGCGGCGGCGTACGCCCGCAGCTCGGGCGCTCTTTGTTAACGCTGGTGCAGCAGCAGTCGCGACGCCTGCAAGCGCTGGATACCGAACTGGCGGCGCTGCGTGAAACGCTCAATGAACGCAAACAGATCGAACGCGCCAAAAGCATGCTGATGCAGCACCGGCAGATTAGCGAAGAAGAGGCCTATAAAACCCTGCGCCGGATGGCGATGAATCAGAACAAAAAGCTGATTGAGATCGCCAGCGCAATGCTGGCGGTAGCGGATGTTTTTCAACCTAATACTTAAGGGGTAGCTGCACGTGAAGGGTGCGAAATGTGCTCTGTGATAGTGCGAAAACGCGACGGAAAACCGCTTTCTGACGGCCCTGAAGCAGGTAAATGCGCCATTCGTTGACCCTGGCACAGCCCTTGCTTTAGTCACATAGCAACAACACAACATAACGCATGCGCGGCCAACGGCGGTCGGGCGTGTGTTAACCGGACAACGGCGTCCATAAGCGTGCAGCTTTGCACCGGCTTATGGACGCCGTTTTTTTTTGCATCCCCACAACGGTGAGCAGCGCGAGGGTGGCAATGAGCGACAACAAAACAAAGGGGATGACGGTTTCCCGCCGTCAGTTTTTACTGGGTAGCGCAGCGCTGGGCGGCAGTCTGCTGCTGCCGTCCGTCGTCAACCGCGCGTGGGCCGCAGGTTCCGATGCGCCGGAGCTGAAAGAGATCCGCGTCGGGTTTATCCCGCTAACGGACTGCGCATCGGTGGTGATGGCGTCGATCAAAGGCTTCGACAAAAAATACGGTTTTACCCTGCTCCCCAGCAAAGAGGCCAACTGGGCCGCCGTGCGTGACAAAGTGGTATCAGGTGAACTGAACGCCTCGCATATGCTTTACGGTCAGCTTTATGGCCTGCAAATGGGGCTCTCTGGCCCGCAAACCGCCATGGCATCACTAATGACCCTCAACCAGAACGGGCAGGGGATCACGCTGGCGAATCAGCTGCACGATGCGGGTGTCAGCGATCTGGCCACCCTGCAAAAGCACATCGCTGCCAGCCCGGCAGGCACATATACCTTCGCCCAGACCTTTCCGACCGGTACGCACGCCATGTGGCTTAACTACTGGCTGGCGAGCGCGGGCATCCATCCGCTGAATGACATTCGCAGCGTGGTGGTGCCGCCGCCGCAAATGGTGATGAACATGAAGATTGGCAATATGGTCGGCTACTGCGTGGGTGAGCCCTGGAATCAGCGTGCCATCAGCGACAATCTCGGTTTTACCGCCGCCACGACGCAGGATATCTGGCCGGATCATCCTGAAAAAGTGCTCGGCACGCGCGCCGACTGGGTGGAGAAAAACCCCAACAGCGCCCGCGCGCTAACTGCCGCCATCCTTGAAGCTTCCCGCTGGATAGACGCCTCTGAAGCCAACCGCCGGGAAACCGCCAGCGTGATTGCCGGGCGTGCGTATCTCAACACCAAAGAAGAGACCATTCTCGGGCGCATGCTAGGGCAGTACGAAAACGGCATCGGTAAACGCTGGACCGATCAGCACGCCATGCGTTTCTTCCACGATGGCGAGGTGAATTACCCGTGGTTGTCGGATGGGATGTGGTTCCTCACCCAGCATAAACGCTGGGGATTCCTCACCGAAGACCCGGATTACCTTGCCATCGCCCGCCAGGTTAACCGCATTGATATCTACAAACAGGCTGCTGCGGCGGTGGGCAATGTGTCGCTCCCGGGCAGCGACATGCGCAGCAGCGTATTGATGGATGGCGTTCGTTGGGATGGCAGCAATCCTGCCGCGTACGCCAATAGCTTTAGTGTGAAGAAGTGAGAGGTTGCAGATGAAAAACCAGGCGCAGATTATCCCCATTCCGTTGGACAACACGCCGCCCGCGCGGACGCAGGCAGAGATCGTCCCGTTACCGGCTAAACCGGTGGTACGCCGCCGTGTGCCACTGCTTCGTCCGCTGATGCAACGCGGGGTTCCGGCACTGTTGGGCATTGGCCTACTGCTTTGCCTGTGGCAGGTTGCCGCGCTCAATAGCAAAGGGTTTCCCACACCGTGGCGGACCTGGCAGGCGGCGCTGACCCTGTTCGCCGATCCGTTTTATATCGCCGGGCCAAACGATCAGGGCATTGGCTGGAACGTGCTGGCCTCGTTGCAGCGCGTGGCGACCGGTTTTGGTCTCGCTGCACTGGTGGGCATTCCCGCCGGGTTCCTGATTGGCCGTTTTCGCTTTGTCGCCAACATGCTCAACCCACTGATCTCTCTGCTGCGTCCGGTCAGCCCGCTGGCCTGGTTGCCGATTGGCCTGCTGCTGTTTCAGCGCGCCGAACCGGCGTCCAGCTGGACGATTTTCATCTGCTCCATCTGGCCGATGATCCTCAACACCGCGGAAGGCGTGCGGCAGATCCCGCAGGACTACCTGAATGTGGCGCGGGTGCTGCGGCTTTCGGAGTTCGCCATTATGCGCAAAATCCTGCTGCCGGCGGCGCTGCCGGGCATCCTCACCGGCATGCGCCTGTCGATTGGCATCGCCTGGCTGGTGATCGTCGCCGCTGAAATGCTGACTGGCGGCATCGGCATCGGTTTTTGGATCTGGAACGAATGGAACAACCTGAACGTGGAAAACATCATTATCGCCATCGTGGTGATTGGGGTTGTCGGCCTGCTGCTGGAGCAGGGGCTGATGTGGATAGCCAGCCGTTTTAACTACAGCCACCGCTAAGGAGACGATGATGCGTACAACGCCCATTATTCAGGTACAGCAGGTTAGCCAGCGCTTCCACACCCGCAGCGGTGAGTTTCTGGCGCTGGATAACGTGAGCTTTGACATTCACACCGGTGAAACCCTCAGCCTGATCGGTCACTCCGGCTGCGGCAAGTCCACACTGTTGAATTTGATTGCCGGTTTGACGCTGCCCACCAGTGGCGGACTGCTGTGCAATAACCGTGAAATCGACGGACCGGGGCCGGAGCGCGGGGTGGTGTTTCAGAACCACTCGCTGCTGCCGTGGCTGACCGCTTACGACAACGTCGCGCTGGCGGTTCGCCAGGTGTTTCGCAGCGAAATGCCCAAACAGGAGATGCATGAATGGATCATGCATAACCTCGAGCTGGTGCATATGTCCCACGCATGGAATAAACGCCCGCACGAAATCTCCGGCGGCATGAAACAGCGTGTCGGCATTGCCCGCGCACTGGCCATGAAACCCAGCGTGCTGCTGATGGATGAACCCTTTGGCGCACTGGACGCCTTAACCCGCGCTCACTTGCAGGATGCGGTGATGGAAATCCAGCAACGCCTGCACACCACCATTGTGTTGATCACCCATGATGTGGACGAAGCGGTGCTGCTGTCGGACCGCGTGTTGATGATGACCAACGGCCCGGCGGCGACTGTCGGCGAAATCATGGCGGTGGAACTGGAACGTCCGCGTTCCCGCGTGGCACTGGCCGACGACGCTCGTTACCAGCGATACCGCCAGCAGGTGTTGCAGTTCCTTTACGAGAAACAGCCGAAAGCGGCCTGACCTCTCTTCCCCTCTTTCGATGTAAGGATCCAGGTTATGAAAAAGCCGGTATTAGTGGTGATCGGCCACGGCATGGTTGGGCACTATTTCCTTGAACAACTGGTGGCGCGTGAACTGCATCAGCAGTACGAGATTGTGGTGTTTGGCGAAGAGCGCTTACCCGCTTATGACCGCGTGCATCTGTCGGAATATTTCGCCGGGCGCAGCGCCGCGTCACTGTCGCTGGTGAGTGAAGGTTTCTTTGCCGACAACGGCATAACCTTGTGCAGCGCCAGTAAAATTGTCGCTATCGACAGCCAGCAACGCTGCGTGCGTGACGAGCAAGGCGTTGAGACCCACTACGACAAACTGGTGCTCGCCACCGGCTCATATGCGTTTGTGCCGCCGATTAGCGGCAATACGCGCCCTGGCTGCCTGGTCTATCGCACACTGGACGATCTGGACGCCATTGCTGCCTGTGCGCAACAGGCCAAAAGCGGTGTGGTCATCGGCGGTGGGTTGCTGGGGCTGGAAGCGGCTAACGCGCTGCGTCAGTTGGGGCTGGAGACCCACGTCGTTGAGTTCGCCCCACGCCTGATGGCGGTACAACTGGATGAGTGTGGCGCGGCAATGTTGCAACGCAAAATTGACGCGCTGGGCGTGAAGGTGCATACCCGCAAAGAGACACGGGAGATCGTCGACGGCGAACAGGCGCGACACCGCCTCTGCTTTGCTGACGGCAGCGTGCTGGAAACGGATCTGCTGCTGTTTTCCGCCGGGATTCGCCCGCGCGATGAACTGGCGGAGAGCGCACAACTGCAAAAAGGGCCGCGCGGTGGCATTGTCATTAACGACTATTGCCAGACTTCCAACGAAGCGATTTACGCCATTGGCGAATGCGCATTGTGGAACGGGCAGATCTTTGGTCTGGTCGCACCGGGTTACCAGATGGCGCGTAGCCTGGCGGATCGGCTGGCGCAGCAGGATACGCCGTTTACCGGTGCGGATATGAGCACCAAACTGAAACTGCTCGGCGTGGAGGTGGCGTCGCTGGGGGATGCGCACGGCAAAACGGAGGGCGCTCAGAGCTATCAGTGGACCGACGGCCCGAACGAAATCTACAAAAAAATCGTTGTTTCCGCTGATGGCAAACGGCTGCTCGGCGCGGTGTTGATTGGCGACAGCGCTGATTACAGCATGCTGCTGCAAATGATGCTTAACGCCATGCCGCTCCCCGCTCAGCCGGAGACGCTCATTCTGCCGGCCCGTTCCGGCGATGCGCCAAAAGGACTCGGCGTGGCGGCGCTGTCGGCCAGCGCGCAAATCTGCTCCTGTCATAACGTCAGTAAAGGGGACATTGCCGCCGCTGTTGCCGGGGGGTGTACCGAACTGGGGGCGCTCAAGAACTGCACGAAAGCCGGTACCGGCTGCGGGGGATGCGTTCCGTTGCTGAAACAGGTGATGGAGCATGAACTGACGCAACGGGGCGTCGAAGTGAAAAAGGACGTTTGCGAGCATTTTGCCTGGTCGCGCCAGGCGTTATACCACCTGATCCGTCTGCATGACATTCGCAGCTTTGATGCGCTGATTGCGCGCTTCGGGCGCGGTAGCGGCTGTGAAGTGTGTAAACCGCTGGTGGGGTCGATGCTGGCATCCTGCTGGAATGAGTACCTCTTAAAGCCGCAACATTTGCCGCTGCAGGACACCAATGACCGCTTTTTTGCCAATATCCAGAAGGATGGCACTTACTCCGTGGTGCCACGTATTCCTGCCGGGGAGATCACTCCGCAGGGGCTGATTGCCATCGGTCAGGTGGCACAGCGCTATAACCTCTACACCAAAATCACCGGCGGGCAGCGGGTGGATCTGTTTGGCGCGCGCCTTGAACAGTTACCCGCCATCTGGGAAGAACTGATCGCGGCCGGTTTTGAAACCGGGCATGCCTACGGTAAGTCTCTGCGCACGGTGAAATCCTGTGTGGGTTCCACCTGGTGCCGCTACGGTGTGCAGGACTCAACCGGCATGGCGATTGCGCTGGAAAACCGCTACAAGGGCCTGCGCGCACCGCACAAAATCAAAATGGCGGTCTCCGGCTGTACTCGCGAATGCGCCGAAGCGCAGGGCAAAGACATTGGCGTGATCGCCACTGACAAAGGCTGGAATCTGTATGTGTGCGGCAACGGCGGCATGAAACCGCGTCACGCCGATCTGTTCGCCAGCGATCTCGACAGTGAAACACTGATGAGCATCATCGACCGTCTGCTGATGTTCTACATCCGTACCGGCGATCGGCTCCAGCGCACCAGCACCTGGCTGGACAATATGGAAGGCGGCCTTGATTACCTCAAACAGGTGATTTTGCAGGACAGCCTCGGCATTGGCGCAGAGCTGGAGAGCGAGATGCAGCAGGTGGTGGACAGCTACCAGTGCGAATGGAAAACCACGCTGGATAACCCGCAAAACCGCCTGCTGTTCCGTGGATTTATTAATAGTGACCACCCTGACGAAGCGGTGGTCATGGTGCCGGAACGCGGGCAAATTCGTCCTGCCACGGCGGAAGAAAAACCGGCCCAACGCACCGCGAAGCCGTGTGAGGATGAGTGGCTCCACGTTGGCGCTGTGGCTGATGTTCCGGCTAATGCAGGCGTGGCGGCGCGCCTTGGTCAGCAGCAAATCGCGCTGTTTCATTTGCCGGGCAGCGAACCGCACATTTTCGCCCTGGAGAACCATGAACCCGGCAGCAATGCCAATGTGCTGTCGCGCGGTCTGCTGGGTGACGTTGCGGGCGAGCCGGTGGTGATTTCGCCGCTCTACAAAAAACGTTTTCGCTTAGCCGATGGCGTCAGTCCGGATGATGCGGCTCTGCGCGTGCGCGTGTGGCCGGTAAAAGTGGAGCACGGGCAAATCTGGGTGCGCCGCATGCCTGTCGATCAGGCTCTCTTCCCGGCGATTGCCGAAGCGTCATAAACCGCGTCAGGGGGCGAAAATGGAGCAGATAAAAAGCGTATGCCCTTATTGTGGGGTAGGGTGCGGGCTGGTCATGAACGTGGAAAACCAGCGTATTATCAGCGTCACGGGGGATAAAACGCACCCGTCCAACGCCGGTCGGCTGTGTACTAAAGGCCAGAGCTGCGCTGCTGCCCTGACCGCGGCGGGCAGGCTGGAACAGGCGTGGTTGCGTACCGATCGCCAGCAACAACCGGTTCAGGTCCGGGTGCACGACGCTATCCGTGAAACGGCCCGGCGGCTGCGGGATATTATTGATAATTACGGCCCGGATGCGGTGGCGTTATACGTTTCCGGGCAGATGTCCCTTGAAGCGCAATATCTGGCGAACAAACTGGCGAAAGGGTTTATCGGCACCAACAATATCGAGTCTAACTCCCGGTTGTGCATGGCCAGCGCCTCGACGGGGTACAAGCTGTCGCTGGGAGCGGACGGGCCGCCAGGTTCCTATGATGACTTCGATCGCGCGGATCTGTTTTTGGTGATCGGTGCCAATATGGCCGACTGCCACCCGATCCTCTTTTTGCGCATGATGGAGCGGGTAAATGCCGGGGCCAAACTGATTGTCGTCGATCCCCGGCGCACCGCAACGGCGGAAAAAGCCTCGCTGTTTTTACAAATTAACCCAGGAACGGACCTGGCACTCCTTAACGGGTTGCTGGCGCTGCTGGTACAAAACGGTCACACCGATCCGGCGTTTATCGCGCGTTTTACCGACGGCTGGCAGGCGATGCCGGACTTCCTGCTGGATTATCCGCCGCAGTGGGTGGCGGAACGCACTGGTCTGGCAGAAGCCGATATTCGCCAGGCGGCGGAGTGGATTGGCCAGGCAGGCGAGTGGATGAGCTGCTGGACGATGGGGCTGAACCAGAGCACGCACGGTACCTGGAGCACCAACGCCATTTGCAATCTGCACCTGGCGACCGGGGCGATTTGCCGCCCCGGCAGCGGGCCTTTTTCCCTCACCGGGCAACCGAACGCCATGGGCGGCCGCGAGATGGGATATATGGGCGCGGGGTTGCCGGGGCAACGCTCGGTACTGGTAGAAAAAGATCGCGCCTTTATTGAACGGCTATGGCAGCGCCCGCCGGGAACGCTGCGCCCGGATTGCGGTGACGGCACGGTGGCGCTGTTCGATGAGATGTGCGCCGGGCATATCAAAGCCTGCTGGATCATCTGCACGAACCCGGTGGCCAGTGTGCCGAACCGGCAAAAGGTAATTGCCGGGCTACAGCAGGCGGAACTGGTGATCGCCCAGGATGCCTTTCTTGATACCGAAACCAACCGCTACGCCGATATCCTGCTACCCGGCGCGCTGTGGGCGGAAGCCGAAGGGGTGATGGTTAACTCCGAACGCACCATGACGCTGATGCAACAGGCGGTGGCCCCGCCGGGTGAGGCGCTTGCCGACTGGCAAATCATCGCGCAGGTGGCGTGCGAAATGGGGTATGCCGACGGTTTTACCTATGCCTGCGCCAGTGATGTGTTTGCTGAACTCCGCCAGGCGTGGAACCCGGATACCGGCTATGACCTGCGCGGTGCCAGCTATCAGCGGTTGCGTGAGACGCCGCTGCAATGGCCTTGTTCACCGGAGGACAACGATGTCCGCCATCCCATTCGTTACCGGCAGTCAACGCTGCGCTTTGCCACTGCCAGCGGTAAAGCACACTTTTTTGCCCGCCCGGATCTGCCGCCTGCGGAAATGCCGGACGAGGAATTCCCGCTGGTATTGAATACCGGGCGCGTCCAGCACCAGTGGCACACGCTGACCAAGACCGGCAAGATCCCACTACTTAATAAGCTCAATCCGGGACCGTTTATCGAAATCCACCCGCAGGATGCCGACAGGCTGGGGATCTACACAGGGGATCATGTGGATGTGCGCTCCCGGCGCGGCTCCGCCACCTTGCCTGCGGTAGTGACCGATCGCGTGCTTGCCGGTCACTGTTTTGCCCCGTTCCACTGGAACGATCTGTTCGGTGACAACCTGGCGATTAACGCAGTGACCAGCGATGCGGTCGATCCGTTGTCGCGACAACCTGAGCTGAAGTTCTGCGCCATTTCGTTGGTGCGCAGCAGCCAGCAGCCAGTGATAACGCCTACGGACAATACGCCCACCGCAGACGAAGAGGGCATGGCGGATGTGCTGATGCTCTGGGCCTCTACCACCGGCAATGCTGAATCCTTTGCACACACCTGCGCTGACCGATTCCGGCGTAGCGGGATGACGGTCAGACTCTGCGCGATGAACAACGTTGCTGTCGCGGATCTCGCCGCGGTGCCGCGAGTGTTGTTGATTGCCAGCACCTTCGGCGATGGCGATCCGCCGGATAACGGCACAGCGCTGTGGGCGGCATTGCAGGATGAGGCTGCACCGCAACTCTCTACCACGGCGTTTTCGGTGCTGGCGTTCGGGGATGCCAGCTACGATCGGTTTTGCGGTTTTGGCCGCCAGCTCGACGCTCGCCTGGCGGCATTAGGCGCGCAGCGGCTCACCGCGCGCGTGGACTGTGAAGCGGGCAGCGTGGCTGCGCATCAGTGGCTCAACACCCTGCTGCAATTACTGGGCGATGCGACTGCGGTTGTGCTCAGCGCCCCTTGCGATGATCGGCAACCCGGTTATAGCCGCCATGCGCCGTTACCTGCACCGTTGGTGCTTAACCAGCGTCTGAGCGGCGCCGGGGCAGAAAAAGAGATCCGTCAGTTTGCCTTTGATTTGCAGGGCAGCGGCATGCACTACCAGGCCGGAGATGCGTTGGGCGTCTGGCCGTGCAACAGCGCACAGAGCGTGGCGCACATCATCGACGCGCTGGGGCTGGCAGGGCATACGCCGGTGCAGGTGGCGGAACAGGGGGAAATGCCGCTTTCTGAAGCGCTGACCCGCCATGTTGACATTACGCGGATTACGCCGGAGGTGCTGGAGTTTGTCGGCAAACGGGCAGCGAATGCCACGCTTAATGGGCTGCTCAGCAGCGCAGGTAAAGACGATTTACAACAGTGGTTATGGGGGCGGCAGATTATCGATCTGTTACAGATGTTCCCGGTTCGCGCGACGGCTGCGGAGTGGGTGTCGGTGTTGCGGCGCTTGCAGCCCCGTTTTTACTCCATATCTTCCAGCCCGACCGTCTCGCCGCAGCAGGTGCAACTGACCGTTTCCACGGTACGTTATGGTGAGGGGAAACAGCGCGGCGGGGTCTGCTCTACGTTCCTTGCGGATCGTGCCACGAGTGCAGAGATCTTCATTCATTCGTCACCGCATTTTCGCCTGCCCGCCGACCCTAACGCGGCGATCATTATGGTTGGAGCAGGCACCGGTATTGCGCCGTTTCGCAGCTTTTTACAGGAGCGACAGGCGACCGCCGCCAGGGGGCGCAACTGGCTGTTCTTTGGTGAACAGCATGCGGCGACGGATTTTTACTACCGTGATGAGCTGGAGGCCTGGCAGCGAGAGGGGGTATTGCACCGTTTTACCACGGCTTTTTCCCGCGATCAGGCGCAGAAAGTATATGTGCAGCATCGCATGCTGGAGCAGGGTGAAACCCTGTGGCGCTGGCTCTCTGAAGGCGCGTATTTCTATGTCTGCGGTGATGCAAACCACATGGCGAAAGATGTGGATGCCGCGCTCAGACGGGTGGTTCAGCGCTGGGGTGCGATGCGTGCCGACGAGGCCAGCGACTGGGTAGCGAAGCAGATAGAGGAGAAGCGCTACCAGCGCGATGTCTATTAACCGTTGTACACAGGGATACAAAGCGGCGGCTGCGGATTTTCAATCGATGACATCTTGCGTGATAAAGGGGAGAGGGGGGCGCAAACGCATCCCCCCATTGCACGGGATCGATGTATCCTGATTGTGTGCCTTTTACCGCCGTTCTGTCTCTTACTGTATCAATCGCCGACGTCTGGCGTGTCGGTATCACGCGGGGGTTCGGGCTTCAGACGTGAAGGCTCAATCAGACAGACGGCCGCGGCGACAATCCCCATTAACGACTCCTGCGGATAGGGCTGCCACTGGCCGATGCTGTGGCGTTTAAACACTTTGTCGCCTTCGGCCCAGCGCTGCGTAAAGTAGATACGCTCAAACTGGGCATACTCTTGCGTATCGCAGTTGAAAACATAAATGGCGCGTGAGCTGTAAATATGGATAGGTGGGTTTTTCTGGTACAGGCCGCCTTGCTCATAATTATTAATCAGCCAGAGACGGCGCAGGTGCGTGTTGCCTTTATAGCTGGAGACGGTGCGCATATCTGCATAAGTGCCGCCGGTGTCATCTTCCAGCATTTTGATAATGCCATGCGGGCGCGTGTTCGCTGCCGGTACGGCAGGCTTATCGACGCTGGCACAGCCCGTCATCAGCAACAGGGCAGAGCATAACCACAGCGGTTTTATCATTTGTGGTTGCCTTTCAGATCCGGTCGTAGCGGCAGTAAATCCACATCCGTGACGTTGCCCTGCAAAGTACATAACAGTTGCGATTTGCCGCCGCTGCTTTCCAGCATGGCCAGTTTCTCAACGCTGTTTTTGCCTGGCGCAATGCCGCTGGCCGCGCCGGTATTGGGTTGCCACGCTTTATCACCGACGCGTTTGATCATCGGCTCAACGATGTAATTATGGCCGTCCTGCTGCCACTTCACATTAGGCAGGGCGCTGACGATGGTCTCCGGCGGCTGGTCAAAAACCAGTCCCCAGAAATAGAATTTCCCCAGTTCATCACCGTCGCTGGTACGCATGAAGTAGCCGGAAATGGTCAGTTGCTGCACCTTGAGCGGCTGCGTAAACCACACCACATCTTCCCCCTCTTTAGGGGCAACAAACCAGGCGTGGCCTTGATTATCGGTTTTCAGCGGTGCGGTGTGGGTCAGGGTGGCGCGTTGCGCGTACAGTTCGCTAAAAAACTGACTGTCGCAGCGCAGTAAACTTTCCGGGAGTGGGGTGGCTGTGGCGGTTGTTGCCATGGCCAACAGTGTCAAAGGGATCAGTCGGGTGAGCATACAGCATCCTTACCTATAAATGTGAGTGATTAATTTATCGTTAATCAGACGCAATTCTTTAGATGTTTTGGCGGGCAAAACGCGGTCGTGGCGGTAAATACGGTGGGGTGACTCCGGTTGTGCATCCACTGGTGCCGCATCATAGCGTTAGCCTCCGTCACTGCGCAGGAAATGCACGTATGAAGTGCAATCCGTTACCGATAAGATGTATTATTATTGCATCTTTAAAGTGAGGTGATTGCTATGTCTGGCCCACGCATCCTGCGGGAAAAACGGACTATCCGGAAGATGATTGCACTCTACCAGCGCGCTTGCCCGAATGCGGTCAGTAGTGCGTCGCACTACGCGGAATTGTATGCGTATGCGGAAAAACGGCTGGACAAATGTGTGTTCGGCGAAGAAAAACCGGCCTGTAAACAGTGCCCGGTGCACTGTTATCAGCCCGCCAAACGTGAAGAGATGAAACAGATTATGCGTTGGGCAGGGCCGCGTATGTTGTGGCGTCATCCTCTGCTGACGGTGCGCCATTTAATGGATGATAAACGCCCGGTGCCGGAACTCCCCGAAAAGTATCGTCGCAAAGGGTAGACTGGCGAAGATGTTTTCCCCTCACCCTGACCCTCTCCCCTGAGGGGAGAGGGGATAAGACTGGTGTGGTTTTCCATTCATCCTCGCTTTCTCTGGAGAGGCAAGGGGATAAGGCGGTTGCCGGTTTGCTCCCTCTCCCTTTCAGGGAGAGGGTTGGGGTGAGGGTTACCGAACTCAGACGTGCGTAGCAATCAGGATTGCAGATGCCTTAATCAACGCAATCACGCGTTTGCCGCGCCTTCTGTCACCGTCGTTACACTACCGGCAAACTGATTACGTGTCGAAACCGCCCGGGTTCCTCCATTGAACATTAAGGGGGAAAACCCGGTTATCTCAACTTAACGCATCTTTATCAATGCCCAGCTTTTTCATACGGGAAAGCAGCGTGGTGCGTTTTAGCCCCAGCCGCTGTGCCGCACCTTTTGGCCCGGCGACCACGCCATTGGTTTCGCGCAGCACCCGGACAATTAACTGACGCTCATCTTCTCCGTCGCGCGCGACTTCAGCAGGTCGGGAGACCTCCTGCGGTACGCTGATTTCCGGCAGCGACAGTTGCAACACGTTGCCGCGCGTAAGCAGCACCGCACGCTCAATCACGTTTTCCAGCTCACGGACGTTGCCTGGCCACTCCATATTGCTCAGTACCCGCAAAGTCTCCGCCGGAATGCTGTCAATATTGCGCCCCATTTTGCGGGCGATCTTAAAGGTGAACGCCTTCACCAACAGGGGAATATCTTCCGGGCGCTCGCGCAGCGGCGGCAGATGGATCGGAAACACATTCAGACGGTAATAGAGATCGCTACGGAACTCGCGATCGGCAACCATTTTTTTCAGATCGCGGTTGGTGGCGGCGATCAACCGCACGTCGGTCCGGATCAGTTTATTGCTGCCGAGCCGCTCAAACTCCTGCTCCTGCAACACACGCAACAGCTTGGGCTGCAACTCCAGCGGCATATCGCCCACTTCGTCAAGAAACAGCGAACTTTTGTCCGCCAGTTCAAATCGACCGATGCGCTGGGCGCTGGCACCAGTGAATGCGCCACGTTCATGACCAAACAGATCGCTTTCCAGCAGCCCGGCGGGCATGGCTGCGCAGTTCATTTTCACCATCCGGCGACTGTTTCGATCGCTGAGATTATGGATTGCGCGGGCGATCAGCTCCTTGCCGGTGCCGGTTTCGCCGAGGATCAGTACGGTGCTGTTGCTCTTCGCCACCATCTCAACCTGCTTGAGCACGCTGAACATCGCCTCGCTGCGTCCGATGATTTCGCCAAACTCACTGTCGACATTGTTAAGCTGTTCGGTCAGCGCCAGGTTCTCATCCACCAGCCGTTCTTTCAGCCGGTGGATCTCCTGGTAGGCCAGTGCGTTGTCGACAGCAATGGCGATACGTTCCGCAATCTGGCGCAGTAATTTCAGGTTGGCCTGGGTAAAGACCTCTTTCTGGCACTGCGCCAGTTTTAAGACGCCCAGTAAATTCTTACCGGACATCAGCGGCAGCAGGCACAGCGTCTGGATTTGATTGCCCCAGGTTTCAAACAGCATCCGCTCGTAGGGGGCGAGTTTGTCCCGTTCATGCAGGTTCAGCAGCAGCATCTCTTTGCTGCGAAACACGCGTTCGGTCAGCGTGCCTTCTTCGTCAGCTTCCTGCGTTTCGTGCGTGGGGTCTGCTTCATCCAGATAGTGGGTGGAATAGATGGTCAGTTTGCCCTTGCGGCTACCGCGCAGTACCAGGCTGATGGCATCAATACCGAAATAGTAGTGGATCTCTTTCGCGACTTCGCTGACCAGCTCATCCATGTGCAGCCGGGAGAGCACCGCGTTGGTGATCGCCACCAGAATGCGGAAATCGTCGCGCTCCTGGCACAGCAATTCGTAATCCGGGGTGGGATTTTCGCGGCTTTGCAACTGCTCGACCACGACGGCGACAATCTGCGTCAGCGTATGCAGGCGCTCTGCTTCTTTCTCGCTCCACGCCCGCTCATCACGGCGAAAAAACTCGCAGCCGCCAAAAATTTTCCCTTCGGCGGCTAAGGGCAGCAGGGCGTAGTGGGCAAAAGGAGGCCAGGTTCCGCTTTGCATGAGCTGTGGCCAGGTGTCGGCAAACATTTCTGCCGTGCAGTGCAGCGCTTGTGGATGCGAGAGAATATGGCGCACCGGGCCGCTTGCCAGCAACGCCTGGTCGTCATAGTCGGCGCTGTCGTCGTCAGCATTCACAACGTAGCGGCTGGCGCGGTGGCTGTCGGCATGCCACAACACAATGGCAGCGCTGTCCGCCAGCGCCGCCTGTCGTGTCAGACGAGTCAGTGCTTCGCTCAACGCAGCCAGGTTCGGCTGCTGTAATAAAATCCGCGTGATATCGAACAACCCTTGTTGCCCGAGATCGCTCATCGGTGTATACGACATTTTGCTAATCCAGGAACACACCCGCAGGTGTAAAAAAATATCAAAATAATAAATTAGCAGATCCGCGGCAGCGGCTCGGCATGGGGTAAATCCAGCAGGCGTTTTACGCCATAAAGTCCCGTCAGTCGCACACCTTTGCGTTCGACCACTTCACCAATCATCGCCGCCTCGCGCCCTAACGGATGAGCGCGCAATGCCGCCAGCGCCTGCTCTGCGGCCTCGCGCTGTACGGCAATCACCAGTTTGCCTTCGTTAGCAAAGTTGAGTGCATCCAGCCCCAGCAGTTCGCACACGCCGCGCACTGCCGGTTTTACCGGTAAATCCCGTTCATTCAGTTCAATACCATAACCGCATGAGGCGGCAAACTCGTGCGCGACCGCGTTCACGCCGCCGCGTGTGGCATCGCGCAGGGCTTTAACACCGGGGATATCGCGCAGGGTGGCAATCAAAGGTGTCAGCACCGCACAGTCGCTGATCAGTTCGCCATCCAGCCCCAGACCTTCACGCAGGTTGAGAATGGTGGCACCGTGATCCCCCAGCGTGCCGCTGGCCAGTAACACATCGCCCGGTTGCAGTGACTGCGCTGCCCAGTGGATAGTCGTGGGAATAGCACCAATGCCCGCTGTGTTGATAAACAGTTTGTCTGCCGCGCCGCGCTGCACCACTTTGGTGTCGCCGGTGACAATAGCGATGTCAGCGCTACGGGCGGTGGCCGCCATGCTTTCAACCACGCTTCTCAGCGTCTCCATCGGCAGACCTTCTTCGAGAATAAAACCGCAGGAGAGGAAGCGCGGTGTCGCGCCGCTGACGGCAATATCATTGGCCGTGCCGCAGACCGCCAGTTTGCCAATGTCACCGCCGGGGAAAAAGAGCGGGTCAATCACATAGCTGTCGGTGGAGAAGGCCAGTCTGTCGCCTCCGGCCGCCAGTGCAGCCAGGTCCAGCCGTGCCTGATCTTCCTGCTCCGCCAGCCACGGGTTGGCGAAGGCTTCCAGAAACAGCTGGCTGATTAACTGCTGCATCGCCTGACCGCCGCTACCGTGGGCGAGTTGAACTTCCTTCATGCTTCACACTCCTGAGCACGGTATTGATACCAGGCGGCGCACGCGCCTTCCGACGAGACCATCAGTGCGCCAAAGGCGCTTTGCGGGTTGCAGGTGTTGCCAAACAACGGGCACTGATGCGGTTTGCATCGACCGGTCAGCACATCGCCGCAGCGGGCGCGCGGATCGTCGTACACCTGCTGCACCGCCGGGCGAAAATGCGCTTCGGCATCGAAACGTTGATACTCTGCCGTCAGGTGCACGCCCGACTCGCCAATGATCCCCAGACCGCGCCATTCGCTGTCGCCATTGACGGCAAACACATCCGCGATGGCGGCCTGAGCCAGATGGTTCCCGGCATCCGGCACCACACGGCGGTACTGGTTTTCCACCCGACTGGCGGCGGCGATTTTCTGTTCAACCAGCATGATCACGCCTTGCAGCAGGTCAAGCGGTTCAAACCCTGCCACCACTAACGGGCGTTGGAAGTCATCGGCAATAAACGTATAGGCGTCGGTGCCGATCACCATGCTGACGTGGCCGGGGGCAAGGAAAGCGTCGATGCCGTTATCCGGCTGCTCCAGCAGGCTGCGTAGCGTGGGGATCAAGGTGATGTGTTGGCAGAAGAAGTAAAAATTGTCCACATTGCGGGCTTTCGCCTGCTGGAGCGTAATGGCGGTGGCAGGCATGGTGGTTTCGAATCCCAGCCCGAAAAACACCACTTTGCGCTGTGGATTGTTCTGTGCCAGCGCCAGCGCATCCATCGGCGAATAGACGATGCGCACATCTGCGCCACGGGCTTTCGCCTGCAACAGCGACCCGTTTTTCCCCGGCACGCGGATCGCGTCGCCAAAGGTGCAGAAGATCACTTCCGGGTGGCTTGCTATCTCAACGCAGGTATCAATGCGCCCCATCGGCAGGACGCAGACCGGGCAGCCGGGACCATGAATGAACTCAATATTCTCCGGCAGTAGCTGGTCGAGGCCAAATTTGAAAATAGCGTGGGTATGGCCACCGCACACTTCCATAATGCGCAGCGGGCGCGCCGCCGTATAAGAGAGATGCGCCGCCCGTTCACGCAGATGGGCGATAAGCTGCATCACCTGCTCCGGGGCGCGGTATTCATCGACAAATCGCATTATTTCTCCTCACCAAACAGCAGAGCGCCGACATCCGGTTCAACGTCGAACATATTTTGCAGTGCCGCCAGTGTATCCCGGGCTTCTTCTTCGTTAATCATGCTCATCGCGAAACCCACATGCACCAGCACCCACTGCCCAAGCCGCGGCTGCCCGTTTTCATCCTCGCTGCCCACCAGCGTAAGATCCACGTCGCGTTGAATACCGCAGACGTCTACTTTGGCTTGCAGACCGTTAATGGCCGTGATTTGCCCCGGTACGCCTATACACATCGTTGCGTCTCCAGCCAGTCGATCCAGCGATCCATGCCTTCGCCGTGGGTGGCGGAAATAAGGATGATTTCAATGTCCGGATTGACTTCGCGGGCGTAAGCGATGCATTTGTCGACATCAAAATTGAGGTACGGCAGCAGGTCGACTTTGTTCAGCAGCATCAGCGATGCAGCGGCAAACATATGCGGGTATTTCAGCGGCTTGTCTTCCCCTTCGGTGACCGACAGTACGGCCACTTTATGGCGCTCACCCAGATCGAAACTGGCCGGGCAGACAAGGTTTCCGACGTTTTCGATAAACAGAATGCCCTGGTGGGCGAGCGGCAGGCGCGGCGCGGCGTCGGCAATCATTTGCGCATCAAGATGACACCCTTTGCCGGTGTTCACCTGAATGGCGGGGGTGCCGGTCGCGCGGATGCGTGCGGCGTCGTTCACCGTTTGCTGATCCCCTTCGATCACCGCACACGGAACGCGGGTTTTCAGGCGTTCGAGGGTTTCCGTCAGCAGGGTGGTTTTGCCGGATCCGGGACTGGAGACAAGGTTCAGCACCAGTTGCTGTTGCGCGGCGAAACGGGCGCGGTTGCGGGCGGCGATGCGGTTGTTTTTATCCAGTACATCGATTTCCACTTCCAGCATCCGTTTCTGGCTCATGCCTGGCGCATGGGTGCCAGCTTCGCCATGACCGTAATGCAGGTCACCGTTATCCAGCTCGGTTGGATTAAATTCGCGAGTTTTGACGCCGGTAATTTTTAGCGCCGGACGATCCGCCGGGGCGAACGGCGCACCGCGAAATGCGGAATGCGGGTTATGTTCATCACCCTCTATATAAAGGTTACCGTCCTGACAACCACATGTTGTACACATTATTTACTCCTCAATTTCCAGTCGCTGAATGTGCATTCCGTCGTCGGCGACGATGTGCAGTTGGTCGCTGTGGCATTGTGGACAGCGGCGCACGCGCTGGGTTAGCAACGTCACATACTGCTGGCATGACTCACACCAGCACTCCGCCTGTTGTTCTTCGATATGCAGTGTACAACCTTCCGCCAGGCTGCCACGGCACACCAGATCAAAACAAAACGTTAAAGCCTCGGTTTCGACGCAGGAAAATGCGCCGACTTTTAACCACACGCCGGTCACCCGACGTGCGCCGTTTGCCCGCGCCTGTTGTTCAATCACTTCCAGCGCCCGCTGACATAATGTGATTTCGTGCATAACGCCTCCTTAGGACTTTGCCGCGTTAATGCAATAAGAGTGCCAGCGTGGTTAAAGTCACGGTGACGATGTCGAACATGACGAAATGACACGTCGAAATGGCGAAGGTCTTGTCTTAATTTCCTTAAAAATCATGAAATTAAAATTTGGCATGGATGATGCTTTACCGCCGTTGTTTCAATTAACCGGGTAAGCTGACATGACGATTTGGGAAATTAGCGAAAAGGCGGACTTCATTGCCGGACGGCATCACCGTCTGCAGGAAGAGTGGCGCCATTACTGCAATACGCTGGTTCAGGGAATTACCCTGTCCAAAGCACGATTGCACCATGCCATCGGCTGTGCGCCGGAACAGCAGCTCTGCTTTGTGCTGTTCGAACACTTCACACTCTCTGTCACCCTTGTCGGGGGATTTAACGGTCACACCATTGAGTACGCCATTGCCGGCAAAGACGGCGGCGAGCCGCGCGTTATTGCTCAGGCGCAGCTCAGCAGCGATGGCCTGATTGATGGTGTTATCAGCAACCGCGATCGCGAAAAAGTACTGAACCACTACCTGGACGCGATCGCCGACGTTTACAACAACCTCTATGCCGCCATGGAGACAGACTCGCCGGTAACGCTTACGGCGCTTGCCCGCAACGCGCACGCGCCTGCACTGGCCTGAGTTTGGGTGTCGACAAGTGTCGAAAGTGACACCTTGAGCGACACGTTTCGTCATAAATGACCGCCCGTAACGTGGGTGAATCACCTGAGGATGTGCTGGTGAACCGTTTTGTAATTGCCGACGCTTCGCTGTGTATTGGCTGCCATACCTGTGAAGCCGCCTGCGCCGAGACGCACCGCGCGCAGGGGTTGCAGGCGATGCCGCGACTGCGTGTGATGCGTAACGAAAATGAATCTGCGCCGCAGCAGTGCCACCACTGTGAAGATGCGCCCTGTGCGGGCGTTTGCCCGGTCAACGCGATTAACCGTGTGGAGGGCGCGGTGCAGCTTAATGAAAGTCTGTGCGTGAGCTGCAAATTGTGCGCGATTGCCTGTCCGTTTGGCGCTATCGAGTTTTCCGGTAGCCGCCCGCTGGATATTCCCGCCAACGTCAACTCGCCAAAAGCGCCCGCCGCACCGCCAGCGCCTGCGCGCGTCAGCTCGCTGCTGGACTGGGTGCCGGGCGTGCGGGCTATCGCCGTGAAGTGCGATCTCTGCCATTTCGATGAGCAAGGTCCGGCCTGCGTACGCATGTGTCCGACCAAGGCATTGCACCTGGTGAATAACCGCGATCTTGCCCTCGCCAGCCGACGCAAACGCGAACTTACCCTTACCACTGACTACGGCGATTTATCGCTGTTTCAGTCGCAAAACCGGAGTGCGAAATGACGATCCTCTCTTTGTTAAGTGACGCCATCGCGGTGCTGGTGTGCGCGGCGGCGCTGGCGTATCTGTTTACACCGGCGAAAGCGCTCAGCGGTCTGCTCGCCGGGCTTGGCGGTACGGTAGGTTGCGTGATGGCAACGGCGGCAGGTGGGATGGCGCTGCTGGGGGGGCACTCCGTCAGTGGAACGATCCCCCTTATCCAGTATCAGGTGCTGGTCACGCCGTTAAGTGCGGTCTGGCTGATTACGCTGGGCGTGTGCGGCGGTTTCACCAGCCTCTATAACATCCAGTGGCATCGCCACGATGCGGTAAAAGCCAACGGTCTGCTGATCAATTTGCTGATGGCCGCTGCGCTATGCGCAGTAAGTGCGGCGAATTTCGGTGCGCTGGTGGTGATGGTGGAGATCATGGCGCTCAGCGCGGTATTTCTCACCGGCTGCAGTGAGTCTGGCAAGCTGTGGTTCGCCATGGGACGCCTGGGCACGGCACTGCTGGCGATAGCCTGCTGGCTGTTATGGCAACGCTATCACACACTGAGTTTGCTGCTACTGAGTGCGCAAACACCCGACAGCGATATCTGGCTGCTGGGGGTGATAGGTTTTGGTTTGCTGGCGGGGATCATTCCACTGCACGCCTGGGCACCGCAGGCGCATGCTAATGCGCCGGCTCCGGCCGCCGCGCTGTTTTCCACCGTGGTGATGAAAATCGGTCTGTTCGGCATTCTCAGTCTGTCGCTGCTCGGCGGCCAGCCACCGCTCTGGTGGGGCGTACTGCTGCTGGTGCTTGGCATGGTCACGGCCTTTGTCGGCGGGCTGTATGCGCTGATGGAGCATAACATTCAGCGCCTGCTGGCGTACCACACGCTGGAGAACATCGGCATTATCCTGCTCGGCCTTGGCGCAGGTGTCACCGGCCTGGCGTTACGGCAACCGGCGCTGATTGCGCTGGGGCTGACGGGCGGTTTGTACCATCTGTTCAATCACAGCCTGTTTAAAAGCACGCTGTTCCTGGGCGCGGGCGCACTGTGGTTTGGCACCGGCTACCGCGACATTGAAAAACTGGGCGGCATCGGTAAGCGCATGCCGGTTATCTCGCTGGCAATGCTGGTGGGGCTGATGGCGATGGCGGCATTGCCGCCGCTCAACGGTTTTGCCGGTGAGTGGGTGATTTATCAATCCTTCTTCCGTTTAAGTGCCAGCGGCGCGTTTTCTCTGCAACTGATAGGGCCGCTGCTGGCCGTCGGTCTGGCCATCACCGGCGCACTGGCGGTGATGTGTATGGCAAAAGTCTATGGTGTGACCTTCCTTGGCGCGCCGCGTACGCCGCAGGCAGAAAACCCGCAGCCTGTTCCGTGGTTGATGACGACCTGTGTCGCCGGGCTGGCGTTGTGTTGCGTAGCGGGTGGTGTTGCTGCGCCCTGGCTGCTGCCGCGCCTGTTCGCGGCGGTGCCATTGCCGCTGCAAACCGCGAATACGCTGGTATCACCGCCGATGATGGCGCTGCTGTTGATCGCCACGCCGTTATTGCCGCTGCTGCTGATGATGCTGTTCAAAGGCGATCGCCTGCCAGCCCGTAGCCGGGGAACGGCATGGGTGTGCGGTTACGATCACGAAGCGTCGATGGTGGTGACGGCGCACGGTTTTGCTATGCCGGTTAAAGCCGCGTTTTCCCCGGTGCTGAAGCTGCGTAAATGGCTGGAGCCGACGCTGCCCATTCCTGGCTGGCGTGCCGATGCCGCGCCGCTGCTGTTCCGTCGTCTGGCGCTGATCGAGCTGGCGGTGCTGGTGGTCGTGGTGATTTCGCGAGGAGCCTGATGATGAGTTTTCTGTTTGCTTTACTGCAGGCGCTGGTGCTGTTTGCGTTTGCGCCGCTGCTTTCCGGCATCAGTCGTGTAGCGCGTGCGCGGTTGCACAACCGCCGCGGACCGGGGGTGCTGCAAGAGTACCGCGACCTGTTCAAATTACTCGGTCGGCAGAGCGTTGCTCCGGCGGCCTCCGGCTGGGTGTTTCGCCTGACGCCGTTTGTGATGACCGGCGTCATGCTGACCATCGCCACGGCGCTGCCGGTGGTGACGATTGCGTCTCCGCTGCCAGCGCTGGGGGATTTGATCACGTTGATTTACCTCTTCGCCATTGCCCGCTTCTTTTTCGCTATCGCCGGGCTGGACACCGGCAGTCCGTTTACCGGACTGGGTGCCAGTCGTGAAGCGATGCTTGGCGTGCTGGTGGAGCCGATCCTGCTGCTCGGGCTGTGGGTTGCGGCACTGGTGGCTGGATCAACCCATATCAGCACTATCACGTTTACCGTTTACCACTGGCCGCTGCATCACACTATTCCGCTGTTGCTGGCGCTGTGCGCCTGTGCTTTCGCCACCTTTATCGAGATGGGCAAGTTGCCTTTTGACCTCGCGGAAGCGGAGCAAGAGTTGCAGGAAGGGCCGTTGTCGGAATACAGCGGCAGCGGTTTTGCCGTACTGAAGTGGGGCATCAGTCTGAAACAGCTGGTGGTGCTGCAAATGTTTGTCGGCGTTTTTCTCCCCTGGGGGCAGATGAGCGATTTCAGCACCGCAGGTCTGTTGCTGGCGGTGGTGGTGGCGCTGGCGAAATGGATTGTGGGCGTCCTGGTGATTGCGCTGTTTGAAAACAGCATGGCGCGTTTGCGCTTCCTTGCCACGTCACGTGTGACCTGGGCCGGGTTTGGCGTCGCCTTTTTAGCGTTCGTCTCCTTACTGGCGACGTATTAAGAGAGTTTATGCATGTCTGAAGAAAAAATCGGTCAACACTATCTCGCCGCCCTGCACGAGAAATTTCCCGGTGTGGTGCTGGATGAAGCCTGGCAGACCAAAGACCAGCTTACTGTCACAGTGAAAGTGAACTATCTGCCAGAGGTCGTGGAGTTTCTGTATTACCAGCAGGGGGGCTGGCTCTCCGTGCTGTTTGGCAACGATGAACGCAAGCTGAACGGCCATTACGCTGTCTATTATGTGCTGTCGATGGAGCAGGGCCTGAAGTGCTGGATCACCGTGCGTGTGGAAGTCGACGCGCTGAAACCGGAGTACCCTTCCGTCACACCGCGTGTGCCTGCGGCAGTGTGGGGCGAGCGTGAAGTGCGCGATATGTACGGTTTGATGCCGGTCGGTTTACCGGATGAGCGCCGACTGGTGCTGCCGGATGACTGGCCGGATGAACTCTACCCGCTGCGTAAAGACAGTATGGATTATCGCCAGCGACCGGCACCGACCACCGATGCCGAAACCTATCAGTTTATTAACGAACTGGGTGATAAGAAAAATAACGTAGTGCCGATTGGCCCGTTACATGTCACCTCTGACGAACCTGGCCATTTCCGCCTGTTTGTCGACGGCGAAAACATTGTTGATGCGGATTACCGCCTGTTCTATGTCCACCGTGGTATGGAAAAACTGGCGGAAACCCGCATGGGCTACAACGAAGTTACCTTCCTTTCTGACAGGGTGTGCGGGATTTGCGGCTTCGCCCACAGCACCGCTTACACCACGTCGGTCGAGAACGCGATGGGTATCGTGGTGCCGGAGCGCGCGCAGATGATCCGCGCCATTTTGCTGGAGGTGGAACGTCTGCACTCGCACCTGTTGAACCTTGGGCTTGCCTGCCACTTTGTGGGCTTCGACTCCGGGTTTATGCAATTCTTCCGCGTGCGCGAAGCCTCAATGAAGATGGCGGAAATCCTGACCGGCGCGCGTAAAACCTATGGCCTCAACCTGATTGGCGGTATCCGTCGCGACATGCTGAAAGAGGACATGGTGCAGACGCGCCAGTTGGCCCAGCAGATGCGCCGTGATGTGATCGAACTGGTGGATGTGCTGATGAGTACGCCGAATATCGAGCAGCGCACCGTGGGTATTGGTCGCCTCGATCCCCAGATCGCCCGCGATTTCAGTAACGTGGGGCCGATGGTGCGCGCCAGCGGCCACGCCCGCGACACCCGCGCCGATCATCCGTTTGTGGGTTATGGTCTGCTGCCGATGACCGTGCACAGCGAGCAGGGGTGCGATGTCATTTCGCGCCTGAAAGTGCGAATTAACGAAGTACTCAGCGCGCTGAACATGATTGATTACGGTCTGGATAACCTGCCCGGTGGCCCGCTGATGGTGGAAGGGTTTACCTATATTCCGCACCGTTTTGCGCTGGGCTTTGCTGAAGCGCCGCGTGGCGACGACATTCACTGGAGTATGACCGGCGACAACCAGAAGCTTTACCGCTGGCGCTGCCGTGCAGCGACCTACGCCAACTGGCCGACGCTGCGCTATATGCTGCGCGGTAATACCGTGTCCGACGCGCCGCTGATTATTGGTAGCCTCGACCCTTGCTACTCCTGTACCGACCGGATGACGGTGGTGGATGTTCGCAAGAAGAAAAGCAAAGTGGTGGCGTACAAAGAGCTGGAACGTTACGGGGTTGAGCGTAAGAACTCGCCGTTGAAATAGGTTCTGTTTTTTGACCCTCACCCTAACCCTCTCCCTGAAAGGGAGAGGGGATCGCCCCTCCGCCGTCTGTTTAAAGGGGGCCGGGCATTGCCCTCCTTAGGGAGAGACGTGGGGTGAGGCAACTGCCTGTCTCCCTTTCCCCTCCGGGGAGTGGAGTGAAGCAGGTGCTTTTCTCCCTCTCTCCTCCGGGGAGATGGCCGGGGTGAGGGGATTCCATCCCTGAAGGGGAGGAAAAATGAATACACCGCAGTGGAGCAACCATGTTTACCTTTATTAAAAAAGTGATCAAAACCGGCACCGCGACCACCGCTTATCCGCTGTCGCCAATGCCGGTGGATAAGAACTTTCGCGGCAAACCGCAGCACAATCCTCAGCAGTGTATTGGCTGTGCGGCATGTGTGAATGCCTGTCCGTCAAACGCACTTACCGTAGAGACTGACCTCGCCACGGGCGAGCTGGCGTGGCAGTTCAACCTTGGGCGCTGCATCTTCTGCGGTCGCTGTGAAGAGGTGTGCCCGACGGCGGCGATCGCACTGTCGCAGGAATACGAACTGGCGGTCTGGAGTAAGACCGATTTTTTACAGCAGTCGCGTTTTGAACTGTGCCAGTGTCGTGAGTGCGCCCGGCCTTTCGCGGTGCAAAAAGAGATCGATTACGCCATTGCACTGCTGGCGCATAACGGCGACAGCCGCGCCGAGCAGCACCGTGCCACGTTTGAAACCTGCCCGGACTGCAAGCGGCAGAAGTGCCTGGTGCCTTCCGATCGCATTGATTTGACCCGCCATATGAGAGAGGCCAGCTAATGAGCCAGCTATTAGGACCGCGCGATGCGGAGGGGATTCCGGTACCGATGACGGTGGACGAGTCCATCGCCAGCATGAAAGCGTCACTGCTGAATAAAATCAAACGCTCCGCCTACGTTTATCGCGTTGACTGCGGCGGTTGTAACGGCTGCGAAATCGAGATTTTTGCGACGCTTTCTCCCCTGTTTGATGCGGAACGTTTTGGCATCAAAGTGGTGCCGTCGCCGCGTCATGCCGACATTCTGCTGTTTACCGGAGCGGTAACCCGCGCTATGCGCTCACCGGCGCTGCGTGCCTGGCAATCTGCGCCGGATCCCAAAATCTGTATCTCCTACGGCGCGTGCGGCAACAGCGGTGGTATCTTCCACGACCTGTACTGCGTCTGGGGCGGAACCGATCAAATCGTCCCGGTGGATGTGTATATTCCCGGTTGTCCGCCGACGCCCGCGGCCACACTGTATGGTTTCGCCATGGCGCTGGGGCTGTTGGAGCAGAAAATTCATGCCCGCACGCCTGGCGAGCAGGACGACCAACCGGCGGAAATTCTCCACCCGTCGATGGTTCAGCCATTGCGCGTGAAAGTGGATCGCACGGCGCGCCGTCTGGCCGGTTACCGCTATGGTCGGCAGATTGCAGACGATTACCTGCGGTTACGCAGTGTCGGTGAGCATGAAGTGGTGCGCTGGCTGGCGCAGGAGAACGATCCGCGCCTTACCGAGATTGTCAGCCATCTCAACCAGGTGGTGCTGGAGGCGAAAATCTGATGGGCGAGTCGGTGGTCTTTAGCCAGTTACGGCGTAAGTTTGTTGATGAGAACGACAACGCTCCACAGCAGGCGCAACAGGTGGTCTACTACAGTCTGGCTATTGGCCACCATCTCGGGGTGATCGACTGTCTGGAGACGGCGCTGACCTGCCCGTGGGAAGACTATCTGGCGTGGATCGCTACGCTGGAGACGGGGAGCGAAGCGCGGCGCAAAATGGAAGGTGTGCCGCGTTACGGTGAAATCGTGATTGAGAGCAGTCACGTTATGCTGCTGGCGAAGGCGTTTGATCAGGCGCAGGCGCGGCAAAATGCGCAGCAACAGGCATGGAGCAAGGCGCTGCTGTCCATGTTGCATGATATTCATCTGGAGAGCGCCATCTATTTGATGGTAAGGAGACTACGTGACTGACGTGTTGTTGTGCGTGGGAAATAGCATGATGGGCGACGATGGCGCAGGCCCGCTGCTCGCTGAGATGTGTGCGGTAAACCCACCGGGAAACTGGAAGGTGATTGACGGCGGCAGCGCACCGGAAAACGATGTTGTGGCCATCCGTGAATTGCGCCCGTCGCGGTTGCTGATCGTGGATGCCACCGATATGGGGCTGAACCCTGGCGAAATCCGCGTGGTGGATCCGGATGACATTGCTGAAATGTTCCTGATGACCACCCACAATATGCCGTTGAACTACCTTATCGATCAGTTGAAAGAGGACATTGATGAGGTGATTTTTCTGGGTATCCAGCCGGATATTGTCGGTTTTTATTACCCGATGACGCCACCGGTGATGGCGGCAGTTGAAACCATTTACCAGCGACTGGCGGGCTGGGAAGGCAAAGGCGGTTTCGAGCCGCTCTAAATGTGCGCCGGTGAACCCGGCGCAGCGTTTCAGATTAGCGACGGCGTTTTTCCGTGTGCATTACTTTGTCGCAGTCATCCAGCATCTCGCGGAGCGAGGCGTATTTATTACCCTCATTTTCAACCATGCCGTAGGAATAGTTGATGTGATAATTTTTGCCTGACATCTCGTCCTGGGCATCCATCCGGGATTGCAGATCGAGCAAAAACGCATCCGCACTATTGGTTGTCGTATCCCCCAGTAATACCGCAAATTCACCGCCGCCGAGTCGCGCGACAATATCGTGATCTTTGAGGCATTTTGTCAGGTTGCTAGCGAAGTTTTTCACCACCGCATCGCCCTCTTTATTCCCCAGCAGCTCATTGATGGGTTTCAGATTATCGATGCTGAAATAGAGCAGGGTGCACCCTTTGTTGTGCTCTTTTAACCCGGCAAACCGTTTCTCGCCGCTGCGGTAAAAACCCCGGCTATTTTGCATGCCGGTGAGATTATCGGTCATCGCCATACTGAGTATTAAAAACTCATCTTCGACGAGAGCGGCAAAATCAAGCAGCGTGTCAATTTCAGATGAGGAGAACGGGCGGGGATAGGTATCGACAATACAGATGGTGCCTGCGATGGCGCCGTCCGGCAGCCGCACCGGGCAACCGGCATAAAAACGTACCCACGGGTCGCCGGTGACATGCGGATTTTTGGCAAAACGCGGATCAGCGAGCGTGTCTTTGACAATAAGCGCACCCTCTTCAAGAATGGCGTGCGCGCAAAACGATACGTTACGCGGCGTTTCGTCAGCATCAATGCCGACGTGGGACAGCAGCCATTGGCGTTCACGATCAAGCAGGCTGATGATCGCTATCGGCACATCGAAGGTGTTTTTCGCCATTCGGGTGAGTCGGTCAAAACGCTCATCGTCCTTTTTATCCAGCAAATCCATCATGTACAGCGAATTAAGCCGCTCATTTTCATTTATTGGCATGGCCGGGAATATCATAGTTAGTCCCTCGCTGAAGGTAGTCTTTTTAAGTGTAGACATTACTTATCGCGCTTGCGTTGCCATAACGTTATATATCCGTGGCTTGCCCCATTGTGCGGACGAAATCAATAAACGCCTGGAGCGGAGCGGGGATCAGCCGCCTGGAATTATAGTAGAGATAAGGGCCGTTAAAGGACAACCACCAGGGTTCAAGAATCGGGATCAGCGCACCGTTTTCCAGCGAGGGGCGCAGCCACTCTTCAAAAAGATAGACCACGCCGCTACCCGCGATAGCGCTTTGTACCGCCAAATCCATCGCGCCACCAATGCTGACCACCAGCGAACCGTTCACCTGTACGCGAAACGGCTCTGCTTCGCCGCTAAACTCCCACTCGGCCATTACACCACTGGCGTAACGCCCGCGAATACAGTTGTGATGCACGAGATCCCGAGGGTGCTCAGGGCAACCATGCTGCTGCAGATAAGCCGCAGAGGCGGCTGCTGCAAAGCGCTGGCGACGCGGGCCGATGGGCAGCGCGACCATATCCTGCTCCAGACATTCGTCGTAGCGGATACCCGCATCGCAGCTGTCGCGAAAGATATCCAGTACATTGCTTTCCGCAATAATTTCCAGGCGAATATCAGGGTAGCGCGCGAGGAAATCCGGCACGATGGCCGGTAGCACCAGGCGTGTGGCGCTGACCGGCACATTCAGCCGTAAGGTGCCGCTGGGTGTCGTTCGATAGCGGTTGATGGCGTCCAGTGCTGCATCCACTTCGGACATGACAGGTTGCAGGCGCTCAATTAACATTTTGCCCGCTTCAGTCAGGGCGACGGTGCGCGTGGTGCGGTTAAAGAGCCGTACCCCCAGTTGTTGCTCGGCGCGGCGGACGGCGTCGCTCAGGCGGGAAGGGTTAGAGCCGGTGATGCGAGCGGCTTCGCGAAAGCCGCCGGCATTGGCGACCGCCACAATGGCGTTCAGCAGGGCAAAATCCAGCTTCATTGTTCGACAATCCGTACACTGTGTGTGAATTTCAGCAGATTGTTGCACAGCCGCAATGCTCCTACAATCTGTTTACTTTATGCACAGGAGGTATTCCATGTCTCAACCCACACTTACTTATCGTCTTGGCGATCGTCAGGTTGGTCGCCTGGGTTACGGCGCAATGCAGCTTGCTGGTCCTGGCGTGTTTGGCCCGCCAGCCGATGAAGCGAAAGCGCTTCAGGTGTTGCGTGATGTGATTGCCGCCGGCGTTCGCCATATCGACACCAGCGATTTTTATGGCCCCCACGTTACCAACAAATTGATTAAGCAGGCGCTGCATCCCTACCCGGATGATCTCTGTATCGTCACCAAAGTCGGTGCTCGCCGCGATGATAAAGCCAACTGGCTACCCGCGTTCAGTGCGGAAGAGCTGACCCGTGCCGTCGAGGACAATCTGCGTAATCTCGGTCTGGAGGTGATAGAGGTCGTGAATCTGCGCTCGATGTTCGGTGTTCATGGCCCGGAAGAGGGTTCGCTGGAAGCGCCGCTGGAAACCTTGATCTCGCTGAAAGAGCGTGGCCTGATCCGCCATATCGGCCTGAGCAATGTGACGGCGAAACAGGTGGCGGATGCGCAGAAGATGACCCCTGTTGCCTGCGTGCAAAACCTTTATAACGTGGCAAACCGGGCGGACGATGCGTTGATCGATTCCCTTAACGAGCAGGGCATTGCGTTTGTGCCATTCTTCCCGCTGGGCGGTTTTACGCCATTGCAGGCCGGTGAGTTGAATGAAGTGGCGCAATCCCTTGGCGCAACGCCGATGCAGATCGCGCTGGCGTGGCTGCTGCAGCGTTCACCGAATATTCTGCTGATCCCCGGTACGTCCTCGCCGCAGCATTTACAGGAAAACCTGGCGAGCGCGAAGATAACGCTGCCGCCAGAAGCGCTGGAAAAACTGAACGGTATCGGCGCATAGCGGAAGAATAGTTGGTTTATCGCTGCAAGATAGCGAGAGAAACGTCAGGTGTGTTTTTGGTAAAAACGAACGGAGAATGCCTCAGTGCATTCTCCGTTCGTATGAAAGGAGGGGACTTTTTTAGCAGGGCAGCGAATGATTATTCTCGACTTGAGAACGCAACGAAAAAAGGGTTACGGGAAGGGCTGATGGAGAAGAAAAGCATTCTGCTGGCAACGCTCTTTTTACTCGCTGGATGCCCGGGTTCCGGAGACAGGATGGTGCCGCGTACTGCGACCACGGTAGTCATTAACAACAATGCCGTCTGTGCTTTGTCAATAATGAAACCGGGAGAAAAAATGACAGGGGCGGTTATCTACAGTAAGGACCACGATCCGATATTCACGCGGTTTTATCATCATCCCCTCTATATAGAGGAGGGTGCATGCCTGCCGTTATTTGACGCTACCTTCAACGCCGGGACACGCTACTCCATCACATGGGAGGTGAGTTCCGCCGAAAAAGGGCTACACCTTATCACTGCGGATTTCACTCTTGCCGCTGGGGCTCAAGGGAATATCTCTTTGGCTCAATAAAAAAACAGACTTTACGGCTGAGGTATCCTGAAATCTTTCGCGATACCTCAGCAGCTTACCGGGCCTTTTTAGCACTCGCCACCGACTCCCGGCAAACCAGTTCGCCCTGATGGGCATTAAGGGTTTGCGCGTCCGGTTGCAGCAGCATCCCGACGGCATTGCGGATCATTTCATCCATGGGCACATGAATCGTGGTTAACGAGGGGTTGTAGTACTGACCAATGACCGAATCGTCAAACCCCGCCAGAGAAACATCCTGCGGTAGCCGTAATCCGGCCTCCTGACAGGCTTTCGCCACGCCAATCGCCATATCATCATTCGCCGCCAGGATGCAGGTAAACGGCACGTTGCGTGCCAGCAACTGCTGCGCCGCCTGATATCCACTGTCGATACTCCAACTACCACGCACGTGCAGTTGCGGATCAGGTTCAATGCCTGCCTTGCGCAAGGCATGACAGTAACCCGCGAAACGGCTTTCGCCCGTCGGCGATCCCTCCGAACCCGCCACAAAGGCAATACGCCTGTGACCTTGCGCCAGCAGATGCGCCATCATTGTTTCACAATTTTGTTGATGATCGACAAAGACACACTGGCTGCGATGGCGGGGAAGTTCGCGGTTGATCACCACGATCGGCGTCGTGTTGTGATCGATAATCTCATCGAGCTCATCCACAGAAAGGTACTTGGGGTAGATCATGATGCCTTCGCAACGTAACGACAGCAGCAGGTTAATGGCATCGCGCTCTTCCTGCGCACTGTGCTTGCCGTCCGCCAGCACCAGTTGACGGCTAAAGCTCTCGCTGCTGGTTGCGGCGTGGTAAATCATGCTGGCGAAGAACGGGCCGTTATACAGCCCGTTGGTGATCACCAGTCCTATTGAGTTAGTCTTATTATTGGCAAGGTTACGGGCCAACTGATTCGGTCGATAGCCAGTATCGGCAATCGCCTGAAAAATACGGGCTTTCACTTCCTCTCGCACAAAGACTTTACCGTTCAGCGCCCGCGATACTGTCGCTTTTGATACGCCAGCCAGTCTGGCGACATCCAGTATCGTTACCATAATTCAACCTCACTCTTGTTATGATTAGCCCAGCGACATCAGCGGCTCCCCCACGGTGACCGTACCCTGTGACTGATGGCGGGTCAGGGTGAATTCATCGCTGTTCACCACCAGCACCGGGGTTGTCAGGTCGTAGCCTTCCTGCTCAATGCGCTGTTTGTCGAATTCCAGCAGCGTGTCGCCCGCTGCAACTCTGTCGCCTTCTTTTACCCGCGGGGTAAAATGCCGTCCTTGCAAATTAACGGTATTGAGCCCGACATGGATCAGTAATTCCGCACCATTATCACATATCAGTCCCACGGCGTGATGAGAGTCGATCAATGTTGCGACCTGTGCATCACACGGGGCCACCACTTTACCTTCGTGCGGAATAATGGCAATGCCGTCGCCCAGCGCTTTGCCGGCAAAGGCTTCATCCGCCACACTTTCCAGCGCAATCACTTCACCTTTGATCGGGCTAAGCATCTGCATGGCGCCAACTTTCAGCACCGGGGTTTTTTCGTCTGGCGTCGTCTCTTCGATCGGATCGTCAAAGCCAACGAATTGCACCATCACAATGGTCAGCACAATGGCGGTTCCTGCGCCTGCCAGCTCGCCAATAAACGACATTGGTGCATCGGGGCTGATGGCATTCACCAGCGTAAACAGGCCCGGCAGCGCGGCATAGGCGTAATAGAGGCTACCAAACAGACTGGCCACCACCGCACCGATCGCGCCGCCAATGCAGCCGCAGATAAACGGTTTTTTAAAGCGCAGGGTCACGCCGTAAATGGCCGGTTCAGTAATACCAAAAATGGCGGTGACGCCCGCAGACAGGGAGGTGGCTTTCAGTTGCGTATTGCGGCTTTTGATAAATACGCCAAAGACTGCTGCCATCTGGCCGATCACCGCAATGGTTTGATAGGCCTGGAAGGAGTCATAGCCCTGGGTGTCGAAGTTGGCCATGATCACCGGGGTAATCCCCCAGTGCACACCGAAAATGACGATCACCTGCCAGACACCGCCGATAATCGCCGCCGCCAGCGCAGGAGCCGCATGGAACAGGGTGTTATAGCCGTGCGCGACGCCCAGCGCCGCCCAACTGGTGATGGGGCCAATCACGATAAGCGTGAGCGGGACAATCACCACAAAACAGAGTAGCGGTGTGAATAAGGGGCTGATGACCTCTGGCAGCCACTTTTCAACACGGCGTTCAAACCAGGAGAGCGCCCAGACGAGGAATAATGGTGGCAGGACCGACGAGGTGTAGACCGTTTCCGCCAACGGGAAGAAGAGAAATTTCACTTCGTTGCCGGCGGCGATCTTCCCGGCCATAGCGGTCCATTCCGGGTTAATCAGCGCGCAGCAGCAGAGCACGGCGATAAACGGGTTACATTTAAAATGGCGTGCAGCGGTGATGGCGATAAAGACCGGCAGGAAGGCAAACGGCGTCCACGACATAAAATTGAGTATCGCGAAGGTACCGGAAGTTTTGATCTCTGCATCGGCCAGACCCAGCAGGATCAGCAGGCCCTGTAAGATCCCCGCCGCAGCCAGAATATAGACGATCGGCGCGAACACGGCGGACATGGTGGCGATCACCGCATCCAGCCAGCGTGTTTTGGGCTGCTGCGCGCCGTGTTCATTCTCTTTCACCATACCTGACAGGGCGTTAAACACATCGGCGACATGCGTTCCTATCACCACCTGGAACTGACCGCCGCTTTCCACGACCGCTATGACGCCGGGCAGGCTCTGGATGTGGGTTTTCGCGGTGGCGGGAGTATGGTTGAGCACCAGGCGCAGACGTGTGGCGCAGCGGGAGAAGGTGCTGATGTTCTCTTCGCCACCCACCTCCCGGAGGATATCACTCGCTAACTTATTGTAATCCCTGATAACGGCCATGTTTATTTACCTTTTATTATCGGAAACTGAGTAGGTGTAACTGGGTGAAACCGGTTTCATGCTAACCTGGTCATTACTCCATGCAACCGGTTTCATGGGATTCTGCGAGCTAAATCACTTCCCGATGGGGTCCGGCAACACCAGCAACCACATTTCGTTGCTGAGCGAAGCATTTCTTTGAAGGCTGCGTAAACTGGCGGCAAATACACAGAAGGAGTGAGCCGATGATTGCTGTACTGTTTGAAGCCGATGTCGCCGCAGAAGGGCAGGAGCGCTATTTGCAACTGGCCGCGGAGTTAAAGCCGCTACTGGTGGAAATCGACGGTTTTATCGCTATTGAACGGTTTCAAAGCCTGACCACCACAGGCAAGATTTTGTCGCTGTCGTGGTGGCGTGATGAAGCTGCAGTACTGGCCTGGAAACAAAATGTGCTGCACCAGGCCGCGCAGGCGGAGGGGCAGCGCGCAATTTTCTCGTTTTACCGTATCCGTGTGGCCCAGGTGCTGCGTGACTATTCATCGGAAAGCAGGAAACCAGGCCATGTATGATATTCACGTTATGCTTAACAATGCGCCCGGTGGGCTGGCGATGCTGGGTGAAACACTTGGCAAAAATGGCGTAGGCCTGGAAGGTGGCGGCGTATTCACCGTCGGTCGTGAAAGTCATGCGCACTTTCTGGTCGTGGAGGGGGAACGTGCCCGCCAGGTGCTGGCAGCTGCAGGCTTTATGGTGCTGCAGGTGACGCAGCCGGTGATCCGCAAGCTAAAGCAGGAACGTCCCGGTGAGTTAGGCGCGATAGCCCGCACGATCGCGAAAAATGGCATCAATGTTCTCGTGCAGTACAGTGATCATGCTAACCGCCTGATCCTGCTGACGGATAACGACACCCTGACCCGTGAGGTCACGCAGCCCTGGAGTACAGAGGCACAATGAGTTTACCCGGTTTACAGCATTCACATGAGAGCGGCACAGCGCTGGAAAAGGCGCTGGCCGGTATTGCCAGCGCGATGTCCGACCCTTCGCGGGCGCGTATGCTCTGCGCGCTGATGGACGGGCGGGCTTGGACTGCAACCGAGCTGAGTTCGGTCGCGGATATTTCCGCATCTACCGCCAGCGCGCATCTGAACCGGTTGTTGAGCCATGGCCTGCTGGTCTGCGTTTCGCAGGGGCGACACCGCTACTACCGCCTGGCGGGGAGCGATGTCGCCGGGTTACTGGAAAATATGATGGGGGTGTCAATGCGCGGAGGGCGTGCGCTGGCGACCCGCACTCCGGTTGAACTGCGTCGCGCACGCACCTGCTACGATCACCTTGCCGGTGAAATCGCCGTCGACATTTATGAGTTTATGCAGCGCGAAGGCTGGGTAACGGACGAGGGCAGTGCCGTGACGGAACCGGGCAAACGCAAACTGGAAGCCCTGGGCGTAACGCTCGACCCGCGTACCCGGCGCAAACCCTGCTGCGCTTGCCTGGACTGGAGCGAGCGTCGTTTCCACCTTGGCGGCGATGCTGGCGCATCGTTGTTGATTGCCTTCGAACATAAAGGCTGGTTACGCAGAACGCCTGGCTACCGTGAAGTCACCGTGACAGACGAAGGCAAAAGCGCCCTCTTCAGAGTGTTTGGGGTCGGAGCCTGAAAGCACTTTCGTGGTTATTGATTAAGCATTCGCGCTTGAGTATATAGCCTTAAGGCTATACGGCCCCTTCACAGGGCCCCCGCTATAAGGGAGCGATAATGTGGCACGTTATAACGATTGCGCGTAAAGCCTGGCTGATTGTTCATGATCTGTCGTAATTGGGAGACATAAGCGAACCAGTTTAAAATACAGAGATGTCATTTTGACATCAGGAAAGGGCTGTATCAGGATAGAATCACGATGTGTTTTTATATAGAACATCACTCAGCCTTGATAAGGATATATTGTGGCAATTAAAAACTTTTATTTCTCGCAGATCGCTGACCTACGTATAGAAGGTGTCGGTATCCATGCTAGCTATTCCGTTAATTTAACCGTAACAGATGAAAATACACCCGGTGGTAAAAACGTTTCTGTCGCGGCCACTGGGAAAAGTAATGCGGCAAAAGCAGCTGGCAGCGGGAATCTTTTATTTTGGTGCAAAGTAAAAAATACGGTTGATAGTAAACTATATGTTTTAGAACGAAAAAAAAGGAGAGTATTGGGCGGTTGGCTTGGATGATGTTCCTATTGGGTCTGTATCTTTTTTTATGCCTAATTCAGTCCACAACAGCCCCTCCCTGGAGATAGAAGCCGGTTATTTTTATGACTCTGGCTACACGGGGACTGTTCCCCCGATACCCGGAAGTTTCAAACGTGTTATAAACCTGACACCTTTTCAAGGATAGAAGCCATGCGTTATCAAAGCATTGTCATGCTGTTTATATTGTCCATCTTTAGCGTTAGTGTTGCGGCGGGCGGCTATGCGGATAAGCCAACAGCACAGGCTTCTGAATTGTCGAAGAAATATGTCATGGCTGATGAAAGCGCTAAGCCATCGGTGCTTCAGGATTTTGACCATTTGGCTCGGGATAACCCGGACAATGTGAATGTCATCCGCAGCTATACCAGCATACTTTCATCTCGAGGAGAGTATGAAAAAGCGATTTCCTTGCTGGAGCCGGTCAATAAAGCGAGAAACAACCCCTCTCTGCTATTACAAGAATGCATGCTTAAGGACAGGATTAATGATGGCGATGCCGCTTGTTATAAACATGTCATCAGCCTGTCTGAACGTTCAGGTAGTGAAAATATGGACTATTTGATGGCGCTCTTTTTTACTGATGACGGCAGATTTGAGGCAGAGAAGAAAAAATTAGCAGCAAGCAATCCGTCATTGAGTCGCGATTTTGTCATCTTCGATCAGGATAAGCGGCAATTGCTACTGTCTCTGTATCCGTAAAGCCAATGCTTACCCGACCTGAAAATACGGCAGGCCGGGTAAGTCCCGAGCTTAGTCGAGATCTGCGCCGTTGCTGGCGATCACTTTTTTATACCACCAGAAGGATTTTTTGCGGCTGCGCGCCAGCGAGCCGTGACCGGCATCGTCGCGATCGACATAAACAAAACCATAGCGTTTGCTCATTTCGCCAGTAGAGGCAGACACCAAATCAATGCAGCCCCAGGTGGTGTAACCCATCACCGGGATGCCGTCTTCAATGGCGTCGCCCATTGCACGGATGTGTTCACGCAGATAACTGATGCGGTAATCATCTTCAATCTCTCCGCGGTCATTGAACTCATCTTTCGCACCAAGCCCGTTTTCCACCAGGAACAGCGGTTTCTGGTAGCGGTCATACATCATGTTCATGGTGATGCGCAGCCCCAGCGGATCGATGCCCCAGCCCCATTCGCTCACTTCAATATGCGGATTGCGCAGTGACTTGACGATGTTCGCCGCGCTGGTGTTATTGGCGTTCATGTCCGCCGATGCGCAGCGCGAGGCGTAGTAGCTGAAAGAGACGAAATCGACGGTGTTTTTCAGGATCTCGTCATCACCTTGCTCTTTATGAATGGTGACGCCTTTTTCGCGGAACACGCGCGCCGCATAAGCCGGGTAAGCGCCACGGGCCTGAACGTCGATAAAGAACAGATTTTCGCGATCTTTTTCCAGCGCCATCCACACGTCGGCCGGTTTGCAGGAGTAGGGGTAGAAGTTACCTCCCGCCAGCATGCAACCCAACTGGTTTTGCGGGTTCACTTCATGGGCAATTTTCGTCGCCAGCGCGCTGGCAATCAGCTCATGGTGTGCGGCCTGGTATTTTACCTGGTCCTGATTTTCACCCTCTTCAAACACCAGCCCCGCACCAGAGAAGGGGCTGTGCAGCATGATGTTGATCTCGTTGAAGGTCAGCCAGTATTTCACCAGTCCATCAAACGCCTCGAAACAGGTGCGGGCATAACGGGTGAAGAACTCTACCATTTTACGGTTACGCCAGGAGCCATACTCCACCACCAGATGCATCGGTACATCAAAATGGCAGAGAGTGACCAGCGGTTCGATGTTGTACTTTTTGCACTCCTCAAACACCGCACGGTAGAAGGCAATGCCCTCCGGATTCGGTGTCAATTCATCACCGTCCGGGTAGAGACGGCTCCAGGCAATCGAGGTGCGAAACACCGTAAAGCCCATTTCCGCCATCAGTGCGATATCTTCTTTGTAGCGATGATAGAAATCGATCGCCTCGTGGCTCGGGTAATATTCGTCATCACGCAGTGCAAAGCGTTTTTCCTGACCGAGTTTTACCGGCAGGCGGTTAGCGCCGTGCGGGATCATATCGACGGTGGTTAACCCCTTACCGCCTTCCCGGAAGCCCCCTTCCGACTGGTTGGCGGCAAGCGCGCCGCCCCATAAGAATCCTTGCGGAAATACTGACATGCCTTACCTCGTTTCGTTAATCAGGCGCGTGCTTCTTTAACAGTAACCGGCTGCGCCGTCTGCGGTGTAGTTGTGGTTTCCACCGGAATATCTTCAAACCCGAGCAGTAGCGTCAGCACGAACGACAGCACCACCGCCAGCGCCATCACGCCAAACACCCAGACGATAGATATCGGGTTAGCCGGGTCGAAGAACTGTACGCTGGTAAACAACCCGGGTGCCGCCATGGAATGGCTGGCCAGCCCGGCAATACCTGCGACTGCACCGCAAATAAAGCCACTGATTAAGCTGGCGATCAGCGGGCGTTTCAGGCGCACCGCCACACCATACAGTGCCGGTTCAGAGATACCCGCCAGAATAGCGGAGGCGGCTGCCGCCATTGCGGTCTGGCGCAGTTCCGGGTTTTTCGTTTTCCATGCCACCGCTAAAGATGAACCACCCAGAGACAGGTTAGCGCCGATTTCAGACGGCATTACCATGCCTTCTTTGCCGGTTTCGGCGATGGTTTGAATAATGGTCGGCGTAAACACGCGGTGCATGCCTGTCATCACCAGCAGTGGCCACAGTGCGCCCATAATGGCGACGGAGAGCCAGCCGAGGTAGCCGTGAATGGTATAGACCAGCGCGGAAATCGCGCTACCGATCCAGATGCCAAGCGGGCCAATTAACACAATGGCCAGTGGAGCGGCAATCAGCACAATCAGCATCGGTTTTAAGAAGTTTTTCGTCACCGCAGGCGTAATACGATCGACCCAGCGTTCGATATACGACAGACACCAGGTCATCACCAGCGCCGGGATCACCGTGTAGGTGTATTTCACGGCCGTCACCGGAATCAGCGCGAATTCAACATGCTCGCCCTGTGCGGCTTTTGCCATCAGGTCGATAAAGCTTGGATGCACCAGTACACCGGCAATCGCGATCGCCAGCGACATATTGGTTTTGAATTTGATGGCGGCGGACGCGGCGACCATCAGCGGCAGGAAGAAGAACGCGCCATCACCGATGACTGTCAAAATGGTCAGGGTGGAGGAGCCTTTCGGCAGTGCGCCGGACATTTCCAGCACCATCGCCAGCAGTTTCACCATCGAACCACCGATGATTGCCGGGATCAGTGGCGACATGGTGCCGATCAGCGCATCAAGAATGCCTGCGCCAATACGTTTAAGCGTCAGCTTCTGGGGAGAGTGCGTCTCTACCGGCTGCATATCCTGTGGCAACAAAGCCGTCACTTCCCGGAAAGCCTGAGACACGGTGTTGCCAATAATCACCTGACACTGGTTATCGTTGCGTACCACGCCCATCACGCCGCTGGTGTTTTTCAGCGTTTCACCGTCGATATGCGATGCGTCTTTGACCACAAAGCGCAGGCGCGTCATGCAGTGGGTTACGGCGGCGATATTCTCGACACCGCCCAGCGCGTTCACCACAGAGTGGGCCAGCGCCGCATAGTTCTTTGCCATCGGATTTTTATCCTGTTTTATCAATGAGGTACATTTTCATAGTGCGCTCTGGCGGCCATGAAACGCGAAATAGGTAACCGGTTCCACAAAATCATGATGAGTTTATTTGAGTCAGACAAGATCTAAATTTAACCACTTTCAAAAATCGTGATTACGATCACTATGAAGCGTTTCGCAGAAGTACCGTCTGCGGGTGTTAAGTGTTCCCATCATCCCGATGGCTGAAGTACACTTCGGCTCACGAGGTTTGTTGGGGAAAAAGATGGCGACAATGCTGGAAGTGGCAAAGCGGGCGGGTGTATCAAAAGCCACTGTGTCCCGTGTGCTGACAGGCAAGGGTTATGTGGGCGAAGAGACGAAGGCGCGCGTATTTCAGGCCATTGCGGAAAGCGGATATCGCCCGAATTTACTGGCCCGCAGCCTGGCAAGCAATAAAACCCAGACGCTGGGGTTGGTGGTCACCAACACCCTCTATCACGGCGTTTATTTTAGCGAACTGTTGTCTCATGCGGCGCGCATGACCGAAGACAAAGGGCGTCAGTTACTGCTGGCGGACGGTAAACACAGTGCGGAAGAAGAGCGGCAGGCGATTCAGTATTTACTCGACTTACGTTGCGACGCGATCATTATTTATCCGCGTTTTCTCAGTGTCGATGAGCTGGATGAGATAATTCAAAACCATTCGCAGCCTATTATGGTGCTTAATCGACGTTTGCGTAAAAACAGCAGTCACTGTGTTTATTCCGATCAAAAAGCGTCAAGCCAGAGCGCGGTATTACAATTAATCGCACAAGGACACCGGGAGATTGCGTTTATTACCGGCTCACTGGATTCTCCTACCGGTATTGAACGGTTATCCGGTTATAAAGATGCGCTGACTCAGCAGCATATTCCTGTACGTAATGAATTGATTGTGGAAGGGAAATGGACGCCGCTCAGCGGAGCAATGGGCGTACGAGAATTATTATCCCGCGGGGTAAGTTTTAGTGCGCTGGTGGCGAGCAATGATGATATGGCGATTGGCGCGATTAAACAGTTGCACGACAGCAAAATAGCTGTGCCGCAGCAGGTTTCGATTATTGGTTTTGATGATATCGCGATGGCGCCTTTTACCGTGCCGGCATTATCCAGCGTTAAAATTCCGGTGACCGAAATGGTGAAAGAGACGATTGATCGTCTGATCTTTATGCTTGATGGCGGCGATTTTAACTATCAACAAACGTTTCCTGGCGAATTAATGTTACGCGACTCACTGAGTGCCGGTCCCTACGCCTGATCTCGTCATCTGTCATCGTCACTTCTGTCGATGACAGATTCCTGCCGCTTCTCACTTCTTAAAAACCCATATATTACAGCGTCTTAAATATTGGCACGGTTTATGAATACTTCGGCGGGATAAGGCATATTGCTGGAGGAAACAATGAACCGATTTATCATGGCAGACGCTGCGAAATGCATTGGCTGCCGCACCTGTGAAGTGGCCTGCGTGGTTTCTCATCAGGAAAACCGGGACTGTGCGGCGCTCACCCCTGAGACATTTTTACCGCGCATTCACGTCATTAAAGGCGTCAACGTGTCGACGGCGGCTATCTGTCGTCAGTGCGAAGATGCCCCCTGTGCCAATGTCTGTCCGAATGGCGCAATCAGCCGCGATGAAGGTTTTGTGCATGTCATGCAGGAACGCTGCATTGGTTGCAAAACATGCGTGGTGGCGTGCCCGTATGGCGCAATGGAAGTGGTCGTGCGTCCGATTGTGCGCAACAGCGGCGCAGGTCTTAACGTGCATGCGGAAAAGGCCGAAGCCAACAAATGCGATTTGTGTCACCACAGTGAAACCGGTCCGGCCTGTATTCAGGCGTGCCCGACCAAGGCGCTGGTGTGTGTCGACCGCAACTTACTGGAACAGATGAGCGCGGAAAAACGCCGTCGCGCAGCGCTGGATGGCGCTGTGTCGCTGATGTTTTAACGCCTCTCACTTTCACTTTTAACAGGTCTGTTACTGATGAAAAAAATCACAAGTGTATGCCCATACTGCGGCGCGGGCTGCAAACTGAAACTGGTGGTGGACGGCGGGAAAATTATCCGTGCGGAAGCGGCCGACGGCAAAACCAACCAAAATGAACTCTGCCTGAAAGGGTATTACGGCTGGGACTTCCTTAACGATACCAAACTGCTGACTCCACGCCTGACGCAGCCGATGATCCGCTATGAACGCGGTGGCAAGTTTACCCCTGTTTCCTGGGAAGAAGCGATTCGCTACACCGCGCGCCGTCTGAGTGAAATCAAAGCGAAATATGGCCCGCGTTCGATTATGACCACCGGGTCGTCTCGCGGCACCGGGAATGAAACCAACTACGTGATGCAGAAATTTGCCCGTGGCGTCATCAACACCAATAACGTTGACTGCTGCGCGCGCGTTTGCCACGGTCCTTCCGTCGCCGGGTTGCAGGAAACCCTCGGTAACGGCGCAATGAGTAACTCCATCGGTGATATTGAAAACTCCCGCTGCCTGCTGGTGTTTGGTTATAACTGCGCTGACTCACACCCGATTGTGGCGCGCCGGGTGATCAAAGCCCGCCAGAAAGGGGCAAAAATCATCGTCTGCGATCCGCGTCGTATTGAAACCGCGCGTATTGCCGATCAGCACCTGCAACTGAAAAACGGCTGCAATATGGCGCTGGTCAATGCGTTTGGCTATGTGCTGCTGGAAGAAGAACTCTACGACAAAGATTATGTCGCCAGCTTTACCACCGGGCTGGATGAATACCGTGAAACGGTAAAAGACTACGCGCCGGAAGCGGTGGAACACCTGACAGGCGTACCAGCGAAACAGGTTCGCCAGGCAATGCGTACCTATGCCGCTGCACCATCTGCCACCATCATGTGGGGCATGGGGGTAACCCAGTTCGGCCAGGCGGTGGATGTGGTGAAAGGCCTTTCCAGCCTGGCACTCCTCACTGGCAACCTGGGGCGTGAACATGTAGGCGTGGGGCCGGTGCGTGGGCAGAATAACGTGCAGGGCGCGTGCGACATGGGCGTGATCCCGAATCAGTTCCCGGGTTACCAGAACGTGGTGGATGCCGATGTGCGGGCAAAATTCGCCAAAGCCTGGGGCATCGATGTGGCCGCCATGGACGATAAAGTCGGGGTGCGCATTACTGAGGTGCCGCATCTTGCGCTGGAAGGGAAGGTGAAAGCCTATTACATCATGGGTGAAGATCCGCTACAGACCGAAGCCGACCTTGGGCTGGTGCGTAAAGGGTTTGAAGCACTTGAGTTTGTGGTGGTGCAGGACATTTTTATGACCAAAACTGCCGAACAGGCGGATGTGCTGCTGCCCGCCACCTCCTGGGGTGAGCATGGTGGCGTCTTTACCTGTGCCGACCGTGGTTTCCAGCGTTTTGAAAAAGCCATTGAGCCGAAGTACAACGTCAAACGCGACTGGGAAATCATCAGCCTGATTGCCACGGAAATGGGCTACCCGATGCACTACGACAATAACCAGCAGATCTGGGATGAGCTGCGTGAACTCTGCCCACTGTTCTACGGTGTTACTTACGAAAAAATGGGTGACATGGGGCACGTACAATGGCCTTGTCCGACGCTTGATCATCCGGGTACGCCGTACCTGTATCAGAACAACAAGTTCGATACGCCTGACGGCAAAGGTCATCTGTTTGCGGCGCCATGGCGCGCACCGGCGGAACGTCCGGATGCCGACTTCCCACTGGTGTTGTGCACCGTGCGCGAAGTGGGTCACTACTCTTGCCGTTCAATGACCGGTAACTGCGCGGCGTTACAAACGCTCGCGGATGAGCCTGGCTTTGTGCAGATTAACCCTGCCGATGCGGAGGCACTGGGTATCAAAGACAAGCAACTGGTGTGGGTGGAGTCCCGCCGTGGCAAAGTCATAACCCGCGCGGATGTGAATGAGCGTATCAACCATGGCAGTGTCTATATGACCTACCAGTGGTGGATTGGGGCCTGTAACGAACTGACGCAGGATAATTTGGATCCGATTTCGAAAACGCCGGAAACCAAATATTGCGCAGTACGGGTGAGTGCGATCAACGATCAGCGCTGGGCAGAGGAGTACACTCAGAGCACTTACCAACAGATGAAGACTCGCCTGCTGAATGCGGCGATGCAATGATGACATGACCAACAGCAACGGTGTCTGCTTACGCGTTTACGGAAAAGTTCAGGGGGTGGGTTTTCGCCCCTTTGTCTGGCAACTGGCGCAGCAGCTCGGGCTGAAAGGCGATGTCTGTAATGATGCGCAGGGTGTGGAAGTTCGTCTGCTTGGTGATGCGGACCAATTTCTCACCCTGTTGCAGCAACAATGCCCGCCGCTGGCACGTATTGATCGTGTGATTAGCACGGCATATCTCTGGCAACCCCTGCCGAATGATTTCACCATCCGCCACAGTGCCGGGGGGGCCATGAACACGCAGATTGTACCGGATGCGGCAACCTGCCCTGCCTGTCTGGCGGAAATGAACGATCCCGCTGAGCGGCGCTACCGTTATCCGTTTATCAACTGTACCCACTGTGGGCCACGTTTCACCATTATTCACGCCATGCCTTACGACCGTCCCTTTACGGTGATGTCGGCGTTTCCCTTGTGCCCGGCCTGTGAGTCGGAGTACCGCAACCCGTTGGACAGGCGCTTTCACGCCCAGCCGGTCGCCTGCCCGGATTGCGGCCCGCAGCTTGAGTGGTGCAGCGGTGCACAGCAGGCTGAAGGCGAGGCGGCGTTGCAGGCGGCAGTGGCCCTCCTGCACAGCGGCGGTATTGTGGCGGTGAAAGGCGTGGGCGGGTTTCATCTGGCTTGTGATGCCACTAACCTGGCGGCGGTGCAGTTACTGCGTGCGCGCAAGCACCGTCCGGCAAAACCGCTGGCGGTCATGTTGCCGGGCACACGTGGTTTAACGGCGCAAGCCGTGACGTTACTCTCCACACCCGCCGCGCCGATTGTGCTGGTGGATAAAGCTGGCGTCAGCGGGTTATGCGAGGCGATTGCGCCCGGCCTTGATGAAGTTGGGGTGATGTTACCCGCCAACCCACTGCAACATTTGCTGGCGCAGGCGTTACAGCGCCCGCTGGTGATGACTTCCGGTAATCTCAGCGGCAGACCTCCGGCGATAACCAATGCGCAGGCGCTGGACGATCTGGCGGAGATCGCCGACGGCTTTTTACTGCATAACCGCGATATTGTGCAGCGGATGGATGATTCGGTGATGCGGGCGAATGGCGAAATGCTGCGCCGTTCCCGCGGCTATGTGCCGGACGCCATACCGTTGCCGGACGGGTTTGACGCCATTCCGCCGCTGCTGTGTCTTGGCGCGGACATGAAAAACACCTTCTGCCTGTTGCGCGGCAACAGCGCTGTGCCTGGGCAACATTTTGGCGACCTGACGGATGAAGGCGTGGAAGCGCAGTGGCGTAGCGCGCTGCGCCTGATGCAGGCTATCTATGACTTTACCCCACGGCAAGTGGTGGTGGATGCGCACCCGGGTTACCGCACCAGTCAGTGGGCTGAGAGTTACGATTTACCGGTACAGACCGTTTTACATCACCACGCGCATGCAGCCGCCTGCCTGGCAGAACACGGCTGGCCGCTGGAAGGGGGGGATGTGATAGCGGTGACGCTGGACGGGATTGGCATGGGCGCGGGCGGTGCGCTGTGGGGCGGTGAATGCCTGCGGGTGAATTATCGCGAATGCGAGCACCTGGGCGGCTTACCTGCCGTGGCGCTGCCAGGCGGCGATCTGGCGGCGCAACAGCCGTGGCGAAATCTGCTGGCACAGATGCTGGCATTTGTTCCGGACTGGCAGCACTACCCGGAATGCGCCGTGCTGGAGCGGCAGAACTGGCCGCTGCTGGCGCGGGCAATTGAGCGCGGCATTAATGCGCCGCTGGCGTCCTCCTGCGGGCGGCTGTTCGATGCAGTGGCCTGTGCCCTGGGCTGTGCGCCGCTGCATCTGAGCTATGAAGGGGAGGCGGCCTGTCAGTTGGAAGCGCTGGCTGCAAGCAGTGGTGCAGTCACGCATCCGGTGACGTTACCGTTGCGTGGGCGGCAGCTTGATCTGGCTGTGTTCTGGCGGCAATGGCTGAACTGGAAAGCCAGCCCGGCGGCACGGGCGTGGGCATTTCATGATGCGCTGGCGCATGGTATCGCCGCATTGGCGCGCCTGCATGCGGTGTCGCACGGTATAGAGACGCTGGTTTTCAGCGGCGGTGTACTGCATAACCGCCTGCTGAAAAACCGCTTACGGGTTTATTTGCCGCAATTCACCTTGCTGTTTCCGCATCAGTTGCCTGCGGGGGATGGGGCGATTGCCTTCGGCCAGGGGCTGGTGGCGGCGGCCCGCCTTACGCGGACAGCGCCTTCAGCAGCGCGAACGCTTCTTTCATCCGATCTTCGCTGACCACAAAGGCGCGCAGTTTATCACCGGCATCCAGCCCTTTTGCCACCATGCCGTCGGCTTCGGTGGTGATATGCCAGCGCAGATCGCCCCGCGCCGTTTCCCCGGCCAGATGCAGGGGCATCATCGGCGTTTTCACTTTCACCAGCATGGGCGGTAGCACCAGCTGTGTGCTGCTGCCGGTGAGGTTTTTCGCCAGCGTCATGGCGCTGAGCTGGATCGGTTGCAGGAACGGCAGTACCCGGCCATTGATCTCTGCGCAATCCCCGAGGGCGTAAATATGCGGATCGCTGGTTTGCAGTGCACCGTCTACCACGATGCCACGGCCTGTCGCGATGCCCGCCGAGCGTGCCAGCGCGGTGTGCGGCGACAGGCCGGTGGCGGCAACGACTACATCGACCTCCAGATAGCGATCGTCATCAAGCTGCGCGCGTACGCCGCCACCGCTCTGTTCAAGGGACAATAAGCGGGATTTCAACAGCAGGCGTACGCCCATGGCGGTCAGGCAGTGTTGCAAACGTCCGCTGACTTCCGGCGGCATCAGAGACGGGAGAATGCTGCTGGCGTTATCCAGCACGGTGACGCTTTTCCCCGCGCGTTGAAAATCCATCGCCAGTTCGCAGCCAATCAGCCCTGCGCCAACGATTAATACGCGCTTTGCATCGCGCAATGATGTTTCACCGTCGCGGTACTCCTGCTGGCTGTTCAGGGTCAGCATCATGTCGCTACCCGGCAGCGGGGGCACGAATGCCGCCGCCCCGGTCGCCAGCACCAGCTTGTCGTATTGCCACTGTTTATCCGCGCTTTTCACCACTTGCGCCTGTGCATCAATGGCACTCACGCGAGTTTGCGGGAACATACGTAAATGGTACTGTTCGGCAAACTCCCCCGCCGACTGGCGGGTGAGATCGTCGGCGCGCTGGGCGAGACTGATGACATGGCTAAGATCCGGTTTGTTGTACTCCTCCATCCCATCGGCGGCAATGAGCGTTAGCGGGACGGCGCTGTCCAGTTTACGGATGTTTTTCACCAGCGTCCGGGCAGCAAAGCCCGAACCGATAATGACAATACCTGTGCTCATTTTGCCTCCGATGCCAGTTCGTCAAATACCTCTTTACCTAATGAACATTCCGGGCAGAGGAACGTGTCCGGCACATCGCGCCACGGCGTACCCGGCGCAACATCCTGTAGCGGTTCGCCTTGTTGCGGATCGTAGATCCACTGACAGACGCTGCACTGCATGCGTGGGCCGAGTTCGGCAGCCGCTGCGGCGGCGCAAGCACAGGCCTGTTGTGCGCTGGCGGGCGGCGGATTCACGGCTTCCGGCAGCGGCGACAGCGCCCACTGGCGGGCAATATCGCGACCATGCTGGCGGCACACTTCCAGTGCGTCCAGATCCGGTCGCCATTTTGCTTTCAGGCTGACGGACATTTCAAAACCGGCGTCCTGCAAACGGGTGGAGAGACGGTCTACCGCACCACCACTCCAGCCATGGGAGCCAAAGGCGCTGGCGCGTTTATTGCGAAAACGCAGGCCGGTTATCTCTTCCACCAGTCCGGCAATTTTCGGCATCATCACGTTGTTCATGGTCGAGGTGCCAACCAGCACGCCTTTGGAACGGAAAACGTTGGTCAGAATGTCGTTTTTATCGCTGCGGGCAACGTTGAAAATTTTCACGGCGACACGCGGATCGACTTCGTTAATCCCCTGGGCAATCGCATCTGCCATCATGCGGGTGTTGTTGGACATGGTGTCGTAGAAAATCGTAATGCGATCTTCCTGGTAGTCCGCCGCCCATTTCAGATACAGCTCGACAATTTGCGTCGGGTTATCGCGCCACACCACGCCATGCGAGGTGGCGATCATGTCTACCGGCAGGTTGAAACCGAGGATTTCAGTAATTTTCGGCGTTACCAGACGGCTGAATGGCGTGAGGATATTGGCGTAGTAACGCTGGCATTGTTCAAACAGTTCTGTTTGATCCACTTCATCGTTGAACAGACGTTCGTCGCAGTAATGCTGACCAAACGCGTCATTACTGAACAGCACTGCGTCGCCAGTCATGTAGGTCATCATGCTGTCTGGCCAGTGCAGCATGGGCGTTTCAACGAAGATAAGCTGTTTGCCGTTACCGATATCCAGCGAGTCGCCCGTTTTCACCACATTGAAATTCCACTCCGGGTGGTGGTGGTGGCCGTTAATGGAGTCGATGGCGTTGCCAGTGCAGTAAATCGGTGTATCCGGGATGTAGGACATCAGTTCTGTCAGCGCACCCGCATGATCTTCTTCCGCGTGGTTAATGACGATGTAATCGATCTTCTGCAGATCGATTTCACTGCGCAGGTTCTGCACAAACTCCCGGCTGAACTTATGATCGACGGTATCAATCAGTACGTTTTTGCCTTCGCGGATGAGATAACTGTTGTAGCTGCTGCCGCGCAGTGTTTTGTATTCCGTACCGTGAAAATCGCGCACTTCCCAGTCACGTTGCCCGACCCAGTGAATGTTGTTCTTTACATGAATAGCCATATCAAATGTCCTGTACTGTTTTCTTGAAAGCGATGCAGGACATATATCAATTAGCGTGCCACTTTTTATTTCATTGATTTTTATCTTCTTTATTTTTATTGCTAAAAAATGATGGTCATAATGACTATGATAAAAATGGTCAATATGACACTATGCATTGTCAAAAAGACAGTGAGGTTAGCATGAGTTTTTCACTGAATGTGCTGGCGGGGATCGCCATTGAGCTGCAAAGCGGTATTGGTCACGCGGATCGTTTCCAGCGGTTAATCACCACCCTGCGGCAGGTGCTGGAGTGTGATGCGTCAGCATTGTTGCGTTACCAGGCGCGGCAGTTTATCCCGCTTGCTATTGACGGGCTGGCGCAGGATGTACTGGGGCGGCGTTTTACGCTGGAAGGGCATCCGCGGCTGGAGGCCATTGCCCGCGCCGGAGACGTGGTGCGATTCCCGGCGGACAGTGATTTGCCTGATCCTTACGATGGGCTGATCCCCGGTCAGGAGAGTCTGAAGGTACATGCCTGCGTGGGCCTGCCGTTATTTGCCGGGCAGAACCTGATTGGTGCGCTGACGCTGGATGGTATGGCACCGGATCAGTTCGACACGTTCAGTGATGAAGAGTTGCGGCTGATTGCGGCGCTGGCGGCCGGGGCGCTGAACAATGCGCTGTTGATTGAGCAACTGGAGAGCCAGAATATGCTGCCGGGCGCGCCAGCCACTTTCGAGCAGGCGGCTAACAGCGAGATGATCGGGCTGTCGGCGGGGATCATGCAGTTAAAAAAAGAGATCGATATCGTGGCGGCCTCCGATCTCAATGTACTGATCAGCGGTGAAACCGGCACCGGTAAAGAGCTGGTGGCGAAAGCCATTCACGAAGGCTCGCCGCGTGCCGCCAGTCCGTTGATCTATCTGAACTGTGCTGCCTTGCCGGAAAGCGTGGCGGAAAGTGAGCTGTTTGGGCATGTGAAAGGGGCGTTTACCGGGGCTATCAGCAACCGTAGCGGTAAATTTGAGATGGCGGACAACGGTACGCTGTTTCTTGATGAGATTGGCGAGCTGTCGTTGTCGTTGCAGGCCAAACTGCTGCGTGTGTTGCAGTATGGCGATATTCAGCGGGTTGGCGACGATCGCAGTTTGCGCGTGGATGTGCGGGTACTGGCGGCGACTAACCGCGATCTGCGGGAAGAGGTGCTGGCCGGGCGTTTCCGCGCCGATCTGTTCCATCGGCTGAGCGTTTTTCCGCTCTCTGTGCCGCCGTTGCGCGAGCGCGGTGAGGATGTGGTCCTGCTGGCGGGGTATTTTTGCGAGCAGTGCCGCCTGCGGCTTGGGCTCGGGCGCGTGGTGCTAAGCCCTGGCGCACGGCATCATTTGTTGAGCTATCGCTGGCCGGGGAATGTGCGCGAACTGGAACATGCGATTCACCGGGCGATTGTGCTGGCGCGCGGGACGCAAAACCAGGCGGAAGTGGTGCTGGAAGCCCGTCATTTCGCGCTCAGTGATGAGCCTGTACAGCCGGAACCTCTGCCGGAGTCATTGCCGGTCGGGCAGAATTTGCGTGATGCGACCGATGATTTCCAGCGTGCATTGATCGCCCGCGCGCTGGAGGAGCATGGCGGCAACTGGGCAGCCAGCGCGCGTGGGCTGGAGATGGACGTCGCCAACCTGCACCGGCTGGCGAAACGCCTGGGTCTGAAAAATTAGAGAATGCCGGCCTGGTAGAAGTCCTGCAGGTTGATAGCTCCCACCAGCACACCGGTATCATCCACCACCGGCGCGGCGGCGATTTTGCGCTGCATCAGGCGCTCTTTGGCATCAACTGCCCGGCTGTCTGCGGTAAGCGTAATACCGCCGTGGGTCATCGCTTTGCTGACCCCGGTGCTCAGCGCGCCACCCGCCACCAGCCAGCGACGTAGATCGCCGTCGGTAAAGACCCCCTGCACCCGGTGTTGTGCATCGCATACCGCAACCAGGCCTAAACCGGTGCGGCTCAGTTCCAGCATTGCCTCCATCACGCTGGTGGTCATCTGTACGTGCGGCACCTGTTCATCTTTGCGCATTAAATGATGCACTTTGTTCAGCAGGCGGGCGCCAAGCGCGCCAGCGGGATGCGAACGGGCAAAGTCTTCTTCATCAAAACCTCGCGCCTGCATGACCGCCATCGCCAGTGCGTCCCCCATCATCAGGGTGGTGACGGTGCTGGAGGTAGGGGCCAGGTGCATCGGGCAGGCTTCCCGCTCAACGGAAATATCCAGCACGGCATCGGCGGCCAGCGCCAGCGGCGAGCGGGGTTTGCCGGTCATTGCCAGCAGCGCGACGGATTTTTCTTCCAGACGTGGCAGGATCAGCTCCAGCTCTTTTGCCGAGCCGGAATAGGAGATGAACAGCATAATGTCACGGCTTTCAACCATGCCGAGATCACCGTGCAGCGCTTCTGCCGGGTGCACGAAAAAAGCAGGCGTGCCGGTGCTGGCAAGCGTGGCGGCAATTTTTTTACCAATGTGCCCGGACTTGCCGATGCCGGAAACGATCACTTTGCCGTTGCAGTTCAGCACCGTTTCCGCAGCGCGGACAAAATCCTCGCCCAGCCTTTCTGGTAGTCGGCTGGCTTCCTGCAACTCCAGCAGCAGGGTTTGACGACCCGCGTTAATCAATGACTCACTCATGCTGTTCTCCGGCAATGATCACTTCGACCCCTTTCTCTTCCAGTGCGGCGCGGACGTCTGCCGGGATCCCGGCGTCGGTAATCAGTTTATCGACGCTCTCCAGGCTACAGACAACGTTGGGGCTTTTGCGGCCGAATTTAGAGGAGTCCGCCATCAGGATCACCTCGCGGGCAGCGTTGCACATGGCTTTGCTGACGGTGAAGACTTCATTGAAGGTGGTGACGCCGGCATTCAAATCAATACCGTCCGTGCCCATAAACAGTTTGTCGAAACTGAAATGCTCAAAGGCGTTTTCCGCCAGTTGACCGTGGAATGAGGCGGATTTTTTGCGGAAGGTACCGCCAGGCATGAGGATGGTTTGTTCGTTATCCAGCTCTGACAGCGCGTTTACAATGTGCAGGCTGTTGGTCATGACGGTGATGTTGTTGAAGTGGCTGAGCAGCGGCACCATTTGCAGCACGGTACTGCCCGCGTCAAGAATGATGGAATCGCCATCGTGGATGTAGGTGACGGCCGTTTCGGCAATCAGCCCCTTCTGTACGGTGTTGATCAGCGTTTTGTGATCGATAGGGGGATCGGCTTCGTCTTTATTAAGCACCACACCGCCATAGGTGCGGATCACGGCACCGGAATGCTCCAGCGCAACTAAATCCTTACGAATGGTCGTCCCTGTGGTGTCGAAGTGGTATGCCAGCTCTTCAACAGAACACTTTCCCTGCTTTTGCAGATGCTCAAGAATAGCCGCCTGACGCTGACGTGGTTTCATTGGCGCTGATTTCCTGCGTTACGTTGCGAAATGATAATTTCGCAAGCTAATAGCGTTCACAACGAAATTATCAATGTTTCATTTTAAGCGCTAATAATAGAGCATTCTGACAGCCAGGATCATGGGGAAAGATCACATCAGGCTCTAATTCCTCGCGTTTTAAGCCAATTAAACGGTCGATTTTCGCCGGACGCGCGAATACGGTGATGCCGCGCATCAACAGTGTGTCGCTGACGCGGTCCTGTTTATCAAAGGCCACCGCCAGTACCACACGGGGTTTAAAGCGCCCGCCCGAACGGCCAACGCCGACCCGCCCGCGCTGGCACAGTGCGTCGAACGCGTGATTGAACTGACGAATTTGCCAGCCGCCAAGGGCAAGCTGGCTTAACCAGGCAATAACGGCCAGGGTGATCAGGGCTGAAACCATCATGTTCTCCTTTATATCGGTGCCAGAGGGCGGTTAATGCCTTATCCGGCCTGTAATCAGGCCGGATAAGGGTAATCATCAGAACATCACCTGCCCGCCGGTAACGTTAATCGATTGGCCGGTGCAGTAAGAGGCTTTGGCGCTGGCGTAAAACATCAGCACATTCAGCACATCCTGATAGTCGCAACCGCGTTTCAACGGCACTTTATCCACATAGAACTGCTCCACCTCCTCGGCAGGAATGCCGAGTTTGCTGGCGTACTGTGGAATAAGTGACTGGAACATAGGAGATTTCAACAGGTTGCCCAGCATCAGCGCGTGCACAGTAATCCCGTACTCTGCCAGATCCAGCGCCAGTGATTGCGTTAGCCCGACGCCGCCGAATTTTGCCGCGCTATAGCCAGAGTTGTGTTTGCTGCCCACTTTGCCAGATTTTGAGTTGATCTGGATAATGCGGCCCTGGATGCCATCGCGGATCATCAGTCTGGCGAACTCGCGGGCGCACAGGAAGTAGCCCACCAGATTCACCTGTAATGAACGGTCGAAATCGCCCAGCGAGAAGTCGCTGATAAATGCCGCCTTGGCGATACCGGCGCTGTAGACCAGCAGATCCACACGACCAAAGATCTCATCCACACCGCGTGCCAGCGCCAGTACGCTCTGTTCGCTGGTGGCGTCGGCGCCAAATCCGTAGGCCATGCCTTCACCAAACTCGCTGTTGATCTCCTGGGCGACATTGGCCGCTTTATCACTCTGAATATCCACGACCGCGACGCGGTACCCTTCTGCGGCAAGCCCACGGCAGAGGAACGCCCCAAGGGTTTGTCCCCCGCCAATGACAACGGCAACCTGTTTCATATAGTTCTCCTTACGACTTAAGCGACAAATTTCAAAATGCAACCGGGGGCGATATCGTGCGGCGTTACGCCATCAACATGCACCGTTCCGGGGTATTCGGCCTGCGTCTGTCCATCGAAACGCAGGGTGATATGGCCCAGCTCACGCAGATTCTGCTCCGCCACATCGCCAACCGCCGTGACCGGATAATGCTGCTCGCCCAGCATGAATTCCGCGCCCGGACGCAGCACGCCAGACAACTCGCCGTGGTTGTGAATAAAGCAGAACTCCGCCACATCCGCAGGCGCACCTTCACGGAAGGTAATCAGCATGTTGTCGCTGAGCGCGTCGGCTGCGCAGTCGCCGATATGGGTAATGGTGGTCTGGTAAATCACCTTCATGGCACACCTCTTATTGATAAATGAAACCCGATACGAACCAGGCAATCAGCACCGTGGGCGCACCGGTTAAAAAGCGACTAACCAGTACGGAAGGAACGCCGACACGGACGGTGTCCTGGCGAGCTTCTGCCAGCGACAGACCTACCGGGATAAAGTCGCAAGCGGCCTGTGCGTTAATGGCGAACAGCGCGGGCAGGGCGAGATGCGGCGGAATGTTTCCCTGGCCGATTTGCACACCGATAAGCACGCCAATGACCTGTGCGATAACGGCCCCTGGGCCGAGGAACGGCGATAGCAGCGGGAAAGAACAGATGAGCGCCAGTGTTACCAGGCCGAGTGGATGGCTGGCGAGCGGCGCGAGACCGTGGGCGATCCAGTCGCCCAGACCGGACGCCATAATGATGCCGATCAGCGCCGAGACGAAGGCCATAAACGGCAGGATAGTTTTCAGTACGGTATCAATGGTGTCGCGCCCGGCCTGAAACAGAACGGCGACCGCTGAACCCATGCCCATCCCTACTTTGGCCAGCAAACCGTCGCTCTGCTCGGTGATCTTTTTACTGGTGTCATAGTCACGTTGCCGCGGCTGTTGCGGCTGCCGCGATGGCGTTGTGCTGGCGGCTTCTCCCTGTAGGAAGATATTTTCCTCTTTCACGCCAGAGACATAGATATCTTCCATGATGTACTGCGCCAGCGGACCCGATTTGCCGGTTGCGTGAATATTGACGGTCGGGATACGGCGTTTCGGATAGATACCGCAGCGCAGCGTTCCGCCACAGTCAATCACCGCAACACCGATCTCAGATTCCGGTGGCTCGCCCTCTTTAAAGCCGTCCACTGCTTGCCAGCCAGTCAGTTGCGCCAGTTTGTCGACAATGGCAGGGCGTGTGCCTGCGGTGATATAGACGATTTTCTTGTCGCTGCTGGCATCGAGATGCAACGGGCCGCCCCAGCCGCCAGCGCCTTTTTCAATAACGATACGACTCATGATGTAGCTCCAGCGAGTTGGACGTTTTGTTCAAGTTGGATACCCATTTTTTTCTCGAAAATGGCGGTCGTGAGATCCGTTATCCAGCCACGGAAGAAGTTGGTCACCAGACCCACCAACAGGTAACTCACTGCCAGCGGACCAAGCGGCAGGCCCAGCGTGGTCAGGCCGTTGGCGATGCCAAGGTAAACAAACAGTTCGCCGGGGTTGATATGCGGGAATAACCCGTTCATCGAGTGGCAGCTATACGATGCGGCGGCGTAATAGCTGGGTTTGTACTTCTCTGGCATAAACCGCCCGAGACTGAGCGTCATCGGGTTACAAAACACAAAGGTGCCAATACACGGTAAAAGCAGATAACGGGCAATCGGATTGCCCGCACAGCGTTGGGCAAATTTTTCGATACGGTGTTGGCCAATAAAGTTGATGAGTGCGTTCATGATCACCAACAGGCTTATCAGCAGCGGCAGAATACCGGTCACCATGCCGGTAAAGACCTCTCCGCCTTTCTGAAACAGCCCGATGAACCACTCGGCACCATGCGTAATGGTTTCCATTGTTCTCTCCTGTAGGGGTGTCGTTTTGTTGTTTAACCGTGCACTATCATAATCATTATGAAAGGTTGAAATGTGTTATTTAGATCTCGTTATGAAAGAAAAAATGATCATTGTGAAAGATATTGCGAGGAGGGACGGTTTTAAATGAATGCGCAATAGCAGGATGAAAAGTGAAGTGCGATCGTGCACGCAGGCGTTATGACGCTTCCTTGTCGGTGGTCAGATGCTTTACCATACTTGCTCCTGGCTGAATTCGTTTAAAATGGATGTCCCATGTTGAAGCGTTGTTACGCAGCGTTGCTGCCTGCGTTTGTCGTGCTCTGTGCCTGTAGCAGTAAACCCCCCCTTGCCGAAACCCCACAGACTGCATCGCCGCCTGCGCCGTCCGGCGGGTTTTTGCTGGCACCGCAGCACAATGTTGTGATGACCGGGGGCGATTTTGCCAATAACCCGGCGGCAGAGCGGTTTATTGATCAGATGGTGAGCAAGCACGGTTTTGACCGCCAGCAACTGCATGAAATTATCTCACAGGCAAAACGCCTGGATTACGTCTTGCGCCTGATGGACAAGCAAGCGCCGACCACCGCTGGGCCGAGTGGGCCAAATGGTGCCTGGCTGCGTTATCGCAAGCAGTTTATTACCCCGGATAACGTGCAAAACGGCGTGGCATTCTGGAATCAATACGAAGATGCGCTGAACCGCGCATGGATGGTGTACGGCGTTCCGCCAGAGGTCATTGTCGGCATTATTGGTGTGGAAACCCGCTGGGGCAGAGTGATGGGCAAAACCCGTATTCTGGATGGTCTGGCGACACTGGCTTTTGACTATCCGCGCCGTGCGGATTACTTTGCCGGCGAGCTGGAAACGTTCTTGTTGATGGCGCGTGACGAAAGCGATGACCCGCTTGAGTTGAAAGGCTCTTTTGCCGGCGCAATGGGCTACGGCCAGTTTATGCCATCCTCCTACAAGCAGTTTGCCGTGGATTTTAATGGTGACGGGCACATTAACTTGTGGGATCCGGTGGATGCCATTGGCAGCGTGGCCAACTACTTCAAACAGCATGGCTGGGTGAAAGGCGATCTGGTCGCCGTTCCGGCTAACGGTCAGGCTCCGGGGCTGGAAAACGGCTTTAAAACCAACTACAGCATCGGGCAACTGGCATCTGCCGGGTTAACACCGCAGCAGCCGCTGGGCACACATCAGCAGGCCAGCTTGCTGCGCCTGGATGTGGGTACTGGTTATGAGTACTGGTACGGTTTACCCAACTTCTACACCATCACCCGTTACAACCACAGCACCCACTACGCAATGGCAGTCTGGCAGCTCGGCCAGGCAGTTGCGCTGGCACGGGTTCGCTAATTCAGCGCCCCTCCTGTGGGAGGGGACTGAAACATTTCGACGCATTCCCGTTTCGCCTACCCGTTTACTTCATTATCACTTCCGATTATTGTTACGTTATAACATATGAGGTGAGTGAATGATTCCCGTAACCCTGTTTTCCCTTTCCGCCACGACGCGGCTACTGCTGGCGGCGGTGTTATTGCTGGTGCTCTGGCTGCTGACTTGTTGGGCGGTGGCGCTGCCATGATTGAACTTGACCACCTGGTGGCTGGCTATGACAGGCAGGCGATTACCCCGGCACTGTGCGGCCGGATAGTGCGCGGCAGCATGACTGCCATCGTTGGCGCAAATGGCTGTGGTAAATCGACACTTCTGAAAACCCTGGCGGGATTTTTACCGCCGGTCAGCGGTGTGCTGCGCTGGCCGGAGCGGCGTCCTGTCATTGGCTGGTTGGCGCAGCGCCATGCGCTGGAATCACAGTTCCCGGTGACGGTGCAGGAGGTGGTGAGCATGGGCTGCTGGCCGCGTATTTCATTGTTTCGCGGGCTGAACCGTGCAGCCCGCAGCCGTGTGGCGCAAGGGCTTGAGCGTGTCGGGCTAACAGCAATGGCGCGGGAAACGATCGATACACTCTCTGGCGGGCAGTTTCAGCGCATGTTGTTTGCCCGTGTTTGGGTGCAAAACGCGCCGTTGGTGATGCTTGATGAGCCTTTTACCGGCATTGATGAGGCGACGTCTCAGATACTGATGGAGCAGATTGTTGATATGCATTGCAGTGGGCAAACCATTCTGGCGGTACTCCACGACAGCGAGCGTGTCGCGCGTTATTTCCCGCAAACCTTGCGGCTTGGCGAGCAACAACCGCTGTGGGGTGCAACACACACCGCACCGCTGCAAACAGAGGTCTGCAGCGCATGATCTGGCATCTCTTTTTTCAGCCTTTTATTGAATTTGGCTTTATGCGCCGCGCGCTGGTGGTGTGCATGGCGTTATCGGTTAGCACTACGGCGCTGGGTGTTTTTCTGCTGTTGCGGCGCATGAGCCTGATGGGGGATGCATTATCACATGCGATTTTGCCGGGTGTTGCAGTGGGGTATCTGCTTAATGGCATGTCGCTGCTGGCCATGAGTATTGGCGGGTTTATCGCCGGGATTGTCGTGGCGCTGGTGGCAGGTTGGGTTAGCCGCCGTACGCCTCTGAAAGAGGATGCCAGTTTCGCCGGTTTCTACCTTGGTTCATTGGCACTTGGCGTGACGCTGGTGTCGTTGCGCGGCTCCAGTGTTGATCTGCTGCATCTGCTGTTTGGTTCAATTCTGGCAGTGGACAACGATGCCGCGCTGTTTGTTGCCGGGGTTGCCAGCCTGACGCTGGTGGTGCTGGCGTTGGGTTACCGTGGCCTGGTCAGTGAGGCCTTCGATAGCGCCTTTTTGCAGGTTAATGCGCCCCGAGTGCCTGGTATGTTCCACGGGCTATTTCTGGCGTTGCTGGTGCTGAACCTGGTAGCCGGATTTCAGGTACTGGGCACCTTAATGGCGGTTGGGGTGATGATGCTACCCGCTGTGGCGGCTCGCTGCTGGGCGCGTACCTTAGCGGGATTGTTATTGCTGGCGGCTGCTATCGGCGCGGTCTGTGCCTGGTTGGGATTAAGTTTGTCCTGGAGCGCGGGTTTACCTGCCGGTCCGTCGATTGTGCTGACGGCCAGCCTTATCTTCTTTTTTTCCATTTTATTCGGTACGCGCAGCGGGCTGGCTCACAGCCTGCGCACACTGTTAACTTAGCAAGGGGAAATGATGAAACGTACAGGGGTGATACTGGCGCTCGTGTTGAGCGTAATCGCGCAGGGGGCAATGGCAAAAACCCTCAATGTGGTGACCAGCTTTTCGATTCTTGGCGATATCACGCAGCAGGTGGGAGGCGATCATGTCAAGGTGACGACGCTAGTCGGGCCAGATGGTGATCCACACACTTTTGAACCGTCGGCGAAAGATAGCGCATTGCTTAACAAAGCCGATGTGGTCGTGGTCAACGGACTCGGGCTGGAAGGCTGGCTGGACAGGCTGATTAAAGCGTCTGGCTTCAAAGGCCAGCTTGTTGTGGCGTCCACGGGGGTTACAACCCATACGCTGGAAGAAGATGGCGCAACAGTGACCGACCCGCATGCGTGGAACAGCGCGGCTAATGGCGCACTCTATGCGCAAAATATTCTTGCTGCGCTGGTGAAAGCCGACCCGGCTGATGAAGCGGCATTCAACGCATCAGGTCAGCGCTATATCGCGGAGTTGAAACAACTGGATAGCTGGGCAAAAGCGCGTTTTAGCGCTATTCCGCAAGCGAAGCGTAAAGTACTGACCAGTCACGACGCGTTCGGCTACTTTGCCCGTGCTTATGACGTTGAATTTATGGCACCGCAGGGGCTCTCTTCTGAAAGCGAGGCCAGCGCGGCGCAGGTGGCGTCATTGATCCAACAGATCAAAGCCGATGGTGTAAAAGTGTGGTTTATGGAAAATCAGCTGGATCCGCGCCTGGTGAAACAGATTGCCAGCGCTACGGGCGCGCAACCGGGCGGCGAACTCTACCCGGAAGCGTTGAGTGCCAAAGGGGGTGTGGCGGATACCTACCAGAAAGCATTCCGTCATAATGTTGATACCATCGCGAATAGCATGAAATAACCTCGCATGACCGGATGGCGCGCCCGGACGTTGCCATCCAGTCATGTTACGTTTGCCGGAGGCGCGCGCCGCTAACCGCATCAGGCAAATATTTCTGAAGCCTCCTCGTAAATTCGTTAACCCATCCCCATCTTTGTGCTGAAAGTGGTATCTTTTCCGCCACGATTTTTTGACGCACGGGAGCCATCATGACGGACAGTGAATTAATGCAACTGAGCGAACGTGTCGGGCGGGCGCTGCAGGCGCGCGGCGCTACGCTTACGACCGCTGAATCCTGCACGGGCGGGTGGATCGCGAAAGCGATCACCGATATTGCCGGCAGCTCCGCCTGGTTTGAGCGCGGCTTTGTCACCTACAGTAATGAAGCGAAATCGCAAATGATCGGCGTACAGGACGCCACGCTGGAAGCGCACGGCGCGGTCAGCGAGCCGGTGGTGGTGGAAATGGCGATTGGTGCGTTAAAAGCCGCGCGTGCCGATTTCGCGGTGTCGGTCAGCGGTATTGCCGGGCCGGACGGCGGCAGCGAGTCGAAACCGGTTGGCACCGTCTGGTTTGGTTTCGCCAGCGCGCGCGGAGAAGGGATCACCCGACGCGAATGTTTCCAGGGGGATCGTGAAGCAGTGCGCCGGCAGGCGACGGCTTATGCGTTGCAAACCCTGTGGCAACATTTTCTACAAAATACTTGATACTGTATGACTATACAGTATAATTGCCACAACAAAACAGTAATTCACGGCGGGGCGTAACGCGCTTCACTCTGCATGACAGGAGTAATCATGGCTATCGACGAAAACAAACAAAAGGCGCTTGCAGCCGCACTGGGTCAGATCGAAAAGCAATTCGGTAAAGGCTCCATCATGCGTCTGGGTGAAGACCGTTCCATGGATGTGGAAACCATCTCTACCGGCTCGCTCTCTCTTGATATCGCACTGGGTGCTGGCGGTTTGCCGATGGGGCGTATCGTCGAAATTTACGGGCCAGAATCTTCCGGTAAAACCACCCTGACGCTGCAGGTGATTGCCGCCGCGCAGCGCGAAGGTAAAACCTGTGCGTTTATCGACGCCGAACATGCGCTGGATCCGGTGTATGCCCGCAAACTGGGCGTTGATATCGACAACCTGCTGTGTTCTCAGCCGGATACCGGTGAGCAGGCTTTGGAAATCTGTGACGCGCTGGCGCGTTCCGGTGCGGTTGACGTGCTGGTGGTTGACTCCGTTGCGGCGCTGACGCCGAAAGCGGAAATCGAAGGCGAAATCGGCGACTCTCACATGGGCCTCGCGGCGCGTATGATGAGCCAGGCGATGCGTAAGCTGGCGGGTAACCTGAAACAGTCCAACACGCTGCTGATCTTTATCAACCAGATCCGTATGAAAATTGGTGTGATGTTCGGTAACCCGGAAACCACCACCGGTGGTAACGCGCTGAAATTCTACGCCTCCGTGCGCCTGGATATCCGCCGTATCGGTGCGGTGAAAGAGGGCGACAACGTTATCGGTAGCGAAACCCGCGTAAAAGTGGTGAAAAACAAAATCGCAGCGCCGTTTAAACAGGCTGAATTCCAGATCCTCTACGGTGAAGGCATTAACTTCTACGGCGAACTGGTTGATCTCGGCGTAAAAGAGAAGCTGATTGAGAAAGCGGGTGCCTGGTACAGCTACAACGGTGACAAAATCGGTCAGGGCAAAGCGAATGCAACGACCTGGCTGAAAGAGAACCCGGCGGCAGCGAAAGAAATCGAGAAAAAACTGCGTGAGATTCTGCTCAGTAATCAGAGCTCCTCTGCGGAATTTTCGGTGGATGACAGCGGCGAAGGCGTTGAAGAAACCAACGAAGATTTCTGATAATCTGAACCGCAATCAAGGGCTGCTGATGCAGCCCTTTTGCTTTTCTATGGCCACAGGATTTCGTCATGTCAGAGAATAGTTCCCGCCGCTCTTCAGTTGCACGCCTGCGCGATCGCGCGATGCGTATTCTGGCGATGCGCGACCACAGTGAACAGGAGTTTCGTCGCAAGCTAACGGCGCCGGTAATGAGCAAAAATGGCCCGGAAACACTGGATATCACGCCGGAAGAGGTCGACCAGGTGGTGGCATGGTGCCTGGAGCATCACTTTCTCGATGATATGCGCTTTGTACGCCAGTTCATTGCCAGCCGTGCCCGCAAAGGTTATGGCCCAGCCCGCATTCGCCAGGAGTTAAATCAGAAAGGCATCGCCCGGCAGGTGAGTGAAAATGCAATGTATGAATGCGACATTGACTGGGTAGCGAGCGCTCGTGAGCAGGCGCTACGTAAATATGGTGAACCATTGCCAACCGAGTTTGTGGCCAAAGTGAAAGTGCAGCGTTTTTTACTCTATCGCGGCTTTCTGCAGGAAGATATTCAGGAAATCTGGCGAAATTTTGCCGACTGAGCGCATACGGGATTTTACTTCGCAGTAAAGAAAACTTATCTTATTCCCACTTTTTCCAGTAGCTGGTGCGTGGGCTATGCAAATAGCGGCGACCAGTTACCACATTTCGTTAGCTTGATTTCAGGATAATTATGAGCAAGAGCACCGCTGAGATCCGTCAGGCGTTTCTCGATTTTTTCCATAGCAAGGGACATCAGGTAGTTGCCAGCAGCTCCCTGGTGCCGAATAACGACCCGACTTTGCTGTTTACCAACGCCGGGATGAACCAGTTCAAGGACGTATTCCTTGGGCTCGACAAACGTAATTATTCCCGCGCTACCACTGCACAGCGCTGCGTTCGTGCAGGCGGTAAACACAATGATCTGGAAAACGTCGGTTACACCGCGCGGCATCACACCTTCTTCGAAATGCTGGGCAACTTCAGCTTCGGCGACTATTTCAAACATGATGCTATCCAGTACGCATGGGAGCTGCTGACCGGTGAAAACTGGTTCAACCTGCCGAAAGAACGTCTGTGGGTGACGGTGTACGAAACAGACGATGAAGCCTACGAAATCTGGGAAAAAGAAGTGGGTATCCCGCGCGAGCGTATTATTCGCATCGGTGATAATAAAGGCGCGCCGTATGCGTCTGACAACTTCTGGCAGATGGGCGATACCGGTCCGTGCGGTCCGTGCACCGAGATTTTCTACGATCATGGCGATCACATTTGGGGTGGCCCTCCGGGTAGCCCGGAAGAAGATGGCGATCGCTATATCGAAATCTGGAACATCGTCTTTATGCAGTTTAACCGCCAGGCCGATGGCACCTTGGAGCCGCTGCCAAAACCGTCAGTGGATACCGGTATGGGTCTGGAACGTGTTGCGGCGGTATTGCAGCATGTGAACTCGAACTATGAAATCGACCTGTTCGTGAAGTTGATTCAGGCGGTGGCGAAGGTGACTGGCGCGACGGATTTGAGCAACAAGTCGCTGCGCGTTATCGCTGACCATATCCGTTCTTGCGCATTCCTGATTGCAGACGGCGTGATCCCATCGAACGAAAACCGTGGCTATGTGCTGCGTCGTATCATTCGTCGCGCAATCCGCCATGGCAATATGCTGGGCGCGAAAGACACCTTCTTCTATAAATTGGTTGGCCCACTGATCGCTGTGATGGGTTCCGCCGGTGAAGATTTGCAGCGTCAGCAGGCGCAGGTCGAGCAGGTGCTGAAAACTGAAGAAGAGCAGTTTGCCCGTACGCTGGAACGCGGTTTGGCACTGCTCGATGAAGAGCTGGCGAAACTGAAAGGCGATACGCTGGACGGCGAAACGGCCTTCCGTCTGTACGACACCTACGGCTTCCCGGTCGATCTGACGGCGGACGTATGCCGTGAGCGCAATATCAAAGTCGATGAAGCTGGCTTTGAAGCCGCAATGGAAGAGCAGCGCCGCCGCGCGCGCGAGTCCAGCGGTTTTGGCGCAGACTACAATGCGATGATCCGCGTCGATGGCAGCTCTGAATTTAAAGGCTATGACCATCTGGAACTGAACGGCAAAGTCACGGCGCTGTTTGTTGATGGTAAACCGGTTAACGCGATTGCCGCAGGTCAGGAGGCTGTCGTTGTTCTCAACGAAACGCCATTCTATGCGGAATCTGGCGGCCAGGTGGGGGATAAAGGCGAGCTGAAAGGCAACGGTTTTGCTTTCTCCGTACAGGATACGCAGAAATATGGTCAGGCAATTGGTCATCTCGGTAAGCTGACTACCGGTTCACTGAAAGTGGGCGACGGCGTAAAAGCAGAAGTGGACGAAGCTCGTCGTGCGCGTATTCGCCTGAACCACTCCGCTACACACCTTATGCACGCTGCGTTGCGCGAAGTATTGGGTACGCATGTGGCGCAGAAAGGCTCGCTGGTGAATGACAAAGCGTTGCGCTTCGACTTCTCCCATTTCGAAGCCATGAAACCGGCGGAAATCCGCGCGGTAGAAGATCTGGTCAATGCGCAAATTCGCCGCAACCTGCCGATCGAAACTAACATCATGGATCTGGAAGCCGCGAAAGCGAACGGTGCAATGGCACTGTTTGGCGAGAAGTATGATGAGCGCGTGCGTGTACTGAGCATGGGCGATTTCTCCACCGAACTGTGTGGCGGTACGCATGCTTCCCGCACCGGTGACATTGGTCTGTTCCGCATTGTGTCTGAATCCGGTACGGCGGCAGGTGTGCGTCGTATTGAAGCGGTGACCGGCGAAGGCGCTATTGCCAGCCTGCATTCGCAGAGCGATCAACTGCACGACATTGCACAGTTGCTGAAAGGCGATAGCCAGAACCTCGGCGATAAAGTCCGCACCGTCATTGAGCGTACTCGTCAGTTGGAAAAAGAATTGCAGCAGCTTAAGGAGCAGGCGGCCGCGCAGGAAAGCGCAAATCTGTCTGGTAAAGCTATCGATCTCAACGGCGTGAAACTCCTGGTCAGCGAACTGGCAGACGTCGAGCCGAAGATGCTGCGTACCATGGTGGATGATCTGAAGAATCAGTTGGGTGCTTCAGTCATTGTTCTTGCCACCGTGACCGAAGGAAAAGTTTCTCTGATAGCGGGCGTGTCGAAGGATGTGACCGATCGTGTGAAAGCAGGGGAATTGATTGGCATGGTTGCCCAGCAGGTCGGGGGTAAAGGCGGCGGACGTCCGGATATGGCGCAAGCCGGCGGTACCGATGCGGCCGCGCTTCCAGCAGCGCTCTCCAGCGTTAAAGAGTGGGTAAGCGCTAAACTGTCATAATTACAAAGCGAAAGCAGACGCCATAACCTTGCCGTTATGGCGTTATTGCCACTACGCTATTGATAACAAGAAAGTCAGGTTGAAGTCTTGTATATCGGCTAAACTTAGGTTTAACAGAATGTAATGCCGTGACTGCTTACACTTAGGTGTTTGTCATCGCTTACTTTTTGGCGTTATATGATGGATAATGCCGGGATACAGAGAGACCCGACTCTTTTAATCTTTCAAGGAGCAAAGAATGCTGATTCTGACTCGTCGAGTTGGTGAAACCCTCATGATTGGGGATGAGGTCACTGTGACTGTATTAGGAGTTAAAGGAAACCAGGTGCGCATTGGCGTTAACGCTCCTAAAGAAGTTTCCGTTCACCGTGAAGAGATCTACCAGCGTATCCAGGCTGAAAAATCACAGCAGTCAAATTACTGATGCAATTATCGCGTCTCGCTGTTTCCCGGCGAGACGCAACACCTCCTCCTGATTCTCCCTCTGTTTCGTTATCTTTTTATTTCACTCGTCCCGATTTTGCCGTTATCTGCCGTTTTTTACGTCTGCTCCATTGTCGTTTTTTCTCAGCGGTACGGTGGAAATTCTGCTGATAAAACATCCTTTTTGGGCTTTTTACAGGCTAATTGTCTGCGAAGTGTGCAAACGATTCAGGGGCAGGAAAAAGTGTTTGACTTATAAGTCCCAGAAAGTAATATGTGCGCCACGCAGCGACGATGAGCTCTCAACAAGTTCTTCGAAGCACTCGAAAGAGGCGTGTGGTGAGGTGGCCGAGAGGCTGAAGGCGCTCCCCTGCTAAGGGAGTATGCGGTCAAAAGCTGCATCCGGGGTTCGAATCCCCGCCTCACCGCCATTTTGCATCCGTAGCTCAGCTGGATAGAGTACTCGGCTACGAACCGAGCGGTCGGAGGTTCGAATCCTCCCGGATGCACCATCTTGTTCAGTGTAGCGAGGTAACGTGGCACTGAATCAGCGTTGTAAAGCAAGTTTTCCCGATGCATCCGTAGCTCAGCTGGATAGAGTACTCGGCTACGAACCGAGCGGTCGGAGGTTCGAATCCTCCCGGATGCACCATCTTGTTCAGTGTAGCGAGGTAACGTGGCACTG
>NZ_JBDPLJ010000009.1:0-84879 GCF_039871955.1 Kosakonia sp. WA-90
GCTGCGAAGTCAACTGAATATTTTCAGAATTCTTCACCTGACAGGCCGGTGTGTTTGCCGTTGTGCCGTGTCAGTGGTGGCGCATTATAGGGAGTTAATTCCGGCTGACAAGCATAAATTTCAAAAAAGTTTTCGTTCGCTTATTTTTCCGCCGCAACGCCGGTTAAACAGACGATTTGCGGCTTAAGTGAGCGATTTCGCGGGCAAAACTCGCGACTTGCTGCCAGTCCGTATACACCACTTCTTTCGTTGGATTAGTTTCGCCGCCTGTCATCTTCATAATTAACTGAATCATCAGACGGTCATACCAACGATAACGTGGATAACGTAGCGCACCGGCAAACACGGCGCACTCATCCGGTTGCCATGGCGACGCGAGTAAAAACTTGCGGGCGTAGCTATTGGTCTGCGGCGAGCTCTTTTCGGGTTTGCGGGCGACCAGGTTAACGGAATAGAACGCGCTCGGCAGTGAGTTCAGTCTCTGCAGGTGTTTTTTCACGAAACGTTCCAGCGCCGGATGATAACGTCCATAGCGAATCGATGCGCCAATCACTACCCGCTCATACTGGTCCCAGTCTATCTCTTCCGCGCGATTCAAATTCACTACATCGGTATCGGTACCAATCTCTTGCAACTCAGAAGCAATATAAGAGGCGATTTCCCGGGTTTGCCCATCCCGGGTGGAAAAGAGAATCAATGTTTTCACGTAAGGCTCCTTACTCACGCCAGAAAGTGGGGGTAAACAGCACTAACAGCGTGAAGACCTCCAGACGACCAAATAGCATATTCGCAATCAGGATCCACTTCGCCACCGGATTCATACTGGCAAAGTTATCCGCGACAACCCCCAGCCCTGGCCCAAGGTTATTCAGTGTTGCGACGACCGAAGCGAAAGCAGAGAAATCATCCACCCCGGTGGCAATGATCGCCAGCATGCTGACAATAAACACCAGCGCATAGGCAGAGAAAAACCCCCACACGGCTTCCAGAATACGCTCCGGCAACGCGCGATTGCCGAGCTTAATGCTGTAAACCGCATTCGGGTGCACCAGACGCTTCAACTCACGGTTCCCCTGTTTAAACAGCAACAGGATACGGATCACCTTCAACCCGCCCCCCGTCGAACCGGCACAACCGCCGATAAATGCCGAGCACAGCAATAACACCGGCAAAAATAATGGCCAACGCGCAATGCTGTCGGTGGTAAATCCTGCGGTGGTCGCCATTGAAACGACCTGGAAAAAGGCCTGATTAAGGGTGGTCACCGCCGAGTTATAAACATCGTGGAACCACAGCACTACCGTGCAAATCACCACCAACGTCAACTGTACGCCGATAAACATCCTGAATTCGGGATCGCGCCAGTAAACTTTCAGGCTGCGCCCACTGAGCAAAGAGAAATGCAGGCCGTAGTTACAACCAGAGATCAGTAAGAAAATGGCAATGATGGTGTTGATGGTGGGACTGTTAAAATAGCCAACGCTGGCATCGTGTGTGGAGAAACCGCCAATGGCAATCGTTGCAAAGCTATGCCCGATAGCATCGAAGGCCGGCATCCCGGCAAACCACAGCGCCACTGCGCAGGCGATCGTTAGCAAGACATAGATAAGCCACAGGGTCTTAGCCGTTTCGGCAATACGCGGGCGCATTTTATTGTCTTTCAATGGCCCGGGCATTTCCGCGCGATAGAGCTGCATTCCGCCAACGCCAAGGATCGGCAGTATCGCAACGGCTAACACGATGATCCCCATCCCACCAAACCACTGCAACATCTGGCGATAAAAGAGGATGGCATGCGGCAGCGAATCCAGCCCGATCAGCGTTGTTGCTCCTGTGGTCGTCAGGCCAGAGAAGGACTCAAAAAACGCATCTGTTACCGTCAAACTGGGGCTTTCTGAAAAGATAAACGGCAACGCCCCCACGCTGCCCAACACCGTCCAGAACAGCACGACGATAAGGAAGCCTTCACGGGATTTCAGTTCCCCTTTCTGGCGACGATTGGGCCACCACAGTATGGAACCAATCATCAACGCGACAAAAAAGGTCTGGGTAAATGCTCGCCCCGCACCGTCGCGGTAAATAAGGGCTACCAGTCCAGGTAAGATCATCGTTCCGGAAAAGAGGATGACCAGCAGTCCAACGATTCGGGTTATGGCGCGAAAATGCATCTCTGCCGCTTCCTTAGGTGTTCAGAAAATCAGGAGGGGATTATTCTTCAGTTTTTAACAATTGCAATGCGCCACGGCTAAAATCAGCAAGCCTTGCCGAAAACGCCTCCAGTCTGCTGTGAGGAAGCGCCACCCGCAGATGCACGGAAGCCTGATACTCGCTTGCGACAATTTTCCCCTCAAATTGCCCAAGCAGCGTTTCGACGCCGGCCAGCTGTGCGTAATCACACCACAAAGTATATTCGGTTAACGGCATCTTGCGGAGAGTCGTAAGCTGGTTCAGTGCCTGTTGCACACCACCACCATACGCTTTTACCAGACCACCGGTCCCCAGCAAAACACCGCCATAATAACGTACCACCACCGCAGTGATTTCACCGACGCCGCTCCCCATTAACTGGGCGAGCATCGGTTTACCAGCCGTACCCGCCGGTTCACCATCGTCAGAAAAACCTAACTGCTGTGAATCATCCGGCGGCCCCGCAACCCATGCCACACAGTGGTGACGCGCGTCCGGGTGCTGCGCCCGGACAGCATCGACAAACGCCTTCGCCGCCTCAACACCATCGGTATGCGCCAACAGCGTAATAAAACGGCTTTTTTTGATCTCCTCGCTAAAGGTGACCGGCGCAGCCGGTATCAGCCAGCTATCCATTACGCCAGCTTCAGATCCCGCGTCATGTTTTCGATGTTATTTTCGTGGATAACCACATTATCTTCGATACGAATACCGCCAAACGGCTTCAGCGCATCGATTTTTTGCCAGTTAAAGTGTTTGCTAAGCGGGCCTTCACGCCATGGCGCCAGCAGAGATTCAATAAAGTAGAGACCCGGTTCAATCGTCACCACCATACGTGGCTGCATCACGCGGGTGCAGCGCAGATAGGGATACTTCGACGGCGCAGCCAAATGCGTGCCGGTGTCATCCTGCATAAAGCCTGCGACATCATGCACCTGTAAACCAAGCGGATGGCCGATACCATGAGGCATAAACGGCCCGGTGATGTCCTGCTCCACCATCGCTTCTTCGCTGATATCCACGATAATTTGATGACGGCGCAGCAATTTGGCGATGCGCTGATGGAACTGAACATGGTAGTCGGCGTAATTAACGCCCGCTTTCATGGTGGCAATCAGTGCCAGTTGCTCGTCGTTAACGTCTTTGACCAGTTGTGCATACTCCGTGTCGCTGTTCGCCGCCCAGGTACGCGTTAAATCAGCAGCATAGCCGTTGTACTCTGCGCCGGCATCCAGCAGGAAGCTGCGCATTTCCGCCGGCGCGCGGTGGTCGAGCCTTGTGTAATGCAGCACGGCGGCGTGTTCGTTCAGCGCCACAATATTGCTGTACGGCACATCAGTGTCGCGATGACCGGTAGCGGTCAGATACGCGAGGTTGATATCGAACTCGCTCATCCCGGACTGGAAGGCTTCATGCGCAGCACGGTGACCAATAACAGCCGTCTTCTGCGCTTCACGCATACATGCCAGCTCATAATCGGTTTTGTAGGCGCGGTAATAATGCAGGTAATCAATCACCCCTTTCGGGTTGATGTTGCTGGCTGCGATATCCAGACCCAGTGCACGCTCCGCCACAGGCCCGATGTAAGCAATGTTGCCGCGGGCCGCAGGCAGCAAGCTACCGATGCCATCGGCTTTCGGCAGCGCAATCACATCGACTTCTTCGGTCCAGAAGGAGGTCGGCAAGGGTTCCACGTTATGCCAGTAATCCACCGGCAGATAGAACCACAGCTTCGGTTTATTCACGCCATCGACCAATAGCCAGCAGTTCGGCACCTGTGTTACCGGCACCCAGGCCTTGAACTGGGGATTCACTTTAAACGGATAAGGATGGTCGTCGAGAAAGACGTTAAACAGCTCGCCGGAGTGAATAAGCAACGCATCAAGCTTGAAGCGCGCCAGTACATCACGGGTGCGTTCCTGTAGCGTAACAATATGATTTTTATAAAGTGCCGCCAGTGAGTCCATCGTTATTCCTTCTGTTTTTTATGACCTCAAGTGTTCGCATCTTAGCACACCTGCTTCCGGCTGGGTGATTTCCACCGAGCGTGATCACGCCAGCAATTATTTAATGAGTCATTTGCATTTCATTAACATAAAAACCACACTCCGTTTCATCTGGTATGACCAGATCCCTTGCTGGATTCAGGAGACTGACATGCTCTACAAAGGCAATAACCTGTACCTCAACTGGCTGGAAGATGGCATCGCCGAACTGGTGTTCGATGCTCCCGGTTCAGTGAATAAGCTTGATACTGCTACCGTCGCCAGCCTCGGTGAGGCGCTGGACGTACTGGAAAAGCAATCAGATTTAAAAGGGCTGCTGCTGCGTTCCGAAAAAGCGGCCTTTATCGTTGGCGCGGATATCACCGAATTCCTTTCGCTGTTTCTGGTGCCGGCAGAGCAATTGAGCCAGTGGCTACATTTTGCAAACAGCGTCTTTAACCGACTGGAAGATTTGCCGGTACCCACGCTTTCTGCCGTCAATGGCTATGCGTTGGGCGGCGGCTGCGAATGCGTGCTGGCGACTGACTATCGCCTGGCGACGCCGGACCTGCGCATCGGGCTGCCGGAAACCAAACTGGGTATCATGCCGGGCTTTGGCGGTTCCGTGCGTATGCCGCGCCTGCTTGGTGCAGATAGCGCATTAGAAATTATTGCTGCCGGGAAAGATGTCGGTGCCGAAGAGGCACTGAAAATTGGCCTGGTAGATGGCATTGTGAAGCCGGAAAAACTGCGTGATGGTGCAGTAGCCATCCTGCGCCAGGCGATGAAGGGCGATCTCGACTGGCGAGCCAAACGTCAGCCGAAGCTGGAACCGCTGAAACTCAGCAAAATTGAAGCCGCCATGAGCTTTACCATTGCCAAAGGCATGGTGATGCAAACCGCTGGCAAACACTATCCGGCACCCATTACGGCGGTAAAAACCATTGAAGCCGCTGCAAAATTCGGTCGTGATGAGGCTCTGAAGCTGGAAAATCAGAGCTTCGTTCCGCTGGCCCATACCAACGAAGCCCGTGCACTGGTCGGTATTTTCCTTAATGACCAATACGTTAAAGGGCAGGCGAAGAAACTGACCAAAAATGTAGAAACGCCCAAACAGGCTGCGGTACTTGGTGCAGGCATCATGGGCGGCGGCATTGCCTATCAGTCCGCGTGGAAAGGCGTGCCGGTGTTGATGAAAGATATCAATGAGAAGTCGCTCGCGCTCGGCATGAGCGAGGCGGGTAAATTGCTGAATAAACAGCTTGAGCGCGGCAAGATCGACGGTCTGAAGCTGGCCGGTGTGATTTCCACCATCCAGCCCACGCTGGCCTATGCTGGTTTTGAGCGTGCCGATGTGGTGGTGGAAGCGGTTGTTGAAAACCCGAAAGTGAAAAAAGCGGTATTAGCAGAAACTGAAGACCAGGTGCGCCCGGATACCGTGCTGGCGTCAAACACCTCCACTATTCCCATCAGTGAACTGGCAAGTGTGCTAAAACGCCCGGAAAACTTCTGCGGTATGCACTTCTTTAACCCGGTGCACCGCATGCCGCTGGTCGAGGTGATCCGCGGTGAAAAAACCTCCGATGAGACCATCGCAAAAGTGGTGGCATGGGCCAGTAAAATGGGCAAAACCCCGATTGTGGTCAATGACTGCCCCGGTTTCTTTGTTAACCGTGTGCTGTTCCCCTATTTCGCCGGTTTTAGCCAGTTGCTGCGCGACGGCGCGGACTTCCGCAAAGTCGACAAAGTGATGGAAAAACAGTTCGGCTGGCCGATGGGCCCGGCCTATCTGCTGGACGTTGTGGGTATTGATACCGCGCATCACGCCCAGGCGGTGATGGCGGCCGGTTTCCCGCAGCGTATGCAGAAAGATTACCGCGATGCGATCGATGCGCTGTTTGACGCCAACCGCTACGGGCAGAAAAACGGCATCGGCTTCTGGCGCTATAAAGAAGACAGCAAAGGCAAGCCGAAGAAAGAAGAAGATGCCGCAGTGGATAACCTGCTGGCGGAGATCAGCAAAGGCCGACAGGATTTCAGCGACGACGACATTATCGCCCGCATGATGATCCCGATGGTGAATGAAGTGGTGCGCTGCCTCGAAGAGGGCATTATCGCCAGCCCTGCCGAAGCCGACATGGCGCTGGTGTATGGGCTTGGTTTCCCGCCGTTCCATGGTGGCGCGTTCCGCTGGCTGGATACGATCGGCAGCGCAAAATATCTCGACATGGCGCAGCAGTATCAGCACCTCGGGCCGTTGTATGAGGTCCCGGCAGGGCTGCGTGAAAAAGCACGCCATAACGAGCCTTATTACCCCGAAGTTGAACCTGCGCGCCCGGTGGGCGAGCTGAAGACGGCTTAAGGAGTCACAATGGAACAGGTTGTCATTGTCGATGCGATTCGTACCCCAATGGGCCGTTCAAAAGGCGGCGCATTCCGCAATGTACGCGCAGAAGATCTCTCCGCCCACTTGATGCGTAGCCTGCTGGCGCGTAACCCGGCGCTGGATGCCACAGCTATTGACGATATTTACTGGGGCTGCGTGCAACAAACGTTGGAGCAGGGTTTCAATATTGCCCGTAATGCCGCGCTGCTGGCGGAAATCCCGCATTCGGTTCCGGCCGTCACCGTTAACCGGCTCTGTGGATCATCGATGCAGGCGTTACATGATGCCGCACGCATGATCATGACGGGCGATGCGCAGGTGTGCCTGGTTGGCGGTGTCGAACATATGGGTCACGTCCCGATGAGCCACGGTGTGGATTTCCATCCGGGCATGAGCCGTAACGTGGCGAAAGCCGCAGGCATGATGGGGCTGACCGCCGAAATGCTGTCTCGTATGCACGGTATCAGCCGTGAAATGCAGGATGCGTTCGCCGCCCGTTCCCATGCCCGCGCCTGGGCTGCCACGCAATCCGGGGCGTTCAAAACGGAGATCATCCCGACCGGAGGCCATGATGCAGATGGCGTGCTGAAGCAGTTTAACTATGACGAAGTGATCCGACCGGAAACCACCGTTGAAGCCCTTTCTACATTACGCCCGGCCTTTGATCCGGTGAGCGGTACGGTAACCGCCGGTACCTCTTCTGCGCTATCGGATGGGGCCTCGGCGATGCTGGTAATGAGCGAAAGCCGCGCCCGTGAACTGGGGCTGGCTCCACGCGCCCGCATACGCTCAATGGCGGTGGTTGGCTGCGATCCATCGATTATGGGTTATGGCCCGGTTCCGGCTTCAAAACTGGCGTTGAAAAAGGCAGGGCTGGCAACCAGCGATATCGACCTGTTTGAAATGAACGAAGCCTTTGCTGCGCAGATCCTGCCGTGCATTAAAGATCTGGGACTCATGGAACAGATCGACGAGAAGATTAACCTCAACGGCGGTGCTATCGCACTCGGACACCCGCTGGGCTGCTCGGGTACACGCATCAGCACAACATTGCTGAACCTGATGGAACGCAAAGACGCCCAATTTGGTCTGGCAACGATGTGCATCGGTCTGGGTCAGGGGATCGCGACTGTGTTTGAACGCGTATAACAGCAGATTGTCGTCATCGCGACCATGCCGGAAGGCGGCGCAAGCCTCTTATCCGGCATGGTGAATGCAAAGAAAGAAAATTTAGTTGCCGTTCTTCCCGCCTGTCAGGGGCGGGTTTTTTATTACCGTTACCCGCAAAACAGCCAACGCCGTTCCGGCGACAACGACGAATACAGATCAGATAAAGGCAAATGCATCGCCAAACAGGCGATCTTCACGCGCACCGCGCTCATTGCAGAACAGATCACGGGCGATTTTCGCCATCTCAAAACGTCCGGCAATGTAGATATCGTGCTCTGCAAGCGAGCCAAAATCCTGCAGTACTGCCGCCAGTACCGTTCCGGAACGGCCGCGCCATGCCTCAGGCGGTTGTTCAACGACCGGCACCACGCGCAGATTCGGATGTGTCACGGTTAACGCTTCCAGCTCAGCCAAATCGTAGAGGTGTTTTTCTTCGCGGCCCCCCCAGTAAATGGTGATGTCGCGGTTCGGGTTTTTCGCCAGTGACGTCAGTAAAATAGAACGGACATAAGAGAACCCGGTGCCGCCTGCGATCAGAACCATCGGACGATCTTCGTCATCACGCAGCCAGGCATCGCCGTGCGGAATATCGATCACGATTTGGCGGTCCTTCAGGATGCGATCCATTACCGCCATGGCATAAAGATTTAACTCAGACGCGCCAATATGCAGTTCGATAAAATCATGCTGATCCGGTGTGGAGGCCATCGAGAAGGGGCGCTTATCTCGCTCATCCATCACTACCATCAAGTACTGGCCAGCGCGGAAAGAAAACGCCGCTTCCGGCACTAAACGGACGCGATATACGGTATCAGTGATGGCATCTACCGAGGTCACTTTACAGCTTAAGGTTGTCATGCGCTCTCTCTGTCGGGTCTATTTTTCGGCATTTAGTATGGCTAGTTCATCCCAAATGGCGTCGATTCTCGCCGTCACGTCGGGGTCCTTCTTGATAGGATGTCCCCATTCGCGTTGGGTTTCTCCGGGCCATTTATTGGTGGCATCCAGTCCCATTTTTGAGCCAAGGCCGGAAACCGGCGAGGCAAAATCCAGGTAGTCGATTGGCGTGTTTTCAACCAGCACAGTATCCCGTGCGGGATCCATACGGGTGGTAATCGCCCAGATAACATCATTCCAGTCGCGCGCGTTAACATCGTCATCGCACACAATCACAAACTTGGTGTACATAAACTGGCGCAAGAATGACCAGACACCCATCATGACGCGTTTCGCATGGCCCGCGTACTGCTTCTTCATGGTGACCACCGCCAGGCGGTATGAACACCCTTCCGGCGGCAGATAAAAATCAACGATTTCCGGGAACTGTTTTTGCAGGATCGGCACGAACACTTCGTTCAGCGCCACGCCCAGTACGGCAGGCTCATCCGGTGGCCGCCCGGTATAAGTAGAGTGATAAATCGCATCTTCGCGGCGGGTAATATGCGTAACCGTAAATACCGGGAAGTTATCCACTTCATTGTAATAACCGGTGTGATCGCCATAGGGGCCTTCCGCCGCCATCTCACCAGGCTCAATATACCCTTCCAGCACAATTTCCGCACTGGCGGGCACTTCAAGCTCGTTCGAGATGCATTTTACAACTTCGGTCTTTGTACCGCGCAACAACCCGGCAAAAGCATATTCAGACAGCGTATCCGGCACGGGCGTTACCGCGCCGAGAATGGTTGCCGGATCGGCGCCCAGCGCCACAGCAACCGGGAAACGCTCACCCGGGTGCGCAGCTTGCCACTCCTGAAAATCAAGCGCGCCACCGCGGTGGGAGAGCCAGCGCATGATCAGTTTGTTTTTACCGATTAACTGCTGACGATAAATGCCCAGGTTTTGCCGATCTTTGTGCGGCCCGCGCGTCACCGTCAGCCCCCAGGTAATCAGCGGTGCGGCATCTTCCGGCCAGCACTGCATAATCGGGATTTTTGTCAGGTCGACTTCGTCACCCTGCAATACTTTTTGCTGACAGGGCGCGCCACGCAGGCGCTTAGTGGGCATATTCAGGACTTGTTTGAACTGGGGAAGCTTATCGAAGAGATCGCGGAAACCTTTTGGCGGCTCAGGCTCTTTCAGAAACGCCAGCAGTTTGCCAACTTCCCGCAGCGCGCTGACCTCCTCCTGTCCCATACCCAACGCAACACGACGCGGTGTACCAAACAGGTTGCATAACACCGGCATCGTATAACCTTTCGGGTTTTCGAACAGCAATGCAGGCCCACCGGCACGCAGCGTGCGATCGGCAATTTCGGTCATTTCAAGGTAAGGATCAACCGGAAGCGTAATGCGCTTCAGTTCGCCCTGCTGTTCGAGCAGTGTCAGAAAGTCGCGTAGGTCGTGGTATTTCATGCGGTGTATTATCGCCTCCAGATCAGCGCTCCATTATACGGTGTTCGCCAGGTGGTTGCTGTATTTTTGTTAAATCGGCGTGAATTATAACGACGTTTTATGCCACACGTTATAATCACCTTAGCCATCAGGCCGCTGTTTTGGTATTCTTGCGCCCGAACTTAAGGAAAAGAATCATTATGCGATCCTGGTATTTACTGTATTGCAAACGAGGCCAGCTTCAGCGCGCCCAGGAACATCTTGAACGTCAGGCGGTGGGTTGCCTGACGCCAATGATCGCGCTGGAAAAAATCGTTCGCGGCAAGCGGACGATGGTCAATGAACCCCTGTTCCCCAACTATTTGTTTGTGGAATTTGATCCAGAAGTGATCCATACCACAACCATCAACGCCACACGCGGCGTCAGCCACTTTGTCCGCTTCGGTATGAACCCGGCAAAAGTGCCTTCGTCGGTGATCCATCAGCTTTCCGTCTATCAGCCTGAAGGGGTAACTGACCCGGATACGCCGTACCCCGGCGATGATGTGGTCATCACCGAAGGCGCACTCGAAGGTTTACAGGCAATCTTTAAAGAGCCGGACGGCGAGGCCCGTTCGATGCTGCTACTGCATCTGCTCAACAAGCAGGTGCTGCAAAGCGTTAAAAACACAGACTTTCGCAAAGCCTGACACCGGCCTAAAAATCAACGCCAAAAAGCCGCTTCACATTGTTATCCGTCACCGCCTCCAGCCAGTGAATATCTTCACCGCGCAGCCCGGCCACGGTGGAAAGAATATGCCCCAGCATAGCGGGTTCATTACGCCGTGACGCCGGTTTCGGTTTGAGGTCCCGCGGCAGCAAATACGGTGCATCGGTTTCAATAAACAGTCGATCGGCGGGGATCAACGGCAATACATCGCGCAACTCAAGCCCACGACGCTCATCACACACCCAGCCGGTAATGCCCAGGTACATCCCACGCGCCAGACAATCCTGCGCTTCCAGTGCCGTACCAGTAAAACAGTGCAACACCGCGCCAGGCAGCTTGTCGAGCCACGGTTCCAGCAGCGTCAGGAAGCGTTGATGTGCATCGCGACAATGCAAAAACACCGGCATCGCCAGTTCGGCGGCCAGTGCAAGCTGCGCAGTAAAAGCGAGTTCCTGCTCCTGCTGCGTGGAAAAATTGCGGTTAAAATCCAGCCCACATTCGCCAATAGCAACCACCTCAGGTAATGCCGCAAGCTGACGAATGGCATCGGCCGTTTCCGCTGTCCAGCCACTGCTGTCATGCGGATGCACTCCGGCAGTGGACCAGCAGTGACGGTAACGCTGCGCCAGTTGTTGCGCCTGCTGACTTTCATGCAGGTTGGTGCCGGTGATCAGCATTCCCGCCAGCCCAGCCGCCTGCGCGCGCGCTACGGTCTCATCCCGGTCTTTGGCAAATTGTGAACTGGTCAGGTTCACTCCAATGTCGAACATGCATTTCCCCATACAACAACCGCCCTGATGGGCGGCTGGTAATTACTCTTCACTGGTTTCTGTTTCGCTTTCTTCATCAGGTATGCGTCGCTTACCGACATAGAAGCGAGCAAAAAAGACCCCCACTTCAAACAGACAGTACATCGGTATCGCCAGCAGTGTTTGCGAGAAAACGTCCGGTGGAGTCAGCAGCATCCCCACGACAAACGCGCCGACCAGCACGTACGGGCGTTTTTGCCGTAGATCGGCCGGGGTCGTGACTCCCATCCAGCACAGCAACACAATGGCAACCGGCACTTCAAACGACACGCCGAACGCCATAAACAGCGCCATGACGAAATTGAGGTAACTTGCAATGTCAGTCGAAACTAATACGCCTTCCGGTGCCGTGTGCGTGAGGAAGCCAAACGCCAGTGGAAAAACCACGAAATAGGCGAATGCCATGCCAATGTAAAACAGCAGCGAGCTGGAGATCAGCAACGGCACGATCAGCCGGCGTTCATGCTTATACAGTGCAGGCGCAACAAACGCCCAGACCTGATACAGAATCACCGGTGCAGAAAGGATCAAAGAGACCATAAACGTCAGTTTGATCGGCGTAAAAAAAGGCGATGCCACATCGGTGGCGATCATGGTCGCGCCCATCGGCATCTGTTTGATCAGCGGCGCAGAAACCAGTTGATAGATATCATTCGCGAAGTAAACCAGCGCGAGAAAAATCACAATAACGGCAATAATGCAGTTCAACAGGCGCTTACGCAGCTCAATAAGATGGGCGATCAGCGGTTGGGTATCATCTACAGCCATGTTCAGGTTTTATCACTTGAAGAAGAAGGAGAGTCAGAAACCGGCGCAACCTCTTTCACCGCCGTTTTCGCCACCGGCGTTTTTTGCACGTCCTGCTCGTCGGGCGCTTGCTGCGGAGAACTGGCCTGATGTTCAGCGACGGCAGGCGTTACGCCTTCATGCTGCGCAGCATTATCTTTCACAACCGGATTATGAATAGTATGCGCTTCGTCACTTGCTTTTTCAGGATCGTTGACGCTATAAGAGCGCTTCATCGATTCTGCCGCCTGACGCAGTTCATCCATGGATTCTTTTAACTCAGGCGTCAGGTTTTCCAGGCTCGCTTTCTCCACCTTTTTCAGGCTTTCCTGGAATTCCTGCAGCTTCAGTTCTTGCGTCAGTTCGTTCTGCACGGTAGTCGCCAACGAGCGTAATGTGCGGATCCAGCTTGCTACCGTACGCACCGCCACAGGCAATCTCTGCGGTCCCAGCACCACCAGGCCGACTATAAATACGAGTAACAGTTCGCCAAAACCTATATCGAACACGGGTTACACCTGCTCTTTGTCGTGACGTTTTTCGTCTTTTTTGGCGTCCTCTGGCTTTTCAGAGAGGGACTTCGCCGTGAAATCAGCATCCTGTGCGGATGGATCCTGCTTATCGTCTTTGTCATCGTCGCTCATGGCTTTTTTAAAGCCTTTAATCGATTTGCCAAGATCAGAACCGATGGAACCGAGCTTTTTCGTACCAAACAGCAGTACAACGATGACTGCAATAATCAATAACTGCCCAATACTGATACCACCCATACACAGTCCTCTGTAAGAGATGATGTTAAAAACAGGCCCCAGTATACACATTATCCCCTGGGCTGCATGTGTATACCCTGCCTCTCGCGAGCGCCGTCACCGTCAGCGCGTTTTGCGCCAGCCCAACAGCCAGGCGGCTACACCGCCCGCCATTAACCATAAAGGATGAAGTCCCCAGTCTGGTCGATTAATCAGCAACAGCGTTCCACTTAACAGCAGTGTCGCGCCAATCGCGAACAGATAGCGTGACTGCCCCTGCCTGATATGGTTTGTTTGCAGTTCGCTGGCGATCTTATCAACGCTGCGCTGCAAATGCTTACCATGCTGCAAACCGTTGTAGATCAGTTCAGGCAGTTCCGGCATTTTCTCGATCCAGAACGGTCCTTTTTCTTTAAAGGCTCTGATCAACGCAGGAATGCCTACCTGATCTTTGATCCATGATTCGAGGAAAGGTTTCGCTGTCTTCCACAGATCCAGCTGCGGGTAGAGTTGACGCCCTACACCTTCCACATAAAGCAGCGTCTTCTGCAGCAGCACCAGTTGCGGCTGCACTTCCATATTAAAACGCCGGGCAGTATTAAACAGATTAAGCAACACGTGACCGAACGAGATTTCCGCCAGCGGCTTTTCGAAGATAGGTTCACAAACAGTACGAATCGCAAACTCGAACTCTTCAACGTTGGTTTCTGGCGGCACCCAACCGGAATCCACATGCAATTCGGCGACTTTGCGGTAATCACGATTGAAGAAGGCGATAAAGTTCTCCGCCAGATAGCGCTTATCTTCTTTATTCAGCGAACCCACAATACCGCAGTCAATACCAATGTATTGCGGATCTTCCGGGTGCGCGTAGCTGACGAAAATATTGCCGGGGTGCATGTCTGCATGGAAGAAGCTGTCACGGAACACCTGGGTGAAAAACACCTGAACACCACGCTCCGCCAGCAATTTGAGATTAGTGCCATTCTTTTCCAGCGCCGCAATATCGGACACCGGTATACCGTAGATGCGCTCCATCACCAGCATATTCTGGCTGCAATAATCAGAATAAATTTCCGGCACATAGAGCATCGGGCTGTTTTCAAAATTACGCCGCAACTGGATAGTGTTCGCCGCTTCACGCAGCAGATCCAGCTCATCGATCAACGTCTTTTCGTACTCACGCACCACTTCGCGCGGGCGCAGACGACGACCATCCGGCAATAAACGAGGAACCCAACCCGCCAGGCGATAGATCAGTTTCAGATCGGCTTTGATCACCGGCAGGATATCCGGGCGGATAACTTTGATCACCACCTCTTTACCGCTCGCTTTCAGGCGCGCGGTGTGCACTTGCGCAATCGACGCAGATGCCAGCGGCGTGATCTCAAAATCGTCAAACCAGGTTTCAATCGGCACACCGCCCATTGACTGCTCTATCTGGCGTTTTGCGAGATGACCATCAAAAGGCGCAACGCGATCCTGCAACATCGCCAGTTGGTCGGCAATCAGCGGAGGAAATAAATCGCGGCGGGTAGATAACATTTGCCCGAATTTAATCCATACCGGACCCAACTCCTGCAAAGCCAGACGCAGGCGTTCCCCAAGGGCTTTCTCTTTGTGCCGGTTCGGCATCCAGAACAGCATTCGTCGCCAGAGTCGCAGCGGCAGGGTAATGCGCATTTTGGGGATAAGCTCATCAAGCCCGTAACTTAAAAAGGTCTGGATGATGAAATAGAGGCGCCGTAGTTCTCCTGGCGTCATTTGCCCTCCAGTTTATCCAGGCGTTTCGTCAACGCATCCACCGCACGTTCGGTGGCCGACGTCTCTTCCGCAAACCAGGCGACTTCCAGCGCACCTGGCGCGACACGCCACTCTTCCGTAAGCACTTCTGAGACATAGCGCTGCTGGCGCTGAAAACCCTGACGAAGGAAACGCGCAGCGCCGCGCAGAATTTTACCGATACCCTCTGCGGCAATATCACCTGTCCACGGTGCCAGCACTTCAGCAGGATCAAATTCGGCAAGATCCAGCAGCGACACCAGGTTTTGCACGACCTGGATATCGCCCTGCACTTCCAGCTCGCCGCTGCGGATAAGCGCAGTCAGTTGCTGGCGGTTACGCAACTTTGGCAGAACACGCAGTTGCGTGATAACAGCGCAGTCAGCTTCGCCTTCCCACTCGCCCAGGACATCCACCTGCCGTTCGCTGAACACCAGCACAAACGGCGAGGAGAACTCCTGCACCACAATACGCAATACTTTGCCGTGCAAACGCTGACGCGCTGGTTTCAGCGCGCCTTCACGGTAGAGAAACGTATTCAGCGCACGCTCAATGCCTGCGTTCACCATGGGCTTAAAGGGCATACGCGCTCCTGTCAGAATTTGTAGCCACGGTGCAAAGCAACGATACCGGCGGTCATATTGTAATAATCAACGTTCTCGAACCCTGCATCCTGCATCATCGCTTTCAGGGTCTCCTGATCGGGATGCATACGGATAGATTCAGCAAGGTAGCGGTAACTATCAGCGTCGCTGGCAACAAGCTGGCCAATACGCGGCAGCACATGGAAGGAGTAGGCATCGTAGGCTTTGCTCAGCGGCTCAATAATCGGTTTGGAAAACTCCAGCACCAGCAGACGCCCGCCTGGCTTAAGCACGCGAAACATAGAGCGCAGCGCTTTTTCTTTTTCGGTCACGTTACGCAGACCGAAAGAGATGGTGATGCAGTCAAAGGTGTTATCCGGGAACGGCAGCGCTTCGGCATTCGCCTGCACATAGTCAACGTTACCGATCACACCGATGTTGCGCAGTTTTTCGCGCCCCATTTTCAGCATTGAGTCGTTGATATCCGCCAGGATAACCTGCCCCGTTTCCCCCACCAGACGGGAGAATTTAGCAGTCAGGTCGCCCGTACCACCAGCCAGGTCGAGGACTTTTTGCCCACGGCGAACGCCGCTGCAATCAATCGTGAAACGCTTCCATAAACGGTGAATGCCCATCGACATCAAATCGTTCATTACGTCATATTTTGACGCCACCGAATGGAAAACATGCGCCACCATCTCGGCTTTATTCTCTTTGGCGACGGTCTGAAAACCAAAGTGCGTCGTCTCTTTTGAATCTTCCACCATCTCAGTGCCTGCTATTAAAGAATTTGTTCGTGAAGTGTAACAGATTGGGCGCGATTGCCCTACGATTCAACCACCCGACGATGCGCTGCTGGCTGGTGCGTCGCCCGCTATCGCCGCCTCTAATGTGTTGTCTTCATTATGATCGTTTAACACGTCCTGGCCCGCTCGCAGCCGGGATTCCTCATCCTGCGCTTGCGCTTCTGCCGCTAATTCCGGATTAATCTCGCGTTTGATCTCCACCCCCAGGCCACGAAAAGCTTCAGCCTGAGCCAACAGATTGCCGCGCCCACCGCTGAGTTTTTTCATCGCCTGACGGTAGTTATCCTGCGCTTTATCCAGGCTCTGACCAATCGAGGACATGTCATCAACGAACAGACGCATTTTGTCATACAGACGGCTCGCCCGCTCGGCAATCTGTTGCGCATTGCGGCTCTGATGCTCATAACGCCACAGATTGGCGACAGTGCGCAGCGCCACCAGCAGCGTGGTCGGGCTAACCAGCATAATGTTATTTTTCAACGCCTCGGTAATCAGTTCGGGCTGTCTGTCGAGCGCAATCAGAAATGCGGGCTCAACCGGAATAAACATCAGCACATAGTCAAGGCTGCGCAGGCCGGGTAGCTGCTGATAATCTTTACGCCCCAGCAAGCGAATATGATTACGCACCGACGCAATATGCTCCTGCAGTGCGCCTTCGCGGGTAAATTCATCGTCAGCATTGAAATAACGCTCATAGGCCACCAGCGTCATTTTGGCGTCTATCACCACATCTTTACCCTGCGGTAAACGGACAATCACATCCGGTTGCATACGCGCCCGGCTGTCATTTTCAATGCTGACCTGCGTTTGGTATTCATAACCCTCCCGCAGACCGGAAGCCTCCAGCACCCGCGTCAACACCACTTCGCCCCAGTTTCCCTGCGTTTTGTTATCGCCTTTTAAGGCCCGGGTCAGGTTGATGGCTTCCTGCGCCATTTGCGCGTTGAGTTGCTGAAGATTGCGAATTTCGTGGGCCAGCGTGTGGCGTTCCCGCGCTTCCTGGCCAAAGCTCTCCTGCACCTGGCGACGAAAACCGTCAAGCTGCTCCCGCAGCGGTGTCAGCAGGCCGTTGAGACTCTGCCGGTTCTGTTCATCCACGCGGCGGTTGCTCTGCTCAAAAATACGGTTGGCGAGGTTTTCAAACTGTTCAGTCAGGCGCTGCTCGCTGCTGTGCATCTGACGCAGTTTCTCTTCCGCATGCAGTTGGGTCGATTCCAATCGGGTGGTGACTTCGCGCAGGTCAGCCTCCAGCGAACTGTTGATGTGTTGCAGGCTACGTAGCTCGTTATTCAGCAGTTCACACTCGTTGCGCCAGTGCTCGCTTTGAGCGACCTGCTGCCGCGCGGCGCTGAGTTCGCCAAAGAGATCGCGCTGCCCGGCGAGGAGCTCCGCCTGCTGTTGCGCTCCGCGCCAGCTCGCCGCCAGCCAGCCGACCACCAGGCCCACCAGCGCCAACGCCACCATCACGATGATTGAAGTCTCCACCACGCCCCCTGATTACGCATCAATACAATCGGGGATTGTGCTGTATAAACGTCCAGTTTGGAAGGTCTTTTCCTGCGAGGAGGTACACAAAAAGAAAAGGCCGAACGCGTCGGCCTGTCAAATCACAAGGGAGAGTTACAGAAGACGGCGTGCCGCTTCGACAACGATTTTCACCGCGTGGCTTTCCGTTTGCTTCATGGTTTCAGCATTCGGGATCTCCTGCTGGGTGCGGTTAACGATCACCCCGGCAACCATCCCGGCGCGCAGTCCCTGGCTGGAGCACATGGTCAGCAGCGTGGCGGATTCCATTTCATAGTTCATCACGCCCATTGACTGCCACTCTTCCATCGAACCTTTAAAACGGCTCACTACGCGACCAGAGAACGTGTCATAACGCTCCTGGCCGGGGTAGAACGTGTCGGAAGAGGCGGTCACACCGATGTGTTTGGTCGCGCCAATAGCCTCTGCCGCAGCTACCAGTGCGGTAGTACAGGCGAAGTCAGCAACTGCCGGGTACTCCATTGGCGCAAAGTGCAGGCTGGCGCCATCAAGACGCACGGAAGCGGTGGTAATCAGCACATCGCCCACGTTGATATGCGGCTGAATAGCGCCCGTTGTGCCCACACGTAAGAAAGTACGGATACCAAGCTGCGCCAGTTCTTCCACGGCGATAGAGGTTGACGGACCGCCAATACCGGTAGAGCACACGATAACCGGCTTGCCGTCGAGCTCAGCGCGCCAGCTGGTAAATTCGCGATGCGATGCCAGTTTGACCGGCTTTTCCATCAGCGCGGCGATCTTTTCCACACGCTCCGGATCGCCAGGGACGATAGCCAGCGTAGCCCCTTGTAAATCGTTTTTGGTGAGGCCGAGATGAAAAACATCAGACTTGGACATAACAGACTCCTCTGTGGTCGGTTTTATCGGAAGAGGTAAAAAGATACTTTACAGAAGGCATACGCCTGATTTCGTGACTGGCATCACCGTGAATGAAAATGTTTGCACATGTTTTCCATGAAAAAGTGATGTTAATCACATTAACATGTTACATCTGACAACTCAGCAGCAAAGATAGTCTATAGCGGGGTGATTTGCGCGCGCGACAGGCCTTCCCGACTATAGTTATTGAAGCGCTAATAAAGGGTATGGAGAATGCCATGACAACGGATAAACAGCCGGGCTTTGCACCTGCAGCTTCACCTCACGCTTCAACTATTGTACATACGCCGGAAGATGCCTTAATCGCAGGCGAAACGTCAATTCCGTCCCAGGGCGAAAATATGCCCGCTTTTCACGCACGTCCAAAACATGCCGACGCGCCCTTGCCCATCGTGATTGTGGTGCAGGAGATCTTTGGCGTGCATGAACATATTCGTGATATCTGCCGCCGGCTCGCGCTGGAAGGCTACCTCGCCATTGCGCCGGAACTCTATTTCCGCCAGGGTGACGCCAATGATTTTCCCGATGTGCCGACGCTGCTCAGCGGTCTGGTCAGTAAAGTGCCGGATGCGCAGGTACTGGCCGATCTCGATCATGTCGCCAGTTGGGCCGCGCGCAACGGCGGGAATGCTCACCAGTTGATGGTCACTGGCTTTTGCTGGGGCGGGCGCATTGCCTGGCTGTACGCGGCGCATAACCCGCAACTGAAAGCGGCTGTCGCCTGGTATGGCAAACTGGTGGGGGAGAAATCGCTGAACTCGCCGAACCATCCGGTGGATATCGCGACCGAGCTCAGCGCACCCGTACTGGGTCTGTATGGTGCGCAGGATACCGGGATCCCTGTCGACACCGTGGAAACCATGCGCCAGGCCCTGCGCGCTGCCAACGCCAATGCGGAAATCGTGGTTTACCCCGAGGCGGGGCATGCCTTTAATGCCGATTACCGCCCGAGTTATCACGAAGAGTCAGCAAAAGATGGCTGGCAGCGGATGCTGGCGTGGTTCGCGCAATACGGAAAAAAATAAGGTTATCGCGCTGGAGGTGACACATTACGCCGCCTCCAGACGCCAGCCTTGGGTCAGACGAACGGATACCGTCTGTTGCAACGGCAGTGGCGAATGATGAAACGCACTCAGTGTTTGCCCATCGTGCAAGCGCAAATCCAGCATGTACCGCTCTCCCTGGTAGACACAACTCTCCACCTCCGCGCGCAACCCGTTATCAGCCACCTGCACATGCTCCGGACGGATCAGGACTTGCTGCCGCTCGCCCACGCCAAAGCCCTCATGTAACAGTGCGCTATCCAGTTGCCTGACGCCCGCAGGCGTGGCGAGTGAGAGTACACTGCCCTTGCCGATAAAGCGGGCAACCCAGGCATTGTGAGGATGCTGATACAGCGCCTGCGGCGCGCCCCACTGCTTAAGTTCACCCTGATGCATCACCGCGATATGGCTGGCTAACGCCATGGCTTCTGCCTGATCGTGCGTGACATAGACAAAGGTCGCGCCGGTACGACGATGAAACTCACGGAACGTCTGTTCCATGGTGGCTCGCAAATGGCGATCGAGGTTAGCCAATGGCTCATCCAGCAACACTATCTGTGGTTCAGAAACGAGGCAACGCGCCAGCGCCACCCGTTGCCGTTGGCCGCCGCTCAGTTCCTGCGGCGAACGCGCGGCATACGCGCCAAGCTCAACCACCTCCAGCGCCGCCATGACCTGTTTCTGCCGCGCAGCGCCTTGTACTTTACGCAGCTTCAACGGATAGCCAACATTCTCCGCCACTGTCATATGAGGCCACAGGGCATAGGACTGAAACACCATCGCCATGTCGCGCTGCTCCGGGGGCACATGGGTACGGGTATCCGCTAACAAGCGCTCCCCTAACAGCAAACGCCCTGCACTGAGTTGCTCCAGCCCGGCGAGAATGCGCAACGTAGTGGTTTTGCCGCAACCGCTCGGTCCCAGTAGCGCAGTAAACGCCCCTTGAGGAAGGGTAAGCGTTAATTCCCGCACCACGGTTTGCCCGCCGAAGACTTTACTTAAGCGCTCCAGTCTCAGTTCTGCCATGGGATCACTCCTTTGGGGAAGTAGCGACCAAGCGCGCTCAACAACAGCATCACTATGGCGATCAGCGCCACGACCAATACAGAAATCGCGGAGGCCAGCACCTTATTGCCGCTTTCATCAAGGTTAAAAATCACCACGCCGAGCGTCTCTTTCCCGGCACTCCATAACAACGCCGACACGGTCAGTTCATTTACGGCGGTCAAAAAGACCAGCAACGCCCCGGCAAACGCCGCAGGTGCCAGCAACGGCAGCACAATATGGCGTAGCCGTTGAGAGAAGTTCGCCCCCGCCAGACTGGCGGCCTCTTCCATGGCCGGATCCAGTTGCAACATACTGCTGTGCACAGGTTTCAGGCATACCGTCAGAAAACGTGCAAGATACGCAAACAGGATAATCGTCAGCGTCCCGCTCAGGCTGATATCCAGCAGCGGTAATGGGCGGGTGAACAGTAAAATGCAGGCAATCGCCAGTACCACACCAGGAAGCGTATAGGGAATGTCGATCAGACTGTGCAGCCAGCGCAGCGCACGGTTGGGATAGCGCACCAGCAGCCATGCCAGCGGCAAGCTCAGCAGCATCAACATAACGGCGGCGGAAACAGACAAAAAAAGACTGTTGGTCAGTGCCCGCCAGGTGGCACTCTGCACATCGAAAATACCGCGCCAGGCCGCGAAGGTGATCGTATCGCTATTCAGCGGCACGCCCAGCGTGGGGACCAACGACGTGACGATCAACGCCAACAGCGGCGCGAGCAGAATGGCGCACAATACTCCCGCCAGCAGAGCTTCCGTGGCCAGCCGCCATTTACCCAGCGTAAAACCGAGCGCCCGTCCGGCCATGCCGATCAGCGGCAAGGCATAACGCCGCTGCATATGCCCTTGCAGGGTGACAATCCCTATTGCTACACCCCCCATTAGCACCGACAGCGCGGCGACATCATTGAGCATGGAGGGGCCAAAACTGGAAAGCGTCTGGTAGATATGCACAGGCAGCACAAAATACGAGATGGGGATCCCCAGCATCGCCGGAATGCCAAAATTCCCAAGCGCAGAGACAAATGCAATCGCCGCACCGGCCCACAGCGCAGTGCGGCACAAGGGCAATACCATATCGAAAAAGACCCGCCACAGCGACGCGCCGTGTAAGCGTGCAGCTTCAATATGCTCTTTCGGCAGCGACTGTAACTGCGTGCGCAGCGCCAGAAATACCAGCGGCGCGTGCTGAATACCAAGCAGGAGCGCAATCCCTTCAGCCGAGTAGAGCGGATTGGCACTGCCAAAACCAGGCGCCAGCCCGAGGCTATTGAGCAAAATGCTCCCCGGCCCAAACAGTTGTAGCCAGCTCAGGGCGGTGACCTGCGGGGGGATCATCATCGGCAGCATAAACAGAAATACCCACAACTGTTTAATACGGATGTCGGTCAACGCCAGGCAAAAGGCGAACAGGCCGCCCAGCAGCAGAGAAAGCAGCGTACCCAGCCCGCTGGTATAGACGCTGTGCCAGAGCGCAACCCAGGTTGCCGGGTTGCTTAGCACGCGCCATAAACTGCTGTCGCTGCCCTGTCGCCAGTCAAGCAGCGCAGAGAGCAACAAGCGCAGACTCGGCAATACGCTGAGCAAGGCGACAAGGCATAATAATAGCCATATCAGCCCCTTACCCGGGCCGCTACCCGCGTTCTGGCGCAGCGTCATACTGGTCATCCGTTAGCGATTTCCAAACAAGTCGGCAAAGCGTTTTTTGTTGGCTTCTGTATTCGCCAGCGCTTTTGCCGCATCGAAAGGCATTAATTTGATGCTGTCTCGTGGCGGGAAACCGGCGGGTACCGGCAGTGCGGCATCAGCAGGTAGATATCCCTGTTGCAGCACCAGTTTTTGCCCCTCGTCAGAGAGCACAAAGTCGATAAACGCTTTTGCTCCCTCCGGGTTTTTCGCGCCTTTCAGCATCGCTACTGGCTCAGTGACGATACTGACGCCCTCTTTCGGGAACACAAACTCAATTGGCGCACCTTTGGCTTTTTCGCGGATTGCCATGTAATCCACCAGTACGCCATACGCTTTGCTGCCGGAAGTGATGGCGCTCATCACTGCGCCGTTACCGTTCTGCGGCATAGCGCCATTTTCTTTCAGCTTTTCGTAGTAGCCCCAACCCAACGCAGGATCCGTCATCAGCGTCGCCTGATGAATTTGCGCCGCGCCGGAGTAAAGCGGGCTGGGCAAGGTGGTCATGTTTTTTAGTTCAGGTTTGAGCAAATCCTGCCAGGAGGTCGGTTTGACCGGGGCTTTACTGTGATACGCAATGCCGGTGGTGATCAGTTTTGTGCCGTAGTAATAACCTTCTTTATCATAGAGTTGCGCAGCGAATCGCGCAGCCTGCGGCGAAGAATAAGGGGCCAGCAAGTGTTGTTGTTTCAGGGACTCCATGGTGACGCTGTCGGCAATCAACAGCACATCCGGCGCAGCGCCTCCGGCAGCGAATTCTGCTTGCAGGCGGGCAATGAGTTTGCTGGTTCCATCGCGGATCCATTTCACTTCCATGTCCGGGTGCGCTTTTTCGAAAGCGCTGACGGTAACCTGCGCATCTTCCGTCGGTTGGCTGGTGTAGAGGGTCAACGTGGATTTCGCAAAAGCCGATGTGCTCATGATCGCCAACAACAGTGCCGTTAACGCCTTTTTTTTACTCATGGTTCATCCCCTTTGTTTTCGTTGCGACGATTAAAACAAGGGAATTTGACAGAAATGTTACTGACGGGATGTTAATGCACGACGGAAATAACGCGTCGCCGGTTTTACAACAGGCGACGCGGGAAGGCTTAGGCCTGGCGCAGGTTCTGCGCCGCTTTCACCATGTTTGCCAGCGCACTGCGCGTTTCCGGCCAGCCACGGGTTTTCAGACCGCAATCCGGGTTCACCCACAGACGCTCCGCCGGAATGCGCTGCGCCGCTTTCTGCAACAGCGCTTCAATCCACTCTACACTTGGCACATTTGGCGAGTGAATGTCATACACGCCCGGTCCGATTTCGTTCGGGTATTCGAACTCTTCGAACGACTCCAGCAACTCCATATCAGAACGCGAGGTTTCAATGGTGATTACATCCGCATCCAGCGCCGCGATAGAATCCATGATGTCATTAAACTCGCAGTAACACATGTGGGTGTGGATCTGCGTGTCATCTTTCGCCACTGCGGCGTTGATACGAAACGCTTCTACGCCCCATGCCAGATACGCATCCCAGTCGCTGCGGCGCAACGGCAAACCTTCACGCAGTGCCGGTTCGTCGATTTGAATGATGCCGATGCCCGCCGCTTCCAGATCCGCCACTTCATCACGTAACGCCAGGGCAATCTGTTTGGCGATGGTTTCGCGGCTCACATCTTCACGCGGGAACGACCAGCAGAGGATGGTAACCGGACCGGTCAGCATGCCTTTTACCGGTTTGTCAGTCAGTGACTGCGCATACTTCGCCCACTCCACCGTGATCGCTTCCGGGCGGCTCACATCGCCGATCACGACAGGGGGTTTGACGCAGCGGGAGCCGTAGCTCTGTACCCAGCCGTTTTGTGTGAAGACAAAACCGTCCAGATGCTCGCCAAAGTACTCCACCATGTCATTACGCTCGGCTTCACCGTGTACCAGTACATCCAGACCAAGACGCTCCTGTTCCACAATGGCCTGTTTGATATGTTCGGCAATGCCGGTGCGGTAGTTGCCCGCATCCAAACGTCCCTGTTTGAAATCCAGACGCAGACCGCGGATCTCGGTCGTCTGCGGGAATGACCCGATAGTCGTGGTCGGCCATGCGGGCAGGTTAAAGCGCTGGCGCTGCGCCTGCGCACGCCTGGCGTACGGGTTGCCGCGCTGGCTGTCCTGCGCGGTGATCGCCGCCAGACGCCTGGCCACCGCCGGGTTATGCACACGGGTGGAGTGGCGACGCGCCTGGATCGGGGCGCTCCATTCATCCAATTGTTCTGTGTTGCCGCTGTTCAGCGCATCACGCAGCAGCGCCAGCTCCTGGCATTTTTGCAGCGCAAAGGCAAACCAGCTCTTCACTTCCGCATCAAGTCGCGTCTCTACGCTCAGATCGATCGGGCTGTGCAGCAACGAGCAAGAGGACGCTACCCACAGCGCACGCTGGCCGACAATGTCTTTAATTTGCGCGTATTTTTCCGTCAGATCGGCGCGCCAGACGTTACGACCATTCACCAAACCGGCGGAGAGCAACCAGTCGGTCGGCAAACGTGTGTGCAGTTCAGCAACATTGTCGTTGCCGTGCACCAGATCGACATGCAGCCCCTGCACCGGCAGCGCGGTGATGACGTCAAGGTTCGGGGTCACGCCTTCAAAGTAGGTAGTCAGCAGCAATTTCACCTGACCTGCCAGCACGTCGTAAGCCGGTTTGAAGGCGTCCAGCCACGCCTGTGGCAACTCCAGCACCAGTGCGGGCTCATCAATCTGTACCCACTCAATACCGCGTTTCGCCAGTTCCGCGAGTACCTGTTTGTAAACCGGCAGAATGTCTGCCAGCAGGCTCAGACGGTCAAACTGTTCACCTTTGACTTTGCCCAGCCACAGATACGTGACCGGCCCCAGTAGTACAGGTTTGATCTTGTGGCCCAGCGCCAGCGCTTCATCGACTTCATCCAGTAACTGAGTCCAGGTCAGTTTAAACTGCTGGCCTTTACTGAATTCCGGCACCATGTAGTGGTAGTTGGTGTTAAACCATTTGGTCATTTCGGCGGCCGCAGCTGGCTCGCCAGTGGGTGCGCGACCGCGGCCAATGCGGAACAGGGTGTCGATATCAACAGAGCCGTCGTTGTTCTGATGACGAGCCGGCACGTTGCCTAACAGCAGGCTGGTGGTCAGAACATGGTCGTACCAGGCAAAGTCGCCTACCGGCAGCAGATCGATGCCTGTGGCTTTTTGCTGCTCCCAGTGACGGGCGCGCAGTTCGCGACCTACCGCCAGCAGTTCTTCACGGGTGGCGTTACCCGCCCAGTAGCTTTCTTGCGCTTTTTTCAACTCGCGACGCAGGCCAACGCGAGGGAAACCGAGGGTGTGATTAAGAATTGTCATTTTTAGCCTCTTCAATAGGTTAATCCAAAGGATTTCGGATTAAGGGAAGGCGGCAAACTCAGGGAGCCCCAGGAGCTTACTCAAGTAAGTGACTGGGGGACGTGAGTGAAGCCAACGCACCATTAATTCGAAAGACGAAGGATTTTGGACGTCCAGATGTTTACACATCTATAATTCGCAAGTACTGTATATTCCTCAAGCGCAAATTGTTCATGCCGGAGTGAAGGACTTTCATGATCGAGATTAAACACCTGAAAACGCTACAGGCGTTACGGAACAGCGGGTCGCTTGCGGCGGCGGCGGCGACGCTGCACCAGACGCAATCCGCCCTTTCCCACCAGTTCAGCGATCTGGAACAACGCCTTGGCTTCCGGCTCTTTGTCCGTAAAAGCCAGCCATTACGCTTTACGCCGCAGGGCGAGATCCTGCTGCAACTGGCCAATCAGGTGCTGCCGCAAATCAGTCGCGCGCTGCAATCCTGCAATGAACCGCAGCAAACCACGCTGCGTATCGCGATTGAATGCCATAGCTGTATCCAGTGGCTTACGCCAGCGCTTGAGAACTTCCGCCAGCACTGGCCGCAGGTTGAGATGGATTTCAAATCCGGTGTGACGTTTGATCCGCAGCCTGCGCTGCAACAGGGCGAATTGGATCTGGTGATGACGTCAGACATCCTGCCGCGCAGCGGTCTACACTATTCGCCGATGTTTGATTTTGAGGTGCGATTGGTAGTGGCACCGGATCATCCACTGGCGGCGAAAGCGCGCATCACGCCGGATGATATCGCTGGCGAAACGCTGTTGATCTACCCGGTGCAGCGCAGCCGCCTTGATATCTGGCGTCATTTTCTGCAACCGGCTGGCATCAGTCCGTCGCTCAAAAGCGTGGATAACACATTACTGCTGATTCAGATGGTGGCCGCCCGCATGGGGATAGCAGCGTTGCCGCACTGGGTCGTGGAGAGTTTTGAACGCCAGGGTCTGGTGGTGACCAAAACCCTGGGTGAAGGATTGTGGAGCCGGTTGTACGCTGCCGTACGCGATGGCGAGCAGCGTCAGCCGATTACGGAAGCATTTATTCGCTCAGCGCGGAACCACGCTTGCGATCATCTGCCGTTTGTGCGGAGCGCGGAGCGACCCAACGCCGATGCACCCACAGCGAGGCCATTATCACCGCACCACCCATAATAAAACTCGGCCAGTGCGGTTGTTCCTGCCAGATAGCCAGATTCACTAATAACCCGGCGGGAACGTGCACATTGTTCATAATGCCGAGCGTACCGGCGTCTACCTGGGTGGCGCCGTAGTTCCACATAAAGTAACCCAGCCCGGACGCCACAACGCCCAGCCAGACCAGTACGCTCCACTGCAACGTCGTCGTCGGTAATTTCTGCGGGTTGCCCAGCACAAACCACGCGATAATCGCCACCACAAACGCACCGAGATAGAACCAGGCAAAGGCGTTATGCTGCGGCATCGGGCGTGTCTCCATCAGGCGTTTATAACCTACCATGCCGATGGCGAAGCTGATGTTCGCCAGTTGCACCAGAATCAGTCCCACCCAGAAGTGATCGCTCACTTTGTCGTAGCGGATGATCGCCGCACCAATCACCGCCAGCCCGGCGCTCAGTGCGTAGCTCCAGCGCAGCCCGCGCTTGCTCAACAGATCGTAAATCAGGGTGATATACAGCGGCGTAAAGACCGTAAACAGCAGGAATTCAGACACGGTCAGATAGAGATACGCCTGGAAGCTGAACAGATACATAATGCCCAGTTGCAACGCCCCCACCAGCATATACAGCCCGAGGGTTTTCAGGCTGTGCCCACGCGCGCGCAGGAACGGTAAAAATACCAGTGCCGCCAGTCCCACACGCATCAGCACGGAGAAGTAGCTGTCGACATGGCCGGCCAGGTATTCGCCAATCAGGCTAAAGGAAAAGGCCCACAGGATCGTGGTGATAATCAGTAACGCCACAATGAATATCTCGCAGAAGAGTGAACACACATTGTAGCGAACTCAGTTGTGCAAAGTTTGAGTTTTTAGTTGACGTGTGGTTAATAAGCAACCACACGTCAATATTAATCAATCAAGGAACAACTTGCGCAGATAATTCGGGACGGCGTTGTCGGCATTGGTGCCGATCACTTCAAGCTCCGGATGCAACTCTTTCAGGCGCTGATGAGCATTGCCCATAATGCAGCCTTTGCCCGCCATGGACAGCATCTCGGCATCGTTCATGCCGTCGCCAAACGCGATGCACTCTTTCAGGCTGTAACCCAGCGCACCAGCCACCGCTTCCAGGGCATGCCCCTTCGAAACGCCGCCCGCCATCACTTCCAGACAGGTCAGGGTAGAGAAACTGACGTTCACGCGATCGCCCCAGCGTGCGTTAATCGCCTGCTCCAGCGGCAGCAATTTTTCATGGCTTTCGCAGGTGAAAAAGACTTTGCTGATACCGTCTGTCTCCAGCATTCCGGGTTCATACAGGGAGTACTGGAACACCGCCTCTTTGAAAAAGCGCATCTCGTCAGGGCGGTGACGGTTCATAAACCACTCATCATCGCGATAGACGTTAGTCACAATATCCGGTTCGTTATGCACCACACCAAACAGATCGGCGGCAATATCGCGATCCAGATTGTGGGTAAAGACCAGATGGCCGTCGGTATCGTGCACGCGCGCGCCGTTAGAGGTAATCATATAGGCTTTGATGCCCAGATTATCGCGGATTTGCCCGACATCCACATGATGGCGGCCGGTAGCAAAAACAAAATTGACGCCACGCGCGGTCAGCAGTTTTAACGTTTCTTTGGCGAAAGGCGACAGTGTGTGGTCGGGGGAGAGCAAGGTACCATCTAAATCAGACGCAACAACCTGGTACATAAGAAAATTTAACCTCAATAAGTCATCAGTTATGCCGGTCGAAAAATTCGACGATGGCGTTGAGCGCGACCGAGCGCATAGCGTCCTTTTCAAAAAGGATCTCATGGTACGCGCCTTGAATGACAAGCGGTTTGCCTCCTTCACAGGGGTGGCCTGCCGCGGCGCGAATGTCGCAGAAGCGTTGCAACATGCGGTTATCCACCACATGCTCCTCTTCTGCCTGAACGATCAGTGTTGGGGTGGTATCTTTTTCCGCACCCGCCAGCGCCTGTTCACCCGCCTGAATGCCTTCCCGCACCCAGTGCCAGGTCGGCCCGCCCACGCGGAGCTTCGGCTCATCGGCATAAAAACGCAGGTTACGCCGGTAGCGCTCACGACTGTGCGTCAGCACGTTAATGGCGAAGGGCAACGCGCGCCAGCTCCCGGTACCGATGGCATAGCCCTCGCGGATACTGCGGTAACTCTCCGCCCAGTCGAGCAAGGGGCGCACCATCCAGTCAGGAAGATGAATGATAATGCCGAACATGGGCGCACACAGCGCAATGGCGTCACACGCCTGTGGATAGCGCTGTAAAAAGAGTTCAGCAATCGCGCCGCCCATGGAGTGCGCCAGAATATAGCGTTTACGCCACGACCCGCTGGCGACTTCCTGATCCCAGAAGGCCGCCAAATCATCGACATAATCGCTAAAATTAACCACATGGCCACGGTGCGTATCCGCCAGCATTCGCCCGGAACGCCCCTGACCGCGATGATCGAGAATCAGCACATCAAAACCGAGGTGGAACAGGTCGTACGCCAGTTCCGCATACTTCACATAACTTTCTATACGGCCAGGGCAAACGACAATCAAACGATCGTTGCCCTGCGCGCGAAACCGGACAAAACGCACCGGCACATCATCCACACCGGTAAACTCCGCCTCTTCACGCGAGCGCCAGAAGTCCATCAGTGGCCCCATGGTAAAAGCCGCGAACGCTTTTTCTCTGGTTTCCCATGCTGTTTTTTGCCGAAACATTGGGATTTCGCCCCTGTTAGCCATGTAAAATCGTTTTTTTGTGACCAATAGCAAATTCCGCTGACAATAGCGTATTGTGGCATAAAAACAGACATCCAGGGAGTTTCTCATGACCTTCGAATGGTGGTTTGCCTACCTGCTGACATCTTTAATCCTGAGCCTGTCCCCCGGTTCTGGCGCAATCAATACCATGACCACCTCCATCAACCATGGCTATCGCGGCGCGGCAGCATCCATTGCCGGGTTGCAAACCGGTTTAGGCATTCATATTGTGCTGGTTGGCGTGGGGCTGGGAACACTGTTCTCCCGTTCAGTGCTGGCGTTCGAGGTGTTGAAATGGGCGGGCGCAGCGTACCTGATTTGGCTGGGGATCCAGCAATGGCGTGCCGCAGGCGCTATCGACCTCAATACGCTGGCGCAAACCCAGTCGCGCGGGCGTCTGTTTAAGCGGGCGGTGTTTGTGAACCTGACCAACCCGAAAAGCATCGTATTTCTTGCCGCGCTGTTCCCACAGTTTATTGTGCCAAACCAGCCACAGGTGATGCAGTATGTGGTACTCGGCGTCACAACCATTGTGGTGGATATTATCGTGATGATTGGTTATGCCACGCTGGCGCAGCGCATTGCGGTATGGATCAAAGGTCCGCATCAAATGAAAGCGCTGAACAAGGTATTTGGTTCGCTGTTTATGCTGGTCGGCGCGCTGCTGGCCTCCGCAAGGCACGCCTGAACATCATGCCCGGTGGCGCAACGCTAACCGGGCAAAACGGGCTTAACGAGAGATGATCAGATGAATGCCGAAACCGGCGAACAGCGCACCGGCGAAACCGTCGATCCACTTCGCCAGACGCTGATAACCACGACGGATCTTCGGTAAGGCGAACAGACTGGCCACCACAGTAAACCAGGCGAATGTTTCCAGCGCAATCAGCACAAAGATGCCCCAACGCGCGCCCGCGCCTACGCTGTCACCGACAAACAGCGAAAACACCGAACCAAAATAGATGATCGCTTTCGGGTTAGCGAGGTTAGTGAGTAAGCCTTTCATAAAGCTGCGACCGCTGGCCGCCAGCTCAACCTGCGGCGCATCGCCGCTTTTCTGTTCTTTTTTCAGCGCCCCACGCAGCATCTGATAACCCATCCAGCACAGGTACAAGCCGCCGCCCACCATAATGATGTTATGCAGCCAGGCCATTTTTTCGAGGATCAGGTTCAGCCCGAGCAGCGCCACGCCAGCCCAGACCATGACACCGGTGGTAATACCGAGTACGCCCATCATCGCTTCTTTACGCGAGCGGCTCACGGCAGTTTGAGAGACGAAGAAGAAATCCGGACCGGGGCTCATCAGTGCAACAATGTGCACAAGCGCAACGGTGAGAAATAGCATCAACATAGATAACTCGCGGGGAAAGAGTTCAGTGAGTCATTATCCTCGCACTTTTCCTGCGGGCTGACTACTCCTCTTCACCGTCGACATGGGCACGGATTAGCGCCATAAATTCCTGCCCGAAACGTTCGAGCTTACGCGTTCCCACGCCGTTCACGCTGAGCATTTCCCCGGGCGAGAGCGGCATCTGCTCAGCCATTTCAATCAGCGTAGCATCGTTAAATACGACATACGGTGGAATATTCTCTTCGTCGGCAATGGCCTTACGCAGTTTACGTAATTTGGCAAACAGCTTGCGATCATAGTTACCCACGGCCGCTTTTTGCATGACTTTTGACTTCAGCGCCGCCATACGCGGCACGGCCAGCATCAGCGGTACATCCGCGCGCAATATCGGTCGCGCGGCCTCGGTGAGTTGCAGCGCGGAGTGCTGGGCGATGTTCTGCGTGGCGAAGCCTAAATGGATCAACTGGCGGATCACGCTGACCCAATGCTCATGGCTATGATCGCGCCCGATCCCGTAAACCGGTAATTTGTCGTGCCCCATTTCGCGGATCCGCTGATTATTGGCGCCGCGCAGCACTTCCACCACGTACCCCATCCCAAAGCGCTGGTTCACGCGATAAATCGCCGACAGCGCTTTTTGCGCGTCCTGCAAACCGTCGTACTGCCGTGGTGGGTCGAGACAAATATCACAGTTGCCGCACGGCTCCTGTCGCCCTTCGCCAAAGTAATTCAGCAACACCAAACGGCGGCAGGTTTGCGCTTCAGCAAACGCGCCCATCGCATTAAGTTTATGCCGTTCAATATCCTGTAACGGCCCGGCGGGTTTCTCCTCCAGGCAGCGACGCAGCCATGCCATATCCGCCGGATCGTAAAACAGCATCGCTTCCGCTGGCAGGCCGTCTCGCCCGGCGCGGCCTGTTTCCTGATAATAGGATTCGATATTTCGCGGAATGTCGAAATGCACCACAAAACGGACGTTGGGTTTATTGATGCCCATCCCGAACGCCACCGTCGCCACAACGATTTGCAGATCGTCGCGCTGGAACTGCTCCTGCACGCGTGCACGCACATCGTTCTCCAGACCCGCATGGTAGGCTGCGGCGCTAAAACCGCGGCTTTGCAGACGCGCGGCGGTGTCTTCCACTTTCGCGCGACTGTTGCAGTAAATAATGCCGGATTTGCCGCGTTGCTCCTGCACATAGCGCAGGAGTTGATCAAGCGGCTTGAATTTTTCCATCAGCATGTAGCGGATGTTAGGACGATCGAAGCTGCTAACCTGAATAAGCGGGTCGTTAAGCCCCAGAAGGTTAACAATATCGCGGCGGGTCGTGTCGTCTGCGGTGGCGGTCAGTGCCATAAACGGCACGGCGGGGAGCATCTGGCGCAACTGACCCAGCGCAGCGTATTCCGGGCGGAAATCGTGCCCCCATTGGGAAATACAGTGTGCTTCATCCACCGCCAGCAATACCGGGTTCCACTGGCGAAGCTGATCCAGGAAGTTGTCGAGCATCAGCCGTTCGGGGGCGATATACAACAACCGGATATGCCCGTTGCGACACCCTGCGAGTACCTCAAGCTGCTGCTCGCGGCTTTGCGTTGAATTCAGGCACGCCGCCGCCACGCCATTGGCAAGCAGTTGATCGACCTGGTCTTTCATCAATGAGATCAGCGGCGATACCACCACCGTCAGACCATCCAATACCAGCGCCGGGATCTGATAGCACAGCGATTTCCCGCCGCCTGTCGGCATCACCACCAGGCAGTCGCGACCGCCAAGCACCGTATCGATGATGTCCTGTTGGCCCGGGCGGAACTGCTGGTAGCCAAAGGTTTCCTGCAAAACCTGTTTAGCCAGCGATTCCTGATTCAATACTTCCGCCTGCGCCACAATGACCCCATCTGCCTGAAATAAAAACAGGCGCTATTTTCAGCGCCTGCGCCGGAAACTGCAATGCTTTAAAACAGATCGTTAAGCATCACGCCTACGCCAACACGGGTTTGATTAAAGTTATAGTCAATCAGCGATTCGCCGTAGCCGCTATACACTTGGGTATAAAGGCGCACGTGTTTGGTGACGGGATAGCTTAAACCAATTTCTGCGCCGCCATAGCCGGTGTTCCAGTTATATTGGCCTTTTGCACTGAGGATCGCATCACCCAATTGGTAGCCGATTTTCAGCTGGTAGTAGCCCATATATTTGGTGATGTCCGGGTTATCATCCGTTGAACCCACCACATACCACGGCTTCACTTCGACCAGCCAGTTGCCCTGTTGCGCCATCAGACGCGTATAAAGGCGGTTCCAGCTACGGGACGTTGGGTCAGAGCGGCCATTCGAGTCATGGTTAAAACCGAACTCCACGTCACGCAGTGTCCAACCAGCCAGTTCGTAATCGGTCGCAAACCCCAGGAACAACTGCGGCTCATAGTTTGTCTCGCGAAACGGCGAAGACTCAGAGCTGTTCGAAAGCTGCCACCAGGATTTTTGCGTATAGGAGCCGCCGAACACGGAGTTTGGCCCAAGGATCCCGCGCCATAACGGGAATGCGAGGCTCAGCTGAAATTTGACCTCATCTTTGCGCGCATTATCTGACCAGTTATACGATCGGATCGCTTCTTTGTTCAGATCGCTGGTATCCGTGTAGATAACGTAGTTGGATTCATACGGATAGAGCGTGAAGGGATTATCATGCTCCTGCAATAAATTGGCGATGATGCTGCCGCGCACGGCGGGCGCATCATGAACTTCTTTTACCGTTGCTTCCTGTGCGTATACCGTAAATGGCAGCGCAAGCACTGCGAAAAGCCAACCCAGAGAGGTCCGCATTGGTGTGGTGCTCCCAAAACATATTGTTGACGTGAATTTCTTCCCAGAAAGTATTCTACATATTTATTGAGTAACTGCTCATGTATCGGTTCTGAAAGTGGAAATCAACAAACGATAAGCATATTATCAACATTTTCTTAACTCATCGGATCAGATAATTATGTCAGGTGTTCTCACAGCGGAAGAAGTTCTGAAAACGGTAGGTGAGATTTTTGTTTACCACATGCCTTTTAACCGCGCGTTAGGGCTGGAGCTGGAGCGTTATGAAAAAGAGTACGCACAGCTGAGTTTCACCAATCAGCCTATGATGGTGGGTAACTGGGCACAGAGCATTTTACATGGCGGCGTTATCGCTTCGGCGCTGGATGTCGCTGCCGGTCTGGTGTGCGTCGGCAGCACGTTGACGCGTCATGAAACCATCAGCGAAGAGGAGCTGCGCCAGCGTTTATCGCGAATGGGCACCATTGATTTGCGCGTCGATTACCTGCGCCCGGGGCGCGGTAACCGCTTCACCGCCAGCAGTAGTTTGCTGCGCGCAGGCAACAAAGTGGCGGTTGCTCGCGTGGAGCTGCATAACGAAGAGCAGCTCTATATCGCCAGCGCTACCGCCACTTATATGGTGGGGTGAGACGGTAAAATCGGGTAACATTAGGGTTCATTTCAGCCAAGAGTTTTCCTGATGGATGCAAAACAGACGCGGCTGGGCGTGTTACTCGCCCTGGCCGCCTATTTTATTTGGGGTGTCGCCCCGGCCTATTTCAAAGTGATTTGGTACGTCCCGGCCGACGAAATCCTGACGCACCGCGTTATCTGGTCTTTCTTCTTTATGCTGGCGTTAATCAGCGTTAGCCGACAGTGGAACAGTGTTAAAGCTCTGCTGCATACCCCGAAAAAGATCCTGTTGCTGGCGCTTTCCGCCGTGCTGATCGGCGGTAACTGGCTGCTGTTTATTTGGGCGGTGAACCACAACCATATGCTGGAAGCCAGCCTGGGTTACTTTATTAACCCGCTGGTGAATATCCTGCTGGGAATGCTGTTTTTGGGTGAGCGTTTTCGCCCTATGCAATGGTTAGCGGTGTTACTGGCCGGTATCGGTGTGCTGGTGCAACTGTGGACCTTCGGTTCGTTACCCATCATCGCGCTGGGTCTGGCGTTTAGCTTCGCGTTCTATGGCTTGCTGCGCAAAAAAATCGCCGTCGACGCGCAAACCGGCATGCTGGTAGAGACGCTGTGGCTACTGCCTGTGGCAGCAATATGGCTGTTCGGCATTACGGACAGCCCGACCAGTCACATGGGACAAAACAGCCTGTCGCTTAATCTGCTGCTGATCGCCGCAGGCGTCGTCACTACCGTACCGCTGCTCTGCTTTACCGGCGCGGCAACACGTCTGCGTTTGTCGACGCTCGGCTTTTTCCAGTATATCGGGCCGACGTTAATGTTCCTGCTGGCAGTATTGTTCTATGGCGAGCATCCGGGCACAGATAAAATGGTGACTTTTGGCTTTATCTGGGTTGCGCTGGCTATCTTTGTCATCGATGCCATTTATACCCAACGCGGTTTTCGCAAAAAGGTATAATCAATTAAACGGGCGGAATAGAGCCGCCCGTTATCTATAAATACGCAAAATATTCATAGTTAAGATTTATCTTAATCGCATGTAAATGACGAAATGCTATATTCCCGGCCTTTGTCATATGCGCCATTCAGGATGAATTGGAAATGATCCGCAGGATTTTTTTGCCTTCAGGCAAAACGTGCCTTATGCGTGGGCCGTATATCCTTATCTTTTTGCTTCTGCATATTATCTTTTTACTGGCGTTCTTCAGCCTGGTTGGCATACCCGTTGTGCCGCTACTCTGCATCCTGATTTATACCTGGGTGAAGATCAACATCAATGCGCAACGGTGTCGTGATAGCGGCGGAAAAGCCCGTTATATCGTTATTTCGTCCATCCTCGTTTATTTCGCTTCATTGGTTGTCGCCGGCCTCGGATACGTTGGCGATGACGACTGCATGCTGCTGGGCGTGAGAATTTACTTCGCCTACGACGGCCTGGTGTTCTTTTTCTTAATGTTGGCGCCTACCCAGATAAAAAAACAAACTAATTCAATAGACAGGATTTCTATTTAGGAGAGGAAAATGAGTACTATCAGCAATTATGATTATCAGAATGACGCATCGCTGAATGACAAGTGGAAGTTTCGCTTCGCATTCTTTGAAAAGCACGGTTATCCCGCATTCTGGGGGCTTTCCCCGGCGTGGAAAGAAGCCTTTAAAGGGATGACTTTCGGTCAGAAGAGAAAAGTGTCCATGAACTACTTCGCCTTTTTCTTTCCGTTTATTTATCTCTTTATTCTTGGCTTATGGAAAAAGGCACTGCTGGTCATCGTGCTTAACGTTGTGGTCTTCGTGCTCGCGGTTATTTCCGGTGTCGGCTTTCTGGGCTATCTGGTAAACGCCATTGTCGCTATGCGAACAAACATCTGGTATTACGATTATAAAACGAAGGGTATCCAGGACTGGAGCATCTGAATAAAAAAGGTTCAGCGCAGGCTGAACCTTTTTTGATCGTTAAAGCCAGTTACGGCGTTTAAAGTAGAGATACGGCGCAAGCCCGGCGAGGATCATAAAGATAATCGCCCCTGGGTAACCAAAGCTCCAGTGCAGTTCCGGCATAAATTCGAAGTTCATCCCGTAACTCGAGGCCACCAGCGTTGGCGGCAGGAATACGACGGAAACCACCGAGAAAATCTTAATGATGCGGTTCTGCTCAATATTGATGAACCCCATTGCCGCCTGCATCAGAAAGTTCACTTTCTGGAACAGCGATTCGTTGTGCGGCAGCAGGGATTCGATATCGCGCAGGATCTCGCGCGCTTGTTCCAGTTGACCCGCCGGCAAACGCGCTTTGCGCACCAGGAAGTTCAGCGCGCGCTGGGTATCCATCAAACAGAGGCGAACCTTCCAGCCAATATCTTCCTGCTCCGCCAGCGTTGAAAGCGCCTCGTCATACTCGTCGCCCTGCTGACCTTCCATAATCACCCGGCTCAGCTTTTCCAGATCGCTGTAAATATTTTCGATTTCATCCGCCAGCTGTTCGATTTTCGTTTCGAACAGATCCAGCAACAGTTCGTAAGCGTTGCCGTCCACCATTTCCTGGCTGCGGGCGCGCATACGATAGAGGCGAAATGCCGGCAGTTCCCGCTCACGCAGTGTGAACAGGCGACCTTCGCGAATGGTAAATGCTACCGTTGAGTTACCTGCATGATCTTCGGCATCTTCAAAAAAGAAGAAGGAGTGGATGTGCAGACCGTCTTCGTCTTCAAAAAAACGCGCCGACGCCTCGATGTCTTCCAGTTCAGGTCGGGTGGCCAGGTTCTGGCCCAATTCCGTTTGCACGCGGGTACGTTCTTCATCGTCCGGCTCGACTAAATCAACCCAAACAGAGCTGGCGAGGTGTTTGATTTCGTCAGCCTCAAGGCGGGTTAAACGATTGTTTTCCAGTTGAAATGCGCTCAGCATGGCCGGGACTCCCAATGCAAAAAATATCGGACAGTTCGGAGGGCACACAGAAACGACAGGGGTTTCAGACCATTAAACAGCCTGACTCAGCGCGACGGGGACAAAGCGGGTCGCTGACAACCTCTAAGGCTATCAGCATGAGGAGATAGCCTTAGGAGTTGTTCCTGAAGAACAGGAAATTGAGCCAGTATCTACTGGGTGTGTCCAAGGCGAATGTCCTCTTAGCGTGATCGTGCGCGCATGTTACGCCAGCAAAAATGCAGCGTCAACACGCAACGAAACGCGAAAGAGCAATATTTGCCCTTCAGCGTATAAGGCTAGCAGATTATTGCAAAATAATGATATTTTTCTGAAAGTTACACGGTTTCGAGCTTCGCATAAGCGGCGACCAGCCATTTAATGCCCTGCCCCTGGAAAGCCACCTGCAAACGGCTGTGCTCGCCGCTGCCTTCCATGTTCACCACCGTGCCTTCCCCAAACTTGGCGTGGCGCACGCGCTGGCCTAGTTTGTAACCCGTGTCGCTCTGCGCAACCGGCGTCCCCATACGCTGATGGCTGACCGGACGGCTGATGCTGGCGCGCAGACGCACCTCTTCCACACACTCTTCCGGCAGTTCACCAATAAAGCGCGACGGACGATGGTACACCTCTTTGCCGTACAGACGACGGGTTTCCGCGTAGGTTAAAGTCAGCTTTTGCATCGCCCGGGTCACACCCACGTAAGCAAGCCGACGTTCCTCCTCCAGACGCCCACCTTCATCCAGCGACATCTGGCTCGGGAACATACCCTCTTCCATCCCAACGATAAACACCTGTGGGAACTCCAGACCTTTTGCTGAATGCAGCGTCATCAATTGCACAGCATCCTGCCAGGTATCCGCCTGCCCTTCGCCCGCTTCCAGTGCAGCGTGGGAGAGAAAAGCCTGCAGCGGCATTAAATCTTCGTCTTCTTCGTTGTAGCTGAACTGACGTGTTGCCGTGACCAGTTCCTCTAAGTTCTCGATGCGCGTCTGGCCTTTCTCGCCTTTTTCCTGTTCGTACATCATGCGCAAACCGGAGTCTTTCACCACGCGGTCAGTTTGCACATGTAGTGGCAGATCCGCCGTCTCTTGTGCCAGTGCATCAATCAATTCGAGGAAACGTTGCAAGGCGCTGGCAGCACGCCCGGCCAGCGCTTTTTCCTGTAACAGCTCACGAGTTGCCTGCCACAGCGTCAACTGACGGTCACGGGAGGTCTGGCGCACCACATCCAGCGTGCGGTCGCCAATACCGCGTGTTGGGGTATTCACTACGCGCTCAAAAGCCGCATCGTCATTACGGTTGGCGATCAGGCGCAGATAGGAGAGCGCATCTTTGATCTCCTGGCGTTCGAAGAAGCGCATACCGCCATAAATGCGATATGGCATACTCGCCTGCAACAGCGCCTCTTCCAGAACACGCGATTGGGCGTTACTGCGATAGAGAATGGCGCATTTTTCCAGTGCCCCGCCGTTGTCCTGCCAGGTTTTGATACGGTTAACCACAAACCGGGCTTCATCCAGCTCGTTGAACGCGCAGTAGAGGGAAATCGGCTCGCCGTCGACGCCATCGGTCCACAGTTTTTTCCCCAGCCGCCCATTGTTATTTTCAATCAGGGCGTTAGCTGCACTGAGTATATTGCTGGTGGAACGGTAGTTTTGCTCCAGACGGATGGTTTCCGCACCGGGGAAATCTTTCAGGAAACGCTGGATGTTTTCCACCTGCGCGCCACGCCAGCCGTAAATGGACTGGTCATCATCACCGACGATCATCACCTTACCGGTATCACCCGCCAGCAGACGGATCCACGCATATTGAATGTTGTTGGTATCCTGGAATTCGTCCACCAGGATGTTGGTAAAGCGCTCGCGATAGTGCTGCAAAATGTGTGGCTTGTTCAGCCACAACTCGTGGGCGCGCAGTAACAGCTCGGCAAAATCCACCAGCCCGGCGCGATCGCAGGCTTCCTGGTAGGCCTGGTACACTTTCTGCCAGGTTTGCTCCACCGGATTGCCGAAACTTTGAATATGATGCGGGCGGATGCCTTCATCTTTCTGCCCGTTGATGTACCACATGGCCTGGCGCGGCGGCCACTGCTTCTCATCAAGGTTCATAGCCTTAATCAGACGCTTAAGCAACCTGAGCTGGTCTTCGCTATCGAGGATCTGAAAGTCCTGCGGCAGATTGGCGTCCATATGGTGCGCGCGCAACAGGCGGTGCGCCAGCCCGTGGAATGTGCCAACCCACATTCCACCCTGAGAGGTGCCCATCAGTTGACCGATACGGTGGCGCATTTCCGCCGCCGCTTTGTTGGTAAACGTGACCGCCATAATCGAATACGGCGAGCAATTTTCTACGGTCATCAACCAGGCGATACGGTGTACCAGCACACGCGTCTTACCGCTCCCTGCGCCCGCCAGCACCAGCATATTGCTGCGCGTCGCGGCTACGGCGTCGCGTTGTTTGTCATTGAGGCTGTCGAGCAGATAAGAAACGTCCATGGGCACCGTCGCGAAAATTACTGGAAATTTATACAGAGCTGTTGGTGATTATATCAGCGTAGTGAGGGATGCCAACCGTGAAATTTCCACGTGGGGTAACAAACGGCTATAAGGAGCCTGCAATAAATCGGTACCTTCCGGTTTGATCCAGCATGCCTGCATACCACAACGGATCGCACCCGCCACATCAGTTATCAGGTCATCACCCACATGTAAAATGTCGCCAGGCGCCACATTGAGACGTCTGGCGGCCAGGCGATGCATATCGCTGAACGGTTTGGAGCGCCCATCCGGTCCGGCGCGCAAAACAAACTCAAAGTACTCGCTTAACCCGAACAGCTCAGGCTGCGCATTCCCGTTGGTAATGGCCACCAGCGGCCACTTTTCGGCCAGCTTTGCCAGTGTGTCGTGGGTTTCCTGTGGCACATCAATGCGGCTGCGCCATTTCGCAAAGTTCACCATTGATGCCTCCGCGCCAAGAGCGGCTTCTTCTGGCGTCAGACCGGCGTTCAACATTGCACGTTCAACGGCACGTCGCCGCCACTCGGTCACATCGTGGTAAATGTCCGGCTCGGTTTCCCGTAACGACTGGCGTAAACGCTGAAACTCTTTATTTTCCAGGCTGTTCAGCGCCGGATGGTAATTCTGCACAAAAGCCAGCGCTTCCTGCTCCGTTCGTTGGATCACCAGGCGGTTGTCATAAAGGGTGTCATCCAGGTCGAAGGTGATCGCGGAGATCTGACCTAATGGGCGGTAAAAACGCATTATTTCCCCCGTTTGGCGCGCGGATGCGCAGCGTCGTACACCGATGCAAGGTGTTGAAAATCAAGATGGGTATAGATTTGTGTGGTGGATAAATTGGCGTGACCGAGCAACTCCTGCACACCGCGTAAGTCACCACTCGACTCCAGCATATGGGTCGCGAAGGAGTGACGCAATTTATGGGGGTGCACATGGCTGTTCAGGCCCTGTTTAATCCCCCATTCAGCAAACCGTTTTTGCACATTTCGCGCAGAGATACGTTTACCGAGCTTTGAGAGGAACAGCGCCTCGTCTTCCGCACCAAACAACCCGCGTAAATCAAGCCAGTGTTCGATCCAGATAACCGCATTGCGGCCAATGGGTAAACGGCGCTCTTTGCTACCTTTACCCAGCACCCACACTTCGCCGCTTTCCAGATCCAGATGCTTAATATCCAGATTCACCAGTTCAGAAAGACGCAGACCCGCGCCATACATCACTTCCAGCATCGCCCGGTCACGCACCGCCAGCGGATCGTTAAGATCGATATCCAGCAGCCGGTTCATATCATCCACGTCGATATTTTTCGGCAGATGTCGTGGCGCTTTCGGCGCAGAGATACCTTTCGCCGGATTGGCCGCCAGCTGGCCCTGGCTCACCATCCAGTCAAAGAAACTGCGCAACGCAGAGAGACGCAACGCCAGGCTGGCTGCGCCCAGCCCTTTGCGCCGGCTGCGCACCGCAATGGCGCGCACCATGGCAGCATCACATTGTTGCCAGCTTTTCAGACCGATCTCACCGGTCAAAGCGATAATGGCATCAAGCTGACGCTGATAATTAAGCAGAGTGATGGGACTGAGTTGGCGCTCAACGCCAAGATAGCGCAAAAATTTCGCCACGGCCGGAAAGAGCGGAGAATCTGTCATATGCGCTCGATCCAGCGCTCCAGGAGATCCGGCAGCATCTGCGCGATTTCCTGTAACAGCTGCGTACCTTGCCCTTGCTGGTAATGATGAACATCGCGGCTGCTAAACAGCACCACGCCGAGATCGCCGTCTGGTCCCATCAGCGATAACGCCACTGAACCAATCGCTTTCGCCTCCGGCAACAGCAGCAGTAACTCCGGCCCGTTTAAGGAGCCGAGATAATGGTGTTGATGACCCAGACGCTGGATGCGTAACGGTTCGAAAGCCTGGCGAGAAAGTGCAAGATGAGTAAAGCCAGAAGGCGCACCAAGCCGCCAGCGATCGGGAAACAGGCGGATCGTTGCCCCCGCCAACCCTAAATCACGCGCCCAACGGTGAAAGCGATTGAGCATCTCTTCCAGACTGTGAGCAGAGGCCAGCCGCCCCTGCAAGCGCAGGAGACGATAGAACAAACCTTCATTCGCACTGGCCTGTTCCATCAACAGCGTCATGTTCTCTTCCAGCACATTGATGTGATTGCGCGAGCGCGCCATGTGCCATTCTACCAGCGAAACGGTATCGCGTACGGCATGCGGCACGCGCATCTGTTCCACCAGTCGTGCATTGCGGATAAAGAAATCAGGATGACGCAGCAAATAATCAACAACGGCCTGATCTTCCAGTTCCGTCAGCGTTTCCTGTAATTCTTCCCCTGGTTGCTTCATAGATGAATAAACCCGTCATAGACATGTGCCGCCGGGCCAGTCATAAACAACGGTTGGCCCGGACCTTTCCATGCGATATCAAGTCGACCGCCTGGTAACTCCACGCGCACCTCTTCTGCCAGCAAATCCTGTGCAATGCCAACAGCCACGGCTGCACACGCACCGCTGCCACAGGCCTGCGTTTCACCGGCACCGCGTTCATAGACGCGCAAGCGGATGTGATCGCGTTTTACCACCTGCATAAAACCGATATTGGCGCGTTCCGGAAAGCGCTCATGGCTTTCCATCACCGGCCCTAACGTCTCTACCGGTGCGGTATCCACGTCATCCACTTGAATCACGCAGTGTGGGTTGCCCATCGATACGACGCCGCACAACACGGTTTGTTCCGCCGCACGCATAATATAGGTCTTTTCCGCTTTGTTAGCGCGAAACGGCACCTGGGATGGTTCAAAGTTGGGTTCGCCCATATTGACGCGCACCAGGTCGTCGTCCGTTACGCTCAATAACATACGTCCGTTTGCCGTACTGACGCGGATGTCACGTTTATTGGTCAAGCCTTTCAGGCGAACAAAACGCGCGAAACAGCGAGCGCCATTGCCGCACTGCGACACTTCGCTGCCATCAGCGTTAAAAATACGGTAGTGGAAATCAAGCTCAGGATCGTAGGGCGGTTCAACCACCAGCAATTGATCAAACCCCACGCCCAGATGGCGATCCGCCAGGCGACGGATCAGCTCAGGGGAGAAAAAGACATTCTGCGTCACCGCGTCGACGACCATAAAATCGTTGCCAAGGCCATGCATTTTTGAGAACTGCATCATCTACTCCATTTACGCGGATACAGAACGGTGACGTCAGTAATTCACCTGAGTCGGCGAGCCGTTATCACCGCGATCGTTACGATCCGGCGTGGTCGACTGGATGGTACTGGTCTGGTTTTTTGTCGGCGGTGGCGCGGTTTTATCTGCGGGCGGGAAATAGAGTGGCCCCTTCAGACCACAGCCCGTCAGGCTGAACAGTGTCAGCAATACGGCCAGCGTGCGAAATACATCTTTCATTATAGGTTGCCTGTAAGTTCGTTCTTTCTGCGTTCTATCATCGCAGGAGAAGACACAAAAGCAAGAGTTTGCGCGTTTAGGGCAACGGGAAATGTTTCGCGTTATACTGCTGCCATCATAAAAAACGGGAAAACAGAATGAACGACAGTGAATTTCATCGCCTCGCCGACGGCCTCTGGCTGACCATTGAAGAACGTCTTGACGATTGGGACGGCGATAGCGATATCGACTGTGAAATTAATGGCGGCGTGTTAACCATCAGCTTTGAAAACGGCAGCAAAATTATCATTAACCGTCAGGAGCCGCTGCATCAGGTCTGGCTGGCCACCAAACAGGGTGGCTACCATTTCGACCTGAAAGGCGACGAATGGGTCTGCGATCGCAGTGGCGAAACATTCTGGGATCTGCTTGAGCAGGCGGCAAGCCAGCAGGCGGGTGAGACGGTCAGTTTCCGCTAATCCAGGTTGCCCGGGCTATCCGGGCGCTTCCTTTAAGAAAAATACTGCTGCAACAACGGTGCGTCGTTGTCCTGATTTGCCGGCGTGGCGGCGGTGATCGCCTGGTTGCGGAACGGTATCACTTGCGCACGCCCTTCAACATTCACAATCTGGTAGAACTGCGGCAGGTTGAAGTTGATAAAGCTGGAGCCGTAGGTAAAGCGATCGTGAGATGACGAATAGAAGCGGCTCACATCGCGCACCAGCTCCTCTTTGCTGCCTTCGCAGTGGTGGTAGACTTCCGCGCGATTGCTCTCATCCAGGATATAGATGTTAAAGCCCTCTTCGCCCGTCTCCTCAAAGAAGAACTGAATAATGCCCTCACTGGCGAAACCATCCACCACGGCCGGTAACTGGACGTGATTGGTTTCAACCTGCACTGACAGCCCGTGCAGTTTGTTGTGGGAAATAGCCCCGTAAAACTCAATCGCGTTTTCCAGTTTCTGCACCGACACATTGAGACGTTCAAAGAACAGCCCCCAGGTCTGGCCAGCAACGCGCAGCGCTTTGAAACGCCCGGTCTCCTGGCGGGTGCTGGAAAGACGCAACTCAATGCATTCGGATACCAGTTGCTGCACACGCGTGCGAATCAGGCCGCGCAAATGCTGGCTGTAGCAGAACACTTCCACGCTGTCCGGCGGCGCGGCATCCTGATGCATTTTGCCAAGGATGGTTTTCAGCGCTTCGATCATCGCCTGCTCGCCGTTGAAATGCAGGGTACGCACTTCATTCCACGAGTTGCGGTACAGCAGGTCGACACTGCCGACCAGGCAGTTTTGCTGCTCGCCAAAACTGAACACATCAAGCTTACGGAAATCGAAATGCACCACCTGGTTACGAAACGCCGCAGTCGGGTCATATTCCAGGTTGACGATGATCGCCAGATGACGGATTTCGCAAGGACTGTAGAGCGCTTTCGGCGTTGGCGCGGGCAGGCGCAGCGGGAAGTGATGCGACACATCGGCCACCATCTCCTGCAATTTTGCCAAATCGACAATGCCGTTGCCTTTAATAAACAGATGCGTACGCGACGTCAGCAAACCGTTGAACCAGGCCCATGCCACCAGCTTATTCAGATAGCGGTTATATTCCAGCGGTTGATGGCTGACGATGGAATCCATATTCGGCGCGCGGTTGTACAGATACCACCCCGAACGGTTGGCCCGGCCCGGCGGCACATGGATAAAGGTTAAATTCGGTTCAGAGAGATCCGGCGAAATTTGCGGGTTTACCAGCGTTACTTTGCCCGGCAACGCTTCAAACGCGGCGTACAGTTTACGGGTTAATACACCGATATCCTGCGGGCTGGCGGAAACGCTCAGATTATTACGGCGGGCAAAGCGGATCAGGTTACGGTAGCTCTGCATCATGGCATCAAGCAATTCGTTATGCGCCTCGCGCACCTGATCGATTTTCCAGTTAGCGCGGTTATCCAACATCGCCACGCGTGCATCGTCCCAGCCCCACTCTTTTACCAGTTGCGTGATCACTTCGCGACGCCAGCCAACACAGGCGCGTTCGCGGCTCAGTTTCTCGCACACTTTTAAGTAAAAACATCGACGAGCCAGATCGAGGCGAGCGGTGTCGTCAATAGCGACCAGATACTGCGTTACGCGCTCGAGCATCATGCAGTAATGATCGAGGCCAAACGATACAATTTCACCGTCATGCAGGCGCTGTTTAATATCTTTCGCCAGCAAACGCGTGTTGGGATATTCCCAGGAATAGGCTTCCAGCAACAGCGTTTTCAATACGGCTTTATAAGGAGAGTCGATACTTTTATAGAGTTGCCAAAGGCTGGCACCGAAATACTCTTCTGCGGAAAGCGTGCTTAAGCCGCCAAGATCCAGCCATTCGTTCGGGGTCAACACGCCCTGAGCATAGAGCGTCATCACATAATCGTCGTAATGCTCTTCTTCATCGCCCGGCACCATATTCCACAGAATACGTTTACCGGCAAGGCGCACAGCAGTACGGTAAAACTCATCCAGCAACAAAATATGCTGCGTGGAGCCGCAGTCCTCGCCGCCGAGGCTACCGCTTTCGTTATGACGGAAGCGGTTCTCATCAATCAGGAAGAAACTCACTTCCACGCCCAACGACGCCGCCCAGCTTTCCAGCAGGCTGCATTTACGCTGCAGCAATTGACGCTCTTCGTTATCGAGCCAGGATTGATGGCAGACCCAGATATCCAGGTCAGAGGAGCAGCTTTGTCCGACCGAAGAAGTACTGCCCATGGAGTAAACCCCGGTGATCGGCAGCTCGCCTTTCGGCGACTCCTGCGGCGGAAGACCACGATGCAGTTCAAGTTCGTTCAGGTAATGAAGTTGGTTTTCATCAGGCGTGTAAAGGCAAATGCCCTGGGGAACGTTACCATCGAGGTAACCCGGCATCAGCGGATGATGATAATGCAGCAATGTCGGCAGCAGACTGTAAACCTGCTGAAAAGCAGGGCCCATGGCAGCAAGCGCGCGATCCACACGCAGTTGATTAATGGCATCCAGTCTCTGTTTCAGAGTCTCAATATAGAGGTACAAGACATATCGCCTGATGTTTACAGAAAATCCAAAATAGCCGTTACCGGTTTTTCGACCTTGCCTTCAGGGAGGCAGACGAAAAAATGGTCTAAAACGTGATCAATTTAACACCTTGCTCATTGACCGTAAAGAAAGATGCGCTACATACCAGTGTAGCAGTAAACGCTGTCTGTAAATTCCTAATTACGGTCCTGGCTGCGCCTGTATTGCGGCGCGACGCCTTTCTCTCCCTCCAGCGATCTTCTGTGGACACTGACACCCTAAAGCAACAATGTTAGGATGGTCGACGGACGATAATGACGGTAACAAGCATGTTAGACAATGTTTTAAGAATTGCCACACGGCAGAGCCCTCTTGCGCTTTGGCAGGCACACTACGTTAAGGAACGCCTCGAGGCGAACCACCCCGGACTCACGGTTGAACTGGTGCCTATGGTCACGCGCGGCGACGTGATCCTGGATACGCCACTGGCGAAAGTCGGTGGTAAGGGTCTGTTTGTAAAAGAACTTGAGCTGGCACTGCTTGAAAACCGCGCCGATATCGCCGTGCATTCAATGAAAGATGTTCCGGTCGATTTCCCTGAAGGGCTCGGCCTGGTGACCATTTGCGAGCGTGACGATCCCCGCGATGCGTTTGTGTCAAACCGCTATAACTCGCTCGATGAATTACCTGCCGGCAGCATCGTTGGTACGTCAAGTTTACGCCGTCAATGCCAGTTGGCAGCGCAACGTCCGGACCTGGTTATTCGCTCTTTACGAGGTAACGTCGGTACACGCCTGAGCAAACTGGATAACGGCGAATATGACGCCATCATTCTTGCCGTCGCCGGTCTTAAACGTCTTGGCCTTGGTGAGCGTGTGCGCGTTGCGCTATCGCCGGAAACCTCGCTGCCAGCCGTGGGCCAGGGCGCAGTCGGCATTGAGTGCCGCCTGGACGACGCGCATACCCGCGCGCTATTGCAACCGCTGAATCATGCAGAAACTGCCGTGCGCGTTAAAGCCGAGCGCGCAATGAATACGCGCCTTGAAGGTGGGTGTCAGGTACCGATTGGCAGCTATGCTGAATGGGTGGACGGAGAAATCTGGCTGCGCGCGTTAGTGGGCGCGCCAGACGGCTCCACCATGGTGCGCGGTGAGCGCCGCGGTAACCCAGCGGACGCCGAGCAGTTAGGTATCTCGTTGGCCGAGGAGTTACTGAATAATGGCGCCCGCGCCATTCTGGCCGATGTCTACAACGGAGAAGCCCCTGAATGAGTATTCTGGTCACTCGCCCATCCCCGGCCGGGGAAGAATTAGTGAGCCGCTTGCGCACACTGGGGCTAGTGGCCTGGAGCTTCCCACTTATCGAGTTTACGCCGGGTCGTGAACTCACCTCGTTACCCGGGCGACTCGCCGCATTAACCGCCGAAGACCTGGTTTTTGTCCTGTCGCAGCAGGCGGTAACATTTGCCCATGCACATTTACAACAGGCAGGCCTACGTTTTCCCGAAGAGCCGCATTATTTCGCGATTGGCCGTAGCACTGCGCTGGCATTACATACGGTGACCGGCATAGATGTGCGTTATCCGTTGGATCGGGAAATCAGTGAAGTGTTGCTACAATTACCTGAATTACAAAATGTTCGGGGTAAGCATGCGCTAATCTTACGTGGTAACGGTGGTCGTGAAGTGCTGGCGGAAACGCTGGCGGCGCGCGGTGCGGAAGTGGAATTTTGCGAATGTTATCAACGTAGCGCGAAGTTCTACAATGGCGCCGAAGAGGCCATGCGCTGGCATACGCGTGGGGTGACGACGCTGGTTGTCACCAGCGGCGAAATGATACAACAGTTGTTTTCGCTTATTCCTCCCTGGTATCGGGAAAACTGGTTACTTCGCTGCCGCATACTGGTGGTTAGCGAACGTCTGGCGCACCTCGCCCGGGAACTGGGCTGGCAGGATATTCAGGTCGCTGACACTGCAGACAACGATGCGCTGCTTCGCGCATTACAATAACTCTCATAATGGGAAGCCATGATGACGGAACAACAACACTCCCCCGCCGAGGTTGAAGAAACCAAAACGGCTGACGGTGCAACGCCGCCGGGCAAAACAGAGAAGGCCCGTCGCGCGAACAGGACCAGCCTTGCGCTAAGCGCGATCGCCATCGCTATTGCGCTGGCCTCGGGCGTCGGGCTTTATGGCTGGGTTAAACAGCAGGTTTCCACCCTGAACACCAATAACGGCGAAATCGCCAATCAGGTTATTGCGTTGCAGCAAGCGCAGGATAAACAACGCGCCGAGCTGGAAGGCATTATCAAACAGCAGGCCGGGCAGCTTGACGAGGCCAAACGTCATCAGGATGCGCTGACCAAACAGCTTGATGAAGTGCAGCAGAAAGTGGCGACTATCTCCGGTTCCGATGCCAAAACCTGGCAACTGGCGCAGGCGGATTTTCTCGTTAAACTGGCCGGACGCAAACTCTGGAGCGACCAGGACGTCACCACCGCAGCGGCGCTGCTGAAAAGTGCGGACGCCAGTCTGGCGGATATGAACGATCCGAGCCTGATCACCGCTCGCCGTGCAATTACTGACGATATCGCCAGCCTCGCCGCCATTACGCAGGTGGATTATGACGGTGCGATCCTCAAACTGAACCAGCTGTCCAACCAGATTGATAACCTGCGCCTTGCAGATAACAACGATGATGACTCACCGATGGATACCGACAGTAATGAGTTGTCCGGCTCGATCAGTGAATGGCGTGTGAACCTGCAGAAAAGCTGGCAAAACTTTATGGACAGCTTTATCACTATTCGTCGTCGTGATGAAACCGCCGTGCCGCTGTTAGCACCAAATCAGGATATCTATCTGCGTGAAAATATCCGCTCGCGTCTGCTGGTTGCAGCTCAGGCCGTTCCCCGTCATCAGGAAGAAACCTACAAACAGGCGCTGGACAATGTTTCCACCTGGGTGCGCGCTTACTACGATACCGACGATGCAGCCACGAAAGCCTTCCTTGAAGAGGTCGATAAACTAAGCCAGCAGACCATTGCAATGACGCTACCCGCATCGCTGCAAAGCCAGCCAATCCTGGAAAAACTGATGCAAACCCGGGTGCGAAATCTACTGGCGCAACCTGCCGTTGCCTCTGAGCAAGCGCCCGCTGCCAACGCAGTGCAAGGAGAATAAACATGCTGAAAGTACTGTTACTCTTTGCACTGTTAATTGCCGGGATCGTTCTTGGCCCTATGCTCGCGGGGCATCAGGGCTATGTCCTCATCCAGACGGATAATTACAACATCGAGACGAGTGTCACGGGGTTAGTGATTATTCTGGTGCTGGCGCTGGTGGTGATGTTTGCGCTTGAATGGCTGTTGCGTCGTCTTTTCCGTACCAGCGCGCATACGCGCGGCTGGTTTGTGGGACGTAAGCGCCGCCGCGCCCGTAAACAGACTGAGCAAGCGTTGCTAAAACTGGCGGAAGGCGATTATCAGCAGGTAGAGAAGCTGATGTCGAAAAACGCCGACCATGCCGAACACCCGATGGTCAACTACCTGCTGGCGGCGGAAGCAGCGCAGCAGCGCGGTGATGAAACCCGTGCGAACCAGCATCTGGAGCGCGCTGCGGAGCTGTCTGAAAAAGATCCTATCCCGGTAGAAATCACGCGCGTTCGCCTGCAACTGGCGCGCAATGAGAACCATGCTGCGCGCCATGGCGTGGATAAATTGCTGGAAATCACGCCGCGTCATCCGGAAGTGTTGCGTCTGGCAGAGCAGGCATATATTCGCACCGGCGCATGGGCATCGCTGCTGGATATCATTCCGTCGATGGCAAAAGCCAATGTCGGTGACGATGAGCACCGCGACGCGCTGCAACAACAAGCCTGGATTGGCATCATGGACCAGGCACGTGCCGACCTGGGCAGCGAAGGCCTGAAGAGTTGGTGGAAAAACCAGAGCCGCAAAACCCGTCAGCAGGTGGTATTGCAAGTGGCAATGGCCGAGCATTTGATCGAATGTGACGATCACGATACTGCGCAGGACATTATCCTTGAAGGTCTTAAACGTCAGTATGATGATCGTCTGGTGCTGGTGATCCCACGGCTGAAAACCAATAATCCGCAACAGATCGAGAAAGTGTTGCGCCAGCAGATCAAAACCCAGGGCGATCGTCCGCTGTTATGGAGCACGCTTGGTCAGTCGTTGATGAAACATGGTGAATGGCAGGAGGCCACGTTGGCATTCCGCGCGGCGCTGAAGCAGCGCCCGGAAGCGTTCGATTATGCATGGCTCGCTGATTGCCTCGATCGCCTGCACCAGCCGGAAGAAGCCGCGACCATGCGTCGTGACGGCCTGTTGCTGACTCTGCAAAACAACCCGTCAGGTAATTGATTCAGCGTCATTCGGGAGCAGGAAGGTAATAACGCCACCTGCATCCCTATCCCTCCACCCATAAAAAAACGCCTGCCGGAAGACTCAGGCAGGCGTTAAAACAGGTCTGTTGACAACTAAATGGGTGCTTCACTCAACGTTATGTCCATGGTGTTTGATGAGGCCGAAGCGACATCTGTCAGTGGACGATAAGCACCGTAAACGGCTCTGCATCATTCCTGAGTTTATGAAGCCAGAAGGCGAACATAAGAGATGGAATGAGCATCTACAGTGATATTATTGCACATAGCGTGCCAGGTTTGCATTAACTAATGTTAACCCGCGCAACCTTTTAAGAAGTCAGTCAATTCAGGCCTTCTCCCCTTTTTCCCCTATGATAATTAGCCGCTTATCATGCATAACTGTCGCCGCATAACGACACTTCCCTGAGCAATCAACTTACACCATAAATATCAATGCGTTAAATGTCGCCATCGGGCGACAAGAAAAGGCGTAATTGTCGCCTTTAAGCAACAACGGTGAAAAAGAGAGAAAATACAATGAAATGGAAAAAAGAGGGGGATCAGAAAACAAAAAACCCCGCTAAAGCGGGGTTCAAAATTGGTCGGCGAGAGAGGATTCGAACCTCCGACCCACTGGTCCCAAACCAGTTGCGCTACCAAGCTGCGCTACTCGCCGATATACTGCTTTTTGAATTTTTTGTTCAATCTAAGTTGTGGTGCGAGGGGGGGGACTTGAACCCCCACGTCCGTAAGGACACTAACACCTGAAGCTAGCGCGTCTACCAATTCCGCCACCTTCGCATTCCACGAAACTTTTACTGCTAAATAATGGGGTGGCTAATGGGACTCGAACCCACGACAACTGGAATCACAATCCAGGGCTCTACCAACTGAGCTATAGCCACCACTGTAAATCTTTTCACGCGGTATCGTCATACTTCACGAACCACCGCAGCTCAAGCGCCGGGTTTAAATGGCGCGCCCGACAGGATTCGAACCTGAGACCTCTGCCTCCGGAGGGCAGCGCTCTATCCAGCTGAGCTACGGGCGCGTAGCGCCGTTGCGGGGGTGGATAGTACGGACTTCGGGCGCGGCTGTCTAGTGCTTTTTTGAAGAAAATGCGCGTTTGGTTATGCTTTGCGCATTTTGCCTCTTATTCACTCACCCGTTGCGTAACAGCGTGTCGGTTAAGACCAAATACTTTATACGCCACTGTTACCGCAGCAAGGAAGATAACACCGACAAACAGCGACATACGCGTATCGTCGTTGAATCCCATACCAATCAGCACGCAAATCAAAAACGCCATCGTTAGCCAGTTCGCCCACGGGAACAACATTGAGCGGAAGGGATGGCTGGCAATAGCTTCTTTATGCGCCTTACGGAAACGCAGCTGGCTAATCAGGATCACAAACCACGGCACCATGCCTGGCAATACGCTGGCACTATAGACGTAAACAAACACGCGTTGCGGGTTCGGAATAATGTAATTCAGACAGGAACCAATCAGCAGGATAATGATGGAAATTGTCACACCCGCCGCCGGAACGCCGCTTTTAGACACTTTCGCCACCGCAGCAGGCAGTTGGCGGTTCTTCGCCAGCGCATACAACATACGACCACAGCTATACATGCCGCTGTTACAGCCGGACAGCGCCGCCGTCAGCACCACAAAGTTAATAATTCCTGCTGCCGCCGTAATGCCAATCTTCGCAAAGGTCAGCACAAACGGGCTGCCGTTCGTACCGATTTCGTTCCACGGGAAAATCGTCACAATAACGAAAATCGCGCCCACATAGAAAATCAGGATACGCCACAGTACCTTACTTACTGCACTGCGCAGCGTAACCTGTGGGTTTTTCGCTTCACCGGCGGTAATACCAATCAGTTCAACACCCTGATAGGACGCCACAACGATACAGAGCGCAGTCAGAAAGCCTTTCCAGCCGCCGGCAAAGAAACCGCCATGTTCGGTCAGATTACCAAAACCAATCGAATGCCCGCCGTTGCCGATACCAAAGAAGATAACGCCCAGGCCAACCACGATCATCACAATGATGGTGGTCACCTTGATCATCGCGAACCAGAATTCGATTTCACCGTACAGGCGCACTGCCGCGAGGTTCGCCAGCGCCACCAGCCCCACCGCAATCAGCGCGGGTATCCACTGGGCAAGATCGGGGAACCAGAACTGGACGTACACCCCAATCGCGGTAATTTCAGAAATCCCCACCGCCATCCACATAAACCAGTAAGACCAGGCGGTGAGATAACCGAAGAAAGGACTCATATAGCGGTGCGCGTAAACAGCAAAAGACCCCGCTACCGGCTCAAGGAACAGCATCTCGCCCATTGAGCGCATAATAAAGAAGACGAAGAGACCCGCAATAATGTATGCCAGCAGTACCGACGGGCCGGCCCATTTCAGGGTACTGGCGGCGCCCATAAAGAGCCCCACGCCAATGGTACCGCCCAGGGCGATTAATTCGATGTGTCGAGACTCCAGTCCACGCTGAAGCTCTGGTTTGTTTTCAGCCATAAATCCTCTGTTGTGTTTGCTTCTTTCTTTGCCCGATCTGCGGGTTATTGTTATGAGTTTCCCTCATCTCATAACAGGCCATTCGGCGCTAACCCGGAAAAGGTTGTCGCCAAAAACACCACGGCACTGCAATGAGTGAGCGAATGGTTTCTTAAAACAGAAGAAATGGCAAATGATGTATAAAAAAAATCGGTGTATTGCACAATAAAACAGCAGAAGGAGAAAAAAAGGCAGCACGCTGCGCCGCCAACGTTGTTCAGAGTTTTCCGCTGTAGTGCCAACGCAGATAACGCAGCAAACGCAATTGACGCTTTAAACGGCTCGGTTGTGACAGCAGCCGATAAAGCCACTCCATCCCCAGATGCTGCCAGAGTTTAGGCGCACGCTTTACATGGCCCGTAAAGACGTCGTACGTTCCGCCAACCCCCATGTATAACGCATCAGGATAGACAGTGCGGCAGTCGCGCATCAGGATCTCCTGCTTTGGCGATCCCATTGCCACAGTGATGATTTTCGCCCCGCTATCGCGGATGCGCTCAAACAGTGCTTGCTGCTGCTCCGGATTAAAATACCCATCCTGGCTGCCCACAATATTCACCTGCCATTGTGCACGCAGTTTCTGCTCCGTCTGCGCCAGCACATCGGGCTTGCCACCCACCAGAAATACCGGCGTCGCATTTTCGCCTGCCCGCGCCATCAGTTTTTCCCACAGATCGGCACCGGCAACACGGGATACTTGCGCGCGCGGGAACTTCTTCCGCAAGGAGCGCACGACGCTGATGCCGTCGGCGTATTTAAACTCAGCCGCTTCGATCAACGCTCGCACCTGAGCATCATCTTCCAGCGTCAGCATCTTTTCCGCATTAATGGCGACCAGCGTACCTTGCCTGATCTCGCCATTCGCATACAGATAATCCAGCGCGTGTTGCATATCGCGCCAGCCAATCAATTTCAGACCACGCAGGTCATACAGCGGCGCTGCAGTCTTGTCCGTCATGTTTATCCTTTACATCTGGGAAAGAGGTTTTGCCGCGCGTTCACCGCGTTTGTGTATCAGGCCCGCGTTATCAAACAGCCAGTACAGCAGCTTCGCCAGCAACAAGCAGAAGCCGAAGATGACGAGGAAAAACACCACGCGAGACACGAAAGCATCCAGCCCTTCACGAGCCAGCACAATCATGTTGAAAATCGCGCCAAAGCAGAAACTGTGCAGGATTGCGGCCTTATAGCGGTTCGTTTCCCGGTTGCCCAGAGTATACAACCAGTCAAACCATTTAATGATGAGCCCCACCGTCACCGCACCGAGCGGGATAAAGGCAACACCGCCCATCACCACCAGAGAGCCGATCAACGTTGGCGAGATAGCAAGGCCAGAGTGGTTGTTCAGAACTTCCCAGGTAAAGTAATTGGCCGTATTCAACACAATATTCGGACGCGTTGGCCACAGCCAGGACGGAATAAAGACATAGAAGTCGCGCACGATGGGCGCCAACCCCTGAAACGCAATTTTGTCGTAGTTTTGCAGCAGCAGCGACAAGTTTTCCCAAGGTGAAAAGGTGTCACGGGTCAGGTACAGGAACGTATAAAACGCTTCATCGCCACTGACATTCAGTCCGTAACGCTTGATCGCCAACCAGAACATACCAACGATGCCAAACACACCTGCAGCGGCCAGCATCCACAACGAGATCCACCCACGAATAATGCCGATAAACAAAAAGATCGCGAACGCGATAATGATATTGGCGCGGGTTCCGCCAACAATCATATAGGTCAGCAAACCAAAAGCGACCGTGCTGACGAGGAAGAAGAGCCATGCCTGCGCACTCTGCCGCAAAAAGTAGACCACCAGCATTGCGGGAATAAAGAAATAAAAGAAGCGCTTAAGTGCCACACCGGACACTTCACTGGAGAAGATCTGGCTATAGGATTGCAGGCGGAACAGCAAAAAGCCGTTATGCATAAAGAAGATGCCGACGCTGACCAGAGCGATGACCATTAACATCACCCATGTCAGATTCGCCTCAACCCGGTTAATGGTGAACAGCGGTCGACGCGATACCGGCGCAGTATGTTTGCGCAGCCGCGTTTTATACGTCACATAGTAAATTCCGTAGAAACAGGTTGCCGCAAGTAACGACTGCATCATCACGCCAGGCGGCGCAACCCCCACGTTAAAGCGGAACACCAGCACGCTGGTCAGCGGAAAGCCGAAGAAGAACGTGAGCAAAAAGAGCAGTGAAAAAAAGACGTTAAAGTTAAAACGCACGCGACGGAATTCAAACCAGGTTAACGTGGCGATAAACAGCGATGCCAGTAACCAGAGGATAAACAGTCCGCAGAATTCAAGTGGGCTCATCCGGCACTCCCCGCAGCTATGCGCAGTGCTTTATGCCACGGCGCGATAAAATTCGGGCTGAAAAAGGTAATGGCGTTTTTATCCACCGCCATCAATTGCCGCCGGGCTTCACGGACTACCGCCTCATTCAGGTTATCCGTGGTAAATAGCACGGGAATATCTTCCGCCACCATATCGCGCCAGAACGGGTTTTCCCTGTTCAGCACGCAGGGTACACCCGCCTGAATCAGCAGGCAGAGCGTACCGATCCCTTGCTGACGGGCAAAAATAAAGTATCCGAGATCGCACGTCCCCAGCAGAGCCAGATAGTCATCAAAGGCCATCTTCTCATTGAGGACGCGCAGATTATCCGCGCTAAATAAGGCCAGCCCCGCGCGCCGCACCGTCTCAATATAAGCGTCGTTATTGTCCGGATACCCCATTGGCACGATGATTTTCACCGTATCGCCAAACTGGCGATGAATGGCATGCAGCGCTGCCACATGTTCATTGCTTGGATCACCGGAATTGCCCACCAGAATCGTCAGTGGACCTTCATGCTGCAGTTCATGCGCCATGGCATTGAGCGCCGGATCCATGCGCGTCGGGAAATAAAGCAACTCTCCGCGCACGCCGGGATTACGCTGAGCAAACCACGCCAGATCGCCACGGGTCGCAAAAATAGTCCCAACACGGCGCTGCGCCAGCCGGCGCAGCGGATAAAAAAGGCGGAACTTAAGGCTGTGCGAAACTTCGTAAAGATCGGCACCCCAGGCATGCCAGTAGAACTGCTCACGCTTTATTGCGCTGGTTAATAAAGCCAGCCATATGTCGAAATTAAACTGCCCATGAAAAAAGAAACGCTGCTGACGTTGGGCTTTCGCTTTCGCGATCACCGCCCGCGCCAGCGCCTTCTTTCCGGGATAAAAATGCAATGTCAGGGCGGGATATTCCGTACCCTGACCTTCGTCCCGCCCGACGATCATAAATTCACGGGCATATGCACCCGACGCCGCGAGCACATCATTAAAGAATCGCAGCACAGTCTGATTATGGTGTGGGATATCCGATCCCAGTACGTGAATGAGTGTAGTCATGACTTCTTACGCCAAATCAAAAACACGCCGCAACAGAGGGCGAAATAAATAACATACGTGGCCATATAGGCCTGCGCCGCACCAGCGGCACCGTGCGCGGGAATTAACCAGCGGGAAAACAGTGTCAGCAGGGTGAACTGACTTATTTCTGCCAGAATATAAAAACGTAACGAGGCTTTGGCGACCACCAGATAACCAAAGACGTAAGCGCCCACTTTCAATACATCGCCGATCAATTGCCAGGCAAAGAGGTCGCGCATGGCGGTAAACTTACTGGAAAACAGCAACCAGATAGCCACATCGCGTAGCAACCAGACGGCCAGGCTGACAGCCGCCACCGCAGGTAAAACGAAACGTAGCGACTTTACGATTTCGCGGGAGATCGCCTGCTTTGTCGCCAGGCGCGATAATGTCGGCAGCAAATAAACCGTAAACGACGCGGTAATGAATTGCAGGTAAGCATCGGAAATACTGCTTACCCCCTGCCAGATCCCCACTTCGTCCCAGCTATAATGCGCAGCCAGCTGGTTTCGCATCATTACGTAAGCCAACGGCATGGTAAATGACGTGATCAACGCCATCAGCGTAAATTTGCTTAACTGTCCCGCCAGCGCCGTATCCCACTGAGGTTTGAAAAAACCCAGCGGAACCGCACCGCGCCGAATGAGCAACGCTAACGCCGGGATCACCACCAACGCAGGCACCAATGCCAGCCCCAGCAATGCGCCCTGGTACCCTCCCAATTTGAAGCAGAGATACCATGCCAGCACACCAATGACGCTGCCGATAATTAACGACAGTGCATTACTCACCGCATCGCGGAACCCTTTCATTACCGCCAGTAGCAGGTTCGCCCATGCGATACCCAATTGCACTAGCGCCACCAGACGCACCAATCCCTGGTAATGAGTATGACCAAACAACCCCTGACTGACAGGCGCAGCGGCAAACAAAAAGATCAGCGCCAACAATGTAGAGAAACCGAGCACCATCGCCGATGATGTCCCGACCACCACGCGCAGACGCGCCGGGTCATCATGGTGCTGAGCCACCCATTTCGTCACCCCATTAAAAATCCCGGCGCCCGCGAGAACGCCGAGCACCGTGATGAGTTGACGAAAATTACCTGCCTGCCCAACACCGGATGGCCCAAAAGCCACCGCAAGAAGTTTGATCACCAGCAAGCCCGCGCCAATTTTCACCAGCGTACTGGCCGCCGTCCATACCGATGCTTTTGCCAGTGACATATCAGCTGAAATAGCTCAGAAGTGTGCTAATGACCGTGCGCTGGTTAACAGGCGACAGATTGTAGAACAGCGGCAGGCGAAGCAAACGCTCACTTTCTTGCGTGGTATAGCGATCTTCGCCGTGGAATTCGCCAAACTTTTCTCCTGCCGGAGAAGCATGGAGCGGGATGTAGTGAAATACGGCGAGGATCTCCGCTTCTTTCAGGAAAGCGATCAGCTTGCTGCGGTCAGCCTCATCGCGCAGTTTGATATAGAACATATGCGCATTGTGACCACAGTCTGCCGGAACCGAGGGCAACGCAATACGTCCGGCTCGCGCCAGCGGCGCCAATGCATCGTAATAGTTCTGCCACAGCGCCAGGCGCTGCTGATTGATGCGGTCAGCCGCTTCAAGTTGCGCCCACAAGTACGCGGCTTGTAGATCCGCCATCAGATAACTCGAACCAATATCCCGCCAGGTGTATTTATCCACCTGCCCACGGAAGAACTGGCTGCGGTTGGTGCCTTTTTCGCGAATGACCTCTGCACGTTCAACCAGCGCGCGGTCGTTAATCAGCGTTGCTCCGCCTTCACCGCCTGCCGTGTAGTTTTTCGTTTCGTGAAAACTAAAACAGCCAATATGCCCGATCGTACCCAGCGCCCGACCTTTGTAGGTCGACATCACGCCCTGAGCAGCATCTTCCACCACAAACAGATTATGGCGTTTCGCAATCGCCATAATGGTGTCCATTTCGCAGGCCACCCCGGCATAGTGCACCGGCACAATCACGCGGGTTTTGTCAGTAATCGCCGCTTCAATACAGGTTTCATCAATATTCAGGGTATCCGGGCGGATATCCACAAAGACAATTTTCGCCCCACGCAGCACAAAGGCGTTGGCAGTGGAGACGAAGGTATAACTCGGCATGATCACTTCATCGCCAGGCTGAATATTCAGCAACAGTGCCGCCATTTCCAGCGAGGCGGTGCAGGAAGGCGTCAGCAGCACTTTGGCACTGTGAAAACGCTGCTCCATCCACTGCTGGCAGCGGCGGGTAAAGCCGCCATCACCGCATAATTTACCGCTGCCCATCGCCGACTGCATGTAGTCGAGTTCCGTCCCCACGACCGGGGGTGCATTGAAGGGGATCATAACGTCACCTGTATAACCACAGAGCAGTGCTTTCCACATTCGCTCCGCTTTGAATATAGCGTTTAAGTGCGACGGTATTCCCAAGCTGGGTTGCCACTCGCACCTGCGTTAATTGCCGCTGCCGTGCCCAGTGGCTGGCAGCCTGCATTAATTTTTCGCCCATCCCACGACCAGCCAGTAAGCCAATCCGCGCCTCATGCTCGTTTAACTGCCGCAAAGAGACAAAGCCCGCGATTTCACCGCCCTCGCGGCGAAACAGCAGACATTGATGGTCAAACACACCTTTTACTGCGTTTTCAATCCACTGTGCGTAGAAACGCCCGCTGGCATCGGCCGGGTACCACGGGGCGCGAAAACGGCTCTGCACAAACGTCTCCGACGCCATTTGCCGCAGCACGGGGATATCGTCCACATTCGCCACTTCTGCATGGGGATCGCATCCCTGAACAGACACAGCTAATGACAGGTCGATTTCCCCTTCCACCAGTTGAAAACCGAATTGTTGCAGCGCATCGAGGGTATGCGTGTGCGACGCTGGCAATTTGACCTGCAGACGCGACCAGCCAGTGAAATCCGCGACGTTCAGCGCAGGCGCTTCAGGATGCAGACGCACGATAGCGCTGCGGATACCAAAAAATGCGCTTTCCCATGCCAGTTCTTCTACAGTGCCGTGAAGAGCCATCTCGTCTCCTTAGCGCATCAGCGCCAGACGCCTTTGGTGTCCACAATGTGACGCTGCGTGATGCAGCGGCCATCCAGCGCTTTAAATTCTTTGTGATCGACCAGCATGATCAGCACATCCGCCTGTGCCAGTGCCTCCTGCATGCTGACCAGTTTACTGATACCGGTCAGCGAGGCAGGAAGCTGATGGATATTCGGTTCAACCACCAGAGTTTCGCCACCGTGCCACTGCGCTACACTGCGTGTAATTTCCATCGCCGGACTTTCGCGCAGATCGTCAATGTTGGGTTTAAAGGCCAGCCCAAAACAGGCGATTTTCAGTTCGCTCGCGCGCTTATCGCTTGTGGTCAGACAGTCGGCAACGGTGGCTTTTACCTGATCCAATACCCAATGCGGCTTATGATCGTTCACCTCACGTGCAGTACGAATGAGTCTCGCCTGTTGCGGGTTCTGCGCCACAATAAACCACGGATCGACAGCGATGCAGTGACCGCCCACGCCAGGGCCTGGTTGCAGAATATTCACGCGCGGATGACGATTTGCCAGACGGATCAATTCCCAGACGTTAATGTTCTGGTCGGCACAGATCAGCGACAGCTCGTTGGCAAAAGCGATGTTGACGTCGCGAAAACTGTTTTCGGTGAGTTTGCACATTTCTGCGGTGCGGGAGTTGGTCACCACACATTCACCTTCAAGGAAAATGTTGTACAGCTCGCTTGCGCGCGCCGAGCACACCGGTGTCATGCCGCCAATTACTCGATCATTTTTAATCAGTTCAACCATAACTTGTCCCGGCAGCACACGCTCAGGGCAATAGGCGATATTGATGTCGGCCTTTTCCCCGACCTGCTGTGGGAAGGTAAGGTCCGGGCGGGCGGCCGCAAGCCAGGCGGCCATTTGCTCAGTCGCCCCGACCGGCGAGGTGGACTCAAGAATCACCAGTGCGCCTTTTTTTAACACCGGTGCAATGGATTTTGCCGCCGCTTCGACATAAACCATATCCGGCTCATGTTCACCTTTAAAGGGCGTGGGTACGGCAATCAGGTAGGCATCTGCTGTGACCGGCGTGGTGCTGGCGCGCAGATATCCGCCCTCTACCGCGGCTTTTACGACGTTATCCAGTTCCGGCTCGACAATATGGATCTCTCCGCGATTAATGGTTTCCACGGCGCGTGCGTTGATATCAACCCCGATGACCTGCTTTTTCCGGGAAGCAAACGCCGCTGCGGTAGGAAGGCCAATGTATCCGAGGCCAATGACGGAAATGGTTGTAAAGCTCATAGTGTTACCCGATTGTTTTTTAGTGCGTGCAAAATGCGACGACAAGCCTGCCCGTCGCCATACGGATTATGCGCACGACTCATGGTCTGCCAGGCATCGTTATCGTGAAGCAGGCGCGTAACCTCTTCGACAATGCGCTGGCGGTCCGTGCCGACCAGTTTCACCGTTCCGGCTTCGACCGCTTCGGGTCGTTCCGTGGTATCCCTCATCACCAGCACCGGTTTCCCCAGCGATGGCGCTTCTTCCTGAATCCCCCCCGAATCGGTGAGGATCAGCCATGCATGATTCATCAACCACAAGAACGGTAAATAGTCCTGCGGTTCGATCAGCGTGACGTTCTCAACCTGGCTGAGGATACGATTTACCGGCTCGCTGACATTCGGGTTCAGGTGTACCGGATAGACGATCTGCACATCGTTATGTTGTGCTGCAATATCTGCCAGCGCGTGGCAAATCTGCTCAAATCCGCGACCAAAACTCTCGCGACGATGACCCGTAACCAAAATGAGTTTTTTATTCTCGTCGAGAAACGGGTAGCGTGCCGCCAGCTCACCATGTAACGAAAGGTCTTTCAGTACGCTATCGCGCACCCAGAAAAGCGCGTCGATAACCGTATTACCGGTGACGAAAATACGGTTATCGGCAATATTTTCTTGCAGCAGGTTGTGGCGAGAATTCTCCGTCGGCGCAAAGTGATACATCGCCAGATGACCAGTCAACGTACGATTGGCTTCTTCCGGCCAGGGGGATGAAAGATCACCGGTACGCAGCCCGGCTTCCACGTGCCCAACCGGGATACGTTGGTAAAATGCAGCAAGGCTCGCCGAGATAGTGGTCGTGGTGTCGCCATGCACCAGCACCACATCCGGACGGAAAGACTCAAGAATAGGTTTCAGTCCTTCGAGGATACCGCAGGTGATTTCGGTTAGCCCCTGCCCAGGGCGCATAATATTCAGGTCGTAATCCGGGACAATTGAGAAGAGGTTCAACACCTGATCGAGCATCTCCCGATGCTGCGCAGTGACGCAAACTCTCGCCTCAAAGTCAGGATCCCTTGCCAGCGCATGTACCAGCGGAGCCATTTTGATGGCTTCTGGTCGCGTGCCAAATACGGTAAGTACTTTCACAACGATTCTCTTCGAGTAGATGATGAAGGCGCAAGGTGCCTTCATCGCAGACGGCGTTTAATCCGAACGGCGTCGCGTTAATGCAACCCCGGCTCCTGTTAACGCGCCAACAATTCCCCACATGATCATCATGAAGGCACGACGCGGGCTGTCGCGTTTTACCGGTTCTTCCGGCGTGCGCAAATAACGATAAGTCTGAAAACGAGGATCAAGTGTGGGGCCGACATTCAGCGTATTCAGCATGGCCCGGTTTTGATCATAGTCCAGATCGAATTGCGGCCCCACTGCTTGCAGGTTTTCCAGACGTGCCTTCAGCATTGGGCGGCCCAACATAAACAGTTCCGAATCAGGTAACTCATCCGGCGGAACCTCGGTTTCATTGCGAGAGATATTATTCTGCTCAGCCACTTTCAGCGCCTGTTCAACGTTATGCAGGCGCCGGTTAAAAATCGCTTTTGCCACCTCTTCCTGGCGTTTAACCTGCGCTTTCATCTGGATAGTCCGGGCCGCCCACGCACCTTTCAGCTCATCGTTTAAATGGCTGGCAGCACGCTGGCTGGCGAAAGCGACATACTGACGTAGCAAGTTATTCGCATCCGGCGCAGTTTCAGCAATAAGCTTCACATTGTCATTCAGGTTACGCGCCGCATCGCCAGGGGCGAACTGGATATTGTTTATCAGCTCATCCAGAAGCGCTGCATCTTCTTTGCTATTCCCTACCTGGCGCTGCCTGAAATAATCTGTTTGTGACCAAAAATCGCGGCGTGTATCCCAGGAAGCAAGTTGCATAATGAACTCTTTATACGCCTCATCCATGACAGACGGTTGATCCGCTGATGCCAGGTTGGCCTTGACATCCAGATTGCGCAAAAACTGCTGCTGAGAGTAATACCCGCCGAGCATATTGACCGTCGGCCTGTCGGTGATTGCATTGGCGCTCCACTCCTGGGGCGCGAAAAATGTCCAGGCTAACGCGAACAATGCAAACAGCAGCGCTCCCCCTCCAATCCACAATTTCCCCGCCCAAAGGGTACGAAACAAGCCCCGGATATCCAGTTCATTTTCCGTTTCTGTTGAAGTTGCTTCCGACGCTGGTTGAATCATCGCTTTCCCGGTTTTATTTGGTTAGTGTTGATTTTTGGTGTTTGTTACGGCGTATCCTGCGTTTTACCCGCTTGATAAAACGCGCCACTTTCCAGGCTCGCTTAATACAGTAGCCATACAATAAGAATGCCAGCAAAAATAATGCCAACATTACCCATTCTGGAATGAAATGAAGGTACTCCGTCACCACGCCAATGGCCGCCAACAGCGCAGCCGCAAGAGTGATAAGCACAAACGCCTGACGGGAAGTGAAACCTGCCCGCATGATCAAATGGTGGATATGTTGACGGTCCGGTGAAAAAGGGCTCATGCCTTTACGCAGCCGACGATAGGTAATCGCCACCATATCCATCAGCGGAATGGCGATGATCCATAACGCAGTAACCGGGCTGATGGGGTGCGTCTTACCCTGGGTGGTTTCCAGTAAAATCCAAATGACAGTAAAACCGATCAACGTACTGCCAGCATCACCCATAAAAACTTTGTAGCGGCGGCCAAGGACACCGAGATTTAATAGAATATAAGGCACAATCGCCGCAATCATTGCGAAGCACCAAATCGCCAGGCTGAATTGTCCATCAAACCATAAAATGATGCCGATGGCGGCGAAGGAAACACACGATAACCCACCCAGCAGGCCATCAATGCCGTCCACCATATTAAAGGCGTTGATCGCGGCCCATACTGCAAACAAGGTAAGCAGATAACCAAATGGCCCTAGCACCATCTCCCAGGAACCGAAGATGAAACCAAGGCTGCTCAGATAGAGTTTGCCCACCATCATCATTACAACTGCGATCCCGGCCTGGATAGCCGCACGGATTTTAACGCTAATATCAAAGCGATCGTCCAGCGCGCCGACAAAGACCAGCACCCCTGCACAACTCAGGTAGAGCGCAGCGTGAGGGATATAATCGTTTGTAATAGCAAAAGTAAAGCAGATACCAGCGTAGACTGAAATTCCCCCTACCAGCGGAATCAGTCCCTGATGCCGTTTTCGGTAGTTAGGTTTGTCCACCAACCCCACATACTTCGCCATTTTCCTGGCGAAGAACAAGAAGGCGGTAGTGAACAAGAAGATACTGAATAATTCAGTAAACGCAGTGAGTAAATTCACAATGCATGCTCTCAGCGAATGTTGATCCCGGCAGTATAACGACGATGCCACGCTCCATAAAAGGAGAAAGCAGGTCATTCACAGACGTTATTGTTTGTTTTTCAGTCAAATGAGGAATTCATACGAAGAATATATCCTTTTGACGAGGTCTGTGTCGGACAATGCCTGTCCCAGTGCATATAGCGTATAGCCCATAAATGAAAAACGCCACGTAAAAACGTGGCGCATCTGGGGTTTATTTGTTCTAAGAGCGCTTCATCATGTCGAAGAACTCATCATTCGTCTTCGTCATCGCCAGCTTGTTAATGAGGAACTCCATCGCATCGATCTCACCCATCGGGTGAATGATTTTGCGCAGGATCCACATTTTCTGTAGCTCTTCCTGAGTGGTGAGCAGCTCTTCTTTACGCGTACCGGAACGGTTGTAATCAATGGCCGGGAAGACGCGTTTTTCAGCAATTTTACGGGAGAGATGCAGCTCCATGTTACCGGTGCCTTTAAACTCTTCGTAAATCACTTCGTCCATCTTCGAACCGGTATCGATCAGCGCCGTTGCGATGATGGTCAGGCTACCGCCCTCTTCCACGTTACGCGCTGCACCGAAGAAACGCTTCGGACGATGCAGGGCGTTTGCATCCACACCACCGGTTAACACTTTGCCGGATGCCGGCACCACGGTGTTGTAAGCGCGCGCCAGACGGGTGATGGAGTCCAGCAGAATGATCACGTCTTTCTTATGCTCAACCAGGCGCTTGGCTTTTTCGATAACCATCTCAGCAACCTGCACATGGCGGGAAGCTGGTTCGTCAAAGGTGGAAGCAACCACTTCACCTTTCACCAGACGCTGCATCTCGGTCACTTCTTCCGGACGTTCGTCAATCAGTAACACCATCAACACACAGTCTGGATGGTTGTACGCGATGCTCTGCGCGATATTCTGCAGCAGCATGGTTTTACCGGCTTTCGGCGGTGCAACAATCAGACCACGCTGACCGCGACCGATGGGTGACGCCAGGTCCAAAACGCGGGCGGTTAAGTCTTCGGTTGAGCCATTACCGCGTTCCATACGCAGACGCGAATTCGCATGCAGCGGCGTCAGGTTCTCGAACAGAATCTTGTTGCGCGCATTCTCCGGCTTATCGAAGTTCACCTCGTTGACTTTCAGCAGTGCAAAGTAACGTTCACCTTCTTTAGGTGGGCGAATCTTACCTGAAATGGTGTCACCGGTGCGGAGGTTGAAGCGGCGGATTTGGCTGGGAGAAACGTAGATGTCGTCAGGACCGGCGAGGTAGGAGCTGTCTGCGGAGCGGAGGAAACCAAATCCATCCTGCAGAATCTCCAGCACACCGTCGCCAAAGATATCTTCGCCACTCTTCGCGTGCTGCTTCAGGATGGCAAAAATGATGTCCTGTTTGCGCATACGGGCCAGGTTTTCCAGCCCCATATTTTCGCCGAGAGTGATCAGCTCAGAAACCGGCGTATTCTTTAATTCGGTAAGATTCATAATGGTGTGGGTTCTTAAACTCGGGGTAAATCTCGAACTTAATGTTGTGAATGGTATGGCAGGGTCATCCATGCCTGTTAACGGCCATCAACTCATGTCCGATCGGCGTCTGGTCACAGGAATGGACGCAGAACTGAAACGATAAGACGGAATGAGTGACAAGCCCGGAATCTGTCTACTTCTCTCGCGGCAATGCAGCTCTACGGGAAGTATCGGGGTAATGCAAGATTCAAACTACTAAGGTATGTTCAAAACGAAGTCAAAACAAAGTTAGCACGGCTGAAGCCGGGCGTCCAGCGATCCACATAAAATAGGAGTGCTGGCGCGCCGGCTGAGCCCGGATTATGCCAGGTTGGCGTCCAGGAACTCTTTCAGTTGGCCTTTAGACAAAGCACCGACTTTGGTTGCCGCCACTTCGCCGTTTTTGAACAGCAGAAGGGTTGGAATCCCGCGAATACCGTACTTCGGTGCGGTACCTGGATTCTGGTCAATGTTCAGCTTGGCAACGGTCAGTTTGCCTTCGTACTCAGTAGCGACTTCATCCAGAATCGGGGCGATCATTTTACACGGACCACACCACTCTGCCCAGAAATCGACGAGAACAAGCCCGTTTGCTTTGAGTACATCCGTGTCAAAACTATCGTCAGTCAGGTGAATAATTTTATCGCTCATATATAACTCCACAGGAATAAGCCTGGCGTGTTGGTGTAGCATAAAACAGCAACGTGTTGATGCCACAATAACCAACTAAAGGTTGACTTTATTTCACCGGATACGCTTTCGTAAAGCAATAGTAAGCTGATATTCTACCACACTATGAGCAAAACACATTTAACAGAACAGAAGTTTTCCGACTTCGCCCTGCACCCAAAAGTGATTGAGGCCCTTGAAAATAAAGGGTTTCATAATTGCACGCCTATTCAGGCACTGGCCCTTCCGCTGACGCTGGCGGGCCGGGATGTTGCAGGTCAGGCGCAAACCGGTACCGGCAAAACGATGGCGTTTTTAACGTCAACGTTCCACTATCTCCTTTCTCACCCGGCGATCGAAGACCGCAAAGTGAACCAGCCGCGCGCAATTATTATGGCGCCGACCCGTGAACTTGCGGTGCAAATCCACGCCGATGCGGAGCCCCTGGCGCAGGCGACAGGTCTGAAACTGGGCCTGGCTTACGGCGGTGATGGCTACGACAAGCAGCTGAAAGTACTGGAAAGCGGCGTCGATATTCTGATCGGCACCACTGGCCGCCTTATTGATTACACCAAACAGAACCATATTAACCTGGGCGCGATCCAGGTCGTGGTGCTGGACGAAGCCGATCGTATGTACGATCTGGGCTTTATAAAAGATATCCGTTGGTTGTTCCGCCGTATGCCGGCAACCGACCAGCGTCTTAATATGCTGTTCTCCGCGACCCTCTCTTACCGGGTGCGTGAACTGGCGTTCGAGCAAATGAACAACGCTGAATACGTGGAAGTCGAACCGGAACAGAAAACCGGCCACCGTATCAAAGAAGAGCTGTTCTATCCGTCCAATGATGAAAAAATGCGTTTACTGCAAACGCTGATTGAAGAAGAGTGGCCGGATCGTGCAATCATCTTCGCCAACACTAAACACCGTTGTGAAGATATCTGGGGCCACCTGGCCGCAGATGGTCACCGTGTTGGTTTATTGACGGGCGATGTGGCGCAGAAAAAACGCCTGCGCATTCTTGATGAATTCACACGTGGCGATCTCGATATTCTGGTAGCAACAGATGTGGCGGCTCGTGGTCTGCATATTCCTGCCGTAACACATGTTTTTAACTACGATCTGCCGGACGATTGCGAAGATTACGTGCACCGTATCGGTCGTACCGGTCGCGCTGGCGCAAGCGGCAATTCCATCAGCCTGGCCTGTGAAGAATACGCGCTGAACCTGCCCGCTATTGAAACCTATATTGGCCACTCCATTCCGGTCAGTAAATACAACCCGGATGCCCTGCTCAGCGAACTGCCGCCGCCAAAACGCCTGACGCGCCCCCGCTCTGGCAACGGCCCGCGTCGCAGTGGTGGCGCACCACGTAATCGTCGTCGTTCAGGTTAAAAAAATATGCTCGGTTCCGCCTCGCTCTATGCAGCTATTGATCTCGGTTCCAACAGTTTTCATATGCTGGTTGTACGCGAGGTGGCGGGCAGTATCCAGACGCTGTCCCGCATTAAACGCAAGGTTCGCCTGGCCGCCGGCCTGAGCAGCGAAAATCATCTTTCTCAGGAAGCCATGGAGCGCGGTTGGCAATGTCTGCGGCTGTTCTCTGAACGACTACAGGATATCCCGCAAGAACAAATCCGCGTCGTGGCAACCGCCACGCTGCGTCTGGCAGTTAACGCCCGGACTTTCCTCGATAAGGCGCAAGAGATCCTCGGCTGCCCGGTGCAAGTTATCAGCGGTGAAGAAGAGGCGCGCCTGATATATCAAGGCGTTGCCCACACAACAGGCGGCGCCGATCAGCGTCTTGTCGTGGATATTGGCGGCGCAAGTACCGAACTGGTGACTGGCACCGGCGCACAAACCACATCGCTGTTCAGCCTTTCGATGGGCTGTGTCACCTGGCTAGAACGTTTTTTTACCGATCGCAATCTCGGGCAGGAGAATTTCCAGGCGGCAGAGCTTGCGGCTCGCGAGGTATTGCGTCCGGTCGCCGGTGAGCTTCGTCGCCACGGCTGGAAAGTCTGCGTCGGCGCATCCGGCACGGTTCAGGCGTTGCAAGAGATCATGATGGCGCAAGGGATGGATGAACGCATCACCCTCGCCAAACTGCAGCAGTTGAAGCAGCGCGCGATTCAGTGCGGGCGTCTTGAAGAACTGGAGATTGAAGGCCTGACGCTTGAGCGTGCGCTGGTTTTCCCAAGCGGCCTGGCGATCTTGATCGCCATTTTCACTGAGATGAATATTGAAAGCATGACGCTCGCCGGTGGCGCATTGCGGGAAGGTCTGGTCTACGGCATGTTGCATCTGGCAGTCGATCAGGATATTCGCAGCCGCACGCTGCGCAATATTCAGCGCCGTTTTATCATCGACACCGATCAGTCAAGACGTGTCTCCACGCTGGCGGGACGCTTTGCGCAGGGCGTTGAAAAAGCATGGGATCTTGATGCTTACAGCACCGATATCCTGAAAGTTGCCTGCGAACTTCACGAAATCGGCCTCAGCATAGAGTTCAAACAGGCACCGCTACATGCCGCCTGGCTGGTACGAAATCTCGACCTGCCTGGCTTTACACCAGCGCAGAAAAAACTGCTTGCCACACTGCTGTTGAACCAGACCAACGCGGTTGATCTCTCGTCATTGCATCAGCAAAACGCCGTACCGCCACGCGTTGCGGAACATCTGTGCCGTTTACTGCGTCTGGCGATTATCTTTGCCAACCGTCGTCGTGACGACCTGTTGCCGGACATTGCCGTTAGCGCACAGGGTGAAAAACTCACACTGACACTTCCTGAGGGTTGGCTGGCTGGCCATCCGCTGGGTGCGGAGTTGATCGAGCAGGAAAGCCAGTGGCAGAGCTATGTACACTGGGCGCTGGAAATCCGGTAACCAATAAGCGTTGATAAGGCCCGGTAGTACCGGGCTTTTTTATTTTCCTTTCGCTTTTGCCAGCATCGCCCGGATATTCGCCACATTGGCCTGGCCTTTGTGCATGCGCTCTTCCGGGCTGACTACCTTGCGCTCTTGCTCCCAGATCAGATCATCTTGCGGTAACTCCAGCAGAAAACGGCTTGGCTCCGGGCGCACCAGTTCACCGTACTGACGACGCTCTTTGCACAACGTGAAAATCAGCTCTTTCTGCGCACGCGTTATGCCAACGTAAGCCAGACGGCGTTCCTCATCAACGTTATCTTCATCAATGCTGCTTTGATGCGGCAGTAAGCCTTCTTCCATGCCGACCAGAAAGACATAAGGGAACTCCAGGCCTTTAGACGCATGCAGTGTCATCAGTTGTACCTGGTCGGACTCATCGTCGCTTTCACCCCGCTCCATCATATCGCGCAGGGTGAAACGCGTGACTACCTGATCCAGCGTCATCGGCTCATCCAGTTCATTACCTTCGAGCATCTCGGTCATCCAGCCAAACAACGTATTGACGTTTTTCATACGCATTTCCGCCGCCTTCGGGCTGGGCGAGGTTTCGAATAACCAGGATTCATAATCAATGCCGTGAATGAGATCACGCACGGCAGCAATGGGCTCACGCTCCGACAGGCGCTGTATATCGCCAAGCCACTGGGTAAAGCGTGTTAAAGACTCATAACCGCGCCCGGTAAGCGTCTGGTTTAGCCCAACGTCAAAGCTGGCGGCAAACAGGCTCTTATTGCGCACCATTGCCCATTCCCCCAGTTTTTGCAGCGTGGCGGAACCAATTTCACGCTTCGGCGTGTTCACAATGCGCAAAAACGCGCTGTCATCATCCGTATTGGTTAGCACCCGCAGATAAGCCAACAGATCTTTAATTTCCGGGCGCGAGAAAAAGGAGGTGCCGCCAGAAATCTTGTACGGAATGCGGTTCTGCATGAGGAATTTTTCAAACACCCGCGACTGATGGTTGCCGCGATAGAGGATGGCATAATCCTTATACTGCGTTTTATTCACAAAGTGATGGGCAATCAACTCACCGGTCACGCGCTCAGCTTCATGCTCCTCATGGTTGGCGCTCAGGACTTTCAGCTCCGTACCGTAGCCGAGCTCCGAAAACAGACGTTTTTCAAACACGTGTGGGTTATTGGCGATCAGGATGTTTGCCGCTTTCAGGATACGCCCGGAAGAACGGTAGTTCTGCTCCAGCTTAATGACCTGCAACGCCGGGAAATCCTGACTCAGTAACACCAGGTTTTGCGGCCTCGCGCCGCGCCAGGAGTAAATTGACTGGTCATCGTCGCCTACCACCGTAAACCGTGCGCGCTTGCCCACCAGCAGTTTTACCAGTTCGTACTGGCTGGTGTTGGTATCCTGATATTCATCCACCAGCAGATAGCGGATCTTGTTCTGCCAGCGCTCGCGCACCTCTTCATTGCGCTGCAATAGTAGCGTGGGTAGCAGGATCAAATCGTCAAAATCGAGAACGTTGCACGCCTTCATATGGGCGGTATAAAGACCGTAGCAATGGGCGAACATACGATCCCGTTCGCCGATCGCGCGAGCGGCCGCCTGCTGCGGGGTAAGCAGATCGTTTTTCCAGTTTGAGATCGTCGAGATCAGTTGTTGCAGGACGACTTTGTCATCTTCGATCAGCCCATCAGTCAGATCTTTGAGGAGGGCGACCTGATCGGTATCGTCGAACAACGAAAAGTTAGATTTCATACCCAGCGCAGCATATTCACGCTTGATGATATCCAGCCCCAACGTATGGAACGTGGAGATCATCAACCCCCGAGCCTCTTTCCGGCCCAGCGTTTGCGCGACACGCTCCTTCATTTCGCGTGCGGCTTTGTTGGTAAAGGTGACCGCTGCAATATGTCGCGCCTGATAGCCGCAACCCCGAATAAGGTGAGCGATTTTATTGGTGATCACGCGCGTTTTACCGGATCCTGCGCCCGCCAGCACCAGGCAGGGGCCGGTGACGAATTCGACGGCTTGTTGTTGTCCGGGATTTAAACGCATAGAAAAAATCACTCAATGAAAGTCAGGAAGGAAATAAACAGCGTGGTAGTATAGCCAGCCCAAACTCCTCCACTCAAGGCACGATCATGGCAAAAACAGCAGCAGCACTGCACATCCTTGTTAAAGAAGAGAAACTGGCGCTGGATCTTCTGGAACAAATCAAAAACGGCGGCGACTTCGAGAAACTGGCGAAAAAACACTCTATTTGCCCGTCAGGCAAAAAGGGAGGCCATTTAGGGGAATTCCGTCAGGGTCAGATGGTACCGGCTTTCGATAAAGTGGTGTTTTCCTGCCCGGTGCTGGAGCCGACCGGCCCGCTGCACACCCAGTTCGGTTATCACATTATCAAAGTGCTGTATCGCAACTAATATAAAGCCCGGTAGCGCTCACGCTTACCGGGCTTACGTTACTGCAGGTCGGGCTGGCGAAACGCTTACCCGACCTCTTTTTTAGCCTGCGACAGCAATACGCTTCATATCGGTCATATAGCCACGCAGTTTCTGACCCACTTTTTCAATCGCATGACTGCGGATCGCTTCGTTCACATCACGCAGTTGCGCGTTATCAACAGCGCCTTCGGCAATCGCCTGGCCCAGATCGCCCGTCTGCAGCGTGGTCATAAACTCTTTCAGCAGCGGAACACAGGCATAAGAGAACAGGTAGTTACCGTACTCAGCGGTATCAGAGATAACCACGTTCATTTCATACAGGCGTTTACGCGCGATGGTGTTGGCAATCAGCGGCAGCTCGTGCAGTGATTCATAGTAAGCTGACTCTTCGATGATGCCGGAGGAAACCATGGTTTCAAACGCCAGTTCAACACCCGCTTTCACCATCGCGATCATCAGTACGCCTTTATCGAAGTACTCTTGTTCGCTGATTTTGCCTTCAAACTGCGGTGCGGTCTCGAATGCGGTTTTACCGGTCTCTTCACGCCAGGTCAGCAGTTTTTTATCATCGTTCGCCCAATCAGCCATCATGCCGGAGGAGAATTCGCCGGAGATGATGTCATCCATATGTTTCTGGAACAGCGGCGCCATAATGCCTTTCAGTTGTTCTGACAGCGCGTAAGCTCGCAGTTTTGCCGGGTTAGAAAGACGGTCCATCATCAGAGTGATGCCGCCCTGTTTCAGCGCTTCGGTGATGGTTTCCCAGCCGAACTGAATCAGTTTTTCCGCGTAAGCGGCATCAGTACCTTCTGCCACCAGCTTGTCGAAGCACAGCAGAGAACCAGCCTGCAACATACCGCAGAGAATGGTCTGTTCGCCCATCAGGTCAGATTTCACCTCCGCAACGAAAGAGGACTCCAGAACCCCGGCGCGATGACCGCCCGTTGCTGCAGCCCAGGCTTTAGCGATCGCCATACCTTCACCTTTCGGATCGTTCTCCGGGTGCACAGCAATCAGGGTCGGGACGCCAAAACCGCGTTTGTACTCTTCACGCACTTCGGTACCCGGGCATTTCGGCGCAACCATCACCACGGTGATGTCTTTACGGATCTGCTCGCCCACTTCGACGATATTGAAACCATGGGAGTAACCCAGCGCCGCGCCATCTTTCATCAGCGGCTGTACGGAACGCACTACGTCAGAGTGTTGCTTGTCCGGCGTCAGGTTAACCACCAGATCCGCCTGCGGGATCAGCTCTTCATAGGTGCCAACGTTAAAACCGTTTTCGGTCGCTTTGCGCCAGGATGCACGTTTTTCAGCGATCGCTTCCTTACGCAGCGCGTAGGAGATATCCAGGCCAGAGTCGCGCATATTCAGACCCTGATTCAGGCCTTGGGCGCCGCAGCCGACAATGACCACTTTTTTACCCTGAAGGTAGCTTGCGCCATCGGCAAATTCTTCACGCGCCATAAAGCGACATTTGCCCAGCTGCGCCAGCTGCTGGCGCAGGTTCAGTGTATTAAAGTAGTTAGCCATGGTGAGACCTCATGATGTTGTGTTGTCGTGCTTATTGTTCGGTTCGCTGTTTCGCGAGATTGAATCCACTATATGACAGGAAATGCGTTGCTTAAATTGATATATTAACAATGTGACATTGCAATTTTTGCAATACAAATTTGTGGAGCCTGTCTCATGGATTTACGCGACCTGAAAACTTTTCTGCATTTGGCGGAAAGCCGCCATTTTGGCCGCAGCGCGCGGGCCATGCACGTCAGCCCTTCCACGCTCTCGCGCCAGATTCAGCGACTGGAAGAGGATCTCGGCCAGCCGCTTTTTGTGCGGGATAACCGCACCGTCACACTGACCGAAGCGGGAGAAGAACTGCGCGTTTTCGCTCAACAAACTTTATTGCAGTATCAGCAACTCCGCCACACGATAGACCAGCAAGGCCCCTCCCTTTCCGGCGAGTTGCATCTGTTTTGTTCCGTTACTGCGGCGTACAGCCATTTGCCGCCGATCCTCGATCGCTTCCGTGCTGAACATCCGTCGGTGGAAATCAAACTCACCACCGGCGATGCCGCCGACGCGATGGAAAAAGTGGTCACTGGCGAAGCAGATCTGGCGATAGCCGGGAAACCGGAAACCTTGCCCGGCGCAGTGGCTTTTTCCATGCTGGAAAATCTTGCTGTTGTGCTGATAGCCCCGGCGTTACCCTGCCCGGTACGCAACCAGGTTTCGCAGCCAGATCCCGACTGGTCGACGGTGCCGTTTATTATGGCGGATCAAGGGCCAGTGCGCCGCCGCATTGAGCTGTGGTTTCGTCGTCATAAAATCAGTAACCCGTCGATTTACGCCACCGTTGGCGGCCACGAAGCAATGGTATCAATGGTCGCATTAGGCTGTGGCGTAGCGCTGATTCCGGAAGTGGTGCTGGAAAACAGCCCGGAACCGGTGCGCAATCGGGTGATGATCCTTGAGCGCAGCGACGAGAAAACCCCGTTCGAGCTGGGCGTATGCGCACAAAAAAAGCGGCTGCATGAGCCGCTTGTCAGTGCATTCTGGCAAATCCTGCCCAACCATTAACCGACTAACCGGCGAGGAAAAACCGGAACGCCGGGTTATGCGTCTCATCATGGCAATCATAACCGAGCTCATTGAGCCGGGTTTCGAAGTCCGGCTCATGATCCGCCAGCTCAAACGCCGCCAGCACACGACCATAATCAGTACCGTGGCTGCGATAATGGAACAGCGAGATATTCCAGTGAGTGCCGAGCGTGTGCAAAAACTTCAGCAGCGCGCCGGGGGATTCCGGGAATTCAAAACTGTATAAGCGCTCTTGCAACGGCTTAGATGGCCGACCGCCGACCATGTAACGCACGTGCAGTTTCGCCATCTCATCGTCGGAGAGATCCACCACGTCATAGCCGCCTTTATGCAGCAGTTCGAGTATCTCTTTACGTTCTTCTACCCCACGGCTTAAGCGCACGCCGACAAAAATGCAGGCGTCCTTCGCATCCGCAAAGCGATAGTTAAACTCGGTAACAGAACGCCCGCCAAGCAACTGGCAGAACTTCAGAAAGCTGCCTTTCTCTTCCGGAATTGTGACCGCCAACAGTGCTTCGCGCTGTTCGCCCAGTTCGCAACGCTCGGAGACATAGCGCAGACCGTGGAAATTGACATTAGCGCCGGAAAGCACATGCGCCAGTCGTTCGCCGCGAATATTATGCATAGCGATGTATTTTTTCATGCCCGCCAGCGCCAACGCACCGGAAGGTTCAGCCACAGCGCGAACGTCTTCGAACAGATCTTTCATCGCCGCACAAATCGCATCGCTATCCACGGTGACGATGTCGTCGAGATAAGCCTGACACAGCCGGAACGTTTCGTTGCCGATACGTTTTACCGCCACCCCTTCCGCAAACAGCCCGACACGGGGTAAATCAACCGGATGGCCCGCATCCAAGGCGGCTTTCAGACAGGCCGACTCTTCCGCTTCGACGGCAATAACCTTGATTTGCGGCATCAGTTGCTTAATCAACACCGCTACGCCCGCCGCCAGACCACCGCCGCCCACCGGTACAAAAACGCGATCGATATGCGCATCCTGCTGTAAAAGCTCCAACGCCAGTGTCCCCTGCCCGGCAATCACCATCGGGTGATCGAATGGCGGTACAAAGGTGAAACCCTGCTGTTGCGACAGCTCAATGGCTTTAGCTTTGGCTTCATCAAAGTTAGCGCCGTGCAGCAGTACCTCGCCGCCGAAGCCTCGTACCGCATCAACTTTGATATCCGCAGTCGCGACCGGCATAACGATAAGCGATTTAATACCAAGCCGGGTGGAAGACATTGCCACACCTTGCGCATGGTTGCCTGCCGAAGCCGTGATTACGCCGCTTGCTTTCTGCTCTTCCGTCAGCCCGGCGATCATCGCGTACGCCCCACGCAGCTTAAAGCTGTGCACTGGCTGCCTGTCTTCGCGTTTCACCAGAATGACGTTATCAAGACGCGAAGAGAGCTTTTCCATTTTTTGCAGCGGCGTTACCTGCGCCGCTTCATAAACCGGTGCGCGAAGCACCGCCCTCAGATATTCCGCCCCTTCGGGGGCGGCGGAGAGGGGTTGGGATTCGGCCATCATTAACCCCCGAGTTTAGATTTATCGCGTACTGCGCCTTTGTCTGCACTGGTCGCGAGGCTGGCATAGGCGCGCAGCGCAAAGGATACCTGACGTTCGCGATCGACAGGCGTCCAAGCTTTATCGCCGCGGGCTTCCTGGGCTTCACGACGCGCAGCCAGTTCCTGATCGCTCAGTTGCAGTTGAATGCTACGACTCGGAATGTCGATAGCAATGATGTCGCCATTTTCAATCAGGCCGATGTTGCCACCGCTGGCCGCTTCGGGTGAAACGTGACCGATAGAAAGACCGGAGGTACCGCCGGAGAAACGACCGTCGGTGATCAGTGCGCAGGCCTTACCTAAACCCATTGATTTCAGGAAGCTGGTTGGATAAAGCATCTCTTGCATACCCGGGCCACCTTTTGGACCTTCGTAGCGAATCACCACGACATCGCCGGCTACCACTTTGCCGCCGAGGATAGCCTCAACAGCCGCGTCCTGGCTTTCGTACACTTTCGCCGGGCCGGTAAATTTCAGGTTGCTGTCATCAACACCCGCTGTTTTCACGATACAACCGTTCTCCGCAAAGTTGCCGTACAGCACCGCCAGACCGCCATCTTTACTGTAAGCATGATCCAGCGAGCGGATACAGCCTTCAGCGCGATCGTCATCCAGCGTGTCCCAGCGGCAATTCTGCGAAAATGCTTGCGTGGTTCGGATGCCTGCCGGACCTGCGCGGAACATGGTTTTCACCGCCTCGTCTTTGGTCAGCATCACATCGTATTGTTCAAGGGTTTGCGGCAACGACAGGCCCAGCACGTTTTTCACGTCGCGGTTCAGCAGGCCTGCACGATCCAGCTCTCCGAGGATACCCAACACGCCACCGGCGCGATGCACATCTTCCATATGGTATTTCTGCGTACTTGGTGCGACCTTACACAACTGCGGCACCTTGCGGGAAAGCTTGTCAATGTCGCTCATGGTGAAGTCAATTTCCGCTTCCTGCGCGGCGGCCAGCAGGTGCAGAACAGTATTGGTCGAACCGCCCATGGCGATATCCAGCGTCATGGCATTTTCAAACGCCGCTTTGCTGGCGATATTACGCGGCAACGCACTGGCATCATCCTGCTCGTAATAACGTTTGGTCAGTTCAACAATGCGTTTGCCGGCATTGATAAACAGGTCTTTGCGATCGGCATGGGTGGCGAGAAGTGAGCCATTACCCGGCTGAGAAAGGCCCAACGCTTCGGTCAGGCAGTTCATTGAGTTGGCGGTAAACATACCGGAACAGGAGCCGCAGGTAGGGCAAGCGGAACGCTCAACCTGTTCACTCTGATCGTCAGAGACTTTCGGGTCTGCGCCCTGGATCATTGCATCCACCAGATCGAGTTTGATGATCTGGTTAGAGAGTTTGGTTTTCCCGGCTTCCATGGGGCCGCCGGAAACAAAAATGACCGGAATGTTCAGACGCAGGGAGGCCATCAGCATCCCCGGGGTGATTTTGTCGCAGTTGGAAATACACACCATGGCATCGGCGCAGTGGGCATTCACCATATATTCAACGGAATCAGCAATCAGCTCGCGGGAGGGCAGTGAGTAAAGCATACCGCCGTGCCCCATCGCGATGCCATCATCGACAGCAATAGTATTGAACTCTTTCGCGACGCCGCCTGCGGCTTCAATTTGCTCCGCAACCAGTTTACCAAGATCGCGCAAATGGACGTGGCCCGGCACGAACTGGGTAAACGAGTTTACGACGGCAATAATCGGTTTGCCAAAATCGGCATCGGTCATCCCGGTTGCGCGCCACAGCGCGCGGGCACCCGCCATATTGCGCCCGTGGGTGGTGGTGGCGGAACGGTACTTAGGCATGCTTAAACTCCCAGTCTATCCTGTAGATGGGATGGTGCGTGCCACCCCATGTTTCTCTGTATACCCTAAATCATTCTGGTTGCAGGAAGGCGGCAAGCAAGTGAATCCTCAGGAGCTTACATAAGTAAGTGACTGGGGTGAACGCGTGCAGCCAACACACTTACAACCTGAAGTATGATGGGTATTTATTGGTTAACTTGATCCAACCAGCCCCATTTATCCTCGGTTTCACCGGTGAAGAGGCCAAAGAATGCTTGCTGAATGCGTTTGGTAACCGGGCCACAACGGCCTTCACCAACCTGGATACCATCGACGCTGCGTACCGGCGTGATTTCTGCGGCGGTACCGGACATGAACACCTCATCCGCCAGGTACAGAGATTCGCGGGACAGTACCTGCTCGCGTACTTCAATATTCAGCTCTTTCGCCAGCTTAATGATGGCATCACGCGTGATACCCGGCAGTGCGGAAGAAGTAAACGGTGGGGTAAACAGGATACCGTCTTTCACTTCAAACAGGTTTTCGCCTGCGCCTTCAGAGATATAGCCGTTCACATCCAGCGCGATACCTTCCTGATAACCATGGCGGCGCGCTTCGCTACCAACCAGCAGGGATGAAAGGTAGTTACCACCGGCTTTTGCAGCTGTCGGAATGGTGTTTGGCGCAACGCGGTTCCAGGAAGACACCATGGCGTCGATCCCCTGATCCAGCGCTTCAGCGCCGAGATAAGCTCCCCACGGGAACGCAGCGATGATCACGTCAGTGGAGTAACCTGCAGGCGGGTTCACGCCCATACCCACGTCGCCCACAAATACCAATGGGCGGATATAAGCGCTGGTCAGGTTATTTTTGCGGATCACGGCACGGCATGCTTCCATCAGTTCGTCAGTGCTCTGAGAAACCGGGAAACGGTAAATTTTTGCAGAGTCTTGCAGGCGCTGCATATGTTCACGATGGCGGAAGACCACAGGACCTTTGTGAGAGTCGTAGCAACGGATGCCTTCAAATACAGACGTACCGTAATGCAGCGCGTGGGACATCACGTGGACTTTTGCGTCTTCCCACCGAACCATCTCGCCATTGAACCAAATGTAGTCTGCTTTTTTCGTCGTCATTGTTCTTCCTATTGCGCTTATGCGCGGATTTGTTGTGATTGTGATGATGTGGCGCGCTGTCGGATATCAACCCTGGCAACGTCGACAAGTTTGCTCAACTGGCTAAACAGTAATTCGACAGGCCGCGGACTGGCAACGGTCAATTCAATATTTATATTCCGCGCATCACTGGCGGTTTCCATGTTCATCGCGCACACCTGAAAGCCACGGTGGCGTACCACACGCAATACGCGTTCTAACGTTTCCGGGTTGAAACGAGCCTCAACGGCGACTTGATGTTGCATCATGATAATTTCTCCAGCATTTGTGCGTTACTGGCGCCGGGCGGCACCAACGGCCAGACATTCTCAAGTTCGTCGATTGAGACATGAAGCAAATATGGCCCCTGGCACGAAAGCAGGGTGTCGAGTGCCGCTTCAACCTGGTCTTTACGGGTGATGTGCTGGCCGGGGATGCCAAAGGCGCTGGCCAGCGTAAGGAAATCGGGGTTATCGGTCAGGGTGGTTTCGCTATAACGTTCATTGAAGAATAACTGCTGCCATTGACGAACCATCCCTAAGCGCTGGTTATCCAATAAAATGATCTTCAGCGGTAATTGTTTGCGTTTTACGGTGCCCAGCTCCTGAACATTCATCATGAAAGAGCCGTCACCGGAGATACAGATAACCGTATCGTCCGGGCGGGCAACCTGCGCCCCCACCGCAGCAGGCAAACCAAATCCCATGGTGCCTAATCCGCTGGAAGTAATGAAGTTTTCCGGGCGATTGAAACTCAGATGCTGGGCCGCCCACATTTGGTGCTGTCCCACATCGGTGGTCACTACGCTATTTTCCGGTTTACGCTCAGAAAGCTGCTTTAACAGCAGAGGGGCATAGATAGCCTCACCGGGATGGTCATAACGCCAGGCATGCTCGCGGCGCAGGTCGGCGTTGAACTGACGCCATTCGTCAATCATCAGCGGTTGCTGCAACGCAGGCAGCAAGGCATTTAAATCACCCTGTAGCGCAACGTGCGCCTGGCGCAATTTGCTCATTTCCGCAGGATCGATATCCATATGGATGACTTTGGCGTGCGGCGCGAATGTGTTCAGTTTGCCGGTGACGCGATCATCAAAACGCGCGCCAACGGCAACCAGCAAATCACACTCCTGCACCGCAAAGTTTGCCGCTTTCGTCCCGTGCATACCCAACATGCCAAGGTAGTAAGCGTACTCCGCCTCAACTGCGCCTAACCCCTTCAGTGTGCAGGTAACCGGCATTTTTGTGACCGCAAGGAAGTCACGCAATGCCGGAACAGCCTGAGCCATTCCCACGCCGCCGCCGACATACAGCATCGGTTTTTTAGCCTGAGAGAGCATCTGATACGCGTCAGCAACCTGCTCTTGCGGAAAGGAAACATCGTCTTCAACGGTGGAGAAATAGGGCTCCAGATTACCGACTGCCAGCTGGATATCTTTTGGGATATCAACCAGTACCGGACCAGGACGGCCCGAATTGGCAATGTGAAAAGCCTCGGCCATCACGCGGGGTAAATCTTCCAGCGACTCAACCAAAAAGCTGTGTTTCGTACAGGCCAGGGATAAACCCAGCACGTCTACTTCCTGAAATGCATCGGTACCGATAAACGGCGCTGCAACCTGCCCTGTGATAGCGACGACCGGAACGGAATCTAACAGTGCATCGGCAAGACCTGTGATCAGGTTGGTGGCACCAGGACCAGAGGTGGCGATACACACACCAGTCTTACCCGTAGAGCGGGCATACCCGATGGCTGCCATCGCCGCGCCTTGCTCATGCCGACACAGTAGGTGTTCCACGCCGCCGTCATACAATGCATCGTAAACCGGCATAATTGCGCCACCCGGATACCCGAATACGGTATCGACTTTCTGTGCCCGCAACGCATGTACTACCCACTGTGCCCCATTCATAGTTAGTTCCCCGCCGGATATCGGGAGAAACAGAATTTTGTGCTACAACTCATTCTCTGCTCCTCGTTAATGTTTTTAGGTCATAAAAAAACCCCCGGACCTTTCGGTGCGGGGGTCTTAGTTCGTTAAGGCTTGTTTTTCAAGCCTTTCCTCGTCCAAGTGCAGCCCCGCACGGTGGGATAATAATCACCACCACGCTAATCACGACCAGGCTAATCACTCGTAGAAGGGCTGTCATTTGTGTTCGTTCTTGCTTCATGTTCGAAGGAATGCCTAAAGAGTTATCACAGATTTGAGACAAGACACAAGAAATATTTATGACTTATTTTGCGAGGCAGTCGACAGGTTGCTAAAAAACCTTTGTTTTATATAGCAAAAAAGAAGGGTGAAAATATTTCACTTTTTCATGTCACTGTTCAGAGATTGAACATCCCTATAACTGATCATGCGAACGCGCTTCCAACAGTGTGAAAAGTGTTTAGGCTTGCGATGAAAGAACGGGAAACATCACGCAAATAGAAAAAAACAGCAGAGAAATGACAAAACTGAGAACCGATAATGCCCCGAAAAGGAGGTGTTATGGCGTTGTCAGTAATTTACACACGGGCAGTTCTGGGGGTCGCCGCACCGCTGGTGACGGTAGAAGTCCATATCAGCAATGGGCTGCCCGGTCTGACTATCGTTGGACTGCCAGAAACGACTGTCAGGGAAGCGCGAGACAGAGTACGTAGCGCACTTATCAACAGCGGCTATGAGTTTCCCGCTAAACGGATCACCATCAACCTGGCACCGGCGGATCTACCTAAAGAAGGAGGTAGATACGATTTACCTATTGCCATCGCGCTTCTCGCTGCCTCTGAGCAGCTTACAACCGGAAAGTTAAGCCATTACGAGTTTGTCGGCGAACTCGCGCTTACAGGGGCATTACGCTGGGTTCCTGGTGCTATCTCCTGTGTGATGGAAGCCTTAAAAGCCCACAGAAACATCATCCTTGCGCAGGGGAACGAAGCAGAAGCCAGCCTGGCACAAACGCAGGCATGCCTTGTTGCTGGACATTTACAAGAGGTCTGCGCCTTTCTGGAAGACAAACATCAATTGTTACCACCGAAGCCTTTTCACCTCCCTCAGGAAGTGCACAGTGAAGATTTAAGTGATGTTATCGGACAAGAACAGGGAAAACGGGCACTGGAAATCACCGCTGCCGGCGGACATAATCTCTTGCTCATCGGACCACCCGGCACAGGAAAAACAATGCTGGCAAGTCGGTTAGGTGGATTACTTCCACCACTGAGCAATCAGGAAGCGCTGGAAAGCGCTGCGGTGATGAGTGTGTTAAACGCCGCCAACCTCACCCAGCATTGGCGACGGCGACCGTTCCGTTCGCCTCACCACAGCGCCTCACTCGCAGCTATGGTTGGGGGAGGTTCAATACCCGGTCCGGGTGAAATTTCGCTGGCACATAACGGCGTATTATTTCTCGACGAGTTGCCAGAATTTGAGAGGCGGGTACTGGATGCGTTACGCGAGCCGATTGAGTCAGGGAAAATTGATATTTCCAGAACACGAGCGAAAGTCACTTACCCGGCACGGTTCCAATTGATCGCCGCCATGAACCCTAGCCCTACAGGGCACTATCAGGGGAAACATAACCGCTGTACGCCGGAACAAACGTTACGCTATTTGGCAAAATTATCAGGCCCGTTTCTCGATCGTTTTGATCTCTCACTGGAGATACCGCTTCCTGTCGCCGGGCTAATGAGTCAGACGCAAGTCAAAGGTGAATGCAGTGAAACGGTTCGTGCCCGCGTTGTGAGCGCGCAAGCGCGCCAGTTGGCTCGTCAGGATAAACTCAACGCGCGGCTTGAGAGTAGCGAAACCAGGCTGTTCTGTTCACTCTCCGGGGAGGATAGCGACTGGCTGGAAGAGACATTAATACGTTTGGGTCTGTCTGTGCGGGCCTGGCAGCGTCTGCTGAAGGTAGCAAGGACCATTGCCGATCTGGAGCAGCAAGAACGGATTCAGCGTTGCCACCTGCAGGAAGCGCTAAGTTACCGTGCTATCGACAGGCTATTTGTTCATCTGCAAAAAATGCTGAGATAAAAAAAGGGGCCGCAGCCCCTTTGTCTTAATCGTCGGAATCTGTGTAGTCTTCCGTGCCCTCTGTCTGCGGCTTACCGCCGGACAGGGTATGAAAACGCTTCGGACGCTTAATGCGCGCCATATACTTAATCCAGACACGTTCTGCTTCAGTGCTGGGTTCACGTTCTCCACGGCAAACGGCAATAAACTGCATCTCTTCTTCGGTCATCGGTTCGCGCTTGCCGAGCTCCAGCTCGTTAAAGGCATAACCATGACGCTCAAGCAGTTGAGCCTCTTTGATGGTGAAATCACCGTGGCGAGAGAACCCGCGTGGATAATTTTTATTGTCGAAAAAACGATTCGTCGTCGTAAAGCTTTCCGCCATCCTGCACGCTCCTAATTCTTTGGCCGAGCTATTTATGGCGCGGAGTATTAGTTACGCTTGACAGAGTGTAAAACAAAACATTTAAATCATTACGACAAATATTTTTGTGGAGAAAGCTGTGGATACGGAATTATTAAAAACTTTCCTGGAAGTGAGCAGGACTCGTCACTTTGGTCGGGCGGCTGAAGCTCTCTATTTGACGCAATCTGCGGTGAGTTTTCGTATTCGCCAACTGGAAAACCAGCTTGGAGTCAATCTTTTCACTCGTCATCGTAATAACATCCGTCTGACAGCTGCAGGAGAAAAACTTCTGCCTTACGCAGAAACGTTAATGAACACATGGCAGGCAGCAAGGAAGGAAGTCGCGCACACTTCACGTCATCACCAATTTTCTATCGGTGCCAGCGCTTCACTGTGGGAATGCATGCTAAGCGATTGGCTGACCAGGCTTTATGATCTTGGCGGTAATCTGCAGTTTGAAGCGCGTATTGCACAGCGGCAATCGCTTGTTAAGCAGTTGCATGAGCGTCAGTTAGATCTGCTGATCACCACCGAGACGCCCAAAATGGATGAGTTCAGCAGTCAGCTACTGGGACATTTCACGCTGGCGCTGTATTGCTCAGCACCTGAAAAAACAAAATCAGAGCTAAATTACCTTCGTCTGGAATGGGGGCCTGATTTCCAGCAGCATGAGGTGGAATTGATTGCCAGCGATGATGTGCCCACATTGACGACGAGCTCGGCAGAAGTTGCGCATCGCCAGTTAACTCAATTGAATGGCTGTACATGGTTACCTGTCTTATGGGCAGATAAAAAAGAATGCTTACACCAGGTGACGGATACTGTGGCGCTTTCCCGTCCGCTTTATGCCATCTGGTTGCAGAACAGTGACAAACAAAACCAGATCAAAGATCTCTTGAAGATCAAAGTGATTGATTGAACCGTGAGGCAAGGATGCTGAATGGTATTCCACAGAAATGAGATAAAAAAACGCAAAAAAAAATCCTTAGCAAATAAATGCTAAGGATTGTTTCTGGCAGGGGCGGAGAGACTCGAACTCCCAACACCCGGTTTTGGAGACCGGTGCTCTACCAATTGAACTACGCCCCTAAATAGGGTGGCGGAACGGACGGGACTCGAACCCGCGACCCCCTGCGTGACAGGCAGGTATTCTAACCGACTGAACTACCGCTCCACCGAATTTGTCACTTTACCGGTTTTTACACCGGTTTACTGCTTTATTTGATGCCTGGCAGTTCCCTACTCTCGCATGGGGAGACCCCACACTACCATCGGCGCTACGGCGTTTCACTTCTGAGTTCGGCATGGGGTCAGGTGGGACCA
>NZ_JBDPLJ010000010.1:0-59561 GCF_039871955.1 Kosakonia sp. WA-90
GCGAAGTCAACTGAATATTTTCAGAATTCTTCACCTGACAGGCCGGTGTGTTTGCCGTTGTGCCGTGTCAGTGGTGGCGCATTATAGGGAGTTAATTCCGGCTGACAACCCTTAATTTAAAAAAAGTTACCGTTCGCTCACTTTCCAGGCAAAACCACTGGAGAAAGTGAATTTTTGCCTGGTTTTTAAACAAAAACGAGCCCCGCAGGGCCCGTTTTCTTATATTTGTGACTTACTGCACTGCCACAATACGATTGTTTTTCACTACCAGCTCAACCGTTTTCCCCGGAATCAGCTCACCGGAGAGAATTTGCTGCGCAAGCGGGTTCTCGATTTGCTGCTGGATGGCGCGTTTCAGCGGACGAGCCCCATACACTGGATCGTAACCATTCGCACTCAGCAGTTTCAGCGCTTCTTCAGAAATCGTCACCGTATAGCCACGTTCTTCCAGGCGTTTGTACAAACGTTGCAGTTGGATCTGCGCAATAGAAGCAATATGTTTTTCACCCAGAGGATGAAACACAACCACCTCATCAATACGGTTAATGAATTCCGGGCGGAAATTCTGGCTAACGACACCCAATACCAGTTCTTTCATATGGCCATAATCAAGATCGCCAAAACGCTCCTGAATCAGGTCAGAACCCAGGTTAGATGTCATAATGACCACCGTATTACGGAAATCCACGGTTCTGCCTTGCCCATCCGTCAATCGCCCGTCATCCAGTACTTGCAATAAGATGTTGAACACATCCGGGTGCGCTTTTTCCACTTCATCCAGCAGGATGACGGAGTAAGGGCGACGACGCACCGCTTCGGTCAGGTAACCGCCCTCTTCGTAGCCGACATATCCCGGAGGCGCCCCCACCAGACGTGAGACGGAGTGTTTTTCCATAAATTCGGACATATCGATACGCACCATCGCATCGTCACTGTCGAACATAAAATTCGCCAGTGTTTTGCACAACTCGGTTTTCCCCACCCCGGTTGGCCCAAGGAACAGGAACGAGCCAATCGGACGATTAGGATCTGACAACCCCGCACGGCTGCGGCGGATCGCATTCGATACCGCTTCAACGGCTTCATCCTGACCAATCACCCGATGATGCAGATCATGCTCCATGCGCAGCAATTTTTCGCGTTCGCCTTCCATCATCCGCGCCACCGGAATACCGGTCCAACGCGCCAGTACTTCAGCGATTTCCGCATCGGTTACGCGGTTACGTAACAAACGCATGGTTTTGCCTTCCGCCTGTGTAGCCGCAGCCAGCTGTTTTTCGAGCGCCGGAATTTTACCGTACTGCAATTCCGACATACGCCCCAGGTCACCATTACGGCGCGCCTGTTCCATCGCAATTTTCGCCTGCTCCAGCTCCGATTTGATGGTCTGCGTTCCGGAAAGCGACGCTTTTTCGGCCTTCCACTCTTCTTCTAAAGTTGAGTACTGGCGTTCTTTATCCTCCAGCTCTTCATTAAGCATGTCGAGACGCTTTTTACTGGCTTCATCTGACTCTTTCATCAGCGCCCGCTGTTCCAGCTTGAGCTGAATAATACGGCGATCAAGACGATCCAGCTCTTCCGGTTTCGAGTCAATCTGCATACGGATGCTTGATGCAGCTTCATCAATCAAGTCAATGGCTTTGTCCGGCAACTGGCGATCGGCAATATAACGGTGTGACAGCGTTGCCGCCGCCACAATCGCCGGGTCAGTGATCTGCACGTGATGGTGCAATTCATAACGCTCTTTCAGACCACGCAAGATGGCAATGGTATCTTCCACCGAAGGTTCTGCGACCAACACTTTCTGGAAACGACGTTCCAGCGCAGCATCTTTTTCAATAAACTGACGATATTCATCCAGTGTGGTTGCCCCCACACAATGAAGTTCACCACGCGCCAGCGCAGGTTTCAGCATGTTACCGGCGTCCATCGCCCCGTCGGCTTTCCCTGCGCCCACCATCGTGTGAAGTTCGTCAATAAACAGGATGACGTTGCCTTCTTGTTTCGCCAGATCGTTAAGCACGCCTTTTAAACGCTCTTCGAACTCACCGCGGTATTTTGCCCCGGCAACGAGCGCCCCCATGTCCAGCGACAGCACGCGACGCCCTTTCAGCCCTTCCGGTACTTCGCCATTGACGATACGCTGCGCCAAACCTTCAACGATGGCAGTCTTACCAACGCCTGGCTCACCAATCAATACCGGGTTGTTTTTCGTCCGGCGCTGCAGTACCTGAATAGTACGGCGGATCTCTTCATCACGACCGATAACCGGATCGAGCTTGCCTTGTTCGGCGCGCTCGGTCAGATCGACAGTGAATTTTTTCAAGGCCTGACGTTGGTCTTCGGCCCCCTGATCGTTCACGTTTTCTCCCCCACGCATTTGATCTATCGCCTGAGTCACATTGGCGGTTGTTGCACCAGCGGATTTCAGCAAATCAGTTAGCGTGCCACGTGAATCAAGCGCAGCCAGAACAAAAAGTTCTGACGAAATAAAGTTGTCACCCCGCTTTTGCGCCAGTTTGTCGCAAAGATTAAGCATACGAACCAGATCCTGAGAAGGCTGCACATCGCCGCCGGTGCCTTCCACCTGCGGTAAGCGGCTTAACGCCTGTTCAATGGCGGTACGTAACTGGCCAGCGTTCACGCCGGCAGAGGTCAATAAAGGATGAATCGAACCCCCTTCCTGATTCAGCAAGGCGCTCATTAAATGAAGAGGTTCGATGAATTGGTTGTCTTGCCCCAGTGCGAGCGACTGGGCATCGGCAAGAGCAAGCTGGAATTTATTAGTAAGACGATCCAGACGCATAACTCCTCCCATAACAGGTCAAAATTGCTACTGGAGATTAAATGAGGTCATCCCTCAATTATTCAAGGTGAATGACCTGAATTATGCGAAAGAAAACTTACGCGTACTGGATCGTCTTGATTCGTTAGGTTATATCAGCCAAATGAAACTTGCCATACGCCCGGTGACCTTGTCCCGGCGATAGGAGAAAAAATCCTCCGGTTGGCTAAAAGTACAGCGATCGCCGCCAAACACATGCTCCACGCCTGCGCTTGCCAACCGCTGGCGCGCAAGCTGATAGATATCCGCAAAAAACTTTTCCCCAACCGGGCGAAAGGCGTCATCAGCACGGGGATCATGGGCCATAAACGCCTCCCTGACTTCCGGGCCAACTTCAAAGGCTTGCGGGCCAATCGCCGGACCAAACCACGCCAGCACATTTTCCGGCTTATCAGCAAAACACGCGACCGTCTCTTCCAGTATACCTGCGCATAAACCACGCCACCCCGCATGCGCAGCGGCAACTTCCGTTCCTTCGCGATTACAAAAGAGAACCGGCAGACAGTCAGCAGTCATCACCGCACAAACGGTACCCGGGGTGTTACTGTAGGAGGCATCCGCCCGCTTCGAGGTATAAGGCTCACCGTTGAGTTTCAGCACATCGGTGCCGTGCACCTGTTCAAGCCACACAGGTTTAGACGGTAAACCACCTTCCGCAAACATGCGCTTACGGTTTTCCTCCACCAGAAGGAGATCGTCACCGCAATGTGCACCGAGATTCAGGGAGTCATAAGGCGGCAGGCTAACGCCACCAATACGTGTCGAGCTACAGGCTGCAACATTCTTGGGTTGCGGCCAGTCCGGGCGGATCAGTTTGGTCATAACCAGGCCACTTCATCCTTATGCAATTCAAAATCAGCGCGCATCGCGTCGATAAGATCGACCATATCCTGCGGGATCGGCGCATGCCACTCCATCTCAATACCGCTGATCGGATGATAAAGACGCAACATGGTGGCGTGCAAAGCCTGGCGATCGAACTTACGCAGCGCCTCAATAAACGCTTCCGAGGCCCCTTTTGGCGGACGCGGACGACCACCGTACAGTTGATCACCCACCAGCGGATGCGTGATATGCGACATATGCACACGGATCTGGTGCGTACGGCCGGTTTCCAGACGCAAACGCAAGCGTGTATGTATGCGGAAATGCTCCATGATGCGGTAATGCGTGACCGCCGGTTTCCCCATCGGATGCACGGACATATGCGTACGCTTCGTTGGGTGACGGCTGATCGGTTCTTCAACAGTGCCACCCGAAGTCATGTGACCAATAGCAACCGCTTCATACTCACGTGTGATTTCACGCAGTTGTAAGGATTCCACCAGCCGCGTTTGCGCCGGCACCGTTTTTGCGACCACCATCAAACCGGTGGTGTCTTTGTCCAGACGGTGCACAATCCCTGCACGCGGAACATCGGCGATAGGCGGATAGTAATGCAGCAATGCGTTCAGCACCGTACCGTCAGGGTTACCGGCTCCGGGATGCACCACCAAATCACGTGGCTTGTTGATAACGATAATGTCGTCATCTTCATAAACGATATTTAACGGAATATCTTGCGGTTCAAAACGGGCTTCTTCTTCAATTTCAGCATTGATGGCAATGCTTTCGCCGCCCAACACTTTCTCTTTCGGCTTGTCGCTGACGCTGCCGTTGACCAGCACGCGCTGGTCGAGAATCCATTCTTTTATACGCGAACGTGAATAATCAGGGAACAATTCGGCCAAAGCCTGATCTAAGCGTTGACCGAGCTGGTTCTCGGATACCGTTGCGGTGAGTTGTACTCGTTGTGCCATATACAGCTTCTTCGTTAACGTTGGGTTTTACGGCTTTGCCGTTTAATATAGTGTGCTATTGTAGCTGGTCTTAGTCGGGAGCAGGAATAAAGAATCTCCCGCATTAACATTCTGAGGAAAGTCTAAACGTCATGACGCGCATGAAATATCTGGTGGCAGCCGCCACGTTGAGTCTGGCTTTGGCGGGTTGCTCCGGTTCAAAGGAAGTGGTGCCTGATAATCCACCAAATGAAATCTACGCGACTGCCCAGCAAAAACTGCAAGACGGTAACTGGAAGGCGGCAATAACGCAACTGGAAGCCCTGGATAATCGTTATCCGTTTGGTCCTTACTCTCAGCAAGTGCAACTGGATCTGATCTACGCTTACTACAAAAACGCCGATCTGCCGCTTGCTCAGGCCGCAATTGACCGCTTCATTCGTCTGAACCCAACGCATCCCAACATCGATTATGTGATGTACATGCGCGGGCTAACCAATATGGCGCTGGATGACAGCGCGCTGCAAGGGTTCTTTGGTGTTGATCGTAGCGATCGCGACCCACAACATGCCCGTGACGCATTTAATGACTTCTCTAAATTGGTACGCGGCTATCCGCAAAGCCAGTACGTTACGGATGCCACCAAACGCCTGGTCTTCCTGAAAGATCGCCTGGCAAAATATGACTACTCCGTAGCGGAATATTACACCGACCGCGGTGCCTGGGTTGCTGTTGTCAACCGCGTGGAAGGGATGCTTCGTGACTTCCCGGATGCGAAAGCCACGCGCGATGCGCTGCCGCTGATGGAAAAAGCCTACCGCGAAATGCAAATGAACGCACAGGCTGACAAAGTCGCGAAAATCATTGCGGCGAACAGTAGCGCCAGCTAAGACCTATCGCCTGAAAGACAAAACGGCAGCCCGCAGGCTGCCGTTTTTTTATTCGGTTTCACTTATTGCTGAAGCGGTTTAGCCCCAATCCATCCTATCAACTATGACCGCTATTTACGCGTTCGACAAGGTATATTTGCGCTCTTCCTGTCCTGCCTCACAAAACCTTTCCTTTGACAAAAAGTGACAAAATAATGTGATTTAAATCACACATTTTGACATTCACCACGGTATGCTGAAATCACCAAGACGGAAAGACAAGAGGTAAAATTTATGACAATGAACATTACCAGTAAACAAATGGAAATTACTCCGGCAATCCGCCAGCATGTCGCAGACCGTCTCGCCAAACTGGATAAATGGCAAACCCATCTGATTAATCCACATATCATTCTGTCTAAAGAGCCACAGGGCTTTATTGCGGATGCGACGATCAACACGCCGAACGGGCATCTGGTCGCCAGCGCAAAACACGAAGATATGTATACCGCTATCAATGATTTGATTAACAAGCTGGAACGGCAGCTCAATAAAGTGCAACACAAAGGTGAAGCACGTCGCGCCGCAACGTCGGTGAAAGACCCAAGCTTCGTTGAAGAAGAAGAGTAGTCTCTACATTGAGTCCCTATCCAACGCGCCTTCGGGCGCGTTTTTTATTGACAGAAAGAAAACAGTACGGGTACTGTACTTCAGTCACTCAAAGGAAAATTGCATGAAACTTGTACCGTTCTTCTTCGCATTCTTTTTTACCTTCCCCTGAACCGGGAGGCGATTCGTTTTGTGATAAAGAATGCGAAGACGAACAATAAGGCCTCCCACTTCGGGAGGCTTTTTTTTTGATAACAATTAAAGGCAACAACATGACGGCTGAAAACCCCTTACTGGATTTACGTGTAAAAATCAGCGCGCTGGATGAACAGTTACTGACGCTGCTCGCCGAACGACGCCAGCTTTCTGTCGAAGTCGGCAAAGCAAAACTGCATTCGCACCGCCCGGTGCGCGACATCGATCGCGAGCGCGATCTGTTGGAACGTCTGATTCAACTGGGTAAAGCGCATCATCTGGACGCCCATTACATTACCCGCCTGTTTCAATTAATCATCGAAGACTCAGTCCTGACTCAGCAAGCGTTGCTCCAGCAGCATCTGAATAAGATCAACCCCCATTCCGCGCGCATCGCGTTTCTCGGCCCCAAAGGTTCTTACTCCCATCTGGCGGCCCGCCAGTACGCTGCACGCCACTTTGAAGAGTTTATCGAAAGCGGCTGCCTGAAGTTCCACGATATCTTCAATCAGGTGGAAACCGGCCAGGCGGATTACGCCGTCGTACCGCTGGAAAATACCAGCTCAGGCGCAATCAACGACGTATACGATTTACTGCAACACACCAGTTTGTCGATTGTGGGCGAGCTGACGGTGCCAATTGATCATTGTGTGCTGGTTTCCGGCTCGACCGATCTGGAGCAGATTAAAACTGTTTACAGTCACCCGCAGCCGTTCCAGCAGTGCAGCCAGTTCCTGAACCGCTACCCGCAGTGGAAGATTGAATATTGCGAAAGCACCTCAGCCGCCATGGAGAAAGTGGCGCAGGCGAATTCACCCCATGTTGCAGCGCTGGGCAGCGAAGCGGGTGGAGCGCTGTATGGACTCCAGGTGCTGGAACGCAACCTGGCTAACCAGACGCAAAACATTACACGTTTTGTGGTGCTGGCGCGTAAAGCGATCGATGTTTCCGATCAGGTGCCCGCGAAGACCACACTACTGATGGCCACCGGCCAGCAGGCTGGCGCACTGGTTGAAGCCCTGCTGGTGCTGCGCAAGCACAACGTCATCATGACGAAACTGGAATCGCGCCCGATTAATGGCAACCCGTGGGAAGAGATGTTTTATCTCGATGTTCAGGCTAACCTGCACTCCGATGGGATGCAAAAAGCGTTGCGCGAACTGAATGATATTACCCGCTCGCTGAAAGTGCTGGGTTGCTACCCGAGCGAAAACGTAGTGCCGGTTGAGCCCGTTTAACGCTCTTTGAACAGCGATTTCTTCATTCCTGCCACGCTAACCGGCAGGGTGAAGATCGCCCCCGAAAGCGGGTATTGCGCCACTTCGTCAGCATCCATATTTTCCCGCGTAGTAGTAATAAAAAGCGTTTTCATATCTTTACCACCAAAACAGACCATCGTCGGGCAACGAACGGGCAGCGAATACTCTTCCAGTCGTTCTCCCTGCGGCGAAAAACGCGCAATACGCCAACCATCAAAAATCGCGCTCCAGTAACAACCTTCCACGTCGACGGCAGCACCATCCGGTATACCTTCACCCGCCTTAAACCGGTGGAAGAGTTCACGTTTACCCGGCTCCCCCTGTTGATCCAAGGGCGTCCGATAGATCACACCGTTGGGCGTATCAGAGGTAAACATCCACTGACCATCCGGACTAAATGCCAGCCCGTTAGCACCATGAATGTCGCACTGCACCACTTTTGGTGTTAAATCATTATCAATACGCAATAGCAGTGCGCCATTGTAGTCACCCGGCCCCCAAAACGTGCCGGCATAAAAACGGCCCAGATGATCGGTGCCACCATCATTAAAGCGCGCCAGTTGCGGATTCGACGGGTTATCACACACTTTTTTCCGCAGCAGACCGCGCGGATCGGTTAACCAGATGGCGTAGCGCATCGCCACGATAAAACCGCCCTTTTCCCGCAATGCAAAACAGCCAACCTCCTCCGGAAACGACAACACCGTATGTTCACCCGTCGCCAGATGATAGCGATGGATCTCCCCTTCAAGGATATCGGCCCAGTAGAGCGCCTGCTCCGGTTCGCTCCAGGTCGGGCATTCCGGTAAATGCCCGGTGTAATCAAACAGCGTTTTCAGCTCAGCCATTGCGCGTCCCTTAAATGAAAAAAGCCAGCGGGTAACCACTGGCTTTTCAGTATAAACGGCTTTCAGATTACTGGCGGCTATCGTTCGCCTGACGCAATAACACGCGGCTTTCACTTTGGAAACGCTGGGCATAATCACCAAACCAATGCTCCACTTTTCGAAAGCTGTCGATAAATGCCTGCTTGTCTCCCTGCTCCAACAAACCAATCGCCTCGCCAAAGCGTTTATAGTACCGTTTGATCAACGCCAGGTTGCTGGACGACGACATAATAATGTCAGCATAAAGCTGCGGATCCTGAGCAAACAGCCGGCCGACCATCGCCAGTTCGAGGCGATAAATTGGCGAAGACAGCGTCAGCAATTGCTCCAACTGAACATTCTCTTCCGCCAGATGCAGCCCATAAGCGAAGGTGGCAAAGTGCCGCAGCGCCTGGATAAACGCCATGTTCTGATCGTGTTCAACGGCGCTGATACGATGCAAACGCGCGCCCCACACCTGAATCTGCTCCAGGAACCACTGATACGCTTCCGGCTGCCGCCCATCGCACCAGACTACCACCTGTTTAGCAAGACTGCCGCTGTCCGGGCCAAACATCGGGTGTAATCCCAGTACGGGCCCTTGATGCGCCGCCAGCATGGCCTGTAGTGGGCCACTTTTTACCGACGCAAGGTCGACAAGAATGCAATCATCCGGCAGCGCGGGTAGCTTCGCGATCACCTGCTCAGTAACATGGATCGGCACGCTGACAATCACCATGCCAGCATCCGCCACCAGTGCCTCGGCCTGCGCCCAGTCATCTTTTTCCAGAATGCGAACCTGATAACCGGAAAGCGTCAGCATTTTGGCAAACAGTTGCCCCATTTGCCCACCGCCGCCGACAATGACCACTGGCCGCAATTCAGGGTAGAGCGTTTTAAAACCTTTATCGTTTTCGCTTGAGTAGGACTCACGCATCACACGGCGCAGCACATCCTCAATCAGATCGGGTGGTACCCCCAGCGATTCAGCTTCTTTCCGGCGCGACGCCAGCATTGCCGCCTCACGTTCAGGGACATAAATGGGCAAGCCATAATGGCTTTTCACTTCGCCAACTTGTGCCACCAGTTCCAGACGGCGCGCCAGTAATCCCAGCAGCGCCTTGTCAACGTCATCAATCTGATCGCGCAACGCGGTCAATTCAGCAACCATAACAACCTCTTAAGCAAGACGCGTCGCCAGACTATTGCGCAGGTCTTTATCAATCTCACGCAACAACGCTTCCGTGGTTTCCCAACTGATGCAGGCATCCGTCACGGAAACGCCGTACTTCATTGCACTGCGCGGTTGTTCAGAAGATTGATTGCCTTCGTGAATGTTGCTTTCAATCATCAAACCGGTAATCGACCGGTTGCCATCTTTGATTTGAGCAACGACGGATTCCGCAACGGCAGGCTGGCGACGATAATCTTTATTGGAGTTACCATGACTGCAATCTACCATCAGCGACGGCCTGAGTCCCGCCTGAGCCATCTCTTTTTCGCACTGCGCAACGTCCGCCGGGCTGTAGTTCGGCGCTTTACCACCGCGCAAAATCACATGCCCGTCCGGGTTACCCTGCGTTTGCAACAGGCAGACCTGACCGGCCTGGTTGATACCGACAAAGCGGTGCGGCATCGCAGCAGCACGCATGGCGTTGATCGCCGTGGCCAGGCTGCCGTCGGTGCCGTTTTTGAACCCCACAGGCATCGACAGACCGGAGGCCATTTCGCGGTGCGTCTGGGATTCTGTGGTACGTGCGCCAATCGCCGACCAGCTGAACAGATCACCCAGGAACTGCGGGCTATTCGGATCCAGCGCTTCCGTCGCCAGCGGCAGCCCCATGCTGACCAGCTCAACCAGCAGACGGCGCGCAATCTTCAGTCCGCCTTCCACATCAAACGAGCCATCCATATGCGGATCGTTAATCAGCCCCTTCCAGCCAACGGTAGTACGGGGTTTTTCAAAATAGACGCGCATCACCAGGTAGAGGCTATCGCTGACCTCTGCGGCAAGGGCTTTAAATCGACGAGCGTACTCAATCGCCGCTTCCGGATCGTGAATAGAGCAAGGACCACAAACCACCAGCAAGCGCGGATCGCGCCCGGCAATGATATCGGAGATGGTCTGGCGAGATTGCGCGATTTGCGCTTCTTGCTCCGTGGTCAGCGGAAATGTCGCTTTTAATTGATCCGGTGTGATCAGAACCTGTTCGTCGGTGATGTGTACGTTGTTCAGCGCGTCTTTTTGCATGATTGCGATCCTGTGTGACTCGTTTGCGATAGTTGTTCCTCTTGCGAGGATGACGTAACCATACCACAAGCGGTAAAGATTTCAATCCACAATTCGTACCGTTTACTTTACACAATCAAATTAAAAGCCATTTTACAGTGCAATTACTGTAACGGTAGCGTTACACAAACAAATGGCGCGGGGTTAGCCGCACCATTTGTCATTAGCCATTAGCCGACCGTGATCTGCGCCTCCTGACGATGACGCCTCCAGCGTATGATATCCATCAGTATAAACACCAACAGGCTGCCCCCCAGTACCGGCAAAGCCAGTCCCAGCAATAATGCCAGCGACGCAGTGATCGTACGCCCCACTATGCTCAGATGCAGCCAGCAGTACAGCAATGTTCCCGCCGGGTTCGTACTTGCCCGAGCCGGACGACGTATCCACCATAGCCGGTAGCCCAGTACGATCGTGACACAGAGTGCGCAGCCAAAGGCGATAAGCAGTAACTGATTCGGCAGACCAAACAGTACGCCCATATGGAAATCGACGCCCCAGCGCGTGAGTTTCGCCATTAACGGGAAATCAGCAAATCGGGTGCGATCGATAACCGCCATGCTGCTGCCGTCAATGGCTACCGCATCAACCTGCGTGGGCCAGCGACGATCGATTTCACTTACCGTCCAGGCTTTATCGGCGCTACGCGGCGGGCGGATTTCCAGCTTAGTGGCGGAAATGCCAGCCTGCTGCGCACTCTGCAGCACCTCATCAAACTGCACCCAATCGAGCTGCATATCAGGCATTTCCATACCGTCATGGTGCGCATGGTGTTCCGCATGTGGATCGCCAATCGTTGCCATGCCATGCAGTTGTGTATTGAGTTGCGGAGTCATCCAGCCAAACGCGGCGCGCAAACGATCAACGTTGCCGCCAGCCCATTGTGACCAGGTCAAGCCGGTTGCTGAGAACAGCAACATTCCCGCCAGCAAGATCCAGCCGAGCGAAACATGCCAGCGCCGATGATGTTGCACCGGGTTATTGAGCCGCCGCTTTGGTCGGGTGAAAAACCACAACGCAATGCCACCCAGCGCCGCCACCCACATCCAGGACGCCGCCAGTTCACTGTAAATACGCCCGACATCACCGAGCAACAATGAACGGTGGACGTAATCTATCCACTGGCGCAGCGGCAAAATCCCGCTGGTGCCATAAACCGTCATATCGCCCTTCACTTGCAGAGTCATTGGATCAATAAAAATGGCGCGATTTTCCGACTCGCCAAGCCGCGGATCGGCAAACATCACACGTGTCGTGTCGTTACCGCTCAGACCAGGACGCACCGCATGGAGACGCAGATGCCCGCCGGTCACCTGCTCAGCAATGGCAATCTGTTCCGCCAGCGGCTGGCGTTCACCCTTCTCCACGCCGTAAAGCGCATCCTGATAGAGCGCGTTTTCGAGCTGCGGCGTCGCCACGTATAAAGTGCCAGTCAGGGCGGCGATAAAGATAAACGGCCCCACAAACAGACCGATGTAAAAATGCAGGCGTCGTAGCAGGTTCAGCCACGCCGCACGCGGGGTGCAGGAAGTCATACTTTTCCTCAGAAATAGCAAAATGATGCCGTTACGCCAGGGCGTACGGGCAATATTATCGTGTCAGAAAAAGCAGACGCGCGGCGGCGCGCGGGTATCTGGCCAGAGCCAGGGAAAGAAGTGCCAGTGCGAAACCTCTTGCTTTCCGGGGGCCAGGCGCATACGCAATACGCGCCCCAGTAGCAACATGGCGACAAGGAAAATCAGACCAGGAACATGCGCCAGCAGTACGCAATAGCCACACGCTTGGGCGTGGTCGAGCGGCATGCTCTGTGAGGGTATTTCGTGATGACGCATTTGCGCATGCGACATCTGATGATGGTCAGGCATTGGCATGCTCATCTCATGATGCATGCCCGCCATCGCCTTCATCGAATCGTGTTGCAACGAGACGGAAATCAGCGGGGCGATGAGGATCAGCAGGATCGAAAATAACGCCAGCCAGGCGGCCGCGCGTTTTGCTGCATACTGATGAAAAATACGCTTCACCCCTTCTCCTCCCGATCGAAGCGGCATTGTAAATTAATCATCACCAGAAGGTTAATTTTTTCACCAAAAAGAACGAAAAGCGGTTGGCATCCCTCGAAGAGAGCACGAAAAAACTAGTTAAGACGCTTTTCCCGCGCCTCTCCACAACACGCTCATAACCGTTACCCACCAATGCCTTACCCCCTCTTTCACTGCAATAAATTGCAGCGTTATGCAACTTCTGCCGCCATTTTGCCGCCATTAAAATGCGCCAGCGGATTCAGGGTTACCGCGTCTTCCAGATGATCGGGCGCGAAGTGGGCGTAACGCAGGGTTTCACGGATATTGGCGTGACCCAGAATACGCTGCAGTACCAAGATATTGCCGCCATTGGTCATGAAATGCGCGGCAAAGGTATGGCGCAACACATGGGTTTTCTGCCCCTCGGCCAGTGCGATATCGGTGGACGCCAGCATTTTGCTGAACGCCGGATAGCACGGCTGGAACATCTGCCCCTGCAATGGCGCAAGCTCGTCATACAACCACTGCGGAATGGGCACGGTACGGTTCTTGCCGCCCTTGGTTTTCACAAACGTGATTTTATTGGCCGAAAGCTGCGTGCGCTGAAGGTTTTCCGCTTCGCGCCAGCGCGCGCCGGTGGCAAGACACACCTTCACCACCCGCGTTAAATCGCGATTCCCGAACGCGTCACAGGCCGCCAGCAGTGTGGCGATTTGCGGCGGTGTCAGCCACGTCATCTCGCGCTCTTTCTCGCGAAACGTCCGTACCCCCTCGAGCGGGTTCGGTAACTGCCACTCCCCCAACCGACTCAGCTCGTTAAACACCGCACTGAGATACTGCTGCTCACGGTTCACCGTCACCGGCTTCACCTTCCAGTTCGCCGGATCGCGCGTGTAACCATTATCGATTTCGCCACTCAAACGCCGATCGCGATAGTGCGCCCACACTTTCGCGGTCAGCTCCGTCGCCAGCGGGTCGCCGAGTCCCCGGCAGACAATCTCCAGCTTAGCCATCCGCGATTTCCCGGCCGCCAGCGACTGCCCATGCAACTTAAACCACAGCGCAATCAGATCGCTCAACCGACGGCGGTCCTCTTTTTCGCCAAGCCAGGGCTTCTCCTGCGCCTCCTGCTTTGTCCAGCGCTCAAATGCCTCGGCTTCACCTTTGGTAGGAAACTGCCGACGAATACGTCGCCCCTCCCGTCCCTGCGGATAGAGCTCGCACAGCCACTTCCCATTTTTCTGTTTGCTGACCGTCATGGTTACCCTAAACGTGTTTTTCCAGCGTAAAAATCACCACGCCAAACGGCTCAATCTCTGTCACGTTGCACTCAAAATCCGCCGAATGATTGGTAAGACGCACCTTGCCGCCCGGCAAGCGCACCACATCAAACACATCCAGCACATCATCAATGCGGATAAACCAGCGACCGTTACCGATTTTTTGCGCGGAAGTGTCCACCAGCCAGCCCGCATTCAGCCCTTCAATAAAATTCAGGCTGTCGACGGACGACGGTGCCAGGCTACGATCCAGCAACCACATGCCCGCCTCTTTCAGTTCGCCGGACTCATGGCGATATTTCGGGATACTCAGCGCCGCCTCGTGTTGCACAGCCGACGTGGACGCGGCGGGATACATCTCGCCTTTGCCGGTCGCCAACCAGTTGAGCGACACGCCGGTATCCAGCGCGCACGTCACCACCACATCGCCGGGGAAAAACTCACGCCGCACCCAGGTACTGATGGTTCCGGAAGAGATATCCAGCAAATCACCGAGATCTTTTTGCATCTGAAACCCGTATGCATCGAGGATTCGGCGCAGCACCGGGCGCCCGCCGGTCGATAAAATCTCGTTGTACAACGCTTTGCCTTTCGGTGCGGGTTTATCGGTTAATTTTGCATTTGCAAACTCACCTTCCACCAGCCAGTGCAGATCGGCCCCGGTATCGAGCGCACATTTGACCACTGCTTTATAGGGCACGCTCTCGCGCTGGATCCAGCTACTGATATTGTTCGCCGGCACATCCAGCGCTTCGGCGAGCGCTTTCTGGCTGGAGACGGAATAGGACGCGGCAATGCGCTCAATCACATCCTGAACACTCATCTTGTTTTCACTCATGCATACCAACTTCGAAAAAGTGATTTACACAATCGCATTTGCGATTTATATTGCTGTACATAGACCAGAATGCACACCAGTGCAGTACATTTCAAACCACAGGAGATAATGCGATATGTCAGATGCAAAATCAACGCCGTCTCATCCGTTATCCGACTCTCAAATGCAATCCGGAAATTTCACCCATGGCCAGATGGATGAGCTGATGTCCGCCCTGTTGCCAGCGTTGCAAACGCTGATCCGCTCGGCGATGTCCGACGCGATGACGGTGAAAGATTTCGCCGCCATGCGCGGTATCAGCGAACGTCTGGTCTGGCAATGGCTTGACGAAGGCATATTGCTCAAAGCCCCGACACGCGACTATTCCGTGGCGCAACATGCCGGGAAACGTAGCCGTACGTTGATCAATGTGAAAGCCTGGCGCGACAAATTAACGCAGCAGGCCATCGACTGCCGCTATATCGATCACCGCGCCGGCACATCCTTTAACTGAGTTTGCTTTTGCAAGCTCAGAAGAAAACAGGAGAGAGTATGGCTATCACAGCAGACCGCATCAGCGTACCGCTCAGCGCCGGAGAACGACTTAACGGGCTGAACCATATCGCCGAACTCCGCACCAGTCACTGGGGCGATAGCTGGCCCGAAGTGGCGCGTTTTATCGAGGATTTATGCGATAAGCGCGACGCGCAGTACGAGGAAAACAGCCGTGCACTGGCGGCGATCTTCTTTCTCGCCCGCGTGCCCGCGGCCCGCCAGGCTCTCGGCCCACACGCACTGACGCTTGAAGAGAAGAGAGCCGTGATCAGTGCAATGAACCATTTCCGCGCGGTCGTCAGCCTGTTTCCGAAACGCCTGACCCTGCCGCGCTAACCCCCAATCCGTAAGCCATGGCGTCCACCCGCCAGGCCCCCTTTTGCCCGCAATCAGGAGAAACCCAATGCACCACACCCTAAGGAGCGTTACCGATGGCCGATGAAATGGATCTCGTACAACAGCGTGAGCTGGAAGAGCGCGAACGGTACATCCGCCAGGCACGCAACCGCCTGCTGTTACCATCGCGTCTGACCTGCGAAAACTGCGATGCGCCTATCCCTGAAGCCCGCCGTATGGCGCTGCCCGGCGTGACCTGCTGCGTAACCTGCCAGCACCGCGCCGAACGGCAAGATAAACACTACAGGAGGCGCTAATTGGCGATCTCGTGGGCTTTTCCGTGGAACGCGCCGCGTCCGGCGATTGCCAGCCCCTACCTCACGCATGCCGAACTCCACCGTCGCAATCAGCTGATTGCGGCGTTGTTGCAAGCCCGTCATGCGCTGGCGCTGCAACCGGAGTGTGTACGCCTGCCAATCATGCGCACGGCGGATACGCTGGAGAAGCACCACGGCGAGGCGCGCGCCAACGCCTGGCTGCGCCACGTTGTGGCGCGTACGCTGCCCCGCCTCAACGCGGTCACACAGCGTTACCAACTCACCTGCATTCACCAGCGCGTATCGAAAGCGGTATTTAATGGCCACTTCGATACACAGGTTCAGCGCGACCTCGCGAGCCGGCTGGTGAATTTACTCGCCCGCTACAACCGCCTACCGGACATGACGAAAAAAGCGATCGACCGGCTGTCGGCGGACATCGCCAATTTTATTCGCGGCGAACTGGCAGATATCGATAACGCCGACGACGCCGAGCTGAAAACCCTGCATCGTTGGTATATGCGCGCGGGGATCATCGCCCTGCAATTCAACGTCACACCGCCGCACTGGCAACGGGTCACCCGCAAACTGGCCAACGCCAGCGACCTCGCCCCGGCCGTGATCCGCCTGTTCAGCGAACAGTGGTGGCGCGGGCATTTACGCCGCATCGCTGCACAGTGGCGGGAACATCTCCAGATCGCACTGGGCAACGTCAGCAAGAAAAAACACCCCTACGCCAGCCAGGATTGCGTCAGTGCCTGGCGCGAGCAAAAACGCCGTAACCGTGAGTTTCTCAAAGGCATGGAACTCGAGGACGAAGAAGGTAACCGCATCAGTCTGATCGATAAACACGATGGTTCGGTAGCCAACCCGGCGATCCGCCGCAGCGAGCTGATGACGCGCATTCGCGGGTTCGAGACCATCTGCCAGAACCTGGGTTACGTGGGCGAGTTTTACACCCTGACCGCCCCTTCCGCCTGGCACGCCACCACCCGCGCCGGCTACCGCAATCGGAAGTGGAACGGTGCCAGTCCGGCGCAGACCCAACGTTACTTCACCGCGCTGTGGGCGCGTATTCGCGCCAAGCTGCACCGCCATAATTTGCGCGTGTTCGGCATTCGCGTGGCGGAGCCGCATCACGATGGCACCCCGCACTGGCATCTGCTGCTGTTTATGCAGCCTCAGGATGTTGCTCGCATACGCGATATTACGAGCGAGTACGCAAAACTTGAAGACAATCATGAACTTAATAGTGACAAAGCGAAGAAAGCGCGCTTTGATGCGCAGGCGATAGATTCACGGAAGGGCAGCGCAACCGGCTATGTGGCGAAGTACATCGCTAAGAATATCGACGGTTATGCGCTGGAAGGTGAAACCGATCACGAGAGCGGTTCACCGTTGCAGGAAACCGCTTGCGCAGTGGCGGCATGGGCCTCGCGCTGGCGTATCCGCCAGTTCCAGTTTATCGGCGGCGCACCGGTCACGGTGTACCGCGAACTGCGGCGCATGGCCGACAGCGAAACCGCACGCGGGTTAAGTGTGGAGTTCGCACAGGTGCATGACGCCGCCGACGCCGGTGACTGGGCTGGCTATGTGAATGCGCAGGGCGGGCCGTTTGTACGCCGCGACGACCTGCAAGTGCGCACATGGTACGAGGAGGAGAACATGTTTAATCAGTATGGCGAAACGATTGTAGCCATTCGCGGCCTGTACGACACCACCGTCGGCGCGGGTTCGCCGGTGCTCACGCGGCTGAAGAAATGGAAGATTGTGCCGAAGCGTACGGACCTTGACCTTCAGGGCGCGTCTGCGCCCTCTTGGAGTTCTGTCAATAACTGTACGCCCCGGCGGGAATGGCAGGCGGGCTGTTGCCAGTCTCCTGACAAAATTGCGGCGCAATTCACAAAAAACAGAGGAGAGAAACCGTTATCAGAAAACAACAATACTTTTTTTAATCATCAACATAGGTATCAAGATGAAATATTTTTCGCTTCCCATTACTATTAGGCTTATGATACTGTACATCCATACAGTAAAAGCACATGAGGGGATTCATGGTGTCTGAACGTTTCGAAAAATCGCAGTTTAATTGGGCGTGCGTCAAACTGATTACTGATCTGGCGCTACTTCATCGCTGTACCAGGGAAGAGATGGAACTCGCCATGACCATGGTGTCGAACATCGCACACAGCGAAACCCCAGGGGTAGCAGATAAGGAGCTTTTTTACCCCGCCGAATAACGCTCTGCCGCCTTCCTCAGGCAGAGGCATTTACAGCATTGCGCGCCAGCCGCCACCGGTCTGGCGCGCGCTTTTGTTGTTCTCCCCTTTCTGCATCATTACGGCTTTCTCACGTTGTGCCAACGCTTAACCAGCCCTGACAGATGGCGTCTGTCTGCCCCACCCACGACACTTGAAGCTGGAAACACTCCCTCCAGACCGCAAGAGATCCGAACACGATGAATGCAATTACACAACAGGGCGACACCCTCGACATCCTTTGTCTGCGCTATTACGGCCGCACGGAAGGCGTGGTCGAAACCGTACTTCTGGCCAACCCTGGACTGGCGGAACTCGGGGTGATCCTGCCCCATGGCACCCGCGTTGAACTGCCGGAAGTGGCGGTCGCCACGGTGAACGAAACGGTGAACCTATGGGCATGACCATCGAAAAAGTCACCTCGTCGCTGGCGTACTGGATCAGCGTCGCGCTGACGTTTTTTGGCGCGATGACGCCACAAGACTTCGCCGCCTGGTTTGGCGCGCTCGGCGTTGCCGTTACCGTGGTGGTGAACTGGTATTACCGCCGAAAGAGCTATCTGTTTCTCAAATCCTGCGCCACGAGCCAGGAGGTGATCAATGGGCTTACCCGTTAAACGCTGTAGCGCAGCGGTCGTGCTGGCGCTGGCGGCACTGATACCGGACTTCCGCTTACTCCATACCTCGCAGCAAGGGCTGGCGCTGATTGCCGATCTCGAAGGTTGTCGGCTGCGCCCTTATCAGTGCAGCGCTGGCGTCTGGACGTCCGGTATTGGCCATACCGCCGGCGTCACGCCGAAACGCGATATCACGGAAAAAGAGGCGGCGGTCAACCTGGTCGCCGATGTCCTGCATGTTGAGCGTCGACTGTCGGAGTGCGTAACGGTAGCGATGCCGCCGCAGGTCTACGACGCGGTGATCAGCTTTGCGTTTAACGTCGGTACCGGTGCCGCCTGCCGCTCAACGCTGGCGTTTTTCCTCAATAAAAAACAGTGGCAACAGGCCTGCGATCAGCTGCCACGCTGGGTGTTTATCGACGGTGTGCGCAATACCGGGCTGGAAAATCGCCGCCAGCGTGAACGCGCCTTATGTCTCCAGGGGACGTTATGAAAACCTGGCTAATTGCCCTGCTGTTGGGCGTCTGCGGCCTGCTGTGGCTGTTGCAGCAAAACCACACGCTGCGCACGTCGCTGGCACAGTCCCGCCAGCTAACCCAGGCGCAAAACAGCGCTATCGCACAACTGAACGCGCAGCTTACCGCCTCACGCGAACTGGCGGACAGCAACGAGCAGGCGCAGGTGGCGCTGCGCCAGCAACTGGATTCCGCCAGTGCGCAGGCGGTGCAGCGCGAACAGGCTATTACGAGGTTAATCAATGAAAACGATGCGTTTCGCCGCTGGTACAGCGCTGAGCTGCCTGATGCTGTGCGCCGGGTGCACCAGCGCCCCGCCTGCGCCTCTGCCGGTCACTGTTTACAACCGTTGCCCGCAGGTCAGTCTGTGCCCGATGCCAGCAAGTAATCCCCAAACCAACGGCGACTTAAGCGCCGATATTCGACGGCTTGAGCGCGCGCTGGAACAGTGCGCGTTACAGGTCGAAACCGTTAAACACTGCCAGGATGAGATAAATGCTAAAACCCGATACGCTGCGCAAAGCCCTGATGGACGCCGTCCCGGCCCTGCGCACTAACCCTGCCATGCTGCGACTGTGGGTGGATAAAGGCAGAAATATTGCCACCCTCTCCCACTCACTGTCGTTTGAAAAACAGTTCAGTCTGAATGTCGCCGTCAGTGGTTTTTCCGGCGATATCGACACGATCTTCGTGCCGGTGATGCTGTGGCTACGCGACAACCAGCCCGATATCCTCACCGTGGAAGCCGGGCAGCAAGCCTGTTTTAGCTGGACGCTGGTTACCAATAGCGACAGTACGCAGGATCTGGCCCTCACGCTGCAACTGACGGAACGCACACAGGTGAAGGAAGTGGATGGCGCGCTGTATGCCGAAACGCTGCCGGAGCCGTTGCCGCCGGCGTTGGTGACCCGCCCGAAAGAGCTGTATGTTCACGGCGAGCTGCTCAGCAGCTGGTCCTCCTGATAACCCATTGCTCCCTGGCGTTGTGCCAAAACCCGGACAGCGTTGTCCGTTTTCCAAAGCCGGGGGCGCATAGCATCATTTCGCGTATGAATACACAACTCTCGCTCCAGGAAATGGCCCGCGCGCTGCGCAATATGATCCGCACCGGGATTATCGTCGAAACCGACCTTAACACCGGGCGTTGTCGTGTGCAGACAGGCGGCCTTGTTACTCAGTGGCTGCAGTGGTTAACCCACCGCGCCGGTCAATCACGTACGTGGTGGGCGCCTTCCGTCGGCGAGCAGGTGTTAGTGCTGGCGGTCGGTGGCGAACTCGACACCGCATTTGTTCTGCCCGGGATCTATTCCGACGATCGCCCGGCACCGTCCACTTCGGCGGATGCCTGGCATGTTGCCTTCCCGGATGGCGCAGTAGTTGAGTACGAACCCCAAACCAGCGCCCTGAAAGTCAGCGGCATCAAAACCGCCGAGATCAGCGCCTCACAATCCATTACCGCCAGCGTGCCGGAAGTGTTAGTGAAGGCTTCCACCCGCGTCACGCTGGATACCCCGGAAGTGGTCTGCACCAATAAGCTCATCACCGGCACGCTGGAGGTAAAAAGCGGCGGCACGATGCGCGGCAATATCGAGCACAGCGGCGGTTCGCTGTCGTCCAACGGCAAAGTGCTGCATACCCATCAACACCCTGGCGACAGCGGCGGTACAACAGGAGCACCTCTATGACAGTTCGTTACAGCGGGTTAAACCGCACCACCGGCGCGAGCCTGACCGACACTGCGCATATCCGCCAGAGCATCAGCGACATCCTGCGTACGCCGATTGGCTCGCGGGTGATGCGCCGCGACTACGGCTCGCAATTGTTTGAGATGATCGACCAGCCGCAAACCCCGGCGCTGGTACTGCAAATTCAGGCGGCGTGCTATATGGCGCTGCTGAAATGGGAGCCGCGCATCCGCGTCAGCGCGGTGACCGTTGAGCGCCAGTTCGACGGCAAAATGATTGTCAACCTGACCGGCCAGCTTGCCAGCACCGGTGAATCCCTTTCGTTAACCCTTCCTGTGAGTTAAAACCATGCCGATTATCGATCTGAGCCAGCTTCCTGCGCCGGACGTGGTCGAGGAGCTGAATTACGAAACTATCCTCGATGCGCGTAAAGCAACGCTGATTTCCCTGTTTCCAACGGATGAGCAAGAGGCAATCGCCCGTACGCTGGCGCTGGAATCTGAGCCGTTGACCAAGTTTCTTGAAGAGAACGCCTACCGCGAAGTGATGTGGCGCCAGCGCGTCAACGAAGCCGCACGCGCGGTGATGCTGGCCTACGCCGCCGGGAATGACCTCGATGTGGTTGCCGCCAACAGCAACACCGCGCGTCTGACCATCACCCCGGCGGATGACAGCACCCTTCCGCCGACCGCCGCCGTGATGGAGTCCGATAAGGATCTGCGTCTGCGCGCGCAGCAGGCGTTTGAAGGATTAAGCGTCGCCGGGCCGGTGGGTGCGTATGAATACCACGGGCGCAGCGCCGACGGACGGGTGGCGGATATCTCCGTGGTCAGTCCGAATCCGGCGTATATCACCGTGTCGGTGCTCTCCCGCGAAGGCGATGGCAGCGCCAGCGACGAACTGGTCGCCATCGTCGATAAAGCCCTAAACGCGGAAGATGTGCGCCCGGTGGGTGATCGCGTGACGGTGCAAAGCGCACAGATTGTGCCGTACCAGATTAACGCCACGCTCTATTTCTACCCGGGACCGGAATCCGAACCGATTCGCCAGGCCGCCGAAGCGCAACTGAAAGCCTATATCAATGCCCAGCGCCGACTTGGCCGCGACATTCGCCAGTCGGCGATTTATGCCGCCCTGCATGTTGAAGGCGTGCAGCGTGTCGAGCTGAGCGCCCCGCAAAGCGATCTGGTGCTCGACAAACATCAGGCGTCGTATTGCACCGCGTGGAGCATTCAGGCCGGAGGTACCGATGAATGATGACCGCCTGTTACCGGTTGGCTCCTCAGGGCTTGAGGTAGCGGCAACCACAGCGGCGGCGCAAATCGAACGTGTGCCGGTGCCGCTGCGTACCTTGTGGGACCCGCAAAAATGCCCGGCGGAGCTGCTGCCTTACCTGGCGTGGGCGATGTCGGTCGATCGCTGGGATTACACCTGGCCGGAAGCCACCAAACGCAACGTGATTGCCGCCTCTTTTTATGTTCATCAGCACAAGGGCACACTCAGCGCCCTGCACCGTGTTGTCGAACCGCTCGGTTTTCTGATTGAGCTGCGCGAGTGGTGGCAGGACAACGCCGAGCCTGGCACTTTTAAGCTGGTGATTGGCGTGCAGGATCACGGCATCACCGAGGCGATGTACGAGGAGCTGGAGCGGTTGATTGATGACGCCAAACCCGCGAGCCGCCATCTCACCAGCCTGAATATTAGCCTGAGTACGCAGGGTGAGTTTTATGTCGGTGCGGGCTGTTACCTGGGTGAAGAGCTGACGGTTTACCCCTACGCGCCGGAAGAGATTGTTGTTGGCGGTGAGAGCTTCCCGGCTTCCGCTGTTCATTTGATTGATGACCTGAGAGTTAACCCATGACCACCAAATATTTTGCCATTCTGACCAACCTGGGGGCGGCGAAACTGGCGAACGCTACCGCGCTTGGCCGTCAGCTCAAACTGACGCAAATGGCGGTCGGCGATGCTAACGGCGCATTACCCACGCCGGATGCCGCGCAAACCGCATTGATTAACCAGAAACGTATTGCGCCACTGAATACGCTGACTCTCGATCCCGGCAATGCCAGTCAGATCATTGCCGAACAGGTGATTCCGGAAACCGAGGGCGGTTTCTGGATCCGCGAAATCGGTCTGTATGATGATGAGGGCTCGCTGGTTGCCGTCGCTAACTGCCCGGAGACCTATAAACCGCAGATGCAGGAAGGCAGCGGGCGCACGCAAATTGTGCGCATGCTATTGGCGGTATCGTCGCCGTCGTCGGTGACGCTGACCATTGACCCGGCGGTGGTGCTGGCCACGCGTAACTATGTGGATGATAAAGTCATTGAGGTGAAAGCCTATGCAGACAGCCTGCTGGCGAATCACCTGGCTGCTGCCAACCCGCATCCGCAATACGTGAAAGTGGCGGATATCGCCTACTACACGCCGATTGGCGTGCCGGTGCCTTACCCTGCGGCAATGCCGCCTGACGGCTGGCTGTTGTGCAATGGCGCGGCATTTGATAAAGCCACCTGGCCTGGGCTGGCAGCGGTGTACCCGTCTGGCGTGTTGCCTGATCTGCGCGGCGAGTTTATTCGCGGCTGGGATAATGGGCGCAAGGTGGATACCGACCGGGTGCTGTTAAGCGCACAGGGAGATGCCATTCGCAATATCACTGGCTCAATAATTGCCTATCAATCAGGTTCTAACGGCGTGGTAATTCCAACTGGTGTCAGCGGCGCACTGGCCACTTTTAACTCTGGCACCAATAACACGATCACGCCTGTGCCCCAGTCCGTATCTCCAACCACTAACTATGGTGTCAGATTTGATGCGTCGCTCGTTGTGCCAACATCAACTGAAAACCGCCCACGCAACATTGCTTTTAACTATATCGTCCGGGCAGCGTAATGCCCGTATTGCCATTCTGTTAAACACAGCGCCATCTGGCGCTTTTTTTTATTCCTCGTCGTTGTGTCAGCCCGTAATAAACCCGGTTAAATGGTGTTCGTCTGTGGCTGAACGGAAAATAACGCCTGTCTTAACCGCGATGTTTCATTCATCCACAAACAACCAGAGAGTTAACGCATGTCCGCAAAATATTTTGCCATTCTGACCAGTCAGGGTGCAGCGAAGCTGGCGAACGCAACGGCGCTAGGCACAAAACTTACTCTTACGCAGATGGCGATCGGCGATGCCAACGGCGTGTTGCCGACCCCCGATGCTTCGCAAACGAAACTGATTAACCAGAAACGTATTGCGCCGCTGAACCGGCTTTCTGTTGACCCCAGCAATGCCAACCAGATTATTGCCGAGCAGGTGATTCCTGAAACCGAAGGGGGTTACTGGATCCGCGAAATCGGCCTGTATGATGACGACGGCGTGCTGATTGCCATTGCCAACTGCCCGGAAACCTATAAGCCGCAGATGCAGGAAGGCAGCGGGCGTACGCAGACGATTCGCATGGTGGTGGTGGTCTCGTCAACGGCGGCGGTCACCCTCAAAATTGACCCGTCGGTGGTGCTGGCCACACGCCAGTACGCTGACGACCTGATGAATAATCATATTAAGGCCAGCACCCCGCACACTCAGTATGCGCCGCTTGCCAGCCCGGTATTCACCGGCGCGCCGACCGTGCCCAATACTTCTGTCAGCAACTACGGGCAGCAAATCGCCAACACCAAATATGTGCGTGATGTTATCGCCGATTATGACGGCATTCTTCCTGTCGGCGCGCCTGTCGCCTGGCCGCAGGCAACACCGCCGGGCGGTTGGTTCAAGTGCAACGGTGCCACGTTCGATAAAGTGCAATTCCCAAGGCTGGCTGCAGCCTACCCTTCTGGCGTACTGCCGGATCTACGTGGGGAATTTCTTCGTGGCTGGGATGATGGACGTGGGGTAGATGCAGGAAGAGCGTTATTAACTGCACAAGGAGACGCTATCCGCAACCTGGTGGGGTCGATTCCTTGTGTTGCCCCCTACGGATTCGAGCAACATGTCAGCGGGATTTTATACGGAATGGGAATGCCACAAGGCGGGGGATCGTCAGAAACCCTGGCTAACGGATATGGAATTGGTGTTAACGCCTCACTCTCCGTCCCTACCGCGGCAGAAAACCGACCGCGCAACATTGCATTTAATTACATCGTGAGGGCTCAATAATGTCGCAAGCAACGCTGAACCAGAACCTGATTGCCACCGCTGCCGGGGAGATCACTGTCTATAACTTTGATGGTGAGACACGCGAATACTACTCTACGTCGGTAGAGTACCTGGCGATTGGCGTGGGTATTCCCGGCAATTCGACCGTTGAACCACCGCTGGCGGCGAAAAACGGTTTCGCGGTGTGCTGCGCGACCGATGGCCGCAGTTGGCAATACGTTGCCGATCATCGCGGCGAAACCGTTTATAATCTCGAAAGCGGTGAAAAAACGTCTATTACCACGCTGGGTGATTACCCGGCGAACGTGACCACGCTTGCCCCGGCAACGCCGTACGATAAGTGGAACGGCAGCACCTGGGTCACCGACAGCGCCGCACAGCATGCCGCGCAAATAGCCAGCGCAGAGCAGAAAAAAACGCAGTTGCTGAATGAAGCGAAAAACACCATCAGCCTGTGGCAGACGGCCCTGCAACTGGGTCGCATTAGCGATGCTAATAAAGCGCGGCTGATCGCCTGGATGGATTATATTGATGCCGTGCAGGCAATGGATAGCGCGCAGGCACCGGATATCAGCTGGCCTGTGCAACCGGCATAATACGCAACGGGCTTCGGCCCGTTTTTTATGCCGGGTTGTACCAGACCGCAGCCAACCCCGACCGATAGCCCCCTCCCACATCTGCACCGGACAATGTCGTTTACTTATCCGATAACCGAGAGTGAACGCATGACTGCGAAATATTATGCCATTCTGACCAATCAGGGAGCAGCGAAGCTGGCGGCCGCCACGGCGCAAGGCACCCGGCTTAACATTACCCGCATGGCAGTTGGCGACGGTAATGGCACGCTGCCCTCACCGAACGCCACGCAAACCAGCCTGGTGAACCAGAAACGCATCGGTGCACTGAATGTGCTGATGGTGGATAGCATCAACAGTAACCAGATTATCGCCGAGCAAATTATTCCGGAAAATGAAGGCGGCTTCTGGATCCGCGAAATGGGTCTCTACGACGATGCTGGGGTACTGGTGGCCGTGGCGAACTGCCCGGAAACCTATAAACCGCAACTGGATGAGGGCAGTGGCCGCACGCAAACCATCCGCATGGTGCTGACGATTTCGAATACGTCGGCCATCACCTTAAAAGTGGATGCCACGGTGGCGCTCGCCAGTCGTCAGTACGTGGACGACCACCTTAGCGATCATATTAAAGCCCCCAACCCGCACAGCCAGTATTTGCAAATTTCCCAGTCGCTGAAAGAGATAGCCGATTCGGGTCCCGCAGCCGTCGCTGCGGCGGTTAAAAACCTGGGTTTAAAAGAAGCGGCTAATGGCGTGAGTGTAGTGGGACAATCCCGCAATGCAAGAATGTACATCAACGCAGTGTCAGCATCAGCAATCTTCACTGCAGATGAACTTGTTGTGGCAACAGTATTGGGAGGAAAAAATTATCGCCTCGCAAACATCAAAAAAACGATTGATCTGACCAGCAATGGTGCAGGTGGAATGGATGCTGGAGCGGCACCAGTTAGTGGTTTTGTTGCTTTGTATGCAATATACAACCCAACCACAGACACTTCGGCGCTACTTTCTGTAAACGCAACATCTGTTGTTGCGCCCGAAGTCTATGGTGGTACAAACATGCCTGCCGGGTACACTGCATCCGCCCTCGTTGCCGTTCTACCTGTGGTTTCGTCTCAGTTTTCAATATGTGGTGTACAGGGCCGTTCCGTGGTCATACCGCCAACAACAACATTAAGTGGTTCAGTAGCGCCTAACACAGCTATTTCGCAAACGATGGCTGCCGTTCCATTGAATACGGTTGCTGTAGATTTATCGGTTTCAATCGGGCTGGTTAATGTGGATACGACGGGGGTTTTTGTTATCGGAAGTTCAAGCAACTTACTCGGTTCTCGTCGGTTTTCTGTTGGTTCATCATTAACAGGGGGGACAGTTAGCCAGAGCAGTAATACAACTGTGCCCGTAATCGCGAACACACGTACATTTTATTGGCAGGTTTCAGCCGCAAGCCTCACATATAACGTTGGGATCCAAGGATATCAAATATGACTAATAACAGTACCTTCTATGCGAAATTAGGAGAAAACGAGAAGATTCACTACATATCTCTTGGGGAACAACTTGATCCCACTATGTTTCCTGTAGATTACAGCAGCGAGTTATATCGTGAGTTTTACTCGCGAATGCCTGCCTGGGCCCAGAGGGACATCCCTGCTCCATCTGAAAAAGAAGCCGCCGCATAACGCGGCTTTTTTTCATCAGAGAGGAACAGGAAGCTGAATTACCGATGTCTACATCTGTTGTTTCAGCCCAGCCCCAACGCCGATAAATAGCGCCCGACCCCGCCGCCCTGGAGAATAGCACTCACCCCAAAACCACGGAGTTAAACGGATGAGTGACTATCATCATGGCGTCCAGGTCGTCGAAATCAACGACGGCACACGCGTCATTTCCACTGTCTCAACGGCCATTGTCGGCATGGTATGTACCGCCAGCGATGCAGACGCTGAGATGTTCCCCCTTAATGAACCAGTGCTGATCACCAGCGTGCAGAGCGCCATTGCGAAAGCGGGCGTCAAAGGTACGCTCTCCTCTTCTCTGCAAGCCATTGCTGACCAGGCGAAACCGGTCATCGTTGTGGTGCGCGTTGCGGAAGGCACGGGCGACACCGCGCAGGCGCAGACCATTTCCAATATCATCGGCACCACCGATGCAAACGGTAAATACACTGGCCTGAAAGCACTGCTGACCGCTGAAGCGGTAACCGGCGTGAAACCGCGTATTCTTGGCGTTCCGGGTTATGACACCCAGGAAGTCGCCACCGCACTGGCCTCTGTCTGCCAGAAACTGCGCGCCTTCGGCTATGTCAGTGCCTGGGGCTGCAAAACCCTTTCCGATGCAATGAAGTATCGCGAAAACTTCAGCCAGCGTGAGCTGATGGTGATCTGGCCAGATTTCCTCGCCTGGGATACCGTCGCGAACGCGACTTCCACCGCCTACGCCACTGCCCGCGCGCTGGGTCTGCGTGCTTACATCGACCAGTCCGTTGGCTGGCACAAAACCCTGTCCAACGTTGGCGTTAACGGTGTGACCGGCATCAGTACTCCGGTGTTCTGGGATTTGCAGGAATCCGGTACCGACGCGGATCTGCTCAACGCGGCTGGCGTGACCACGCTTATCCGCAAAGACGGTTTCCGCTTCTGGGGCAACCGCACCTGCTCCGATGATCCGCTGTTCCTGTTTGAAAACTACACCCGCACCGCGCAGGTTATCGCCGACACCATGGCCGATGCGCATATGTGGGCGGTGGACAAACCGATCACCGCAACGCTTATCCGCGACATCATCGAAGGCATTAATGCGAAGTTCCGCGAGCTGAAAAGCAACGGGTACATCGTGGATGCCACCTGCTGGTTCGACGAAACCGCCAACGATGCCGTCACCCTGAAAGCCGGGAAACTGTATATCGATTACGACTATACGCCGGTGCCGCCACTGGAAAACCTGACCTTACGCCAGCGCATCACCGATAAGTACCTGGTGAATCTGGTCTCCTCGGTCAACAGCAATTAAGGAACCTGATAAATGGCAATGCCGAGAAAACTGAAATACATGAACGTGTTCCTCAATGGCTACAGCTATCAGGGGATCGCCAAATCCATCACGCTGCCGAAACTGACCCGCAAGCTGGAAAACTACCGCGGCGCAGGCATGAGTGGTGTCGCGCCTGTCGATATGGGGCTGGATGACGACGCCATGTCGATGGAGTGGACGCTGGGCGGTTTCCCGGATACGGCTATCTGGGAACTGTATGGCGCAACCAGCGCAGACGCCGTCCCTGTGCGTTTCGCCGGTTCCTACCAGCGCGACGACACCGGTGAAACGGTGGCAGTCGAAGTGGTCATGCGTGGTCGCCAGAAAGAGATCGACACAGGCGAAAACAAAGTGGGCGAAGACACCGAATCCAAAATCTCCGTCGTTTGCACTTATTTCAAACTGACGATGGATGGCAAGGAACTGGTGGAAATCGACACCGTTAACATGATCGAAAAAGTCAACGGCGTAGACCGCCTCGAGCAGCACCGCCGCAATATCGGCCTGTAATGCGCATCCCGGTCAGCCTCGCTGGCCGGTTCTTCCCCCGCTAATGGAACCACGAGGAACTCATGAGCAACGAAACTGACAACGTCATCACCCTGGAAAACCCGATCACACGCGGCGAACAGAGCATTGCTGTTATTACCCTGATGAAACCGAACGCCGGCACGCTGCGTGGCGTGAGCCTGGCGGCAGTGGCGAATGCCGAAGTGGATGCGCTGATCAAAGTGTTGCCGCGCATTACCTCGCCGTCGCTTACCGAGCAGGAAGTGAGCGCGCTGGACCTGGTGGATATGGTGGCGCTGGCCGGCAAGGTGGTTGGTTTTTTGTCACCGGCTTCGGCACGGTAAGCTTTCCGGCGAACCTGTCGGTTGACGATCTGATGGCGGATATCGCGGTGATTTTTCACTGGCCGCCGTCAGAGCTCTATCCCCTGAGCCTGAGCGAACTCATCACATGGCGCGAAAAAGCGCTGCAGCGAAGCGGAAACACACATGAGTAACAGCGTAAAAATAGAAGACTTGCTCACGGCTGTTGATCAGGCGACGCGCCCGTTTAAAACCTTACAGACCGCGAATGTGTCGCTGTCTGATCAGGTTAAAGAGACGCAGACCACCTTACGCGGCCTGTACAGTCAGGTGGCGCAAATCGACGGTTTTACCCGAACGCAAAGCGCCCTGACTGCCGTCAGCCAGGCGCTGAACGTCGCCAAAGAGAAAACCCGCGCGCTGGCATCTGAACTGAAAAAAGTGGACGAGCCCTCCCGTACGCAAATAAGCGAACTGGAGAAAGCCCGCAGCCGCGTCAGCACCCTGCAACAACAGCATGATGACCTGCGTCAGTCGATGAAAAACCAGCGCCAGGTACTGAGCCAGGCAGGCATCAGCACCCGCGCACCGGCAAGCGCACGGCAGCGTCTGCAAAACAGCATCAACGAGCATACCGGGCAACTGACCACCCAGCGCGATGCGCTGGCGCAGGAGAACCGGCAAAACCGCATGGCGAAAATCAAAGCGGGACAGCAATCCATTCTGGGTATTGCCGGGAACCTCTCCACCGTCGGCAAAACCGGCATGTCGGTTGCTACCACCGGGGTTAACCTCGGCAAAAAACTGCTGCAACCGGGTTACGAAGCGTCGCTGAAAGAGGCACCGGCAGCCACCCCTGCCAGTCCAGCCAACCCCGGCGCGAACGTGGCAACCGCGCAGAGCGGCGGCAATCTCGGCACCGATTTACAAGTGCTGCAAGCGGCGTATCAGTCGCTGAGCGTGGATATTTTCCGCACTCAGGAATCCTCTTTACGCCAGCTGGTACAAACCGCTACTCAGTATCTGGGCCAGCTACAACAGTGGGTACAGAACAACCAGGGACTGGTGCAAACCTTCGGCATGATCGCCACCGTGGTGGTTGGCGTCGCCGGGGCCATTGGCACCGTGGCCAGCGTTATTGCGCCCGTCTTTACGGGCATCAGTACGCTTATCACCATCGCCACCACCCTTGGCAGCGTCTTTACCACCGTGTGTGGCGCTATTGTAGCGGTACTTGGCTCGCTTACCCTGCCCATCATCGGCATCATCGCCGCCATTGCCGGCATAGCGCTGGGCATTTACGCCCTCTGGGAACCGATTAGCGCCTTCTTTGGCGGCGTGGTCGAAGGTATCAAAGCCGGATTAGCCCCACTTGCCGGACTGTTCGCGCCTTTACAGCCCGTTTTCGACGCCATTGGCAACGGCCTGACGTGGATAAAAGACCTGTTTGGCGCGCTGCTCTCCCCGATTACATTCAGTCAGGAAGCACTAGAGAAGTGCGGCAATGCCGGGCAATCCTTTGGCAAGTTTCTGGCCGATGGGCTGATCGGTTGCTTATGGCCGCTGAAATTGCTGATCGACGGCGTCGGCTGGCTGCTGGAGAAACTCGGCATCGTGAACAAGCAACCGGCGATTGCGATCCCCAAACCGCAGGTGGACGCAACAGCGGCGGGGACAACATTCGGTTACGTCCAGCCAACCAGCACAATGCCGGGATTCAACAACTACCAGGCAGCCAGACCCGCAGGCGGTAATTCGTATGTCGACCAGAGCAAAACGGAATATAACGTCACGCTACAGGGCGATATCACCCCCGGTAGCACTAACGAGCGCTACCTGCAGGATCTGTTCCGCCAGGACGCGGCGAACAAACGCAACAGCACCCTTTCGCAATTCTATCCATCAGGAGGGTTTTAATTATGATGCTGGCGCTGGGACTTTTTGTCTTTATGCGGCAAACGCTGCCGTTTCAGAACCTGAACCGCACCTCGACGTTTACCTGGAGCAGCAACGCGCGCGTCGGTAAACGCGCGGCGTATCAGTATATCGGTCCGGGCGAAGATACTCTCGAAATTACCGGCGCGCTCTACCCGGAACTGACCGGCGGCGTGCTGTCGCTGGCGGCCGTGCGTCTGATGGCTGAACAGGGCGGACAATGGCCGCTCATCGACGGCACGGGCATGATTTACGGTGTGTATGTCATCAGCAGCGTCAAAGAGAACGGCTCCGAGTTTTATAGCGACGGCTCGCCGCGCAAAATCAGCTTCACCCTGAATTTAACCCGGGTCGACGAGTCGCTGCTCTCCGAGGCAGAAGCGCTTTACACGAAAGGCAGTAAGCTGCTCGACGATGCCACCAAAATGCTGGGGAGTCGCGGATGATTGACGCTCTCGACAACGATCTGACGCGGGGAGATGCCCCCGCGTTTAAGCTGGAGCTGAACCAAAAACCCGCCAGCAGCAGCGCCTCTGCGGCAAAAAACAACACCAGCAAAGACGAAAAAAAAGACATTACCGCCAGGCTCGCCCCGCGATTAATCGCGCTCACGGTCACGGACAACCGCGGTTTTGAAGCTGACACGCTGACACTGACGCTGGATGACAGCGACGGCAAAATCGAGATGCCAGAGCGCAACGCGCAGGTTAACGTCTCGATTGGCCGACAGGGCTCGGTACTGACCGATATGGGAAGTTTCATTATCGACCAGGTCACGCACCGGGGCACGCCGGATCAACTGGTGATTACCGGGCGCAGCGTCGATTTTCGCAATGACATGAATACCCCAAAAGAGTGGTCATGGCATGACACAACGCTTGGCGAGATTGTGAAAGATATTGCCTGGCGCAATTCGCTGAGCGCCAGCGTCTCGCCGGCGTTGGCCGGTATTACGATAGCGCATATTGACCAGTCCAAAGAGAGCGACATCGCCTTTCTCACCCGGCTGGCTATCCGCAACGGTGCTGAAATCGCCGTAAAATCGGGCGTACTGATTTTTCTTGTGCCGGGTAAATGCGTACGAGGCGGTAAGGCCATCCCAACGGTGACCATCAGCCGTAGCGATGGCGATGCTCATACGTTTGATTTGGCCGATCGGACAGCATACGGCAGTGTCATCGCTCGCTGGCAGGATACGAAAACGCCGCAGAAACAGGTGAAACAGGTAAAACTGACGCGCAAAAGCGCCGGCACGCAGCAGGCAACAAAGGATTACCTCGCCGGTTCACGCGAGAATGTCAGCATCCTGCAAAACATGTTCGCCTCCAAAGATGAAGCCATCCGTGCGGCAGAAGCGGAATGGCAACAACGTCAGAGAAATGCAGCGCAATTTAGCCTGACTCTCGCGCAAGGACGGGCCGACATCGCGCCGGAAACGCCTGTCCGGTTATCGGGTTTTAAGGATGTGATCAATAAAACGCCATGGGTGATCAAAAAAGTGACTCATGGCATTGATAAAAAAGGTTTTATTACAAAACTGGAGCTGGAAGCCGACATCCGAAACGTGGAGTACGACATGGAGGAATCCGGCGCCTGAAAACGTCAAATGCAATTGTTAACTTGCATTTGCGAGTTAATGGTATATTATTACTGGCATAAACACGCTGGAGAAATCACAAAATGATGCATTGCCCGTTATGCCAGGAAGCGGCTCATGCGCGTTCAAGCCGCTATCTCAGTACCGAAACCAAAGAACGCTACCACCAGTGCCAGAACATCAACTGCGGCTGCACCTTCGTGACCCACGAATCGTTGGCACGCTACATTGTCCGTCCTGGCGCGACACAAGCCGCACCGCCCCACAGTGCGCGGTAATACCGGCAATATCCCATCCCAAAGCCTGCGCAAGCAGGCTTTTTTTTGCCTGCCATTCAGTGCCGCCAGTGGCGATCCTCTGCCGCCATTCTGCCGCCATCGCCAATAAAAAAGGGGCTGGCATTACGCCAACCCCTTGTTTTACACTAACTTTTCGGATGTCGCGAAAGCGATCCTTAGTTAAGACGCTCTTTAATACGAGCAGACTTACCGGTACGCTCACGCAGGTAGTACAGTTTAGCTTTACGAACAGCACCACGACGTTTAACAGCAATGCTGTCAACTACCGGAGAGTGAGTCTGGAAGACACGCTCAACGCCTTCGCCGTTGGAAATTTTACGAACAGTGAATGCAGAGTGCAGACCGCGGTTACGAATAGCGATAACCACGCCCTCGAATGCCTGCAGACGTTTTTTGGAACCTTCAACAACCCATACTTTCACTTCCACGGTATCGCCCGGACGGAAGGAAGGTACGTCCTGCTTCATCTGCTCTTGTTCAAGTTGCTTAATAATGTTGCTCATAATTTAATCTCTTATCCTGGGTAAACTGATATTGGGGGCTTACGCCGTCCCATCATGTTTCTGTTGCAGTTGCTGTTTTGCGTGTTCGCTTTGGAACTCCGCCAGCAACCTTGCTTGCTCTTCAGTCAGAGCCAGGTTTTCCAGAAGTTCAGGTCTTCTAAGCCAGGTGCGGCCCAGCGACTGTTTCAAACGCCAGCGACGTATCTCAGCATGGTTCCCCGACAGTAACACCGCCGGTACTTCCATCCCTTCTAACACTTCAGGCCGGGTATAGTGTGGGCAGTCCAGCAACCCGTCAGCAAAGGAATCTTCCGTTGCTGAAGCCTCATGTCCCAGTACGCCCGGAATAAACCGGGAAACTGAGTCAATCAGCGTCATCGCTGGTAACTCACCACCGCTGAGAACGTAATCGCCGATAGACCATTCTTCGTCGATCTCGGTTTGAATTACGCGCTCATCTATCCCTTCGTAGCGACCGCACACCAGAATCAGTTTCTGATTGGTAGCCAGTTCACTCACGCCCGCTTGATCAAGCTTGCGTCCCTGAGGCGACAGATAAATCACTTTGGCGCCTTCACCCGCCGCGGTTTTTGCTGCATGAATAGCGTCCCGCAAAGGGTTCACCATCATTAGCATCCCCGGTCCGCCGCCGTAAGGACGATCGTCCACGGTACGGTGCCGGTCGTGAGCGAAGTCACGCGGACTCCAGCTCTGGATGCTCAGCAGGCCATTTTTTACTGCCCGGCCAGTTACCCCGTAGTCGGTAATCGCGCGGAACATTTCAGGAAACAGGCTAATTATGCCAATCCACATAGCGCCGTCTTTTACCGTATATCCGGAGGTTTAAAAACCAGGATCCCAATCTACTTCAATGGTTTGAGTAGTGAGATCGACTTTCTTGATAACCTGCCCATCGAGGAACGGAACCAACCGCTCCTTGATACCAAATGCATCTTTCAGGTTTGCTTTGATGACGAGAACGTCATTAGACCCGGTTTCCATCATATCGACGACTTTACCGAGGCTGTAACCTTCCGTAGTCACTACCTGGCAACCCATAAGGTCTTTCCAGTAATAGTCACCCTCTTCCAGTTCCGGCAACTGCGTGGAATCAACGACAATTTCGCAATTAGTCAGCAGATTCGCCGCATCTCTGTCATCAACACCTTTCAGTTTGATGACGATATCCTGATTGTGGTAGCGCCAGCTTTCCAGCTCAATGCTCTGCCACTGACCCGCCTTCTGAATAAACCAGGGCTGATAGTCAAAAATGCTTTCGGCGTCTTCGGTGGAGGAAAACACTCTGAGCCAACCACGAATTCCGTAAGAAGAACCCAGTTTGCCAACGATAATTGGCTCAACAGGCGTCTGTGCGGTTTGTTGCTTGCTCATCATGACCACCGTGACAGATTAAGCTGCTTTCTGTACTTCTTTGATCAGCGCGGAAACGCGATCGGAAACGGTAGCGCCCTGGCCAACCCAGTGCTGAATACGATCCAGATCCAGGCGGGTGCCTTCTTCTTTCTCGGAAGCGATCGGGTTGAAGAAACCAACGCGCTCAATGAAGCGACCGTTGCGTGCATTACGGCTGTCGGTGACAACAACCTGGTAGAACGGACGCTTTTTAGCGCCGTGACGTGCTAAACGAATAGTTACCATAACATCCTCTTGTGTGAATAAAACACCAGGCCCCATCGAGGAACGGAGCCCGGTGTCATATTAAAAGCCCGAAAATTTTACTCATTTTTTGCTAAAAAGCAATCGACAGTTATGAAACTGTGAGGTCTGAGGCCGTCGGCGTTGCAGCCAATTTGACATCGGCGTGTGCGCAGTCACCGGAGCGTACACGCAGTACGTGAGCATGTTGAGCACACCCCGGCAGCAAAATGGCAAAGAAGATAGCCCGATATTATCTACCCGGGAAGCCGGGCGGCATCATCCCTTTCATCCCGCGCATCATTTTCGCCATCCCGCCCTTCTTCATCTTCTTCATCATGCGCTGCATGTCGTCGAATTGTTTAAGCAGACGGTTCACATCCTGGACCTGCATACCGCTACCGGCAGCAATACGGCGTTTACGAGAACCTTTGATAATGTCCGGATTAGCGCGCTCTTTTAGCGTCATGGAATTAATAATGGCTTCCATGCGCACCAGCACTTTATCGTCCATTTGCGCTTTAACGTTGTCCGGAATTTGCCCCATGCCAGGCAGCTTGCCCATCAGGCTCGCCATACCGCCCATGTTTTTCATCTGGCGCAACTGCTCAAGGAAATCGGTCAAATCAAAACCGTCGCCTTTCTTCAGTTTATTTGCCAGTTTCTCCGCCTGTGCGCGGTCAACTTTGCTCTCAATATCTTCGATCAGCGACAGCACATCGCCCATACCGAGAATACGGGAAGCAATGCGATCCGGATGGAACGGCTCCAGCGCCTCGGTCTTCTCGCCAACACCAAGGAACTTAATCGGTTTGCCGGTGATATGACGAATCGACAACGCCGCACCACCGCGGGCATCACCATCGACTTTGGTCAGCACAACCCCCGTCAGCGGCAGCGCTTCATTAAAGGCTTTCGCCGTATTTGCCGCATCCTGGCCAGTCATGGCATCGACCACAAACAGCGTTTCCACCGGTTTAATCGCCGCGTGGACCTGTTTGATCTCATCCATCATCGCTTCATCAACGTGTAAACGACCGGCGGTATCCACCAGCAGTACGTCGAAGAACTTCAGCTTCGCTTCTTTCAGCGCCGCGTTAACGATATCCACTGGTTTTTGCGCAACGTCAGAGGGGAAGAACTCCACCCCCACCTGCTGAGCCAGCGTTTCCAACTGTTTGATTGCCGCCGGGCGATAAACGTCCGCAGAAACCACCATCACCTTTTTCTTGTGCTTTTCGCGCAGGAACTTACCGAGTTTACCCACGCTGGTGGTTTTACCGGCCCCTTGCAAACCCGCCATCAGCACGACGGCTGGCGGTTGCGCGGCAAGGTTCAGGCTCTGATTTTCTTCGCCCATCGCCGCAACCAGCTCATTGCGCACGATTTTGACGAACTCCTGCCCTGGGGTCAGACTCTTATTGACTTCATGCCCCACCGCCTTCTCTTTCACGCGGTTGATAAAGTCACGCACGACCGGCAGCGCAACGTCCGCTTCCAGCAGCGCCATACGCACTTCGCGCAGGGTATCTTTGATGTTGTCTTCAGTGAGGCGCCCACGGCCACTGATATTGCGCAGCGTGCGCGACAAACGATCGGTTAAATTATCAAACATGGTCTCTCGCCTGAGGTGATACGATTGGCCGCCAGGGCGACGCATTACAAAAATTTTCCGCAGTATAACATGAACGTCCCGCTCCTGTATGTGATGCAACTGTTGGAGCCAACGTCCCGTGACGCTATACTGTTTTTCTTTCTTCTTCAGTCAACTGCCGACACCCATATGCCCGTTTTCGCTCTGATCGCTCTTGTTGCCTATTCCATCAGCATTGCGCTGATCGTTCCTGGCCTGCTGCAAAAAAACAGCGGCTGGCGCAGAATGGCCATTCTTTCAGCAGTGATTGCCCTGATTTTCCACGGTTTTGGGCTGAAAGAACGCATTTTCCCCGATGACGGTGGGCAAAACCTCAGCTTATTAAACGTAGGCTCGCTGGTCAGTCTGATGATCTGCACCGTCATGACCATTGTGGCGTCTAAAAATCGCGGCTGGTTACTGTTGCCCATCGTTTACACCTTTGCATTGATCAACCTCGCTTTCGCTATTTTCGTCCCTAACGAATACATCACCCATCTGGAAGCGACGCCTGGCATGATGGTGCATATTGGGTTATCCCTTTTCGCCTATGCCACCTTAATTATTGCGGCCATGTATGCCCTACAATTGGCGTGGATTGATTATCAGCTTAAGAACAAACGGCTGGCGTTTAGCAGTGAAATGCCACCGCTGATGGTGATCGAGCGCAAGATGTTCCACATCACTCAGGTCGGTGTGGTATTGCTGACTCTGACATTGTGTACCGGGCTATTCTTTATGAAAAACCTGTTCAGCATGGACAATATCGACAAAGCGGTGCTCTCTATCATCGCCTGGTTTGTCTATATCGTTTTGCTGTGGGGCCACTACCATGAAGGCTGGCGCGGTCGTCGGGTCGTCTGGTTCAATGTCGCGGGCGCGGGGATCTTAACGCTGGCCTATTTCGGCAGCCGCGTCCTGCAAGAGTTTCTGAGCTAAAACAAAGGAGTTCCCCCTGGAACACATCTCCACCACGACATTGATCATCACGCTGATCATTATGGTCGTGGTTTCGGCGTATTTTTCCGGTTCTGAAACCGGGATGATGACGCTCAACCGCTATCGCCTGCGCCATCTGGCAAAGCAGGGTAACCGGGCCGCCCGTCGCGTAGAAAAGCTGCTCCGCAAACCGGATCGCCTGATAAGCCTGGTGCTGATCGGCAACAACCTCGTCAATATTCTCGCTTCGGCTATTGGCACCATTGTCGGCATGCGTTTGTACGGCAACGCCGGCGTTGCTATCGCCACCGGGGTACTGACTTTCGTGGTGCTGGTGTTTGCCGAGGTGCTGCCCAAAACCATTGCCGCCCTTTACCCGGAAAAGGTCGCCTTCCCCAGCAGTTTTCTGCTGGCGCCGTTACAGGTGATCATGCTGCCGCTGGTCTGGCTGCTCAACGGCGTTACCCGCATCTTAATGCGCATGGTGGGGATCAAAGCCGATGTGGTGGTCAGCGGCGCGCTCAGCAAAGACGAACTGCGCACCATCGTCAACGAATCGCGTTCGCAAATCTCCCGTCGCAATCAGGATATGCTGCTGTCGGTGCTCGATCTGGAAAAGGTCAGCGTTAACGACATTATGGTGCCACGCAACGATATCGTCGGCATCGATATTAACGATGACTGGAAATCCATTGTTCGCCAGCTCACGCACTCGCCACACGGTCGTATTGTGCTGTATCGCGACTCGCTGGACGATGCAATCAGTATGCTGCGCGTGCGCGAAGCCTATCGCCTGATGACCGAGAAAAAAGAGTTCACCAAAGAGGTGATGCTCCGCGCTGCCGACGAAATCTACTACGTACCGGAAGGCACACCGCTCAGCGTGCAACTGGTGAAATTCCAGCGCAATAAAAAGAAAGTCGGCCTGGTGGTCGACGAATATGGTGATATTCAGGGGCTAATCACGGTAGAAGATATTCTCGAAGAAATTGTTGGGGACTTCACCACCTCTATGTCACCGGCGCTCGCAGACGAAGCCACGCCGCAGAATGACGGTTCGGTGATTATCGAAGGCGGTGCCAGCGTGCGCGAACTGAACAAAGCCTTTAACTGGCGACTACCAGAAGAAGAAGCCCGCACCATAAATGGCATGCTGCTGGAAGCGCTGGAAGAGATCCCCGCCATCGGTACGCGCGTGCGTATTGAGCAGTACGACATCGATATTCTCGACGTACAGGACAATATGATCAAACAGGTGAAAGTGATCCCGGTAAAAGCCCTGCGAGAAAGCGTAACCGAATAAGGCGGATGAAAAAAACCCTCTCCGAAAGAGAGGGTTTCTGCTCAGGGAAGCTTACGCCTTCGCTTTTGCTACGGTGACCATCGCAGCACGGATGGTGCGGCCGTTCAGGGTATACCCTTTTTGCATCACGCCCAGCACTTTACCGGCTTCAATCTCATCAGACTCGACCATCGCAATGGCCTGATGCACGTTCGGATCCAGCGGAACGTTGGTATCAGCAATCACTTCCACACCGAATTTTTTCACCACATCCAGCATGGACTTCAGCGTCAATTCGATACCTTCAACCATCGGTGCCATATCAGCGTTGTTTTTGTCCGCCACTTCCAACGCGCGATCCAGGCTGTCGACGACCGGCAGCAGTTCGTTGATGAATTTTTCCAGCGCGAACTTATGCGCTTTCTCAACGTCCTGTTCGGTACGGCGGCGCAGGTTTTCCATTTCCGCTTTGATGCGTAAAACGGCTTCGCGCTCACGGTTTTGCGCTTCAGCTAATTGCGTTTCAAGATTCGCAATTTTCTCATCGCGCGGATCCACCTGCTCAGCAGAATCGTCAGACTCAACAACGGCCTCAACATCATCGTGCTGTTCCATGATAATTTCTTCCGGGGCTTGCCCGTCAGGCGTTTTCTGTTCTTTACTACTCATGAATTTCTCCGCGTTTTTTTGCATTCATCTCGCTAACCTGGCTTATTATGGGGATCAGTTTCCGGGATTCAAGGGAACGTGACAGATTGTCATCATTCATTCGCCACAAGGACCGCAGAACATGACTCACCATTTCAAGTGTATTGGTATTGTCGGGCACCCACGGCACCCTACCGCACTGACCACACATGAAATGCTTTATCGCTGGCTCAGCGCAAAAGGCTACGATGTCATTGTTGAACAGCAGATTGCCCAGGAACTGCAGCTCAAAAATGTGCGAACCGGCACGCTGGCGGAAATTGGTCAGTATGGCGATCTGGCGGTGGTGGTCGGTGGCGACGGTAATATGCTTGGCGCGGCGCGCACCCTCGCCCGCTATGATATCAATGTTATCGGCATTAACCGCGGCAATCTCGGTTTTCTCACCGACCTCGACCCGGATAACGCCCAACAGCAGCTTGCCGATGTGCTGGAAGGGCATTATATCGCTGAAAAACGCTTTTTGCTGGAAGTGCAAGTCTGTCAGCAGGAGTGCCAAAAACGCATCAGCACCGCCATTAATGAAGTGGTGCTGCACCCGGGCAAAGTGGCCCATATGATAGAATTCGAAGTCTATATTGACGAAGTTTTTGCGTTTTCTCAGCGTTCCGACGGGCTGATTATCTCGACGCCAACTGGCTCCACCGCCTATTCGCTTTCTGCAGGTGGGCCGATTCTGACGCCGTCGCTGGACGCCATCACACTGGTACCGATGTTCCCGCATACGCTGTCGGCACGCCCGCTGGTTATCAACAGCAGCAGCACCATTCGCCTGCGTTTCTCGCATCGGCGCAGCGACCTGGAAGTCAGTTGCGACAGCCAAATCGCCCTACCCATTCAGGAAGGCGAAGATGTGTTAATCCGCCGCTGCGACTATCATTTAAACTTAATTCACCCTAAAGATTACAGCTATTTCAATACGCTAAGCTCAAAACTCGGTTGGTCGAAAAAATTGTTCTGAAAATCATCACACAACACTTTACTGTATATAAAACCAGTTTATACTGTACGAAAACACAGTTATGGTTTTTCATACAGGAAAGCAACCATGTTGGCACAACTGACCATCAGTAATTTTGCTATCGTTCGTGAGCTTGAGATCGATTTTCACAGCGGGATGACGGCTATTACCGGCGAAACCGGGGCGGGTAAATCCATTGCCATTGACGCACTCGGCCTGTGCCTGGGTGGCCGCGCCGACGCTGACATGGTGCGCGCAGGTGCGCCCCGCGCTGATCTGTGCGCTCGCTTTGCGTTGAAAGATACCCCGGCGGCTCAACGCTGGCTGGAAGAGAACCAACTCGAAGACGGGCGTGAGTGTTTACTTCGCCGCGTCATCAGCAGTGACGGGCGTTCCCGCGGTTTTATCAACGGTACGGCGGTCCCCCTTTCTCAGTTACGCGAACTGGGCCAGCTCCTCATCCAAATCCACGGGCAGCACGCGCATCAGTTGCTGATCAAACCCGAACACCAAAAAACGCTGCTCGATGGCTACGCGGGTGAGTATGCGCTCACTTTGCAAATGTCGGAGAACTATCGCGCCTGGCATCAGAGCTGCCGTGAACTGGCGCAGCACCAGCAGCAGAGCCAGGAGCGTGCAGCCCGTGCAGAGCTGTTGCACTATCAACTAAAAGAACTGAATGAATTTAACCCGCAACCGGGCGAGTTTGAGCAAATCGACGAAGAATACAAACGGCTGGCGAACAGTGGACAACTGCTCTCTACCAGCCAGCACGCACTGAATGTACTGGCGGATGGCGAAGACGTTAACCTGCAAAGTCAACTCTATGCCGCTCGCCAGTTACTGACGGAGCTGGCGGGCATGGACACGCGCCTTTCCGGCGTGCTGGATATGCTGGAAGAAGCCGCCATCCAGATTAGCGAAGCCAGCGATGAGCTACGCCACTACTGCGACCGCCTGGATCTCGATCCGAATCGCCTCTACGAACTGGAACAGCGCATCGCCCGGCAGATCACACTTGCCCGCAAACACCATATCAGCCCGGAAGAGCTGCCGCAGCTCCACCAATCACTGATTAATGAACAGCAGTTGCTGGACGATCAGGCGGATTCACAAGAAACATTGACGCTGGCCGTCAGCCAGCATCATCAACTGGCACTGGAGAGCGCCCGGCTTCTGCACGACCAACGCGTGAAATATGCGCAGGAGTTGAGTCAGTTGATCACTGATAGCATGCACGCGCTTTCTATGCCTCACGGTGTGTTTGATATTGATGTCGCCTTTGATGATCGTTCACTGACTGCTGAAGGTGCCGATCGCATTGAGTTTCGTGTCACCACTAACCCTGGGCAACCGTTGCAATCTATCGCCAAAGTCGCCTCTGGCGGTGAACTGTCGCGCATTGCACTGGCAATCCAGGTGATTACCGCACGGAAAATGGAAACCCCGGCACTCATTTTCGATGAAGTGGATGTGGGTATTAGCGGTCCGACCGCCGCTGTGGTCGGCAAACTGTTGCGTCAGTTAGGGGAATCAACCCAGGTAATGTGTGTGACTCACCTGCCACAGGTAGCAGGCTGCGGGCATCATCACTTCTATGTCAGTAAAGTGACCGACGGCGCAATGACCGAAACGCATATGCAGCTGCTGGATAAACGTGCCCGTTTACAGGAGCTGGCCCGCCTGCTGGGCGGCAGCGAAGTGACAAGGAATGCGCTGGCGAATGCAAAAGAGCTGCTGGCAGCGTAAACTTTTTTGAATTCTCAGGGTCAGAGTTCCCGACAAAAACGACAACAGACTCCGCCACAAAGGTTTTAAACTGGCTAAAGGTCTATTATCATCGGCATATTACATATGAGCCACGTATTGTTCGGGCCCGAAAAGGAATCAAATCACTATGCGCTGTAAAATGCTGACTGCTGCCGCAGCGGTTCTCCTGACGTTGACCGCTGGTTGCTCTACTGTAGAACGCGTGGTTTACCGCCCTGATATCAATCAGGGGAACTACCTGACACCTAACGACGTTGCAAAAATCCACGTGGGTATGACGCAACAGCAGGTTGCTTATGCATTGGGTACGCCGATGATGACAGACCCGTTTGGTAGCAACACCTGGTTCTACGTGTTCCGCCAACAACCGGGACATGAAGATGTAACCCAGCAGACACTGACACTGACGTTTAACAGCAATGGTGTATTAACCAACCTGGATAACAAACCCGCGCTGACCAAACAGTAAGCCATAACCACAAAAAGGTGCCGAAGGGCACCTTTTTTGTTTTCAGGGAGGAAACAATGGCTGTACCGCAAAGCAAAGATGAACTGCTGGCTTCAATGGAGAAATCCTGGCTTACTTTGCAGAAAAAACTCGATCGCATTCCTGTGGATATCGCATTTACCCCTCTTCTGGAAGGGCATGCATCCGGCACCACAATGAGCGCCGCAAACCTTGTTAGTTACTTACTGGGTTGGGGAGAACAGGTGATCTACTGGCATCAACAGGAAGCGTCAGGAAAGCAAATCGATTTTCCGGCAGCGGGATTCAAATGGAATGAGCTCGGCAAACTGGCGCAAAAGTACTACAGCGATTACGCGGATATCACCGACTGGTTAACACTGCGCGCAAAGCTGGAGCAGTGCTATCACGCTCTGGTAATGCTGGTTGAAAGCTACAGCGACGAAGCGCTCTATCAGCAGCAGTGGTATGGAAAATGGACGCGAGGTCGAATGATCCAGTTTAATACTGTCTCGCCATGGAACAACGCCACCTCACGCCTTAACGCATTGTTAAAAACCAGCACAGCGGCGAAATAAACAAAATTACTTTTTCGCACTGGCGGATTTTTCCGCACGCTGGCGACGCAATTCTTTTGGGTCAGCAATCAGCGGGCGGTAGATCTCCACGCGATCACCATCGCGCAGCACATCCTGTAATTTAGCCGGTCTGCTGTAAATACCGACTTTATTAACGTTCAGATCGATATCGTCACGAAGATCCAGCAAACCCGAAGCCACAATCGCTTGTTCAACGGTTGCGCCATCGTCCAACGTCACCCGTTGCAGATACTGCTTTTCTGGTAAAGCATAGGCAACTTCGACGGCAATCTTACCCGACACGGTAAACCTCTTTCGCCCGAAGGGTAAAGGCCTGCACCATATTTGCCGCCAGCTCTTTAAAGATGCGGCCAAATGCCAGTTCGATCAGCTTGTTGGTAAACTCGAAATCGAGCTGGAACTCAATACGACAGGCGTCGGTACTAAGCGGTGTAAATTTCCAGCCACCGATCAACGATTTGAACGGGCCATCCACCAGGTGCATCAAAATGCTCTGGTTAGTTTCCAGCGTATTGCGTGTGGTAAAAGTCTTGCTGATCCCGGCTTTGGAAACATCCACGGCAGCGGTCATCACCGACGGCCCGGACTCCAGCACCCGGCTGCCTGTACAGCCTGGCAGAAACTGCGGGTAGGACTTTACATCATTCACTAACTGATACATTTGTTCTGCGCTATAAGGAACCAGCGCAGTCCGGCTAATCTGAGGCATTCGGTTCTTCCACGTTCACACAATCGACAAATAATAACATCTCCCCAGGATGAAAGGAAAACGCTACGCCGGAACTCATGCTAAGATAACGCGTTAAACCTCACAGGACGCAATGAGGTCAGTTTCAGATATCAGATTACCGGATGGCTTCACGACATTATGACGAAGAAAAAAGCATATAAACCAGGTTCAGCAACCATCGCGCTCAACAAGCGCGCCCGCCATGAATACTTCATCGAAGAGGAATTTGAAGCCGGGCTGGCATTGCAGGGCTGGGAAGTAAAATCCTTGCGCGCCGGTAAAGCAAACATTGGCGATAGCTACGTTATTCTGAAAGACGGCGAAGCCTTTCTGTTTGGCGCCAACTTTACACCGCTGACCGTGGCGTCCAGCCACTATGTTTGCGATCCGACCCGCACACGCAAACTGTTGCTTAACCAACGCGAGCTCGATTCACTCTACGGACGCATCAACCGCGAAGGTTACACCGTGGTAGCGCTGTCGCTGTACTGGAAAAATGCCTGGTGCAAAGTAAAAATCGGCGTAGCGAAAGGTAAGAAACAGCACGATAAACGCTCCGATCTGAAGGAGCGTGAATGGCAGCTCGATAAAGCACGTATCATGAAAAACGCAGGACGCTGATAGCGCCCTGTTCCGCCCTCTCACGCCGGGAGAGGGCATCATTTCCCACGCACCCTCGTTCTGGTTATTCCTCTTCACACGCCATGTAAACATCACCCAATGAAATGCAGCCACGATATGGACTGGTGTGCTGCATCATAAAAGTGTTATACTCATTTCACACTTTTGGGGCTGATTCTGGATTCGACGGGATTTGCGAAACCCAAGGTGCATGCCGAGGGGCGGTTGGCCTCGTAAAAAGCCGCAAAAAATAGTCGCAAACGACGAAAACTACGCTTTAGCAGCTTAATAACCTGCTTTGAAGCCCTCTCTCCCTAGCCTCCGCTCTTAGGACGGGGATCAAGAGAGGTCAAACCCAAAAGAGATCGCGCGGATGCCCTGCCTGGGGTTGAAGCGTTAAAACTAATCAGGCTAGTTTGTTAGTGGCGTGTCCGTCCGCAGCTGGCAAGCGAATGTAAAGACTGGACTAAGCATGTAGTACCGAGGATGTAGGAATTTCGGACGCGGGTTCAACTCCCGCCAGCTCCACCAAAATTCTCCATCGGTGATTACCAGAGTCATCCGATGAAGTCCTAAGAGCCCGCACGGCGCAAGCCCTGCGGGCTTTTTTGTGCCTTGAATTTGTCCCGCGAAGTCTGATGCCAACTAATTAAATCCGAACCTTTTAGGCACCTTGTTAGGCACCTCATAAAGCTATATTGTTTTTGAGGTGCCTAAAACTATGGAAACCCGGCAATGGCAAGACAAACCAAACCTCTATCCGTTAAGGAAATCGAATCTGCTAAACCCAGAGAAGCGGACTACGTTCTCTATGATGGCGATGGCCTTGAGCTACTCATCAAATCCAGTGGGAGTAAAATCTGGCAGTTTCGCTACATTCGCCCTGTCACCAAGAAACGTGCGAAGAAGAGCATAGGCTCCTACCCGTCAGTTACGCTTGCCGATGCCAGAAACTACCGGGCAGAGTCACACTCTCTCTTGGCGAAACAAATCGATCCACAGGAACATCAGCAAGAACAACTTCGCAGTTCGCTTGAAGCCAAAACCAATACTTTCCAACTCGTGGCTGAACGATGGTGGAATGTGAAGAAAGCCAGCGTGACAGCGGACTATGCCGACGATATCTGGCGCTCTCTTGAAAGAGATGTCTTTCCTGCAATTGGCGACGTTAGCGTTACAGATATTAAAGCTCACACACTGGTTCGGGCCGTTCAACCAGTTCAGGCCAGAGGAGCACTGGAAACCGTTCGTCGCCTGTGCCAACGCATTAATGAGGTCATGATCTATGCCCAAAACACAGGGCTGATTGATGCGGTACCCAGTGTCAACATTGGCAAGGCCTTTGAGAAGCCTCAGAAAAAGAACATGCCCAGCATTCGACCGGATCAGCTACCTCAACTGATGCAGACAATGCGAACAGCCAGCATTAGCCTTTCCACACGCTGCCTGTTCATGTGGCAACTTCTTACTATTACCCGCCCTGCCGAAGCGGCTGAAGCTCGCTGGGAAGAGATAGACATAGAAGCACGAGAGTGGAAGATTCCTGCAGCACGCATGAAAATGAACCGCGAACATACTGTTCCATTGTCAGATGAGGCATTAGCTGTTCTGGAAATGATGAAGCCGTTAAGCGGCAACCGAGAATTTATATTCCCTAGCCGTATCAAGCCCAACCAGCCCATGAATAGCCAAACCGTTAACGCATCACTAAAACGTGCAGGTTTTGGTGGAGTGCTAGTTTCACACGGGCTACGATCTATTGCCAGTACGGCCCTCAACGAGCAGGGCTTTCCGCCTGATGTTATTGAGGCAGCTTTGGCCCATGTGGATAAGAATGAGGTCCGTCGTGCCTATAACCGCAGTGATTACCTGGAGCAGCGACGTCCAATGATGCAGTGGTGGGCTGATTTTATAAGGACAGCTGATAATGGTCTAATGTGGAAGAGTGAAATTAAAAGGCTCCAGCTAGTCAGTTGATATGAACTAACGTAAACCTGCTTAGAGATTACTCTGAAGGAAACCCCGCTTGACGAGCAGGTATACATCTAAAGATAAGGCAATGATTTAATAGATTTTTTTCAAATGTTAGTAACTATAAATCTCATTGATCAGTATTTTTACTTATAACCACACCACATTAAATCCTTTTAATTCAACACAATACAATCATTAAATGAGATTATTCCTTTTATGCTTTTCATGTTTAAAGTTAAAGGATAAGATGAAAATTATTCATTTTTTTCATTAAATCATTTTTTTCAACAAGTTAAGATCCACTTTACGCTTTTTAGAGGTAACTTTTAGAATTTGAAGCTGGAGGCTTGCAAAAAGACATGGTTTTACATACAGTAGTCCCCAGAGAACAAGACGGACGAGACTCATTTGGGCGTTATCGTGTTCAAGTCAGATCAGCCGCAGTAGCGTGTCTCCAAATTCTCTCGGGCAAAGCCATAGATCGTGTTTATTGTGACTTGCACGATGATATCGTTGTAAGGAAAAAAAACGTAAATGGTAACACCTACGTTTTTTACCAAGTAAAAACACGAGCCAAGCTCAATAAAAACTGGAGCTTATTAGAGGTTTTTGGAATTTACTCTTCCCGTAAAAAACCTGATGAATCCCTTATTCGGGACAGTTTTATTGGCAAAATGCTACTTCATACGATAAATTTCGACAAAAATTGTGAGTTCGTAGTATTTCAAACTAACATTCATAATGACGACAATATCGATGATGTTTTAGCTGATATTAAATCAGGAAAATTTAGCAATAAATACACAAAAATTCTTGTTGAAAAATTTAAGATCATTTCTGATATCTGCTCCACTTTTAAAGAGGATGAAATAAAATCACGATTATCAAAAATAAGATTCGAAAATGACGTACCATTTTTAAAAACTGATACTTCATTATTTTTGCCCATAGTTCGAGAAAAACTATATGAATATAGCGAGATTGATTTAACTCACATTGAGTTAGATGATATTACAATTAAATTACTTGATCTTATTTCATCGAAATCAGAAGGTGTAATTAAACCATTTACTGAAGAAAATATAGAAAAATCGGCCAGTGTATCAATTGATGATCTGCTCCCTCTTCTAAGTATTTCTGAAGATGCATATAAAGAAATAGTAAGAGGTGAAGATCCTAAAGCCGTAAAATCCGCATCTATAATACAAAGAACATTAATAAATGCAGGTGGAAATTTAGATGATGTAACGTACTGTTCAAAATGTAAAACTGATTGGGATCTTTGGTATAGAAATAATCGTCATTCTATATCCGAATTAGATTTAAGAGCTATTGTATCAAAAACTAGAAAAGTACTAATTTCTGCTAAGATGAAAAACCCACACGGAATAACATTGGGTTCACTTCATCAGCCAATAAAAGAACTGTATAGTGAATTAGAAACAGAGAAAATAATTTACAACCTAACTCATGATATATTATTTGGAGCTATTTTCTCAGAAATAGTTAAGGATGGTGTATGAACTTCGATACGTTCTTGCAAGAGGGCAATGGAAAAGGCCTGATAATTCCTTTTAAAAATAGTGAATCTAGAGATAGCTCACTGGACAACGAAGCATTATTCCAATTACCTTTAATTAGTATCATTATATTAGTTCTAGCAAAAGACAGAAGTAAACCTAATGTTTCTGAATTAGGTCAGTTAGTTGGTGAGTGTATTGAAAAATGCTTTATTGGATTCAAAGCTTCTGATCAGCATATTGGTTGGTCAGCAAACCTAAGAATACGAACAGTCAAAGCAATTAGTTTCTTAGAGAAAGCGAATCTAATAATAATTAATAACAGAAAAGAAAAAGTTACTATCACTGATCTTGGTAAAAAAGTAGTGGATAGAGCTTTTAAGTGGGATCATAATCTAGAATATAATTTAAAATTAATTGCGAGATCCTATAGGAATATTCGTGTTTCACGACAACTAGATCTGGAGTTAATGTGAAATTTAAGAGCATAAAGATTTATTCTAAAGGTAACAATGGCCTTTCTTCTAATGATTATATGTTAGGTGAGCATGTTACTTTGTTATATGGACCTAATGGAAGTGGTAAGACTCCACTAATTAAATCCATAACTTATTGTCTTGGTTATCCTGAATTATTTAGGAATGATATTTATGAAAGATGTAGTCACTCAATTCTAAAAGTCGAGATAAATAACCTTGAATATCAATTCAAACGTTACTACGATCATAGTCAATTTCATTTAGAAATCACTGAACCACTAGGCAGTACTCAAACATTCTATGATGAACGTACTCATAGTGAATATATGTTTGAGCTATTAGGCCTTCCACATCTAAATTTAGTAACAAATAATAAGGAATTAACACAACCATATATATCCACTTTTCTCCCATTATTTTACCTTGGGCAAGATGATGGATATAATAAGATATACAGTGCTAAAAATAATTTTATTAAAGATCAATATGTTGAAATGGTCAGGTATGCGCTAGGTGTACCGCCCAAAAACTCCCCCTATCAGCAAAAAACGTTAAAGATAGAGAAACAAAAGCTCTCCATCCTTGATGAGTTAATAAATAACACAACTAGCATTTACAAAGAAATCAAAACTGAATCTACAGAAATAACAACAAAATCACGAAAAGAACTTGAGCATGAGCTCAAATTTCTCACAACAGAATTTGAAAGAATTAAAACAAGCAAGGATAATGTTAGCCAAGCTGATTTCGTTTATAGAAACGTAAAAAGAAACATACAAAATGATATATTTGATATTGATCAACAAATTTTAGAAATAGTAAAAAGACACAGTGCATTTGAAAAAATAATTTCAGATATTAATGTTGAGATTGAAACATTATCATTAAATGAGAGCGCCAAAAGAATATTTTTATCTTTTGACGAAATTTGTGGATCTGGAAATTGCAGATTATTCTCGTCGAGCTCTGAACATTATGCAAAGAACTTACTCTATCTTAAAGATCAAATAAAGGATTTAGAGAGGAATAAAACTCTTGATGAGTCACGCTTAACGCAGTTAAATATTAATAGAGCTAGATTAGACAATTCTTTGCAAGAACTTATAAAGGTCAATGCTAACAATGATGAAAACAATGATGTAAATTCTCTTATAGAGTCAATATCTATAATAAAAGATAAAGTATTTGAAATTCAATCAAAAATAAAAGATCTAGACAAACTATCACAACTGGAAAGCAAAATAATTTCATTGCAAAGTGATAGGGATGTAGTTATCGAAACAATAGCAAGCTTGAAGAGCGCTAACAATATTCCTTTAGAAATACTTAGATCAAGAATTGAGTTAAAAGATTTGTTTATAGAATGGCTAGACTGTTTGAATACATTGAACATAAGCAAAGATATAAAATTTTCTGATGATTTTATTCCAGAACTAGGGAACGAAAAAATTACTCAATTAAGCGGGAGCACTCGGATTAGGGCTGTTTTAGCATATCATGCAGCACTTATTGAGCTTTTGCTGAGAAGAAATAGTTGTCGATTAAAATTACTGGTCTTAGATACTCCTAAACAACACGATATAGATAACCATGATCTTAATAGCTTCATGCTAAAATTAAAGTCATTATCTATTAAGTATGAACTCCAGATTATTTTTTCTACGACAGGTTATCATTATACAGGAGATAGTTCAGATAAAGAGTGGAATCCTACTCATCCTGGACCTAAACAGCTAATGTATCTTTACTAATTAATTAGAGGCACTTTTTAAGTGCCTTATTTAAAAATAATTGCTAAGTGAATACTACAGAGATCCTCATATGATACTTCGACAATATCAAATCAACGCTGATTTAGTTTTAAACTTATCCAAAAATTGTTTAGACCATGTACTTAATGGTGACATTACAGACAAGGTCTTTCAAATAAACGGTAAAAGAATTGCGGAGAAAGTTATAACAGGTGGGTTACATTCTTATACGGGATGGCGCAATTTCTTATTGCGAAGACCTGGATTGAAAAAGGTCTCATTTTTTGATTTCAATAAAGATAGCGAATGGTATTATGAACGGGAACTCCAAAATGGAACAATACTTTTAAAATTACCTGAATCGGTCTTTACTTCCAAAGCAGCAAAGATGACCTTGTATCCAGAAAATAATTATAAGTCAGGTTATTTATGGAAAACTATCTTCCCTAAACACATAGATGAAAATAGTATTATAGATATACTTGATGAAGCATTATCTAATATTAGTCAACTTGAATGTCGTGATGGTGAACTAATATGCTATTATAAGGTAGAAGTGCCTCTGGAATGTATGAGGATTTCAGTTTTATATCGCAACGGAGAGATCAATTCATTTTACCCAACATGGTCTCAACCGAATACAGGTAATAATGGGAAACCTTTTTCTTTTTTTGATAATATTGGTCATGTTGTTTCCGAGTCATCATTAATAGACACTACTGAACAACTTAACTTAGCGACTATTGGTTTATTTTCCTCACTGTCCCGTTTTTTAGACTTGCCAACACGCACTCCCAATGTTTTTTTAGATAGAAACAATTCTAATTTAACTTCAAGAAGTTGGGAATCCAAAAGAATCCAGATACTAAAAGATTATGTTGATAATTGTACTACCAACGATATAGAAGAAATTTATAAGTATGTTAATGATGAAGCAATATGTAAGTACCATGATAAGATAACCCAGCATGCTTATGAGCACTATTACCCAAATATTCAATCATCGGTTGTCTTTTATAATTCAATATGCTTAAACCAGAATATTTTTGAAAGTATTTATATTTTGTTTTTTTTCGATCAAAAATACAGTACAAATTTTTATTCTGAAACTGCATCTACTTTAGTATCTAATATGTTCACATCTCCATTGATTGATATGTGGGTAAAAAAAAGAATACATCACATTCTAATTAGCCTTACTTTAGACTATCATGATCTTAGTTTCCCAGCAAAATACTTAGATATGCTTGCAACCTCACCTACGCGCAGAGAACTTTTTTCTGAGTATTTTTATGAAAGCCATGAAAAGAAAAATAATTTTCGAAGCGCCACTAATTTAGAAGATATTGGGAACTTATTTGGAATTATAAGCCTTTCTCATCAAAACCTACCAGTTTTATATTCTAACTTCCTTCATTATTTCTCGGAAAATTTAGGTGAATCGTATTCACTTCATTTTAATGATGACGAAAGGAAAAATTTTTTATGTGAATCATATCCTAACGAGCATTACATTTATTATGTAAAAGACACATTAAAATACTTTTCAACTGATATTTTCACTTCCTTTACATTTTATTTAAAACGCTACTTTAAACATTTCCACACCAATCAAAATCCTAAACCAGTGACACTCAGCCGAATAACTTATGAATATTTTAAATTACAAGTAGCCCAGCGGTATAGAATTAATTTAAATTACGCAAAGTATCATGACGGTGCTATTATTGTAACATTCCCACCTAGATATGATGATGTATGCTCTGTTATTCTCAAGCATGAAAGAATATCTAACCGTCAGCTGACCGATGAATTAATGGCAACTACAAAAGAATATTTACATCATATTAAAGATATTCAACTTGAGAAAACATTAAGAGACATTGAATCAAAAGACAGAAAAGAAATCCCCAGATTTCCAATTCCTTATGATTTAATCATCGATATGGTAAAAAAACCAGAGGAACTGGACAAGGAGAGATTAAAGTTCTTGAAACTAATTTAAATATCAAAGAAGATAAATTAAAAACATATCTTGATGAGCTATAGTCAAAGTATATTTTTTTAATATTACACTTAAAAAAATATAGACAAATTATGGAATGCAAACTTATGGCCTTTGGACTAAGCAAACTATCTAAAGGTCCTAAAACAGAAACTGACTTTACCTAATTGTTCAGTATGATGGCAATATTAACAGTTTAATTAGAGAATAAATACTGAACTAACTAGACACATGATCATTGAATGAATGAGGAATAAACCGCAGCATTATATAAACTATTTCATTAATGTTCATTTTTATTAATTTTCGTACTATCGAAACTCAGAGCCATATTGTAATAGTTATTATTATCAAGATACCACGGAGTAATGAACTTTTGATTCAACAAAAGAAAGCAATAATATTTAATTTGAGAGTAACGTTCTTTTTTTATAGATTTATATCGGAGATAAATGCTCCGAGCTGATACACTAAAACCATACCCAAAATACTTCAATCTTATTTTTTCTGAAATAGTCCGACTATTATCTTCCTCATAATAAATGGCCATCTCAGGTTCCTCATCATGTTCGCATACAATATCAAATGCCCCCAGAGTTCCCAGCCAACTTCCTTGGGTTCCGCTAAACATACGTTTATGAAGATAATATTTATTCATATTCTCAAGAAAAACCTCCACATCCCTAATATTAATATCGCCTTTGCATTGAAAACTCACAAAAGATCGCCTCCCCTCCCCCATAAACCAATCATCAACAAACCTTTTATAGTAATCAGAAATATGCTTTTGCTCTAAGGCAGACATTCTTGGGTCAGGAGATGGTAACGTAATCGTATTGTTGTTTTTTAGCGATAATATTACCGCTACCGCTCGTTGAAGCATCTTAAACTCGAAAAGCAAACATGCTCTGAGAAACAACAACGACACCCCTGAATCATTTTTTTCCGCATATGTGTCAATATTTAGAGAATATTTCCCACATGAAATAATACCAAGACTTACCAGCTCCCGATAAAACGCAAGAGGGGCCTCTGTATATTCCAATGCATAGCAGCATTCGACAAGACGATATCTAATGAGATAGGGTGTTGCTGATAATTTTAGATCTTGATCATTTACCAACTCTTCAACAGATCTATCAATGAACTCACCCTGCACACCATTGTTCTCCGCAGCAGCGTATAACATTGTAAGACTAAAATTACTCGCCGTTTGAGTACTCTTGTCATAAATAGTCCCTTCTTCAAAAAGCGTATTTGTATCGGACTGTTCAGAATACTCAGCAATGGCTGAAGAAAGTTTGCCATCTACAGATAGATAAATTTCCAGTGCCCCCAGCAGATAGTGCTTAGCTATCGCAGCCTGCTTTCCCGTCATTCCGACTTCTCGCAGCATATTGTTGATTTTAAGGATAATGCGGGGATACCACTCTGCAATGGGATCTTTACATACCTCACTCATCACAACCTGAGTGAAGTGAAGGGTATCGATCACATCAAAAGCTGCTTTTTGGATAGGTGTCGTCGCTGGCATTTTTAGTGTCAAAAAAAGGAGCTCATAACTTGAAATTTTAGACACTAAAGAACTTCATTACAATCCCCTCCGTACACAAAAAACACCGGTGTTAGGTAAGAAAACAAAATATTAATCATTGAAAACAATGAGGTGACGTAATGACCTGTATTGCCCCATCGGTAAAAATTCTGCGCATCAGCGCACTTGTAAAAAAAATTGGAATTAGCCGCTCAACAATCTATGACTGGCTAAATCCGAAGTCGCCACGCTATGACGCAACATTCCCTAAACAACGCCGCCTGGGAACGCAGTCTGTTGGCTGGATGGAATCTGAAATCGATAAATGGCTGGAGGAATGCTGCCCGCAGGTTTGATGGCTGATCTATATCCCTGTATCAGTTGTGATGCCATATGGCATCACAACTGATAAGGATAACTTTCTTTTATTTTTTTCTCTATGGAAACCACACAATGCAAAAGCATGATAATTTTCCTGTTGATCAGCTTCCTCCAGTTATTAGAAACACAATTTATGAAGTACACCAGATAACAAAGGCACCTATACCTCTGATTGGTGCATCCGTTTTAGGCGCTATTTCCCTTGTTTGCCAAAGTCAGATTGACGTCATCCGTCCGGGAAATATTCGCGGGCCAGTCTCTCTTTTTCTGCTGACGCTGGCAGGCTCTGGCGAGCGTAAAACCACTGTCGATAATCTGTTGATGGAGCCATTGAGACGTTTTGAAGAACAGCTGAACGAAGATTATTTGGAAAAATATAGTGACTATTTGATAGAGCTAAATGCGGTAAAAACAGAGATCAAAGCCCTGAATACTGAGTTGAGGGCACAAGTTAGGCGTAAAGAAGACACACTGGAGATAAAAAAAGCACTCAAAGACGCGCATAAATCGCTCCCAGAGCCCCCTGAAAAATACAAAATGACATTCAATGACGCAACTCCAGCCGCAATTAAAGAATTTCTGTGTAAAGAACGCTGGAAATCGGTGGGTATTATGTCGGACGAGGCAGGAACGATATTCAACGGCCACACTCTGAACGATCTGCCTTTTATCAATAAAATGTGGGACGGCGGAAACTTTACCGTTGATCGAAAAAATGAGCCCGAGGCCACCATCCACGATGCCCGAATGACGCTGTCGCTGATGGTTCAACCGGAGATGTTCACCGCCTATCTGGAACGGCGGGGAGAACAGGCTAAGGGTGTGGGTTTCTTTGCCCGCAGCCTGATTTGTTTACCGACATCTACACAGGGAACCCGTCTGATCGAATCACCGGTTATCTCACGGGAATATCTGCCAGTATTCCATCGCCGCCTGATGGACATAGCTACTGAAAGTCTTGCCCATAACGGGCAAAGTCGCAAAGGTCTGACATTTTCTCCGGAAGCTGAAAATCTATGGATTGAATTTCATAATGACATAGAGAGCAGGATAGGTAGCGACGGTAATCTGGTCAGCGTCAGAGATTATGCATCTAAAGTTGCGGAAAACGTGGCCCGTGTTGCCGCGTTACTCCATCACTTTTGTGGTTTTGATAACAATATATCTACCGAAGTTGTTGACGCTGCAATCGCCATCATCAACTGGTACGGTAACCAATACACAGATCTTTTTGTTCATCCTGATGAATATCAGTCCTTTGAAAGGGATTTAAATGAGCTTTTTGCATGGATACAAAATGAATGCCGTAAGTCATATAGGTATATGTTTAGAAAAAACCGTATTTTACAATTAGGGCCAAACCGCCTAAGAAACAAGGAAAGAGTAGATGAGTTACTCTCCGTACTAGTCGAACAGGAAAAGATTATCCTATTTCAGTTTGGGAAAACTTGGTTCATCCGTGAGAACCTAGCTGGTTCACTCATGGTTGCTTCACCGAACAGCTCTGTCTGGAGAAGCTAGCGTTGGCTGTGAGATGTCGTCTGCAGTGAAGCCCGGCAGGATCACGCTCTCTCCTGCCTTATCGGAATTTTATAGATAAGACTAATATTCAGTTAATTACCAAACATATAGTAAAAAAACTCAAATAAGAAAAATACAGACACATATCACCTTAACGACAACCAACAGAGGTTGTCGTTAAGGAGGTTATCTGGATATCAATATACTACGTCAACTGTTTGATGAGATGTACGGCCTAGCCGTTGAAGGCACCGCTATTACTGACTCAGCAAACGAGCTGGCAGAGAACTACTTGGCTTCTTCTGAGAGCGCATTTAAAGCCGCAGAATCCCTAGTGGCCTGTGAATCTCTTAAAGCTTGTGGCTCGGGTTTTGTCTGTAGCCTTACTGGTGGTGCACTAGTGCCGCTGGCAGTGACTGCTGATGTCTGTTCTTCGCTGTTTATTCAGATGCGCCTGTGTGTAGCCGTGGCGGTTACTGGCGGGCATTCCACTGCTGATCCGCGAGTACGGTTACTATGCTGGGGGGCGGTTGCCGGTGATGTCTGTGCGGATATTGCCAGTGGCATTCTCACTCGCCTGATGAACCAGGCATTAACCCTACCGGAAGCGGAAGGCGCGTTGCTGACTGCGGTGCGCAGTGAGTTGCTGATGAAAGGCGGAGGCCTGTTACCGAAAGAAGGTCTGCTGGTTCCGTTAGTGGGCGGGGTAATAAACGGCGGTGCTGCCTGGCTGGTGACCCGCCTGATTGGGCAACTCGCCATTCGTCTGTTTCTTTCACCACCAAGTCCACCCTACACAGCATAATCTTCCGTATTTCATTTTCGGACATCACCTGTCCGGCTCTCTTAGAGTAACCCACTGATTTTTCTGATGCTTCGGCCACGTCCTTGCAGTCGGGTTTGTTATCGTTTTTGTCCTGACGATACAGACCTTAATGGAGGGGACATGGCCGTTTATCGCGAAGATACTGACCTGCGATTCCTGGGGGGTTGCGAGAATGAGGACCTGGATTTACTGGTCAGCCTCATTACCCATGACCCACGGGATAAAACCCTGCGCTGGACGGAAACGCTGTCCGGCAGCGACAACTACAAACGTTTTTACCCGGCGCACCGTAATTACTGGCAGGAGATTGCCGCTGAAATCCAGACCTTTGGTGCCAGCAGTATTGCCAGTGTGTTCAGGGGTGGAAAAGGCGTGTTGTACCGGGAGGTGTTATGCGATGTCTGTGAGCATACGAGTGTGAAATACCGGAAGGAGGAAACAACCGAGGCCATTGAGCTTTCCCTGCTGCTGGCGTTACTTGAAAAAAGTCTCAGTGAGATGTCAGCCGAAGAGTTGCAGGAGTTTGCTGACAGTATGGGCACTGAGCTGACCGTACCGACAGCACCGCTGATTTTAATGGCCATACGGACTGCCGTCCGGGCCTCGGGCTTTGCAGCCTATCGCCTATCAGTAGTGATGCTCAGTACGCTGGCACGAGTGGTACTTGGGCGTTCTCTGCCGATGGTGGCCTATCTGACACTGAGCCGCTCCATCGCCGTCCTGGCGGGACCGGTTGGTATGGCTCTGAGCACTGGCTGGCTGGTTGTTGATATGGCAGGCCCAGCCCGACGTGTCACGGTTCCGGCCTGCCTGCTGGTCGCCTGTCTACGTCAAAAGTATCTGCACCACTCACAGTAACCAAACGGAAATCCTTCACTATGTCTGCGGAAGAAAAACAACACGATCGCATGGCATCACGGCTGGCGATCATCATCAGTCGCCTGCTGATGGGGGAACAATTATCGGTACAGGCGTTGTCTCTGGAGTTTCAGATCTCTGAACGTACCCTTCGTCGAGACTTTCGAGAGCGTCTGAGTTGTCTGGAACTGACATACCGACAGGGAAACTGGTCACTGACCCAGCCTCTTTCCGGCATTCACACCAACAGAGCGATCCTTCACTTTGCCCGTGCCACCAGCATAGAGCAGTTGTTTCCGGCAATGGATAACAAGCTGATAGCGGTGCTGACCGACAGTAGCATCCCGTCGCCCTATATCGTCTGGCTTTCGCCTCCAGGGCGTAAACCGACACCCTTTGGTGGTTTCTGGCGCATTACACAGGCGATCCTCGACCGTACTTTACTGGACTTGACCGTGGATACAGAACAGTACCGCTGGTTCGCCCCCTATCGTCTGATTTATTTCGAAAACAGCTGGTATCTGCTGGGCGAATACCAGCAGCAGGCTTATGTCTTCCGACTAGAAAGCATCGCAGATGTCTGTCTGACGAAAAGGCAATTTCTGCGCAGGCGGCAAATTGATGCGCTGACCACCGATCCACATTTTATTCGTTCTTTACCCCACTTTCAGTACTTGCGAAAAGTACTGGCTGATACTGCAACAGAAGGAAAACCATGAAAAAAATAACACTTTTACTGATTCTTCTAGCCTCCACACAGGCTGATGCAACTGTAAACCAGTGGACCAGAACCTGGGTTCAGGGTGTCACGGAATACCGCATACAGGGGAAAGATGGCGCTGAACTGCTGCTGACCTGTTCACCGGATGACAATGCGTTCGTGCAGTACTCCGCGCCTGATGGCAAAACGCTCACCAGCGGCAATGATGATGGGCGCAGCGTTCAGGCACAGGTCGACAGCGGCGATACGTTCCTGATTAACGACACGTTTTCTGATGCCGGTGGCAGTAACTTCGAAGCCTTCTGGGATGCTGCCAGAAAATCCCATCGTATCCATATAACGGCGACCGGGCTGCCCTCAGCCACCTTCACCTTCAGCAATGCCGCAAAGATTCTGCCTGAGTTTGATAAGTCAGGATGTCTGACACGCATGTGAGCCTTTATTGCTTCAACAAAAATAAGGAAAAAATAATGAAAACAACAATGAGTGCCCTCGCCGTGGTGACCTGCCCCCAGTATTAACCACAATAATCAGTTAGTAATATCGGTTTGTTTATCTTCGTTTTTTCCATTTCGCCAGCCTGCTGCAAACTCCGCTGGCGTCAGATAATTC
>NZ_JBDPLJ010000011.1:0-31467 GCF_039871955.1 Kosakonia sp. WA-90
TGATAAATTGTTAAAGAGCAGTTGTGACGCGCTCTGGAGCGCTGTCACGAGGTGGCGTATATTACGCTTTCCTCTTTCAGAGTCAACCCTGAATTTCAGGATTTTTCTCTTCAACCGAACCGGCTGTTTGTGTGAAGTGATTCACATCCGCCGTGTCGATGGAGGCGCATTATAGGGAGTTCTCAGTCCCCCGCAATAGAAAAATGACATAAAAATGACTGACTGCTGCATTCCACAGCAAAACCCGCCTTTATACCCATTTACACACAGAGTTATCCACAATCCGGTAAAAGGACAAAAATTCGCGAGCGTTGCGCAAACGTTTTCGTTACAATGCCCGCGCAAAAATAACGCACCCCTTCTGGGGTGTTAGCTGAGTTTTTGGATCAATAAGGATCCTAAAATTCACCTAACACTCTCTGTTAAAGTCAAATCCAGGGGATTTACCATGCAACAACGTCGTCCAGTCCGCCGCGCTTTGCTCAGTGTTTCTGACAAGGCCGGTATTGTCGAATTCGCACAGGCGCTCTCTCAGCGTGGCGTAGAACTGCTCTCTACGGGCGGCACCGCTCGTCTGCTGGCAGATAACGGTCTGCCAGTGACCGAAGTCTCCGACTACACCGGTTTTCCGGAAATGATGGATGGACGTGTAAAAACCCTGCACCCGAAAGTGCACGGCGGCATCCTTGGCCGTCGAGGCCAGGATGATGCCATCATGGCGCAACATGCGATCGCGCCGATCGATATGGTCGTTGTTAACCTTTATCCGTTCGCCCAGACCGTAGCCCGTGAAGGTTGCTCGCTGGAAGACGCGGTAGAGAATATCGATATCGGAGGCCCGACCATGGTGCGCTCCGCAGCGAAGAACCACAAAGATGTCGCCATTGTTGTCAAGAGCAGCGATTACAACGCCATCATTAATGAGATGGATGCCAATGAAGGATCGCTGACGCTGGACACCCGTTTTGATCTGGCGATCAAAGCCTTTGAACATACTGCCGCTTACGACAGCATGATCGCTAACTACTTCGGTAGTCTGGTACCCGCCTATCACGGTGAGAGCAAAGAGCCTGCTGGTCGCTTCCCGCGCACGTTGAACCTGAACTTCATTAAAAAGCAGGATATGCGTTATGGCGAGAACAGCCACCAGCAAGCCGCCTTCTATATAGAAGAAGAGGTGAAGGAAGCCTCCGTCGCCACCGCGCAACAACTGCAAGGCAAGGCGCTCTCCTATAACAACATTGCCGATACCGACGCCGCGCTGGAGTGTGTAAAAGAGTTCAACGAAGCTGCCTGTGTGATTGTGAAACATGCCAACCCATGTGGTGTCGCCGTTGGCAGTTCGATTCTGGATGCCTACGAGCGCGCATATAAAACCGACCCGACTTCTGCGTTCGGCGGCATTATCGCTTTTAACCGCGAGCTGGATGCTCAAACTGCACAGGCGATTATCTCCCGCCAGTTTGTCGAAGTGATCATTGCTCCCTCTGCCACCGAAGAAGCGTTGAACGTCACCGCAGCCAAACAGAACGTGCGTGTTCTGGTGTGCGGCCAATGGGCGCAGCGTGTCGCTGGTCTGGATTTCAAACGCGTCAACGGTGGTCTGCTGGTTCAGGATCGCGATCTGGGTATGGTGACCGAAAATGAGCTGCGCGTGGTCAGCAAACGTCAACCAACCGAACAAGAATTGCGTGATGCATTGTTCTGCTGGAAAGTGGCGAAGTTCGTCAAATCCAACGCCATTGTTTACGCAAAAGAGAACATGACTATCGGTATTGGCGCAGGCCAGATGAGCCGTGTCTACTCTGCGAAGATCGCCGGGATCAAAGCCGGTGACGAAGGGCTGGAAGTGAAAGGCTCCGCCATGGCTTCTGATGCCTTCTTCCCGTTCCGTGATGGTATTGATGCCGCCGCGGCAGTCGGTGTGACCTGTGTTATCCAGCCGGGTGGTTCCATTCGTGATGACGAAGTAATTGCCGCCGCTGATGAACATGGCATTGCAATGATCTTTACCGACATGCGCCACTTCCGCCATTAATCTACGGAGCAAACAATGAAAGTATTAGTGATTGGTAACGGCGGGCGCGAGCACGCTCTAGCCTGGAAAGCAGCACAGTCACCGCTGGTTGAAACCGTGTATGTTGCTCCGGGCAATGCCGGTACCGCGCTTGAACCTGCGCTGCAAAACGTCGCTATCAGCGCCACCGATATCTCCGCGTTGTTAAATTTCGCGCAGAACGAAAAAATTGATTTGACCATCGTTGGCCCGGAAGCCCCGCTGGTGATTGGCGTGGTGGATGCATTCCGCGCTGCAGGCCTGAAGATTTTTGGCCCTACGCAGGGCGCGGCGCAACTGGAAGGCTCCAAGGCGTTCACCAAAGATTTCCTGGCCCGCCACAACATTCCAACAGCGGAGTACCAGAATTTCACCGAAGTTGAACCCGCGCTGGCTTACCTGCGTGAAAAAGGCGCGCCCATCGTGATCAAAGCCGACGGTCTGGCCGCAGGCAAAGGCGTGATCGTTGCCATGACGCTTGAAGAAGCTGAAGCTGCCGTTAACGACATGCTGGCGGGCAATGCTTTTGGCGATGCAGGTCACCGTATCGTTATTGAAGAGTTTCTCGATGGCGAAGAAGCCAGCTTTATCGTCATGGTTGACGGTGAGCATGTCCTGCCGATGGCCACCAGCCAGGATCACAAACGCGTGGGCGATGGCGACACAGGCCCGAACACCGGCGGTATGGGCGCTTACTCGCCTGCCCCGGTAGTTACCGATGAAGTGCATCAGCGCACCATGGAACGCGTCATCTGGCCAACCGTGCGCGGGATGGCGGCGGAAGGCAATACCTACACCGGTTTCCTGTATGCCGGTCTGATGATCGACAAGCTCGGCAATCCCAAAGTGATCGAGTTCAACTGCCGCTTTGGCGACCCGGAAACGCAACCGATCATGCTGCGTATGCAATCCGACCTGGTGGAGCTTTGCCTGGCAGCCTGCGAAGGTAAGCTGGATGAGAAAACGTCTGAATGGGATCCACGGGCCTCACTGGGCGTGGTCATCGCTGCCGGCGGGTATCCGGGCAATTATCGCAATGGGGATGTGATCCACGGTCTGCCGCTGGAAGAAGCTGCGGACGGTAAAGTGTTCCACGCGGGTACCAAACTCGACGCTGATGACCGGGTGCTGACCAATGGCGGGCGCGTATTGTGCGTGACGGCATTGGGTCATACCGTTGCGGAAGCACAGCAGCGCGCTTACGCATTGATGAACGATATTCACTGGGATGGCAGCTTCAGCCGCCGGGATATTGGTTACCGTGCGATAGCACGCGAGCAGGGCAAATAATGATTTCCTCTCTCTCACGGAGAGAGGAAACCGTCCAGTAGGCTTGTAAGGAGCGTAGCCGCCATCCAGCAGTTCAGCGGCTGGCGCTGCGCTTACCCTGACGATGCATCAGAAATGTTTCTCTGTCGGTTGCCAGCGGCAGAAGTCCTCATTCGCCACCAGCAACAGCTGTGCGCCTTCCGGCGCTTCCAACCACGCCACGCTGACCGCTGCTGAGGAGTGGTTCTGACGGCGTTCTATGCGCTCTAACGCATACACATCCAGATCTGGCTTCACCGTCTCACCTTCACAGGTCTGCACCGTGCGATTCGCCTGCCAGCGTCCCTGACGCAGCACCACACGCCCCTGACGCAACGCATCGCTGGTCTGGCGGATTTGCTCTGCTCGATAGCGGTAGAGTGCAATCTGGTCACTGGAGAGTTGCTGCTTCTGACCATCAACTTCCCGCTGCATAAAGCTCAACTCACCACGATCGTCAAACCGGGCGCGAATATGTTCAGGGGGAGTGCCGTAGATATTGAGTTCGACGAGGGTCAACGCGTCGCCTTGCCAGCGATACTCAGCCAACGTTGTGTTCCCGTGATGCCACGGGCTAAAAGCGGAAAGCAGGTGTGTCTCTCCACCGGAATCTTTGCGCCAGATACGCACTGCGCCCTGATCACCGGCAAAACCGCTGGCGGTGAATGGCGGCAGGGAGGAATCATGGCTGCAGGCAGCCAGCAACAGCGCGCCAGCCAGCATCAACGGGCGACGCCAGAATGACAAAAGGGGCGAGACCGCCCCTTCGACAAAACTGTTCACTGCCACGCTGTCTTACTTAACAGAGTCTTTCAGTGCTTTACCAGAAACAAATGCCGGCACGTTAGCTGCGGCGATTTTGATTTCTTTACCGGTCTGCGGGTTGCGGCCAGTACGCTCAGCGCGGTGGTTCACTTTGAAGGTACCGAAACCAACCAGTTGTACAGCATCACCTTCTTTCAGAGACTCAGTAATAGCAGCCAGGGTGGATTCCAGTGCAGCTTTCGCTTGCGCTTTAGACAGATCAGCCTTGTCTGCAATTACATCAATCAGTTGAGTCTTGTTCATAAGTTATCCTTTCAATGTGTTTATCGCTTGCTAAGCATCGAGTGCGACGGAAATGCCTCAAAAGCACTCTCCTGCATACACGCACCGATAGCCACTTATTTTCGCCCCCCAAATGTAGACCAGACGGGGGTGCGAAGGGAAGCCTTATGGCACGACAAAACAGGCGTTAAATCACGTTTTATTGTCTCATTGCTGCAAATTTATACCGATATTGCTGTCACCGGCCTCACGCAAGTCTGCGCGTAGCCCTTTGATCAACTCAATGTCGCGTTCTTCGCAGTCAGCCAGAAGGCGGAAAATCTCCCACTGAATGTCCCATTCCTGCTCTACAGCGGGGTTCAGTCGTAGTTCTTCATCGGTCATTTCACGACCCGCCTGGGTCATTTCCAGCATCGCGACGGTGGTGATAGAGGTCTTGCTGACCTCGATGGCATGTTCGAGCGTTTCGCCGCTCAGGCGTGAGTGAATCAACTCGCTTAACGCCACGCAGGCATCGATCGCCGGGTAGACGCCATAGAGATCGTAATCATCAGCCGCAGGGATCGCCTCTTCCAGCTTCTCAAGCTGGCTGTCGAAATTCACCTTGGCGTCTTTTACCACCTGCGTTTCCCACACGAGGTCAAGAATACGGCGGTAGAGCTGCGCATCGCCAAACTCCGTTTGCTGACAAAACATGGCGTAATTGGGGTACATGCGTTCGCACAGACAGGCCATAAAGACAACGTGCTGCCAGCTTTCCAGCTTTTCCAGACGCAGGTGAATCGGGTTTTGTAACATGATCGCTTCTCAAAGTCGGTATTAGGCGCAGTTTACCTGATATCACGCTGAATTGCCTGCCAACGCGTAAACGCCGGACGACCGGATGCCACTGCATCTGCCCAACGCGTCGGCTCAGGCAGGCGGTAGCCTTTCATACAGCGCTGCACCCACGCCAGAGCACTATCCTGGCTCACCCGGTGCCCGGTCGTGATAAACAACGGATTACAGCGCGCTTTACTGCGCCACACCCATGCCAGCTTCTCACCTTTATCCATCAGCGGCGAGAGCGCACCAGGTTCGTCGGCAAGCGGCTCAAACTTGCCGCACAACCGTTTCTTCGCCACACCAATAGTCGGAACATCGACCAGCAGACCAAAATGGCTGGCAACGCCAAGGCGGCGCGGGTGAGAGATGCCGTGACCATCAACAAAAAGCAGATCCGGCTTTTGCGAAAGCTGTTCCCACGCCGCCAGCAACGCCGGATATTCGCGAAACGAAAGGAAACCTGGAATGTAAGGCATTGTGGTGGGAATACGCGCCACCTGGTACTCGATAAGCGCCAACGACGGGTACGAAAGCAGCACCATGGCCGCTCGCGTCACTTCACCACCCTGCTCGAAACCTACATCCGCACCGCCGATCACCGTCGGCGGATCGTTCACAAGGCGATCCTCATGAATCACCGATGAAGCCAGTTCACGTTGTTGTTCGCGTAGTGACGCGAGATCCATATTCTCTCCTTACTGATGCCAGGAGGCCGACAGACGGTGCACCGCCTCCACAAATGCGCCGGCATGTTCCGGTGGAACATCCTGATGAATGCCGTGCCCAAGGTTAAACACATGACCCTCGCCTTTGCCGAAACCCGCCAGAATGGAAGCCACTTCTTCTTCAATACGCGCAGGCGGTGCATAGAGCATGGACGGATCCATATTCCCTTGCAGGGCGACTTTATGTCCTACACGACGTCGCGCATCGGCGATATCCGTTGTCCAGTCCAGCCCCAACGCATCACAACCGGTCTCGGCCATCGCTTCCAGCCACTGTCCCCCCCCTTTGGTAAACAGCGTGACCGGCACGCGGCGACCTGCATTTTCACGCAACAGGCCATCAACGATTTTATGCATGTAATAAAGCGAGAACTGTTGGTAATCGCGCCCCGTGAGAACACCGCCCCAGGTGTCAAAAATCATCACCGACTGCGCCCCGGCGCGGATCTGCGCATTAAGGTACAGCGTGACGCTTTGCGCCAGCTTATCCAACAGCAGATGCAGCGTCTTCGGTTCGGCGTACATCATTTTTTTGATCACGGTAAAGGCTTTGCTGCTGCCACCTTCCACCATGTAGGTCGCCAGCGTCCAGGGGCTACCCGAGAAGCCAATCAGCGGCACCTCGCCTTTCAGTTCGCGACGGATGGTGCGCACCGCGTTCATCACATAACCCAGTTCGCTTTCCGGGTCCGGCACCGGGAGTTTCTCAACATCCGCTTTTGAGGTGATGGGGGAAGTAAACCGCGGCCCTTCACCCGCTTCGAAATAGAGCCCAAGGCCCATCGCGTCCGGTACGGTGAGAATGTCCGAGAAGAGGATCGCCGCATCAAGCGGATAGCGACGCAGCGGTTGTAGCGTCACTTCGCAAGCAAGATCCGCATTTTTACACAGCGACATAAAGTCGCCAGCTTGCGCGCGCGTCGCTTTATATTCCGGTAAATAGCGGCCCGCCTGGCGCATCATCCATACCGGCGTCATGTCTACTGGCTGGCGCTGAAGCGCGCGCAGGTAACGATCGTTTTTCAGTTCGGTCATTGTCAGTTCCTTAAGCGTCAGGTCGCCAGTATATACGCCTTACTCATACTCTGCGCGGCACATCGCCACCGTATCTTCGATCAGACGGCGCGCAACGGTACCCGGTGGCGGCAACAGGGGTAAATGGTCATAACGATACCAGCCCGCATCCAACAACTCTTTCGGGTCGATATGAATATCACCGCTGTCATATTCCGCCATAAACGCGGTCATCAGTGATTGAGGAAAAGGCCATGGTTGTGAAGTGACATAACGCAAATTTTTAACTTTAATGCCGCTCTCTTCCATCACTTCGCGGGCCACTGCCTGCTCCAGGGTTTCGCCCACTTCAACAAACCCGGCCAGCACAGTGTAAATCCCGTTACGATGACGCGTATGCTGCGCCAGAAGAATAGCGTCATCACGGCGGATGGCGACGATAATGCAGGGGGCAATTTGCGGATAGTAGCGCTCGCGGCAGTGATCACACAGCATTGCCCACTCGGTTTTGCTCGGATGCATGGTGTGCCCACAGTAACCGCAGAACTGATGTGAGCGGTAAAACTCCGCCAGTTGCACACCGCGCCCGGCCAGTTGGAACAGCCCGACGTCCTGATCAATTACCTGCCGTACGGATCCCATTTCCTGGCGGCGATTCTGGCGGATCATCCATACCGGTTCGCCCTGCCATTCGCCGATGTGAAGCGCGCTCTGCCCCACAAGATCGAAATTTCCTGCCTGCCCATGTGGTAATTCTCCACCGGGCAACCATAATTTTTGTTCATGGCTTACGATCCACCAGCCATGATCCCGTGCGTCAATAATACGTACCATTTGGTGCACTACCTTAGCTTCACTGGCATTTTGTTAACATTATTATTACATTTGGGTGAGCATTTTTTCACTTACATATTGCGGAGCCAATTATGCTAAACCAGTTAGAAAGCCTGACAGAGCGCGTTGGAGGAAGTAACACACTTGTCGACCATTGGCTGCTAGTACGTAAGCAACTTCTCGTTTCTTACTACAATCTGGTTGGCATTAAGCCTGGCAAAGGATCGTTCATGCAGCTTAATGAAAAAGCGCTGGACGATTTCTGTCACAACCTGGTGGAGTACCTCTCCGCAGGTCACTTCAGTATTTATGAACGCGTCATTCGCGAAATGGAAGGGAGCAGTCCACTTTTAATCGCTAACCAGCTCTATCCACTGCTGGAAGCCAACACCATCGAAATCATGAATTATTACGATACCAGCCTGGAAAACGCCATTGACGATGATAACTGTCTGGAATTCCAACAGGCGCTTTCCGACATCGGCGAAGCGCTGGAGGCCCGCTTCAGACTGGAAGACAAACTGATTGTGCTGGCCTTTGATAACAATCTCAAAGAGAGCGCCAATGACGAAACCGGCATGGCGCGCCCTGCTTGAATTCTTAAAAAGTAACGCGTAGTTTAAAAAGCAGTTCCCCGTCTGAGGGCGGGGGTTTTTCTTGTCGGAGTGCCTATCTCTCCACTACAGAATTCGCAATGCCGCGAAGCGGCGCGAAAGATGAAGTGGAAAAGGCTGAGACCGTTAATTCGGGATCCGCGGAACCTGATCGGGTTAAGACCTGCGAAGGGAACAAGAGTAATCCATTCACATCAACCACCCTTACGGGCGGTTTGTTGCCATTACTCCATCCGTCGTCTGACAAGCCATCTCCTTTTAATTCTGGAATGAGCTATGTCTGCAAAACTTACACGCCGTGAACAACGCGCCCAGGCGCAACACTTTATCGACACGCTGGAAGGCACCGCTTTCCCCAATTCACACCGTATTTACGTCACCGGTTCACGACCTGATATCCGTATCCCAATGCGGGAAATCCAGCTCAGCCCAACGCTGACTGGCGGTACAAAAGAGCACCCTCAGTTTGAAGAGAACGAAGCAGTACCGGTTTACGACACCTCCGGCCCGTATGGCGATCCGGCAATCGCCATCGATGTGCAGCAAGGTCTCGCGAAGTTACGCGCCCCCTGGATCGCCGCGCGTGATGACAGTGAAACGCTTGATGAACGCAGTTCAGCTTATACCAATGCACGTCTGGCGGACGAAGGCCTTGATGAGCTGCGCTTCAACGGGCTATTGACCCCGCGCCGCGCCAAAGCTGGTCAACGTGTTACCCAGCTACACTACGCCCGCAAAGGGATCATCACGCCGGAGATGGAGTTTATCGCCATTCGCGAAAATATGGGCCGCGAACGTATTCGTAGCGAAGTGCTGCGCAGACAGCATCCGGGTGAAGCTTTTGGCGCCCGCCTGCCGAAAAATATCACGCCAGAGTTTGTGCGCGATGAAGTCGCCGCTGGCCGCGCGATCATTCCGGCCAACATCAACCACCCGGAGTCGGAACCGATGATCATCGGGCGTAACTTTCTGGTAAAAGTGAACGCCAACATCGGTAACTCAGCCGTGACCTCGTCCATCGAAGAGGAAGTAGAAAAACTGGTGTGGTCAACCCGCTGGGGCGCAGACACGGTGATGGATCTCTCTACCGGGCGCTATATTCACGAAACCCGCGAATGGATCCTGCGTAACAGCCCGGTGCCAATCGGTACGGTACCGATCTACCAGGCGCTGGAGAAGGTGAACGGGATCGCCGAAGATCTAAACTGGCAGGCATTCCGCGATACGCTGCTCGAACAGGCGGAACAAGGGGTGGATTATTTCACTATCCACGCAGGCGTATTGCTGCGTTACGTCCCGATGACCGCGCAGCGCCTGACCGGCATTGTTTCGCGTGGCGGGTCGATTATGGCGAAGTGGTGCCTCTCCCATCATCAAGAAAACTTCCTTTACACTCACTTCCGGGAAATTTGTGAAATCTGCGCCGCATACGATGTTTCGCTGTCTCTCGGCGATGGCCTGCGTCCGGGTTCGATCCAGGATGCCAACGACGAAGCGCAGTTTGCCGAACTGCATACGCTGGGTGAACTGACCAAAATCGCCTGGGAGTATGATGTGCAGGTCATGATTGAAGGTCCGGGGCATGTGCCGATGCAGATGATCCGCCGCAATATGACCGAAGAACTGGAGCATTGTCACGAAGCGCCATTCTACACGCTCGGACCACTGACCACCGATATCGCGCCAGGTTATGACCACTTCACCTCCGGTATTGGCGCGGCAATGATTGGCTGGTTTGGCTGTGCCATGCTCTGTTATGTCACACCCAAAGAACACCTGGGCCTGCCAAACAAAGAGGATGTTAAACAGGGGTTGATCACCTACAAGATCGCCGCCCATGCTGCTGACCTGGCAAAAGGCCACCCTGGCGCGCAGATCCGCGATAACGCCATGTCGAAAGCCCGTTTTGAGTTCCGCTGGGAAGATCAGTTTAATCTTGCGCTGGATCCTTTTACCGCCCGTGCTTACCACGATGAAACCCTACCGCAGGAGTCCGGCAAAATCGCTCACTTCTGCTCAATGTGCGGGCCGAAATTCTGCTCGATGAGAATCTCGCAGGAAGTGCGCGATTACGCGGCGGCGCAGGTCATCGAAGTCGGGATGCATGATAAGTCGAACGACTTCCGCGCCCGCGGCGGGGAAATCTACCTGAAAAAGGAGGAAGCCTGATGTACCAACCCGACTTTCCTCCGGTACCGTTTCGTCTCGGGCTCTACCCGGTTGTCGACAGCGTTGAGTGGATCGCCCGCTTGCTGGAAGCGGGCGTGCGCACCCTGCAACTGCGTATCAAAGACAAACGCGACCCTGAGGTCGAAGACGATGTCGCTGCCGCCATCGCACTGGGACGCCGATACAACGCGCGGTTATTTATCAATGACTACTGGCGGCTGGCCATAAAACACCAGGCGTACGGCGTACATCTTGGCCAGGAAGATCTGGAAACCGCCGACCTAAGCGCCATTCGCGCGGCGGGTCTGCGCCTGGGCGTCTCCACGCATGACGATATGGAGATGGATATCGCGCTGGCGGCACGCCCTTCGTATATCGCACTCGGCCATGTTTTCCCGACACAAACCAAACAGATGCCCTCCGCGCCACAGGGGCTGGAACAACTGGCGCGCCATATTGCGCGACTGGGAGATTACCCTACGGTCGCCATTGGCGGGATCAGCCTTTCGCGCGCAGCAGATGTGCTGGCGACAGGCGTCGGCAGCATAGCGGTGGTCAGCGCCATCACCCAGGCCGCAGACTGGCGGCAGGCCACGGAACAGTTGCTGACACTTGCGGGGGTGGGCGATGAATGATCGCGATTTTATGCGCTACAGCCGCCAGATCCTGCTGGAAGATATTGCCATTGTCGGCCAGCAAAAGCTGCTTGCCAGCCGGGTGCTGGTTGTCGGCCTTGGCGGCCTCGGCGCCCCTGCAGCGGTGTACCTTGCCGGTGCAGGTATCGGCACGCTGGTGCTGGCGGATGACGATGCCGTGCATCTGAGCAACCTTCAGCGGCAGATCCTCTTTACCACCGACGATATCAATCAGCCAAAAACCCTGGTTACCGCACAGCGGTTGCAGCAACTCAACCCCGATATTGCACTGATTCCCCTGCAACAACGCTTACACGGCGAGGCGCTGCACCAGCAAGTTGCTCAGGCAGATGTAGTGCTGGATTGCAGTGACAATATGATCACACGACAGGCCGTTAACGCAGCTTGCGTCGCGCTGGAAACCCCGCTGGTTACTGCCAGCGCTGTCGGTTTTGGCGGCCAGCTCATGGTACTGACACCGCCCTGGCAGCATGGTTGCTATCGCTGCCTGTGGCCGGACGAAAGCGAACCGGAACGCAACTGCCGCACGGCAGGGATTGTGGGTCCGGTTGTGGGGATCATGGGTGCAATGCAGGCACTGGAAACCGTCAAATTGTTGAGCGGCATGCACACCACCAGCGGCGAACTGCGCCTGTTTGATGCCCGAACCAATCTCTGGCGAACCCTGGCACTACATCGCGCCAGCAATTGTCCGGTTTGCGGAGGGCAAGATGCAAATACGCTTCAATGACGAACCGATGCGCTGCACTTCCGGGCTTTCCATTGCCACGCTGCTTAACCAGCTCAACCAGTTAAAACCGGGCGTCGCACTGGCGTTAAACGAACAGATCCTGCCGCGCGAGCAGTGGGAAGACCATCTTGTGCAGGACGGCGATCGGATCCTGCTATTTCAGGTTATTGCAGGGGGCTGAGATGTTACGTATTGCAGATAAAACGTTTTCTTCACGACTGTTTACCGGTACGGGTAAATTCGCCGCGCCACAACTTATGATCGAGGCGATTCGCGCATCCGGCAGCGAACTGGTGACGCTGGCGATGAAACGGGTCGATCTGCGCCAGCACAGCGACGGTATTTTGCAGCCGCTGCGTGAAGCGGGCGTGACGCTATTGCCCAACACCTCGGGGGCAAAAAATGCGGAAGAGGCTATCTTTGCCGCACAACTGGCGCGGGAAGCACTCGGCACCCACTGGTTAAAACTGGAGATTCACCCGGATGCACGCTGGCTGCTGCCCGATCCGATAGAAACCCTGCGCGCCGCAGAGAAACTGGTGCAAATGGGTTTTGTCGTGCTGCCCTATTGCGGTGCCGATCCGGTCCTGTGTAAGCGGCTGGAAGAGGTGGGCTGCGCAGCGGTTATGCCGCTTGGCGCACCGATAGGATCAAACCAGGGGCTGGAAACGCGCGCAATGCTGGAGATTATCATCGAACAGGCCAGCGTACCGGTGGTGGTCGATGCGGGCATCGGCGCGCCCAGCCATGCCGCCCTGGCATTGGAAATGGGGGCCGATGCGGTGCTGGTGAATACCGCCATCGCCGTGGCCGACGACCCGGTCGCCATGGCACGCGCTTTCCGCCTGGCGGTAGAAGCCGGTTCGTTAGCGCGCGATGCCGTACCCGGCGCGCGGCAGCGTTACGCGACCGCCACCAGCCCGCTCACCGGTTTCCTGGAGAGTGCCTTATGACCACCTTTACCGAACGTTGGCGACAACTGAATTGGGACGATATTCGTCTGCGGATCCACAGCAAAACCACGGCGGATGTTGAGCGGGCGCTCCACGCACCACATATCACGCGAGAAGATTTGATGGCGCTGCTCTCCCCCGCCGCCAGCGACTTTCTTGAACCGATGGCGCAGCAGGCGCAAAAACTTACCCGCCAGCGTTTTGGCAACACGGTAAGCTTCTATGTGCCGTTATATCTTTCCAATCTCTGCGCAAATGATTGCACTTATTGTGGTTTCTCAATGAGCAATCACCTGAAACGCAAGACGCTGGATGAGAACGAGATTGCCCGCGAGTGCGCCGCGCTACGTGAGCTGGGGTTTGAGCATCTGTTATTGGTCACCGGTGAACATCAGGGAAAAGTAGGGATGGATTATTTTCGCCGCCATTTCCCTTCCATTCGCCGCCAGTTCGCTTCATTACAGATGGAAGTTCAGCCTCTCGCTCAGGAAGAGTATGCCGAGCTGAAAACCCTCGGTCTGGATGGCGTCATGGTCTATCAGGAAACCTATCACCAGAGCATGTACGCAAAACATCATCTGCGGGGTAAAAAGCAGGATTTTATCTGGCGACTGGAAACACCGGATCGACTGGGGCGTGCGGGGATCGATAAAATCGGCCTGGGGGCATTAATTGGTCTGAGCGACAGCTGGCGTGTGGACTGTTATATGGTGGCGGAACACCTGCTGTGGTTACAGCAACACTACTGGCAGAGTCGCTATTCCATTTCATTTCCCCGTTTACGGCCCTGCACTGGCGGTATTGAGCCGGCATCGATCATGGATGAACGCCAACTGGTACAAACCATCTGCGCCTTCCGCCTGCTGGCACCGGATGTCGAACTGTCACTCTCGACCCGCGAATCCCCCCATTTTCGCGATCACGTTATCCCGCTGGCTATCAATAACGTCAGCGCGTTTTCTAAAACTCAACCCGGAGGCTATGCGGATAATCACCCGGAGCTGGAACAATTCTCCCCGCACGATGGCCGGCGACCGCAAGACGTCGCCAGCGCGTTGATGGCGCGCGGGTTGCAACCGGTATGGAAAGATTGGGATAGCTGGTTGGGACGCGCGCCGCAAAAAAACAGCAACACGCTGATAACGGGGTAAAATTTTACGGTACATCGCGTAAAACCCGGATCGGGCAGTCGCGCCAGCGCTCCCGCTCCGGCATTATTCTTGCGTCAGGTTATCAGACTGACCGGAGCGGCTAAATCCCCTCATGGCCGCTCCGCTTTTCATTATTCCTTTTCATCACCGGTAAAATCGGTACGTCGCGAAAGAGCACAATATTTCGTCATGACCGATTTAGCAGGCGTTATAATCACCGCATAATAAATGCCGGTACGGCATGCATGTTCGATGTTGATGTAACCCTCATCTTTCCTCTAACCCCTTATACTTTACCTGCCACCTCAATGATGAATGATCAAGGATATGAAAATTCACAGTCGACAACTCTCGTTCACAACCCCGATTCTGTTGAGCTTCGCCGGGATTTTTGTGAGTTTTATCGTCATCGCTTTTTTGGTGACCTTCAGTCAGCAAAAGGAAATGCTGGAGAGATACCACGATATAAATCGTAACTTTACCCATAACCTGGCATTAAATTACACACAGTCGATCCTTCGCGAGAATGACTACATCCTGAACCGCGCCGCCACCTTCTTCGCCCAGGACGATCAATTGGACACCACGGTAACGGGCGATCGGGAACACGGGCTCAAATTACTGATGCAATTGCTGGCGCTGATGCCATCAGTCTCTTCGATTTCACTGGCTGATTCGCGTGGCGATCACCTCCGTGCTCCGCAGGTGATCGCCAATGCCGAGAGCGACCAGTTTGATGCCAGAACACGTCCGTGGTTTATGCATCAGGCGGAAGCCAGCATGTTTAACCACTACACCAGCGCCTATGAGGATTACTTTACCCACAATCCGACAGTCAGCATTTATAAGCCGGTGATCACGCCGGATGGCAAGCTTAAAGGTACGCTGGCTTTTCACCTCGACGTCGCCTCAATGAGCTTTACGCTGCGTACCACCCAATCGCCGATGCCCGGCGAATTTTTTATTGTTGACCGTGAAGGCAAAGCGATGCTGCATCCGGACAGTGGCGCGCTGTTCAAAACCTTCGTCAGACCGGAATTACTGTCAGCGATGACCAGTGGTGAAGGGATGGTCTACGACGAAAAAACGGCGACATGGTATTACTACTATTCCTTTACCAACCCGGACTGGTTCGCCATTTATAAGGTTTCCACCGCCACGCTTGATAGCCTGACCCGGCACTCCACGCTGATTGTTAGCTGGGGATTTGGTACTGCCGCCGTCCTGATCATCCTGTTTGGTCTGTATTTGCGCCACGCCTCACGTACGGTACTGATGAATATCATTAATTCGATAAACACCGGTGATGTAAAACGGGCACCAAAGCTTGAGGCCATGCTCAGTAAAGCCATCCTCAGCAATAAAGAGCGCGAGCAGTCCTGGGTGCGACAGGCAACCATAGATGCGCTAACTAACTGTAAAAACCGCCGTGCGTTCGATGGTGATATTGCTGCGCTGATGAATGATCACCAGCCATTTTCCCTGGCACTCGTGGATATTGATAATTTCAAATCCATTAACGATATCTGGGGCCATCTAAACGGCGATATCGTGCTGCGTAACGTCGCGCGGGAAGGGATTCAGGTGATGCAACCACACACCCTTTCGGTTTATCGCTACGGCGGTGAGGAGTTCGCGGTTCTTTTCCCACACACATCACTCACGGATGCGACTGCTTTGCTGGAGCAATGGCGCAAAAATGTAGAAGGCCGGAGCTGGCGTGAAGAAGGATTGACCGTCACTTTCAGCGCCGGGATTGGTGAGTGGCATATGGAGCCACTAGAGCAACTTATCGTCAGCGTCGACGAGGCGCTTTATAAAGCGAAACAGCAAGGTAAAAATCGGATCCTGCAAGTAAATAGCGGTTAATGCCACGAATGTCGCCGCACCTGTAACCGGTTTCACGAAAATCAGGGATTCTTTGTGATGCCATACACACAATCATGGTAAAGCGGTTGTTGAACCCGGCGATGCAGGATCATTATCACTTATCCCATCAACACCGAGGCTGACTATGAAAAACATCGTTTTATGTTGTGCTGCGGGTATGTCCACCAGCATGTTGGTGCAACGCATGAAAGACGCAGCGCAGAAAAAAGGCGTCGACGTTTCTATTAAGGCGGTTCCTGTCGCAGAATTTAAGGACGAGATTGCAACGGCAGATATCGTGTTGCTGGGGCCGCAAGTGAAATACGAGCAGGCAAAGCTGCAGGCGCAGGCGGAACCGCTGGGTAAAAAAGTTGCGGTTATCGATATGATGGATTACGGCATGATGAAGGGTGATGTCGTACTGGAAAAAGCCCTTAAATTACTGGAGTAAACGCATGGAAGAGTTAGAAACCATCATTATGGAGTTGCTGGTTAATGCCGGAGCCGCGCGCAGCCAGGCGCTGACGGCTCTGCAACTGGCGCGTAAAGGTGATTTTGACGGCGCGGAACAAGCGATGGAAGAGTCGCGAGAGTATGTGAAGGCTGCGCATAAAATACAAACGCAACTGATCGGATTGGATGAGGGCAGCGGCAAACTACCGGTCAACCTGATCACCGTCCATTCGCAGGATCACCTGATGAACGCGATGGTGATTCAGGATCTGGCTGGCGATATGATCGAATTGTTCCGCCGGTTGCCACTGCGCGACTGATCCTCTCTCTTTATGAAAATGCCTGCGCCGCGGGCATTTTTGTTGCTGCCAAAAGTGGTGACGTGTTTTACGTGTGAATTTATGGCACAACATAGCATTACGTTTTTACGCCATCCCGTACAGGTCTTCTATGCCCGCCGTACCGTTTCCTTTTTACACCTTCTCTATTCTGATAATTTTGCTGCTGAAGGTCTGCCTGCAACGCACATCGGGATACCGCAGCGCGGCAATATTTATTAGCGGCTGTGCGCTGTTGGTGTTCATGTCTGCGCTACGCTGGCAGTTCGATGCCGCTATTCTGCGTCAGATCCAGTCGATTGTTGCCATTGCGCTGCCGCCGTTGGCGTGGCGCTGCTTTGCACGTCTGACCACGCAAAACAGGCTGCAAAAATGCCCTCGCTACCTGATTGCTCCCCTGATCGCGTTGCTGCTCAACCTTGTCGCCCCAATGATGACGGATGCCATACTGATGCTGCTGTTCATTGGCTACGGCGGCGCATTGATTAGAACCGCGCGACAAGGGGCCGATGCCTTTATCTTCACCCGTTTACAGGATGCCGGTCCCGCCTCATTAATGACGTTTATTGCTGGCTGTTTTCTCTGTTTTTCCGGTCTGACTGATTTAGTTATCGCCGTAGATTATGGCGTTTATCAAGGGCAACAAGCACCGCAGTTGGTGGCACTTTCCCAGGCGATTTTGCTGCCCTTTATCTGTCTGGCCATCGTCTACAGTTGGAAAAAAGTACCCCCTGTTCCCCCCCACATCGCAGAACCTGTCGAGGAAGATCGCCCTTGTGATGAGGAGGCCGAACATCTCTGCCAGCGTATCGAAGCACGCATTAATGAAGAAAAGTGGTTTCTGCAAACCGATCTCACGCTCAATGCACTGGCGCGAAAACTGGGCATCCCTGCGCGGCAAATCTCACAAGCCGTCAACCAGGTGCGCGGCTGCAACGTATCACAATGGATCAACCGCTTTCGCATCCATTATGCTCAGCGCTTACTGCGGGAGAGCCCGGCCCCGGTCACGGATATCATGCTGGACGCCGGGTTTGCGACGAAATCCAATTTCAACCGTGAGTTCACCCGTATTAGTGGGATGACGCCAACGGATTACCGGCGCGCGGCGGTTGGTAATCCAGGGCCTGATTCAGAAAGGAGCTGATCTCTTTGAGCAGGTGGAGGTGAATCGCGTTACGGCTGAGCGTACCGCCATCTTCGCAGACAATCCCCTCACCAGGTGCTTCTTGCTCAATCAGCGCTGCCGCCCCTGGTTTACACATCTGCATAAAACTAAAGTGCGTCGCGCCTTCAACGCGGCGATAGCGCTGGCGGTCAGCAGGAATATACGTAGCCAGATACCCCGATTCCAGGCTGGCGGGCAGGGCGTCGCTATCTGCCTGCGCAGCCATAATCAATACGGGAACCGTTATCTGCCGGAGGCTATCCGGACGGAAACCCCGCGCCAGCCCAAGATCCAGCGAAACCACTGCTTTAATGCGGGATTCACGTGCATCCGCCACCAGCTTGCTGGCAGCCAGAGGCTGGTCGATCCCCAGTTTTGCTGTCAATTTACACCCCGACAGGATCGGATGTTGCTGACAATCCGTGATAAAGCGCTGCGCATCAAAACGGGCTCCCGCCAGTTCCAGCACCGTCCAGCCCCCGAGCGAATGCCCTATCGCCGCAATACGTCGGCTATCCACCCGCCCGGCAAGAGCGGAAGTGGCGATCACCTTATTCATTACGTGCAGAAGATCCTGCGGGCGTAGCCACAGTTGCTGAGCATCCTGCGGATGCTGGTTACGTGTAGTCGTGCCGGGATGATCAACTGCGGCCACAATGTACCCTTGCAAGGCCATCCGTTGCGCCAGCCAGTTAAGGTTACGCCAGTTGCCACCATAGCCATGAGAGATCAGCAAAAGAGGATGCTCGCCCGATGTGGGTTCGGCATCGCGCAGTGCTCGTGTGCCGCTGAACGCGATATTGTCCCCTATCGTTTGTAATGCGTCATGTTGCAGAGTGGGATACCAGAGCGCAACCTCAAGGGGACGGGAACTCTCCTCATCCATACGCAACTGGCGAAAAGCAGTTTCGCTCCAGGCAGCACTGCTGAACATAACCGTAAGAAACAGAACAAAAAGGCGTGACATATTGAGTACCAGGTTAATTAACACAGGCCTATTCTGGTCACACATGCCTGCGGTATGCGTCCTGGAACGCGATCGAGAACTCTTTTAACGGCGTTTTCATGAAATGCAGACATAAAAAAACCCGCCGAAGCGGGTTTTTTATTACAGGAACGATTACTCGTTGTCTGAGCCACCCAGACCTGCGTTCAGCAGTTCTGCCAGGCTCGCGCTTGCATCTTCCGCAGTTACCTGCGGTGCTGCCGGCAGTTCGCCAGCGGCGCGACGGCGCATACGATCCTGGTGGTACGCATAACCAGTACCGGCCGGGATCAGACGACCCACGATCACGTTCTCTTTCAGACCGCGCAGTTCGTCGCGTTTGCCCGCAACAGCTGCTTCGGTAAGCACACGCGTGGTCTCCTGGAACGATGCCGCGGAGATGAAGGACTCGGTAGCCAGAGACGCTTTGGTGATACCCAGCAGATCGCGTGCATACGTTGCACCGATTTTGCCGTTCGCTTCCAGTTCGCGGTTAGCGATCTTAACGCGAGAGTATTCAACCTGCTCACCTTCGAGGAACTCGGAGCTGCCCGCGTTCACGATGGTGGCTTTACGCAGCATCTGACGAACGATAACTTCGATATGCTTATCGTTGATCTTAACGCCTTGCAGACGGTAAACGTCCTGTACTTCGTTGGTGATATAACGCGTTACCGCGTGTACACCACGAAGACGCAGAATGTCGTGCGGCGCTTCCGGACCGTCGGAAACCACGTCACCACGTTCTACACGTTCACCTTCAAACACGTTGAGCTGACGCCATTTCGGAATCATCTCTTCGTACGGCTCGCTACCGTCAACCGGCGTGATCACCAGACGGCGTTTACCTTTGGTCTCTTTACCGAAGGAAATAATACCGCTGATTTCAGCCAGAATTGCCGGCTCTTTCGGACGACGTGCTTCGAACAGGTCCGCAACGCGCGGCAGACCACCGGTAATATCCTTGGTACCGCCGGATTCCTGCGGAATACGCGCCAGGGTGTCACCAGAGCTGATCTGAACGCCATCTTCCAACTGAACGATCGCTTTACCTGGCAGGAAGTACTGCGCCGGCATGTCGGTGCCCGGAATCAGAACATCATTGCCGTTAGCGTCAACGATTTTCAGCGCCGGACGCAGGTCTTTACCACCAGAGGTACGCTCTGCGGAGTCCAGAACCACCAGTGAAGACAGACCGGTCAGTTCGTCGGTCTGACGTGTAATGGTCTGGCCGTCGATCATGTCAGTGAAGCGGATGAAACCAGCCACTTCAGTGATAACCGGCATGGTATGCGGATCCCAGTTTGCAACGGTTTCACCGCCGGCAACCTGCTCACCATCACCTTTCGCCATCACGGAGCCGTAAGGCACTTTGTAGCTTTCTTTGGTACGACCAAATTCGTCGATCAATTTCAGCTCAGTGTTACGGGAGGTGATAACCAGTTTACCGCTGGAGTTAACAACCGTCTTCGCGTTGCTCAGGCGGATGCTACCTTTGTTTTTCACCTGGATGCTGGATTCAGCAGCCGCACGAGATGCCGCACCACCGATGTGGAACGTACGCATCGTCAGCTGTGTACCCGGCTCACCGATGGACTGCGCCGCGATAACGCCGATTGCTTCACCTTTGTTGATGATGTGGCCACGCGCCAGGTCACGACCGTAGCAGTGTGCACATACACCAAAGTCGGTGTCACAAGATACAACGGAACGCACTTTAACGGAGTCGACGGAGTTCGCTTCCAGCAGGTCACACCACTGCTCGTGCAGCAGCGTGTTGCGCGGAACCAGAATGTCTGCCGTACCCGGTTTCAGAATGTCTTCAGCTGTCACACGACCCAGAACGCGATCGCGCAGCGGCTCTTTAACGTCGCCACCTTCGATAACCGGCGTCATGGTGATACCTTCGAGGGTGCCACAATCGTCTTCGGTTACAACCAGGTCCTGCGCAACGTCTACCAGACGACGAGTCAGGTAACCGGAGTTCGCGGTTTTCAGTGCGGTATCCGCCAGACCTTTACGCGCACCGTGTGTGGAGATGAAGTACTGGAGTACGTTCAGACCTTCACGGAAGTTCGCGGTGATCGGCGTTTCGATGATGGAGCCATCCGGCTTCGCCATCAGACCACGCATACCAGCAAGCTGACGAATCTGGGCTGCAGAACCACGCGCACCGGAGTCGGCCATCATGTAGATGCTGTTAAAGGAAACCTGCTGCTCTTCAACACCGTCACGGTTAATCACGGTTTCAGTCTGCAGGTTGTCCATCATCGCTTTGGATACGCGATCGTTCGCCGCAGCCCAAATATCGATGACTTTGTTATAGCGTTCGCCAGCAGTTACCAGACCAGACTGGAACTGCTCCTGGATCTCAGCAACTTCAGCTTCCGCTTCGCTGATGATCTCGTGTTTTTTCGCCGGGATGACCATGTCATCGATACCAACGGATGCACCTGAACGCGCTGCATAAGCAAAGCCGGTGTACATCGTCTGGTCAGCAAAAATAACGGTCGGTTTCAGGCCCAGAATGCGGTAACAGGTGTTCAGCATTTTGGAGATGGCTTTCTTGCCCAGCGCCTGGTTGACGATGGAGAAAGGCAGACCTTTCGGCACGATCATCCACAGAATCGCACGACCAACGGTCGTGTCTTTCAGGCTGGTTTTCGCAACGAATTCGCCGTTAGCATCTTTTTCGTATTCAGTGATACGCACTTTAACGCGCGCATGCAGAGAGGCCAGGCCAGCGCGATAGATACGCTCAGCTTCTTTCGGGCCAGTCAGCACCATGCCTTCGCCTTTGGCGTTAACACAGTCACGGGTCATGTAGTACAGACCCAGTACAACGTCCTGAGACGGAACGATGATAGGTTCGCCGTTCGCCGGAGACAGAATGTTGTTGGTGGACATCATCAGCGCACGCGCTTCCAGCTGGGCTTCCAGCGTCAGCGGTACGTGAACAGCCATCTGGTCACCATCGAAGTCGGCGTTATATGCCGCACAAACCAGCGGGTGCAGCTGAATAGCTTTACCTTCGATCAGAACCGGTTCAAACGCCTGAATACCCAAACGGTGCAGGGTTGGTGCACGGTTCAGCAGTACCGGGTGTTCGCGGATAACTTCATCCAGGATATCCCAAACGACAGCTTCTTCACGCTCAACCATTTTCTTCGCGGCTTTGATGGTGGTGGCGAGGCCACGCAGTTCCAGCTTGCCGTAAATGAACGGTTTGAACAGCTCCAGCGCCATTTTCTTCGGCAGACCGCACTGATGCAGACGCAGGTACGGACCTACGGTGATAACAGAACGACCGGAGTAGTCAACACGCTTACCGAGCAGGTTCTGACGGAAACGACCCTGTTTACCTTTGATCATATCGGCCAAAGATTTCAGAGGACGTTTGTTGGAACCGGTGATCGCACGACCGCGGCGGCCGTTATCCAGCAGGGCGTCAACCGCTTCCTGCAGCATACGTTTTTCGTTGCGTACGATGATGTCCGGCGCCGCCAGATCCAACAGGCGTTTCAGACGGTTGTTACGGTTGATCACGCGACGGTACAGATCGTTCAGATCCGACGTTGCGAAACGACCACCGTCCAGCGGAACCAGCGGACGCAGGTCCGGCGGCAGCACTGGCAGAACAGTCAGGATCATCCACTCCGGTTTGTTACCAGACTGTACGAACGCTTCCAGCAGTTTGATACGCTTGGTCAGCTTCTTACGTTTGGTTTCGGAGTTAGTTTCGTTCAGCTCTTCGCGCAGTTGTTCGCATTCCTGCTCCAGATCCATGCTTTTCAGCAGGGCCTGAATAGCTTCGGCGCCCATTTTCGCGTCGAATTCGTCACCGAACTCTTCCAGCGCGTCCAGGTACTGTTCTTCGGTCAGGATCTGGTTACGTTCCAGATTGGTCATACCGCCTTCGATAACCACATAGGATTCGAAGTACAGAACGCGCTCGATATCACGCAGCGGCATATCCAGCAGCAAACCGATACGGGACGGCAGAGATTTCAGGAACCAAATGTGGGCGGTCGGAGACGCCAGCTCGATGTGGCCCATGCGCTCACGGCGCACTTTAGTCTGGGTCACTTCAACGCCGCACTTCTCACAGATCACACCACGGTGTTTCAAGCGCTTGTACTTACCGCACAGGCACTCGTAGTCTTTTACTGGCCCGAAAATACGCGCACAGAAAAGGCCGTCACGCTCAGGCTTGAACGTACGGTAGTTGATGGTTTCCGGCTTCTTAACTTCACCAAAAGACCATGAACGGATCATGTCTGGCGAGGCCAGAGCAATTTTGATCGCATCAAACTCTTCGGTTTTAGTTTGCGCTTTCAGAAACTTTAATAAGTCTTTCACGGATTTGCTCCCGTCGGAGTTAGCACATTCCGCTGCCGGGTTTTACCCCGGCAGCAGTGACCTGTTTGAGCGAGAATTACTCGTCTTCCAGTTCGATGTTGATACCCAGCGAACGAATCTCTTTCAACAGTACGTTGAAGGACTCTGGCATACCCGGTTCCATCTGATGGTTGCCGTCCACGATGTTTTTATACATCTTGGTACGACCGTTCACGTCATCAGACTTAACGGTAAGCATTTCTTGCAGGGTGTATGCTGCGCCGTAAGCTTCCAGCGCCCACACTTCCATCTCCCCGAAGCGCTGACCACCGAACTGCGCCTTACCACCCAGCGGCTGCTGAGTAACCAGGCTGTAAGAACCGGTGGAACGCGCATGCATCTTGTCATCAACCAGGTGGTTCAGTTTCAGCATGTACATGTAGCCGACGGTAACCTGGCGCTCGAATTGCTCACCGGTACGACCGTCGAACAGCGTGATCTGACCGGAAGTCGGCAGGCCACCCAACTGTAACAGTTCCTTGATTTCAGACTCTTTCGCACCGTCGAAGACCGGCGTTGCGATCGGCATGCCTTTACGCAGGTTTTCTGCCAGACGCAGAACCTCATCATCGCTGAAGGTGTTCAGGTCAACTTTCTGGCGAACGTCAGCGCCCAGATCGTAGGCACGCTGGATGAATTCGCGCAGTTTGGCGACTTCTTGCTGCTGCTTCAGCATGGCGTTGATCTTATCGCCAATACCTTTAGCAGCCATACCCAGGTGAGTTTCCAGGATCTGACCGATGTTCATACGAGACGGTACGCCCAGCGGGTTCAGTACGATATCTACCGGCGTGCCGTTTTCATCGTAAGGCATATCTTCGATCGGGTTGATCTTGGAGATAACACCTTTGTTACCGTGACGACCTGCCATTTTATCACCCGGCTGGATCTGACGTTTAACGGCCAGATACACCTTAACAATCTTCAGCACGCCCGGTGCCAGATCGTCGCCCTGAGTGATTTTGCGGCGTTTCGCTTCAAGTTTTTTCTCGAACTCGTGTTTCAGTTCGTCATACTGCTCAGCCAGTTGTTCCAGCTGATTTTGTTTCTCTTCGTCGGTCAGGCCCAGTTCCAACCAGCGGTCGCGCGGCAGTTTGTCGAGCTTATCAGCTTCAACACCGCCGGAAACCAGCACGCTGTGGATACGGCTAAACAGGCCAGCTTCGAGGATCTGCAGTTCTTCAGACAGGTCTTTTTTGGCCTGCTTAAGCTGCATTTCTTCGATTTCCAGCGCACGTTTGTCTTTTTCCACGCCATCACGGGTAAAGACCTGAACGTCGATAACAGTACCGGAGACACCGTTTGGTACGCGCAGAGAAGAGTCTTTAACGTCAGACGCTTTCTCGCCGAAGATCGCGCGCAGCAGTTTCTCTTCTGGCGTCAGTTGGGTTTCACCTTTCGGCGTTACCTTACCAACCAGAATGTCGCCGCCGGTCACTTCCGCACCGATGTAAACGATACCGGATTCATCCAGTTTGGAGAGCGCAGCTTCACCCACGTTCGGGATGTCGGCAGTGATCTCTTCCGGCCCCAGTTTGGTGTCACGGGACACGCAAGCCAGTTCCTGGATGTGAATAGTTGTAAAGCGGTCTTCCTGGACCACACGCTCGGAGACGAGGATGGAGTCTTCGAAGTTGTAACCGTTCCACGGCATGAACGCTACGCGCATGTTCTGACCGAGCGCCAGTTCACCGAGGTCGGTGGACGGACCGTCAGCCAGCACGTCGCCGCGCTCAATTGGCTCACCCAGAGAGACACACGGCATCTGGTTGATACAGGTGTTCTGGTTAGAACGGGTGTATTTGGTCAGGTTGTAGATGTCGATACCCGCTTCGCCCGGGTACATCTCGTCTTCGTTAACTTTGATAACGATACGGGACGCATCCACGTACTGAACGGTACCGCCACGTTTAGCAACGGCGGTAACACCGGAGTCAACGGCAACAGCACGTTCCATACCGGTACCAACCAGCGGCTTATCAGAGCGCAGAGTCGGAACCGCCTGACGTTGCATGTTCGCACCCATCAATGCACGGTTGGCGTCATCGTGTTCCAGGAACGGGATCAGGGATGCACCGACGGAAACCACCTGCTGGGTGGAAACGTCCATATAGTCAACCTGGTCTGCGCTGAACAGGCTCGATTCGCCTTTACTACGGCAGGTAACCAGATCTTCTGCGAAACGACCTTCTTCCGTCAGGTTGGTGTTCGCCTGAGCGATAACGTAGTTACCTTCTTCAATTGCAGAAAGGTAATGAATCTCGTCAGTTACAACACCGTCGGTCACTTTACGATACGGGGTTTCGAGGAAACCATATTCGTTAGTCTGCGCGTACACGGACAGGGAGTTGATCAGACCGATGTTCGGACCTTCAGGCGTTTCGATAGGACATACACGACCGTAGTGAGTTGGGTGTACGTCTCGAACTTCAAAGCCTGCGCGTTCACGGGTCAGACCGCCTGGGCCGAGTGCAGAGATACGACGTTTGTGCGTGATCTCAGACAGCGGGTTGTTCTGGTCCATAAACTGAGACAGTTGGCTGGAACCAAAGAACTCTTTCACTGCAGCGGAGATCGGCTTGGCGTTGATCATATCCTGCGGCATCAGGGTATCCAGATCGCCGAGAGACAGACGCTCTTTCACCGCACGTTCTACACGCACCAGGCCAACGCGGAACTGGTTTTCCGCCATTTCGCCCACGGAACGGATACGACGGTTGCCGAGATGGTCGATATCATCCACTTCACCGATACCATTACGGATACCGATGAGTTTTTTCATCACTTCGATGATGTCGTCGTTGCTCAGGATACCGGAACCTTCAATGCTGTCGCGCAGCAGAGAACGGTTGAACTTCATGCGACCAACGGCAGACAGATCGTAGCGGTCTTCAGAGAAGAACAGGTTCTCAAACAGGCTTTCAGCCGCTTCGCGCGTCGGCGGTTCACCCGGGCGCATCATGCGGTAGATTTCTACCAGCGCGCTCAGACGATCGTTGGTCGGGTCGACACGTACAGTTTCAGAAATGTACGGACCGTGGTCCAGATCGTTGGTGAACAGGGTTTCGATACGTTTATGACCAGACTGGCTCAGTTTTGCCAGCAGATCGAGCGACAGCTCCATGTTCGCCGGGCAAATCAGCTCGCCAGTGGATTCATCAATGTAATCTTTCGCAGCAACTTTGCCTGCGATGTATTCAACCGGTACTTCAATATGCTGAATCTCGTCTTTTTCCAACTGACGGATATGGCGCGCGGTGATGCGGCGGCCTTTTTCAACATACATTTTGCCGTTCGCTTCAATGTCGAAAGAAGCAGTTTCGCCACGCAGGCGTTCCGGCACCAGTTCCATCTGCAGCTTGTTGTCACGAATCTCAAAGACAACTTTTTCAAAGAACAGATCGAGAATCTGTTCAGTGGTGTAGTTCAGCGCACGCAGAATGATAGTGGCCGGCAGCTTACGACGGCGGTCGATACGAACGAACAGGTTGTCTTTCGGATCGAACTCAAAGTCCAGCCATGACCCACGGTAAGGAATGATACGTGCGTTATAAAGCACCTTACCAGATGAGTGGGTTTTACCCTTATCGCTGTCAAAGAAGACACCAGGGCTACGGTGCAGCTGAGAAACAATAACACGTTCAGTACCGTTGATAACAAAGGTACCGTTGTCGGTCATGAGCGGGATTTCGCCCATGTACACTTCTTGCTCTTTGATGTCTTTAACAGTGCCTTCCGGCGCTTCGCGCTCGTAGATCACCAGACGCAGTTTTACGCGCAGCGGAGCAGAGTATGTTACGCCACGGATCTGACATTCTTTAACATCAAAAACAGGTTCGCCAAGACGGTAGCTGACGTATTGCAGTTCCGAATTGCCGCTGTAGCTTTTAATCGGGAACACGGAGCGGAAAGCCGCTTCCAGACCGTACTGCCCTTCAGGATCTTGCTCGATAAACTTCTGGAACGAGTCAAGCTGGATAGAAAGGAGATATGGGACATCCAGAACTTGTGGACGTTTACCAAAATCCTTACGAATACGTTTTTTCTCGGTATAGGAGTAAACCATAGGGTTCCTCAGCTCGCTGACAAGTCGACCCACTCTGTCCGTCGGTAGGACAGTTTATGCAACACTATTTTGTTGGACCGGAAAGTGGAGCACTTTCCGCAATGCTTGTTGCTATCACGCTTAAATCATTTCATTGCGGTTTACACAGAAGATCTCTTCTGCCGCAGTATATTAAGTCGTCGATAGAAACAAGCATTGTAAAGGTTACTGGCAGTCAAACAGTGTGAAACGCTGCCGGCACCTTACAGCGCAAAAAGGCTGGTGACCAAAAAGTCACCAGCCATCAGCCTGATTTCTCAGGCTGCAACCGGAAGGGTTGGCTTATTTAACTTCAACTTCAGCGCCAGCTTCTTCCAGAGATTTTTTCAGAGCTTCAGCGTCATCTTTGCTCACGCCTTCTTTCAGAGCGGCCGGAGCAGATTCTACCAGGTCTTTAGCTTCTTTCAGACCCAGGCCAGTTGCGCCACGTACTGCTTTGATAACAGCAACTTTGTTAGCGCCAGCGGCTTTCAGAATTACGTCGAACTCAGTTTTTTCTTCAGCAGCTTCAGCAGCCGGGCCAGCAGCAACAGCTACAGCGGCAGCAGCAGAAACACCGAATTTTTCTTCCATTGCAGAGATCAGTTCTACAACGTCCATTACGGACATAGCGGCAACTGCTTCAATGATTTGATCTTTAGTGATAGACATTTAAATTGTTCCTGAATATCAGAATAAGTTTATACGTAAGCGAATGCGTTACAAAGAATACTGCGATTAAGCAGCTTCTTTCGCATCGCGTACAGCAGCCAGAGTACGAACCAGTTTGCCAGCAGAGGCTTCTTTCATGGTTGCCATCAGGCGTGCAATTGCTTCTTCGTAGGTCGGCAGGGTTGCCAGGCGATCGATCTGCGACGCCGGGATCAACTCACCTTCAAAGGCAGCGGCTTTGACCTCAAATTTTGCATTCGCTTTCGCGAACTCTTTGAACAGACGAGCAGCTGCGCCCGGGTGTTCCATAGAGTATGCAATCAGGGTCGGACCAACGAACGCGTCTTTCAGGCACTCAAAAGCAGTACCTTCAACAGCACGGCGCAGCAGGGTGTTACGAACAACACGCATGTAAACGCCAGCTTCGCGACCTGCTTTACGCAGTTCGGTCATTTTATCTACGGTAACGCCACGGGAATCCGCAACAACCGCAGACAGCGCGCCTTTGGCTACTTCGCTGACTTCAGCAACAATCGCTTGTTTGTCTTGAAGATTTAAAGCCATTAGCTTTGCTCCTGGATGTTTGCCAGGGCTCATGCCCTGGAACTCACTTCACTCTTCTCAAAGAAAAGAGCGTCTTAATACGGTGAGCAGAAACAAGCCAAAGAGTACTTAAAAAATATTCTTCAGGTTCTGTCACCGTCTACGCAGGGAATTAAGCTTCTAACGAAACACCTGCGGTCTTCGACGGAGGCCTGGATAGGCCAGGCTCCAACGAACAAATCTGTTTTTTTACCAACTCGCGTTAGTAAAACATGGGGGGAAGATTGTAGACAAATCCACCACCCACGTAAAGGCGAATATTAGTTCGCTACTGCGCTCAGACCAGCCTGGTCGACCGCAACACCCGCACCCATGGTGGTGGAGATGCTAACTTTCTTGATGTACACGCCTTTCGCCTGAGTCGGTTTTGCTTTTTTCAGCGCAACCAGCAGGGCTTCCAGGTTTTCTTTCAGTTTGTCAGCGTCGAAGTCCACTTTACCGATGGTGGTGTGGATGATGCCGTTTTTGTCGTTACGGTAACGAATCTGACCGGCTTTAGCGTTTTTAACCGCTTCGGCAACGTTCGGCGTTACAGTACCAACTTTCGGGTTTGGCATCAGGCCACGCGGACCCAGAACCTGGCCCAGCTGGCCAACAACGCGCATTGCATCCGGAGAAGCAATAACAACGTCAAAGTTCATTTCGCCTTTCTTGATCTGCTCAGCCAGATCTTCCATACCTACCAGCTCTGCGCCAGCTGCTTTAGCAGCTTCAGCGTTCGGGCCCTGGGTAAATACGGCAACGCGAACAGAACGGCCAGTACCGTGCGGCAGTACAGTTGCACCACGTACGTTCTGGTCAGATTTACGCGCATCGATGCCAAGGTTAATAGCAACGTCTACGCTTTCTACGAATTTAGCGGTGGCCAGCTCTTTCAGCAGAGCAATGGCTTCGTTGATGTCGTACTGTTTGGTCGCATCAACTTTGTCACGGATCACGCGCATGCGCTTGGTCAGTTTAGCCATTTCTTAGTCCTCCACTACCAGGCCCATGGAACGAGCAGTACCTTCGATCGAGCGAGTCATCGCTTCAATGTCAGCACCAGTCATGTCCGCGGCTTTAGTCTGAGCAATTTCCTGCACCTGAGCGCGAGTCACTTTGCCCACTTTGTCTTTGTTCGGCTTGCCGGAACCAGACTTGATACCAGCCGCTTTTTTCAGCAGAACTGCTGCCGGAGGCGTTTTGGTAACGAAAGTGAAGGAACGGTCAGCGTAAACGGTAATAACTACCGGAATTGGCAGACCTTTTTCGATGGAATCAGTTTTGGCGTTGAACGCTTTACAGAATTCCATGATGTTAACACCCTGCTGACCCAGAGCCGGACCGACCGGCGGGCTCGGGTTTGCCATGCCAGCTGCAACCTGCAGCTTGACGTAGGCCTGGACTTTCTTAGCCATTGCAATTTCCTCGTTTGGGTATAGCGCCCCGAAAGGCTCCCCATGTTTAAATACGTTTTACGGATAGGGAATCCATAAAAACAAAAGGCGCGAAATTGTATGTCAATTTCGCGCCTTGTGCAACGTTTGATCGCCGAATATTTAGGCTTTTTCGACCTGACCGAAATCCAGCTCTACCGGGGTCGCACGACCAAAGATAGAAACAGAAACTTTCAGGCGGGACTTTTCGTAGTCAACTTCTTCAACCACACCATTAAAGTCAGCAAACGGACCGTCATTAACGCGGACCATCTCGCCCGGCTCAAACAGCGTTTTCGGACGCGGCTTATCACCTACCTGCTGCAGGCGGTTCATGATCGCATCGACTTCTTTATCGCTAATCGGCGCTGGACGATCGGACGTTCCACCGATGAAGCCCATCACGCGCGGGACGCTGCGCACCAGGTGCCAGCTGGCGTCGTTCATCACCATCTGGACAAGTACGTAGCCGGGGAAGAATTTACGTTCGCTTTTGCGACGCTGGCCGCCACGGATCTCAACCACTTCTTCGGTCGGTACCATAACTTCGCCAAATAACTCTTCCATGTTGTGTAATTTGATATGCTCACGCAGCGATGTAGCTACGCGGCCTTCAAAACCGGAAAACGCCTGAACGACGTACCAGCGCTTTTTAGGAGCTTCAGACATCTCAGAACCTCAGGCCAGTGATAAAGGAAACCAGACGAACCAGAATACCATCCAGTCCCCACAGGATCAGTGACATGACTGCGGTTACCGCAGCCACGATCAATGTGGTGTGCAACGTTTCCTGACGAGTAGGCCAAATCACTTTACGTACTTCGGTTCTCGCTTCACGGGCAAAAGCAACGGTTGCTTTACCCTTCGTCGTCAACAGCGCGACACCACCTGCTGCAGCAATCAGAATAACAACTGCCAGCGCGCGGAGCGGCAGCATCATGTCACGATAAAGATAGTTGCCAACGATAGCCACGAGCAGCAGTACTGCAACAACAACCCACTTCATCGCTTCCAGGCCGCGCCCGCTCCCTTGAGCTTCGGTATTCGCACTCATAAACCAACCTGTCACAAGAATTCAGACAAACATTTTTGCCCCGCATAGGCGAGGCAACCAAACCGAAATGCTCTGGCGAGATTCGGACTAACGCCCTCTTCAGAGCCTGTCTCAGCAATGATTATGACAAAAAAAATCACTGATGAGCCAGGTTCTGGTTCGAAAGCGTACAAAAAGGGCATCAAATGATGCCCTCTTATTGCGCATTGCGTCAAATGTTATCAGCGATTAGCTGAGAACTTTTGCTACAACGCCCGCGCCAACGGTACGGCCGCCTTCACGGATTGCGAAACGCAGACCATCGTCCATCGCAATCGGGTGAATCAGGGTAACAACCATTTTGATG
>NZ_JBDPLJ010000012.1:0-26282 GCF_039871955.1 Kosakonia sp. WA-90
CATCAAAATGGTTGTTACCCTGATTCACCCGATTGCGATGGACGATGGTCTGCGTTTCGCAATCCGTGAAGGCGGCCGTACCGTTGGCGCGGGCGTTGTAGCAAAAGTTCTGGGCTAATCTTTTTAGCTTTGAATTGAAAAGGGCGCTTCGGCGCCCTTTTTGCTGTCTGCTATTTAGTAACAGCCATATTTATGTGTGATTTTGCGGACCATACCGCAACAGCTTTACAGTTTGTGCTATTGTAATCGTAACCATTCTCATTTACACTTTTGCGCATAAATTGAACGGGAGTGATCATGTACGTTTGTTTGTGTAATGGTGTGAGTGATAAAAAGATTCGCCAGGCTGTACGCCAGTTTCACCCTCAATCCTTTCAGCAGCTTCGCAAGTTTGTTCCTGTAGGAAACCAATGTGGCAAGTGCATACGTGCTGCACGAGAAATTATGCAGGATGAGCTCACACAGCTCCCGGAATATAAAGAGATCGCCTGAGGCGCTATCTTTTTTTTGACATCCCTGTAGCCCCATCTACGCTTCAATGAGTGGAAGCGGAGGGACTATATAATGAAAGGTGATGTTAAAATCATAAACTATCTCAATAAATTATTGGGAAATGAGCTTGTCGCAATAAACCAGTATTTTCTCCATGCGCGTATGTTTAAGAACTGGGGGCTGACGCGCCTGAATGATATCGAATACCATGAATCCATCGATGAAATGAAACACGCAGATAAGTACATCGAGCGTATTTTGTTTTTAGAAGGGATCCCGAATCTGCAAGATTTAGGCAAGCTCGGGATTGGTGAAGATGTTGAAGAGATGCTGCAATCTGATCTGAGACTGGAGCTTGAAGGCGCGAAAGATTTGCGTGAAGCGATCGCCTATGCTGATAGTGTCCATGATTATGTCAGTCGCGATATGATGATCGCAATTCTTGCCGATGAAGAACATCATATCGACTGGCTGGAAACCGAGCTTGACCTGATTGGTAAAATTGGGGTGCCGAACTACCTGCAATCGCAAATCAAAGTTGAAGATTAACCCAGCCCCATGGTGTGATACCCCATCAGCAAACCCGCTGCTGCCAGAAATGGCCCGAAAGGCAGCGGGTTTTTTAGTACCTGTAATCTGCGACTCAAGCATGTTTTCGTCACTACCGCACAGCCTGCCATCAAGGCTGCGAGAAATACCAGCATAGGTAAACTTTGCCAGCCATGCCAGGCTCCCAGCGCGGCCAGAAATTTGATATCACCATAGCCAAGCCCTTCTTGATGACGTATGAAACGGTACCCCCAATAGATCAGCGCAAAGCCTGCGTAGCCAGCAATCGCACCGATAACCGCGCTTGCTAAAAAAGGTGGGTGTAAGACGCAATGCCAAAGTAACCCGGCCCATAAGAGGGGGCAGGTGAATCGGTCTGGTAGCAGCCCTGAACGCATATCACAGCGGATAAGGATTACATTCAGCACCAGATAAATAGAAAGAAAAATCAGCACATTGCTCCTTTTTGAAATGCAGTTATGTGCAGTCGAGGGTGCCGGAGTACGGGAAATAAAGAAAACGCGTAATCGTGATATTGCGCAGTTGCTTGCGAAGATATGTGCCGTACTGTTGCATTCGCATCAGAACCCGGAACCAGCACGCAAGACTGCTTAATTTCTACGCTGCACTTGCGTCGCGTCTGGATTTGCGTATAATGCGCGGGCCTGTAGTAAATGACGGCTGGTTCAATCTGAGCCATAGCGGTGTGGTTTAACCGCTAACAATGCCCCCGATTGGGGGGCTACGTAAGAACGATTACACTCCCCCATCAATCGTAATGGGTGTGAGGAGTAATTATTTTCGTCTATAAATAATTGGAGCTCTGGTCTCATGCAGAACCAAAGAATCCGTATCCGCTTGAAAGCGTTTGATCATCGTCTGATCGATCAATCAACCGCCGAAATCGTCGAGACTGCGAAGCGCACTGGTGCGCAAGTTCGTGGTCCGATCCCGCTGCCGACCCGCAAAGAGCGCTTTACCGTTCTGATCTCCCCGCACGTCAACAAAGACGCGCGTGATCAGTACGAAATCCGCACTCACAAGCGTCTGGTTGACATCGTTGAGCCAACCGAGAAAACCGTTGATGCTCTGATGCGTCTGGATCTGGCTGCCGGTGTAGACGTGCAGATCAGCCTGGGTTGATCAGGTCATCGAGCGATTGAGAGGTTGAAACAATGATTGGTTTAGTCGGTAAAAAAGTGGGCATGACCCGCATCTTCACTGAAGATGGCGTATCTATCCCAGTAACCGTAATCGAAGTTGAAGCAAACCGCGTTACTCAGGTTAAAGATCTGGCTAACGATGGCTACCGTGCTATCCAGGTTACCACCGGTGCTAAAAAAGCTAACCGTGTAACCAAGCCGGAAGCTGGTCACTTCGCTAAAGCTGGCGTTGAAGCTGGCCGTGGTCTGTGGGAATTCCGTCTTGCTGACGGCGAAGAATTCACCGTAGGTCAGAACATTAGCGTTGAACTGTTTGCTGAAGTTAAAAAAGTTGACGTAACTGGCACCTCTAAAGGTAAAGGTTTCGCCGGTACCGTTAAGCGCTGGAACTTCCGTACCCAGGACGCTACTCACGGTAACTCCCTGTCTCACCGCGTTCCGGGTTCTATCGGTCAGAACCAGACTCCGGGCAAAGTGTTCAAGGGCAAGAAAATGGCAGGTCAGCTGGGTAATGAGCGTGTAACCGTTCAGAGCCTGGACGTAGTACGTGTTGACGCTGAGCGCAACCTGCTGCTGGTTAAAGGTGCTGTCCCGGGTGCAACCGGTAGCGACCTGATCGTTAAACCAGCTGTGAAGGCGTGAGGAGATAGCAATGGAATTAGTATTGAAAGACGCGCAGAGCGCGCTGACTGTTTCCGAAACTACCTTCGGTCGTGACTTTAACGAAGCGCTGGTACACCAGGTTGTTGTTGCTTATGCAGCTGGTGCGCGTCAGGGCACTCGTGCTCAGAAGACCCGTGCTGAAGTAACTGGTTCCGGCAAAAAACCGTGGCGCCAGAAAGGCACCGGCCGCGCTCGTTCTGGTTCTATCAAGAGCCCGATCTGGCGTTCTGGTGGCGTGACCTTCGCTGCGCGTCCGCAGGACCACAGTCAAAAAGTTAACAAAAAGATGTACCGCGGCGCGCTGAAAAGCATCCTGTCCGAACTGGTACGTCAGGATCGTCTGATCGTTGTCGAGCAGTTCTCTGTTGAAGCACCGAAAACCAAGCTGCTTGCTCAGAAACTGAAAGACATGGCTCTGGAAGATGTGCTGATCATCACCGGTGAGCTGGACGAGAACCTGTTCCTGGCCGCGCGCAACCTGCACAAGGTTGACGTTCGCGACGCGACTGGTATCGACCCGGTTAGCCTGATCGCCTTCGACAAAGTCGTAATGACTGCTGATGCTGTTAAGCAAGTTGAGGAGATGCTGGCATGATTCGTGAAGAACGTCTGCTGAAGGTGCTGCGTGCACCGCACGTTTCTGAAAAAGCGTCTACTGCGATGGAAAAAACAAACACCATCGTTCTCAAAGTTGCTAAAGACGCGACCAAAGCAGAAATCAAAGCTGCTGTGCAGAAACTGTTTGAAGTCGAAGTCGAAGTCGTTAACACCCTGGTAGTTAAAGGGAAAGTTAAACGTCACGGACAGCGTATCGGTCGTCGTAGCGACTGGAAAAAAGCTTACGTCACCCTGAAAGAAGGCCAGAATCTGGACTTCGTCGGCGGCGCTGAGTAAGTCGGAGGAGTAATACAATGGCAGTTGTTAAATGTAAACCGACATCTCCGGGTCGTCGCCACGTAGTTAAAGTGGTTAACCCTGAGCTGCACAAGGGCAAACCGTTTGCTCCGTTGCTGGAAAAAAACAGCAAATCCGGTGGTCGTAACAACAATGGCCGTATCACCACTCGTCATATCGGTGGTGGCCACAAGCAGGCTTACCGTATTGTTGACTTCAAACGCAACAAAGATGGTATCCCGGCAGTTGTTGAACGTCTTGAGTACGATCCGAACCGTTCCGCGAACATCGCGCTGGTTCTGTACAAAGACGGCGAACGCCGTTACATCCTGGCCCCGAAAGGCCTGAAAGCTGGCGACCAGATTCAGTCTGGCGTTGATGCTGCAATCAAAGCAGGCAACACCCTGCCGATGCGCAATATCCCGGTTGGTTCTACCGTTCACAACGTAGAAATGAAACCAGGTAAAGGCGGTCAGCTGGCTCGTTCCGCTGGTACTTACGTTCAGATCGTTGCTCGTGATGGTGCTTATGTCACCCTGCGTCTGCGTTCTGGTGAAATGCGTAAAGTCGAAGCAGAATGCCGCGCTACTCTGGGCGAAGTTGGCAATGCTGAGCATATGCTGCGCGTTCTGGGTAAAGCAGGTGCTGCACGCTGGCGTGGTGTTCGTCCGACCGTTCGCGGTACCGCGATGAACCCAGTCGATCACCCACATGGTGGTGGTGAAGGTCGTAACTTTGGTAAGCACCCGGTATCCCCGTGGGGCCTGCAGACCAAAGGTAAGAAGACCCGCAGCAACAAGCGTACTGATAAATTCATCGTACGTCGCCGTAGCAAATAATTTTAGAGGATAAGCCATGCCACGTTCTCTCAAGAAAGGTCCTTTTATTGACCTGCACTTGCTGAAGAAGGTAGAGAAAGCGGTGGAAAGCGGAGACAAGAAGCCCCTGCGCACTTGGTCCCGTCGTTCAACGATCTTTCCTAACATGATCGGTTTGACCATCGCTGTCCATAATGGTCGTCAGCACGTTCCGGTATTTGTTTCCGACGAAATGGTCGGTCACAAACTGGGTGAATTCGCACCGACTCGTACTTATCGCGGCCATGCTGCTGATAAAAAAGCGAAGAAGAAATAAGGTAGGAGGAAGAGATGGAAACTTTAGCTCAACATCGCCATGCTCGTTCTTCTGCTCAGAAGGTTCGCCTTGTTGCTGACCTGATTCGCGGTAAGAAAGTGTCGCAGGCCCTGGATATTCTGACCTACACCAATAAGAAAGCGGCTGTACTGGTCAAGAAAGTTCTGGAATCTGCCATTGCTAACGCTGAACACAACGATGGCGCTGACATTGACGATCTGAAAGTTGCGAAAATTTTCGTAGACGAAGGCCCGAGCATGAAGCGCATTATGCCGCGTGCAAAAGGTCGTGCAGATCGCATCCTGAAGCGCACCAGCCACATTACTGTGGTTGTGTCCGATCGCTGAGACTCTGGAGACTAGCAATGGGTCAGAAAGTACATCCTAATGGTATTCGCCTGGGTATTGTAAAACCATGGAACTCAACCTGGTTTGCGAACACCAAAGAATTCGCTGACAACCTGGACAGCGACTTTAAAGTACGTCAGTACCTGACGAAGGAACTGGCTAAAGCGTCTGTATCTCGTATCGTTATCGAGCGTCCGGCTAAAAGCATCCGTGTGACTATTCACACTGCTCGCCCGGGTATCGTTATCGGTAAGAAAGGTGAAGACGTTGAAAAACTGCGCAAGGTCGTAGCGGATATCGCTGGCGTTCCTGCTCAGATCAATATCGCCGAAGTTCGTAAACCTGAACTGGACGCAAAACTGGTTGCTGACAGCATCACTTCTCAGCTGGAACGTCGTGTTATGTTCCGTCGTGCGATGAAGCGTGCTGTACAGAACGCAATGCGTCTGGGCGCTAAAGGTATCAAAGTTGAAGTTAGCGGCCGTCTGGGCGGTGCTGAGATCGCACGTACCGAATGGTATCGTGAAGGTCGCGTTCCGCTGCACACTCTGCGTGCTGACATCGACTACAACACCTCTGAAGCGCACACCACTTACGGTGTAATCGGCGTAAAAGTGTGGATCTTCAAAGGTGAGATCCTTGGTGGTATGGCTGCAGTTGAACAACCGGAAAAACCGGCTGCTCAACCTAAAAAGCAGCAGCGTAAAGGCCGTAAATAAGGAGCGTCGCTGATGTTACAACCAAAGCGTACAAAATTCCGTAAAGTGCATAAAGGCCGCAACCGTGGTCTCGCGCAGGGCACGGATGTGAGCTTCGGCACTTACGGTCTGAAAGCTGTTGGCCGTGGTCGTCTGACCGCTCGTCAGATCGAAGCAGCACGTCGTGCTATGACTCGTGCTGTTAAGCGTCAGGGTAAGATCTGGATCCGTGTATTCCCGGACAAACCGATCACCGAGAAGCCGCTGGAAGTTCGTATGGGTAAAGGTAAAGGTAACGTGGAGTATTGGGTTGCCTTGATTCAGCCGGGTAAAGTCCTGTATGAAATGGACGGTGTTCCGGAAGAGCTGGCCCGTGAAGCCTTCGAGCTGGCAGCAGCAAAACTGCCGATTAAAACCACCTTTGTAACTAAGACGGTGATGTAATGAAAGCAAAAGAGCTGCGTGAAAAGAGCGTTGAAGAGCTGAACACCGAGCTGCTTAACCTGCTGCGCGAGCAGTTCAACCTGCGTATGCAGGCGGCAAGTGGCCAGCTGCAACAGACTCACCTGTTGAAGCAAGTGCGTCGTGATGTCGCACGCGTTAAGACTTTACTGACTGAGAAGGCGGGTGCGTAATGACCGATAAAATCCGTACTCTGCAAGGTCGTGTTGTTAGCGACAAAATGGAGAAATCCATTGTTGTAGCTATCGAACGTTTCGTGAAACACCCGATCTACGGTAAATTCATTAAACGTACGACCAAACTGCACGTACATGACGAGAACAATGAATGCGGTACCGGCGACGTGGTTGAAATCCGCGAATGCCGTCCGCTGTCCAAGACTAAGTCCTGGACGCTGGTTCGCGTTGTAGAGAAAGCTGTTCTGTAATACAGTACGCGTTCTCTAACGAATAAACGGCTCAGCGATGGGCCGTTTATTTTTTCTACCCATCTCAGGGAAGCGGTGTTATAATGCTGCGCCCCCGATATGGGGCTTTTTATCGACCCTGATTTTGGGGTCTTCAGTAGTAGTTGACATTAGCGGAGCACTGAAATGATCCAAGAACAGACTATGCTGAACGTCGCCGACAACTCCGGTGCACGTCGCGTAATGTGTATCAAGGTTCTGGGTGGCTCGCACCGTCGCTACGCAGGCGTCGGCGACATCATCAAGATCACCATCAAAGAAGCAATTCCGCGTGGTAAGGTCAAAAAAGGTGATGTGCTGAAGGCGGTAGTGGTGCGCACCAAGAAGGGTGTTCGTCGCCCTGACGGTTCTGTCGTTCGCTTCGATGGCAATGCTTGTGTTCTTCTGAACAACAACAGCGAGCAGCCAATCGGTACGCGTATTTTTGGGCCGGTTACTCGTGAACTTCGTTCTGAGAAGTTTATGAAAATCATCTCTCTGGCACCAGAAGTACTCTAAGGAGCGAATCATGGCAGCTAAAATCCGTCGTGATGACGAAGTTATCGTGTTAACCGGTAAAGATAAAGGTAAGCGCGGTAAAGTAAAAAATGTCCTGTCTTCCGGCAAGATCATTGTTGAAGGTATCAACCTGGTTAAAAAACATCAGAAGCCGGTTCCGGCCCTGAACCAACCAGGCGGCATCGTTGAAAAAGAAGCTGCTATTCAGGTTTCTAACGTTGCAATCTTCAATGCGGCAACCGGCAAGGCTGACCGTGTAGGCTTTAGATTCGAAGACGGTAAAAAAGTCCGTTTCTTCAAGTCTAACAGCGAAACTATCAAGTAATTTGGAGTAGTACGATGGCGAAACTGCATGATTACTACAAAGACGAAGTAGTTAAAAAACTCATGACTGAGTTTAACTACAATTCTGTCATGCAAGTCCCTCGGGTCGAGAAGATCACCCTGAATATGGGTGTTGGTGAAGCGATCGCTGACAAGAAACTGCTGGATAACGCAGCAGCTGACCTGGCAGCAATCTCCGGTCAAAAACCGTTGATCACCAAAGCGCGCAAATCTGTTGCGGGCTTCAAAATCCGTCAGGGCTATCCGATCGGCTGTAAAGTGACTCTGCGTGGCGAACGCATGTGGGAGTTCTTTGAGCGCCTGATCACTATTGCTGTACCGCGTATCCGTGACTTCCGTGGCTTGTCCGCTAAGTCTTTCGACGGTCGTGGTAACTACAGCATGGGTGTCCGTGAGCAGATCATCTTCCCAGAAATCGACTACGATAAAGTCGACCGCGTGCGTGGTTTGGATATTACCATTACCACTACTGCGAAATCTGACGAAGAAGGCCGTGCTCTGCTGGCTGCCTTTGACTTCCCGTTCCGCAAGTAAGGTAGGGTTACTTCATGGCTAAGCAATCTATGAAAGCACGCGAAGTTAAACGCGTAGCTTTAGCTGAAAAATACTTCGCGAAACGCGCTGAACTGAAAGCGATCATTTCTGATGTGAACGCTTCCGACGAAGATCGTTGGAACGCTGTTCTCAAGCTGCAGAGTCTGCCGCGTGATTCCAGCCCGTCTCGTCAGCGTAACCGCTGCCGTCAAACTGGTCGTCCGCATGGTTTCCTGCGGAAGTTCGGGTTGAGCCGTATCAAGGTCCGTGAATCCGCTATGCGCGGTGAAATCCCGGGTCTGAAAAAGGCTAGCTGGTAATTGTCACCAATTGAATCACGGGAGTAAAGACAGATGAGCATGCAAGATCCGATCGCGGATATGCTGACCCGTATCCGTAACGGTCAGGCCGCGAACAAAGCTGCGGTCACCATGCCTTCCTCCAAGCTGAAAGTGGCAATCGCCAACGTGCTGAAGGAAGAAGGTTTTATTGAAGATTTCAAAATTGAAGGCGACATCAAGCCGGAACTGGAAGTGACTCTCAAATACTTCCAGGGTAAAGCTGTGGTAGAAAGCATTCAGCGTATCAGCCGCCCTGGTCTGCGCATCTATAAGAAAAAAGATGAGCTGCCGAAAGTTATGGGTGGTATGGGTGTCGCAGTTGTTTCTACCTCAAAAGGTGTTATGACTGATCGTGCAGCGCGCCAGGCTGGTCTTGGTGGCGAAATTATCTGCTACGTAGCCTAATCGGAGGAAAAAATGTCTCGTGTTGCTAAAGCACCGGTCGTTATTCCTGCCGGCGTTGATGTAAAAATCAACGGTCAGGTTATTACGATCAAAGGTAAAAACGGCGAGCTGACTCGTACCCTTAACGATGCTGTTGAAGTTAACCATGCAGACAATGTTCTGACCTTTGGTCCGCGTGAAGGTTACGCGAACGCTTGGGCTCAGGCTGGTACCGCGCGTGCCCTGCTGAACTCAATGGTTATCGGTGTTACCGAAGGCTTCACCAAGAAGCTGCAGCTGGTTGGTGTAGGTTATCGTGCAGCGGTTAAAGGGAATGTAGTAAACCTGGCACTGGGTTTCTCTCATCCTGTTGACCATCAACTGCCGGCGGGTATCACTGCTGAATGTCCGACTCAAACTGAAATCGTGCTGAAAGGCGCTGATAAACAGGTTATCGGCCAGGTTGCAGCTGATTTGCGCGCCTACCGTCGTCCTGAGCCTTACAAAGGCAAGGGTGTTCGTTACGCCGACGAAGTCGTGCGTACCAAAGAGGCTAAGAAGAAGTAAGGTAACACTATGGATAAGAAATCTGCTCGTATCCGTCGTGCGACCCGCGCACGCCGCAAGCTCAAAGAGCTTGGTGCGACCCGCCTGGTGGTACATCGTACCCCGCGTCATATTTACGCCCAGGTAATCGCATCGAATGGTTCTGAAGTTCTGGTAGCTGCTTCTACTGTAGAAAAAGCTATCGCGGAACAACTGAAGTACACCGGTAACAAAGACGCGGCCGCAGCTGTGGGTAAAGCTGTAGCTGAACGCGCTCTGGAAAAAGGCATTAAAGATGTGTCCTTTGACCGTTCCGGGTTCCAATATCATGGTCGCGTCCAGGCACTGGCAGATGCTGCTCGTGAAGCTGGCCTTCAGTTCTAAGGTAGAGGTGTAAGATGGCTCACATCGAAAAACAAGCTGGCGAACTGCAGGAAAAGCTGATCGCGGTAAACCGCGTATCTAAAACCGTAAAGGGTGGTCGTATTTTCTCCTTCACAGCTCTTGTGACTGTTGGGGATGGTAATGGCCGCGTCGGTTTTGGTTACGGTAAAGCTCGCGAAGTTCCGGCAGCGATCCAGAAAGCGATGGAAAAAGCCCGTCGCAATATGATTAACGTCGCGCTGAATCACGGCACCCTGCAGCACCCGGTTAAAGGTGTTCACACGGGTTCTCGTGTCTTCATGCAGCCGGCTTCCGAAGGTACCGGTATCATCGCCGGTGGTGCAATGCGCGCCGTTCTGGAAGTCGCTGGGGTTCATAACGTACTGGCTAAAGCATATGGTTCCACCAACCCGATTAACGTGGTTCGTGCAACTATTGATGGCCTGGCGAATATGAAGTCCCCGGAAATGGTCGCTGCCAAGCGTGGTAAATCCGTTGAAGAAATTCTGGGGTAATTGACCATGGCAAAGACTATTAAAATCACTCAAACCCGCAGTGCAATCGGTCGTCTGCCGAAACACAAGGCAACGCTGCTTGGCCTGGGTCTGCGTCGTATTGGTCATACTGTTGAACGTGAGGATACTCCTGCGGTTCGTGGTATGGTCAACGCGGTTTCCTTCATGGTTAAAGTTGAGGAGTAAGAGATGCGTTTAAATACTCTGTCTCCGGCCGAAGGCTCCAAAAAGGCGGGTAAACGCCTGGGTCGTGGTATCGGTTCTGGCCTCGGTAAAACCGGTGGTCGTGGTCACAAAGGTCAGAAATCTCGTTCTGGCGGTGGCGTACGTCGCGGTTTCGAGGGTGGTCAGATGCCTCTGTATCGTCGTCTGCCGAAATTCGGTTTCACTTCTCGTAAAGCAATGATCACGGCAGAGATTCGTCTGTCCGATCTGGCTAAAGTAGAAGGCGACGTAGTAGACCTGAACACGCTGAAAGCGGCTAACATTATCGGCATCCAGATCGAGTTCGCGAAAGTGATCCTGGCTGGTGAAGTTGCTCGTCCGGTAACTGTTCGTGGCTTACGCGTGTCGAAAGGCGCTCGTGCTGCTATCGAAGCTGCTGGCGGTAAAATTGAGGAATAAGTAGCAGATGGCTAAGCAACCGGGATTAGATTTTCAAAGTGCCAAGGGTGGAATTGGCGAACTGAAACGCAGACTGCTGTTTGTTATCGGTGCGTTGATTGTTTTCCGTATTGGCTCTTTTATTCCGATCCCTGGTATCGATGCCGCTGTACTTGCCAAACTGCTTGAACAACAGCGTGGCACCATCATTGAAATGTTCAACATGTTCTCTGGTGGTGCTTTAAGCCGTGCTTCTATCTTCGCATTGGGTATCATGCCGTATATCTCGGCATCGATTATCATCCAATTGTTAACGGTCGTTCATCCGGCCTTGGCAGAATTGAAGAAAGAAGGGGAGTCTGGTCGTCGTAAGATCAGCCAGTACACCCGCTACGGTACTCTGGTGTTGGCAATATTCCAGTCGATCGGTATTGCTACTGGTCTGCCGAATATGCCTGGTATGCAGGGCCTGGTAATGAATCCAGGCTTTGCATTCTACTTCACCGCTGTTGTAAGTCTGGTTACGGGGACAATGTTCCTGATGTGGCTCGGCGAACAGATTACTGAACGTGGTATCGGTAACGGTATTTCGATCATTATCTTCGCTGGTATTGTGGCGGGACTTCCGCCAGCCATTGCCCATACTATCGAGCAAGCGCGTCAAGGCGACCTGCACTTCCTCCTGTTGCTGTTGGTTGCAGTATTAGTATTTGCTGTGACGTTCTTTGTTGTATTCGTTGAACGTGGTCAACGCCGCATTGTGGTAAACTACGCCAAACGTCAGCAAGGCCGTCGAGTCTATGCTGCTCAGAGCACACATTTACCGCTGAAAGTGAATATGGCGGGGGTAATCCCGGCAATCTTCGCTTCCAGTATTATTCTGTTCCCGGCTACCATCGCGTCATGGTTCGGGGGCGGTACTGGTTGGAACTGGCTGACAACAATTTCGCTGTATTTGCAGCCTGGGCAACCGCTTTATGTGTTACTCTATGCGTCTGCAATCATCTTCTTCTGTTTCTTCTACACGGCGTTGGTCTTCAACCCGCGTGAAACAGCAGATAACCTGAAGAAGTCCGGTGCATTTGTACCAGGAATTCGTCCGGGAGAGCAAACGGCGAAGTATATCGATAAAGTAATGACCCGTCTGACTCTGGTCGGTGCGCTTTATATTACTTTTATCTGCCTGATCCCGGAGTTCATGCGTGATGCGATGAAAGTACCGTTCTACTTCGGTGGGACTTCACTGCTTATCGTTGTCGTCGTGATTATGGACTTTATGGCTCAAGTGCAAACTCTGATGATGTCTAGTCAGTATGAGTCTGCATTGAAGAAGGCGAACCTGAAAGGCTATGGCCGGTAATGGTCGCCCGAGAAGTTACGGAGAGTAAAAATGAAAGTTCGTGCTTCCGTCAAGAAATTATGCCGTAACTGCAAAATCGTTAAACGTGATGGCGTCATCCGTGTGATTTGCAGTGCCGAGCCGAAACATAAACAGCGCCAAGGCTGATTATTTCGCATATTTTTCTTGCAAAGTTGGGTTGAGCTGGCTAGATTAGCCAGCCAATCTTTTGTATGTCTGTACGTTTCCATTTGAGTATCCTGAAAACGGGCTTTTCAGCATGGTGCGTGCAAGTAAAATTATAGGAGTGCATAGTGGCCCGTATAGCAGGCATTAACATTCCTGATCAAAAACATGCTGTGATCGCATTAACTTCGATCTACGGTATCGGCAAAACCCGCTCTCAAGCTATTCTGGCTTCTGCGGGCATCGCTGAAAATGTTAAGATCAGTGAGCTGTCTGAAGAACAAATCGACACGCTGCGTGACGAAGTTGCCAAATTTGTCGTTGAAGGTGATCTGCGCCGTGAAATTAGCATGAGCATCAAGCGCCTGATGGATCTTGGTTGCTATCGCGGTTTGCGTCATCGTCGTGGTCTCCCGGTTCGCGGTCAGCGTACCAAGACCAACGCACGTACCCGTAAGGGTCCGCGCAAACCGATCAAGAAATAATCGGGGTGATTGAATAATGGCAAAGGCACCAATTCGTGCACGTAAACGTGTAAGAAAACAAGTCTCTGACGGCGTGGCTCATATCCATGCTTCTTTCAACAACACCATCGTTACTATTACTGATCGTCAGGGTAACGCGCTGGGTTGGGCAACAGCCGGTGGTTCCGGTTTCCGTGGTTCTCGCAAATCCACTCCGTTCGCAGCTCAGGTTGCGGCAGAGCGTTGCGCTGAAGCCGTAAAAGAATATGGCATCAAGAATCTGGAAGTTATGGTTAAGGGACCGGGTCCGGGTCGCGAATCTACTATTCGTGCACTGAACGCCGCTGGTTTCCGCATCACTAATATTACTGATGTGACTCCGATCCCTCACAACGGTTGTCGTCCGCCGAAAAAACGTCGCGTATAACACGCTCGTTTTCTAGGATTGTTGGAGAAAGAAAATGGCAAGATATTTGGGTCCTAAGCTCAAGCTGAGCCGTCGTGAGGGCACAGACCTGTTCCTTAAGTCTGGCGTTCGCGCGATCGATACCAAGTGTAAAATTGAACAAGCTCCTGGCCAGCACGGTGCGCGTAAACCGCGTCTGTCTGACTATGGTGTGCAGTTGCGTGAAAAGCAAAAAGTTCGCCGTATCTACGGTGTGCTGGAGCGTCAGTTCCGTAACTACTATAAAGAAGCAGCACGTCTGAAAGGCAACACCGGTGAAAACCTGTTGGGTCTGCTGGAAGGTCGTCTGGACAACGTTGTATACCGTATGGGCTTCGGCGCCACTCGTGCAGAAGCACGTCAGTTGGTTAGCCATAAAGCAATCATGGTAAACGGTCGTGTTGTTAACATCGCTTCTTACCAGGTTAGTCCGAATGACGTGGTTAGCATTCGTGAGAAAGCGAAAAAGCAATCTCGCGTGAAAGCCGCTCTGGAGCTGGCTGAGCAGCGTGAAAAGCCAACCTGGCTGGAAGTTGATGCTGGCAAGATGGAAGGTACGTTCAAGCGTAAGCCGGAGCGTTCTGATCTGTCTGCGGACATTAACGAACACCTGATCGTCGAGCTTTACTCCAAGTAAAGCTTAGTACCAAAGAGAGGACACAATGCAGGGTTCTGTGACAGAGTTTCTAAAACCGCGCCTGGTAGATATCGAGCAAGTGAGTTCGACGCACGCCAAGGTGACCCTTGAGCCTTTAGAGCGTGGCTTTGGCCATACTCTGGGTAACGCACTGCGCCGTATTCTGCTCTCATCGATGCCGGGTTGCGCGGTGACAGAGGTTGAGATTGATGGTGTACTTCATGAGTACAGCACCAAAGAAGGCGTTCAGGAAGATATCCTTGAAATCCTGCTCAACCTGAAAGGGCTGGCGGTGAGAGTTCAGGGGAAAGATGATGTTATTCTCACTCTGAATAAATCTGGCATTGGCCCTGTGACCGCAGCCGATATCACCCACGACGGTGATGTCGAAATCGTCAAGCCGCAGCATGTGATCTGCCACCTGACCGATGAAAACGCATCCATTAGCATGCGTATCAAAGTTCAGCGCGGTCGTGGTTATGTGCCGGCGTCTGCCCGAATTCATTCGGAAGAAGATGAGCGCCCGATCGGCCGCCTGCTGGTTGACGCGTGCTACAGCCCTGTAGAGCGTATTGCCTACAATGTTGAAGCAGCACGTGTTGAACAGCGTACCGACCTGGACAAGCTGGTCATCGAAATGGAAACCAATGGCACAATCGATCCTGAAGAGGCGATTCGTCGTGCGGCAACCATCCTGGCAGAACAACTGGAAGCTTTCGTTGACTTACGTGATGTACGTCAGCCGGAAGTCAAAGAAGAGAAACCAGAATTCGATCCGATCCTGCTGCGCCCTGTTGACGATCTGGAATTGACTGTCCGCTCTGCTAACTGCCTCAAGGCAGAAGCTATCCACTATATCGGTGATCTGGTACAGCGTACCGAGGTTGAGTTGCTGAAAACGCCCAACCTGGGTAAAAAATCTCTTACCGAGATTAAAGACGTGCTGGCTTCACGTGGTCTGTCTCTGGGTATGCGCCTGGAAAACTGGCCACCGGCAAGCATTGCTGACGAGTAACCGGATCACAGGTTAAGGTTTTACTGAGAAGGATAAGGTCATGCGCCATCGTAAGAGTGGTCGTCAACTGAACCGCAACAGCAGCCATCGCCAGGCCATGTTCCGTAACATGGCAGGTTCTTTGGTTCGTCATGAGATCATCAAGACGACTCTGCCGAAAGCCAAAGAGCTGCGTCGCGTAGTTGAGCCGCTGATTACTCTTGCCAAGACTGATAGCGTTGCTAATCGTCGTCTGGCATTCGCCCGTACTCGTGATAACGAGATCGTGGCAAAACTGTTTAACGAGCTGGGCCCGCGTTTCGCGAGCCGTGCAGGTGGCTACACTCGTATTCTGAAGTGTGGCTTCCGTGCTGGTGACAATGCTCCGATGGCTTACATCGAGCTGGTTGATCGCGCCGAGCCGAAAGCAGAAGCTGCTGCAGAGTAATCTGTGGTAACGTAAAAAGACCCGCTTCGGCGGGTTTTTTTATATCCTCTGCCCCACCTCTTTCCTACAATATACGTATCTTTTTTGTTCATCCCTCTGGAGACCAATAATGTGGTTGCTTGATCAGTGGGCAGAACGACATATTATCGATGCCCAACAAAAAGGTGAGTTTGATAATCTGCCGGGTAACGGTGAGCCTCTTACGCTGGACGACGACTCACATATTCCGTCTGAGTTGCGTGCAGCATATCGCTTGCTGAAAAATGCAGGCTGTATTCCTCCTGAGCTGGAGTATCGCAAAGAAGCTGTCGCGTTAGCTGACCTCCTCCATACTGTGCAGCCTGATCATCCACAGCACCATGAACTGCAGCGTCGTCTAGCGTTAATTGAGCTGAAACTGCGGCAAGCTGGATTAAGCACTGACTTTCTGCGTGGCGAGTACGCGACGAAATTACTGAATAAAATTAATGAGGAGTAGCCATGTACCGCATCGGTGAAATTGCAAAGCTGGCTGACGTTACGCCAGATACAATCCGTTATTACGAGAAACAGGAGATGATGGATCACGAAGTGCGTACGGAAGGCGGTTTTCGTCTTTATACGGATAAAGATCTGCAACGCCTTAAATTTATTCGTCACGCCAGACAGTTGGGTTTCACTTTGGAGTCCATTCGCGAATTGTTATCTATCCGTATTGACCCCGAGCATCATACTTGCCAGGAGTCGAAAAGCATTGTGCAGTCCCGTTTATGCGAAGTCGAAGCACGAATTGATGAGCTGCAAGCCATGCGTCGATCGCTACAGAAGCTAAATGATGCCTGCTGTGGTACGGCGCACAGCAGTGTTTATTGTTCTATTCTTGAGGCGCTTGAACAAGGAGCGAGTGCAGGTACGGGTACCGGTTCACCTGTCTGTTGATCTTTTACGCAGAGGGATCTACACTCCGCGCGTTTAAACACACAATCTGGAGTAGTTATGAGTCGCTATCAGCATACGAAGGGGCAGATCAACGATAACGCCATTGAGGCACTCTTGCATGACCCACTGTTCCGACAACGGGTCGAGAAGAATAAGAAAGGGAAAGGAAGCTATCTGCGTAAAAACAAACATTCAAAACGAGGTTTTCAGGAGGGCAGTGGCAAACAAGCGAATCGCTTCTTTACCACTGCCCTTCTTATTGCAGCTTAACTCCGGTTATTCTGCTCTTTCAGCAAATCGCGGATTTCGCTCAACAGCACCTCTTCTTTGCTCGGTGCAGGTGGTGCCTTTGGCTCTTCTTCTTGCTTGCGTTTCAGCTTATTGATCAGCTTAATCGCAATGAAAATAGCAAAGGCGACAATAATAAAGTCAAATATGTTCTGGATAAACACACCGTAATGCATGACGACTGCGGGAACATCGCCTTGCGCATCACGCAATGTCAGTGCGAACGATTTAAAATCGATCCCGCCAATTAATAATCCCAACGGCGGCATGATGATGTCAGCGACCAAAGACGACACTATTTTGCCGAAAGCTGCACCGATGATCACACCGACGGCTAAATCCACAACATTTCCGCGCATCGCGAATTCACGGAACTCTTTTAAAATGCTCATATCTCTCTCCATGTGCAGGCTGTCACGGTAAGTCTAACAAAATACCGATCAAATTCCATTTGTGGAAATAACTCACCGGATCTCTTAACCCTGATAAAGAAAGGGATTAAAAAAAGGCGCCTTAAGCGGCGCCCGGATGATTACAGGAAAAACGGGCTAGGCTGGAACAAACGCTCAACGTCAGTAATATATTTTTTATCGGTTAAAAACATGATTACATGGTCGCCTTGTTCAATACGTAAATTATCATTGGCGATCATGACATCATTGCCTCGCACGACAGCCCCAATAATTGTGCCCGGCGGCAGTTTGATATCGTCAATCACACGACCCACAACGCGTGAAGTGGTTTCGTCTCCGTGGGCAACCGCCTCAATTGCCTCAGCGACACCGCGACGAAGTGAAGAAACACCGACAATATCTGCTTTGCGTACGTGACTAAGCAGCGCGGAAATAGTCGCTTGTTGAGGAGAGATTGCAATATCGATAACACTGCCCTGTACCAGATCGACATAGGCGCGGCGCTGGATCAGCACCATCACTTTTTTTGCCCCCATGCGTTTGGCAAGCATCGCGGACATAATATTCGCTTCATCGTCGTTGGTAACGGCAATAAAGAGATCTACTTGATCGATGTGCTCTTCCGCCAGTAATTCCTGATCTGAAGCGTCACCATAAAATACAATGGTATTTTGCAGTTTCTCCGCCAGTTCCGCAGCACGCTGCTGATCGCGTTCGATCAACTTCACGCTATAATCTTTTTCCAGTCGATGCGCAAGACCGGCGCCAATATTTCCGCCGCCAACTAACATAATGCGTTTATAGGGTTTTTCCAGGCGTTGTAATTCGCTCATTACGGCGCGTATATGCTGTGATGCGGCAATAAAAAATACTTCATCGCCTGCTTCCACTATCGTTGACCCCTGGGGACGAATAGGGCGATCGTGGCGGAATATCGCGGCAACACGGGTATCAATATGTGGCATGTGCTCGCGCATCGTCGACAGTGCGTTACCGACAAGTGGACCGCCATAATAGGCTTTAACTACGGCCAGGCTCACTTTTCCTTCGGCAAAATTCACCACTTGCAGCGCGCCCGGATATTCTATCAGGCGATAAATACTGTCGATGACAAGTTGCTCGGGCGCAATCAGATGATCGATTGGCACGGCCTCGGAATGGAAGAGTTTATCCGCATCGCGAACATAATCCGGCGAACGGATTCGGGCGATGCGATTTGGTGTATTAAACAGCGAGTAGGCAACCTGGCAGGCAACCATATTAGTTTCGTCTGAGCTGGTAACCGCCACCAACATATCCGCATCATCGGCACCTGCCTCGCGCAGCACGCGTGGATGTGAACCATGCCCTTGTACAACACGCAAATCGAATTTGTCCTGCAGGCTGCGCAGGCGATCGCCATTGGTATCGACAACGGTAATATCGTTATTCTCACCGACCAGGTTTTCAGCCAGCGTACCGCCGACTTGCCCCGCACCCAGAATAATTATTTTCATCTGTTGTGACCCGCTGCTCTCATCACTGTTTGATTATCTTAGCGTAAAAGAAGCCATCGCCTTCTTCCGCGCCAGGCAGATTTTGCTGCCCGGGCTGCTCAAGCGAACCTGTCTGGATAAGCTTCGCATTCGGCGTCCGGGTTAAGAATGCAGCAACCTGCAGACTATTTTCTTCCGGCAGAATTGAGCAGGTCGCGTATACCAGCGTACCGCCTGTTTTCAGATGCGGCCAGATAGCATCCAGAATTTCGGACTGAAGCTGTACAAGTTCCGGGATATCGCGCTCACGACGCAACCACTTAATGTCCGGATGGCGGCGAATAACACCGGTTGCCGAGCATGGCGCATCCAGAAGAATGCGATCAAATTGTTCATCTTCGCACCACTGGGTCGGGAAACGCCCGTCACCTTGTTTCACCTGCGCTTTCATACCCAGCCGTTTCAGGTTGTCATAAACGCGTGACAAGCGTTGTTCATCAATATCCACAGCAAGTACGTCAGCATCCGGCGCAGCTTCAAGAATATGCGTGGTTTTACCGCCTGGTGCAGCGCAGAGATCGAGGATCCGTTCGCCGTTTTCAGGAGCAAGGAGCGGGATACACCCTTGCGCAGATGCATCTTGTACGGTCACCCATCCTTCTGCGAACCCCGGCAAGGCAGTAACGGGCGCCGCAGTTTCCAGGCGTATGGCGTCCGGATAGTCAGGATGAGAGAAGCCGTGCAGACCTGTTTCTTCCAGCAGCGCCAGCCAGCTATCGCGTGTATGGTGCTGGCGATTTACTCGCAGCCACATGGGGGGACGCTGATTGCTGGACTCCACAATATGTTGCCACTGCTGTGGATATGCCTTTTGCAGTCGTTTTAGCAGCCAGGTCGGGAACAGGTACTTGTTTTCGCTCCTGGCGAACTCAGCCAGCAGCTCTTCTTGTTGGCGTTGAAACTGGCGTAACACGCCGTTAATCAATCCCTTAAGTTGTGGCCGTTTGATGGCCACTGCGCCTTCAACCGTTTCTGCCAGTGCAGCATGGGCAGGAATACGGGTATGCATCAGTTGGTAAAATCCAACCATGATAAGGTAATGTACCGTGCGTTGTTTGCCGGTCATCGGGCGCGACATGAGCTTATTAATAAGCCAATCGAGCTGTGGTAATACGCGTAACACACCAAAGCACAGTTCCTGCAGCAGTGCTTTATCTTTATCGGATACTTTTTGTTGTAACGGCGGCAGAATATTGCTGAGCGATTGCCCTTGTTCCACTACCTGTTCGATGGCCTGTGCGGCCATACTGCGCAAATTGAATTGTTTTTTCATAAGGATAAAAATAAAAACGCCCGGCAGAACCGGGCTCAAAATCAATATCAGGCCAGAAGATTGCCGGGAACAAACCACTCCCGCCGCGAATTTAGAAGATCTTGCGCACTCATGGCTTTTTTACCTGCGGGCTGCAGCGATTCCAGGTTCAATATGCCATCAGCCGTTGCAACCTGGATGCCGGCTTTCGACGTCTCGAGAATCGTGCCAGGAACCGCAGTTGTGGATGACGGAATCACTGACGCTTTCCATACTTTGATCGGCTGCTCGTCAATCACGAACCAGCTCATCGGCCACGGATTAAAAGCGCGAATGCATCGCTCCAATTGAGCCGCGCTCAAGGACCAATCGATACGCGCTTCTTCTTTGCTCAGTTTTTCTGCATAGGTGACCAGCGCTTCATCCTGCACTTGCGGCTCGGCACGTCCCTGCGCTAACTGCTGCAACGTATCGAGTAACCCCTGAGGGCCGAGCTGAGCCAGTTTATCGTACAGCGTAGCACTGGTATCTTCGGCAGTGACAGGACAGGAAAGTTTGTACAACATGTCTCCGGTATCAAGACCAACGTCCATCTGCATGATGGTAACGCCAGTTTCCGCATCGCCGGCCCATAATGAGCGCTGAATAGGTGCGGCACCGCGCCAGCGTGGAAGCAATGAGCCATGAACATTGATACAGCCAAGACGCGGCATTTCCAGTACGGATTTGGGGAGAATCAATCCATAGGCCACCACCACCATCACATCAGCGTTAAGGTTGGCGATCAGTTGCTGGTTTTCCTGAGCACGTAACGATACTGGCTGAAACACGGGCAGACCTTTTTCTTCTGCCAATACCTTAACCGGGCTGGGCATCAGTTTTTTTCCACGGCCAGCAGGGCGGTCGGGTTGGGTGAACACGCCGACTATCTGATGTTCAGAAGACAGCAGCGCGTCAAGATGACGCGCTGCAAAGTCCGGGGTGCCGGCGAAAATAATACGTAACGATTCTGACACGTTTATCCCTTCAGCCCGTATTACGCACGGGCGTTCATGCGATCCAGTTTTTCAACTTTCTGACGAATACGTTGGCGTTTCATCGGCGACAGATAATCGATAAACAATTTGCCCACCAGATGATCCATTTCATGCTGGATACAGATCGCCAGTAAGCCGTCAGCCTCCAGCTCAAATGTTTTTCCATCACGATCGAGCGCGCGGATTTTTACTTTCTCAGCACGCGGAACAAGTGCGCGCTGTTCCGGAATTGACAGGCAGCCTTCTTCGATACCTGTTTCACCGCTTTTTTCCAGCAGTTCCGGGTTAATCAGCACCAGTTGCTCATCGCGATTTTCTGACACATCGATAACGATAATGCGCTGATGAATATCTACCTGGGTTGCAGCCAGGCCAATGCCTTCCTCTGCGTACATCGTTTCAAACATATCATCGACGATACGCTTAATGTCCGCATTCACTTCTTTTACCGGCGTAGCGACTTTGCGAAGACGCTCGTCCGGAATATGTAACACATGCAAAACTGCCATAAATATCCAGAGTCGTGTTCAGGAGTTGGTGAGAATATTACCTCTATTCTAGACAAATCCCCTTCCGATTGACAGCATCAGTGACCAATCGCAAGGATTGGCGGGGCGGCTTGTGGCAGGGAGGAAGGATGACACCCACGGAGATTTGGCTGCGTTTAATGCAGGTTGGCGATTTGTGTGGCGACCGATGGCTAAATACGGAGCAATGGCTGTCGCAGAATCAAGAATATACACCTGATGCACTCCAACACATTGGTTTGACCGCAGCACAGACCCGACGATTTTTTTCACTCACGCAGAGTGAAATTGAGCGAACCCTTTCCTGGCTTGCTGCACCGGATCATCATTTAATTCTTGCCAGTGACGAGGCATACCCCATGTCACTTCGCGCGACGGATGATTACCCTGGCGCGATCTTTGTGAAGGGGACGATTTCGGTACTAAAAACAAAACAACTGGCGGTCGTCGGAAGTCGGGCGCACTCGTGGTATGGCGAACGTTGGGGGCGAACCTTTTGTGGGATGCTTGCAGCCAGTGGGTTAACGATCACCAGCGGGCTGGCATTAGGGATCGATAGTGTTGCTCATCGTGCTGCTTTAGATGCGAACGGCAAGAGTATTGCTGTTTTGGGGAATGGTTTACATCATATTCATCCGCGCCGGCATGCATCTCTGGCTGCACAATTGATCGAGCGAGGTGGAGCCCTTGTGTCAGAATTCCCTTTGCAGGCGCCGCCTTTGCCTGGGCATTTTCCTCGCCGCAACAGGATTATTAGCGGGCTTAGCCTGGGTGTACTCGTCGTCGAAGCTGCCGTGCGCAGCGGTTCCCTGGTCACTGCCCGTGCTGCGCTTGAACAAGGCCGTGAAGTGTTTGCTCTGCCAGGGCCAATTGGTAGCCCTGGCAGCGAAGGGCCCCACTGGCTAATTAAGCAGGGAGCAACACCGGTGACATCGGCAGAAGAGATCCTCGAAAATTTGCAAAATGATCTCAATTGGCTACCTGAATCACGCGAAAAAACAATTTATTCATCAGATCAAGAAAGCGCGGCATTGCCATTTCCTGAGCTCCTGGCTAACGTAGGAGATGAGGTAACACCTGTTGACGTCGTCGCTGAACGTGCCGGCCAACCTGTGCCAGTTACTGCATCACAATTGCTTGAACTGGAGTTAGCAGGATGGATCGCAGCTGTACCCGGCGGCTATGTCCGATTGAGGAGGGCAAGCCATGTTCGACGTACTAATGTACTTGTTTGAGACTTACATCCATAACGAAGTTGAAATGCGTGTGGATCAAGACAAACTGGAACGGGATCTTACCGACGCCGGATTTGATCGTGAAGACATCTACAATGCACTTCTCTGGCTGGAAAAGCTGGCTGATTATCAGGAAGGCCTTGTCGAACCGATGCAGCTTGCTTCTGATCCGCTCTCTGTGCGTATTTATACTGCGGACGAGTGCGAAAGGCTGGATGCCAGTTGCCGGGGGTTTTTATTATTCCTCGAGCAGATTCAGGTGCTAAACCTCGAAACGCGAGAAATGGTGATTGAACGTGTGCTGGCGCTGGATACGGCAGAGTTCGAACTGGAAGATCTGAAATGGGTCATTCTGATGGTGCTCTTCAATATTCCAGGATGTGAGAACGCATACCAGCAAATGGAAGAATTACTCTTTGAAGTGAATGAAGGTATGCTGCACTAATCATTTTTGCAGCTTCAAGAGTCGTTATGGCCAAATCAGCACTGTTTTCGGTGCGTAACAATGAGCCCTGCCCACAATGCGGGGCTGAACTTGTTATTCGCTCCGGGAAACACGGTCCGTTTCTCGGATGCTCACATTATCCGGAATGCGATTATGTACGCCCCCTGAAGAGCCAGGCGGACGGACATATCGTTAAAGTTCTGGAAGGGCATGTTTGCCCTGAATGCGGTGCCACCATGGTGCTGCGTCAAGGGCGTTTTGGTATGTTTATTGGTTGTAGCCAGTATCCTGAGTGTGAACATACCGAGCTGATTGATAAACCCGACGAGACGGCAATAACCTGCCCTCAGTGTCAGAATGGGCATCTGGTGCAGCGCCGCTCCCGATATGGTAAGACCTTCTACTCCTGCGATCGCTATCCTGATTGCCAGTTCGTCATTAATTTCAAGCCAGTGGCGGGCGAATGCCCTGTGTGCCGCTACCCGCTACTTATAGAAAAGAAAACCGCGCAGGGTGTGAAATGCTTTTGCGCCAGTAAACAATGTGGACAGCCGGTAACGGCGGAAGAAACTCGTGAAGAATAACCTGCCAACAGACCCAATCGCTGCGGTGGTAGAGGTTTTGAATAAAGAACACGTCATCGCATATCCAACAGAAGCTGTTTTCGGCGTCGGTTGTGACCCGGACAGCGAAATCGCGGTTCATCGCCTGCTTGAACTGAAGCAACGCTCGGTTGAAAAAGGATTGATCCTGATTGCCGCAAGCTTTGAACAACTGAAACCCTATATTGATGACAGCATGTTGACCGATGCGCAGCGTCAGACGATTTTTGCCAGTTGGCCCGGCCCGGTGACTTTTGTCTTCCCGGCGAAGCCTACGACGCCTCGTTGGTTGACAGGCCGTTTCGACTCGTTGGCTGTGCGCGTTACCAATCATCCGGATGTCATTGCGCTGTGTGAGGCGTACGGCAAGCCGCTGGTATCGACCAGCGCTAATTTGTCTGGCTTACCACCTTGCAGAACTGCAAAAGAAGTGGCTGATCAGTTCGGCGTGGATTTTCCGGTCATTGATGCGCCAACAGGAGGACGACAGAATCCTTCTGAAATCCGGGATGCTCTAACCGGCGAACTTTTCCGTCAGGGGTAATCATATGGAATCCTATGCAGTTTTTGGTAATCCCATCGCGCATAGCAAATCGCCTTTTATTCATCAGCAGTTTGCTACGCAACTGTGTATTGATCATCAATATGGTCGTGTGCTTGCGCCGGTGAATGATTTTGTGAATACACTGGAGTCCTTTTTTGCCGGAGGCGGAAAAGGGGCCAATATTACAGTGCCTTTCAAAGAAGAAGCTTTTGCCCGCGCTGATGAACTGACCGAACGTGCTGCGCTTGCTGGGGCGGTCAATACACTCAAGCGACTAGAAGATGGCCGCTTACTCGGAGACAACACGGATGGAATTGGCCTGCTGAGCGATCTCGAACGTCTGGCATTTATCCGCCCGGGGTTTCGCATTCTTCTGATCGGTGCGGGTGGCGCCGCGCGGGGTGTATTGCTTCCCTTGCTCTCATTGGACTGCGCGGTAACCATTACTAATCGCACAGGGGCTCGTGCAGAAGAGCTGGCTCGACTCTTCGCCCATACGGGGAGTGTTGATGCGGTAGCCATGGATGACCTGGCTGACCATGCATTTGATCTTATTATCAATGCCACTTCCAGCGGGATTGGTGGAGACATTCCCGCATTGCCGGAAGCCATCATTCACCCTCAGACATATTGCTACGACATGTTTTATCAGAAGGGGAATACGCCATTCCTTGCCTGGTGCGAAAAGCTGGGCGCAAAGAATTGTGCCGATGGTCTGGGCATGCTGGTGGGACAAGCGGCCCATGCCGTGCTGTTGTGGCATGGTGTACTGCCTGACGTTGAACCTGTCATTAACTCCCTGAAGCTGGAACTGGCGAAATGAATCAGGCCATCCAGTTTCCTGATCGCGAAGAGTGGAATGTCTCAGCGCAGGCGGTCTTTTTCCCCGCGCTGGTCAATGGTATGCAACTCAGCTGTGCAATCAAAGGTGAAGTACTGGCACGACGTTTTGGTAGTGCAGCGCCAGAAGAGCATCTGGCGCTGTTTCGTGAATATCGCTGGGATTTAGAAGAGGAGGCTGAGCAACGTATTCGGCAGCAAGAAGAAGATGATCAGGGCGTTGTCTGGCTGTCCTGATCAATGTATTCGTCTTTCCACTTCACATAGTTATTTGCGGAGTATTTCAGCCCTTCTATTTCCGCTTCCTTCAGGGGGCGGATTTGTTTTACCGGGCTTCCCAGATAAAGATAGCCACTCTCCAGGCGCTTATTTTGGGGAACCAGGCTGCCAGCCCCGATCATTACGTCATCTTCTATTATGGCACCATCAAGTAAAATCGATCCCATACCGACCAGAACCCGATTACCAATAGTGCAACCGTGTAACATCACTTTATGTCCCACAGTAACATCTTCACCAATGATCAGCGGGTCGCCTTCAGGATTAGATGATGATTTATGTGTGACGTGCAGAACGCTGCCATCTTGAATATTGCTGCGCGCACCTATCTCTACATAATTCACATCACCCCGGATCACGACTAACGGCCAGATCCCAACATCATCAGCAATCCGGACATCGCCAATGACCACACTCGTAGCATCGACCATGACTCGTTGACCAATGCGAGGGAAAAGATCTTTATATGGACGTAAAGCAGCAGACATAATTACCTCATCAAATACTGACCCAGATAATGACTGTGATCGGAAGAAAGATCTTCTGCAAGCCATTTACATATCATTATTTGAACACATCGTACGGGATCGCAGCGGAAAGAATGAAAAAACAGCACTTAGAAAAAAAGATCGCAAAAAGACTTGTGCTTAAAATTGGGATCCCTATAATGCGCCTCCGTTGACACGACAACGTGAATCACTTCACGAGATAGTCGAAACAACGAGAGAGAAAAATCCTGAAATTCAGGGTTGACTCTGAAAGAGGAAAGCGTAATATACGCCACCTCGTGACAGCGCTCCAGAGCGCGTCACAACTGCTCTTTAACAATTTATCAG
>NZ_JBDPLJ010000013.1:0-5008 GCF_039871955.1 Kosakonia sp. WA-90
CCGAACTCAGAAGTGAAACGCCGTAGCGCCGATGGTAGTGTGGGGTCTCCCCATGCGAGAGTAGGGAACTGCCAGGCATCAAATTAAGCAGAAGGCCCAGTCGGAAGACTGTGCCTTTTTGCGTTTGGGCTTTCCAAACACCACAAGCGCTTACCCTCCGGATACGGTAAACTAACTGTGTTTTTGCATCAGGATAGCGCCAATGAATCACTCCCTTAAGCCCTGGAATACCTTCGGTATTGATCGTAATGCCCAGCAGATCGTTTGCGTCGAAAATACGCAGCAATTGCTGGAAGCCTGGCAAGCCGCCGTACAGAACCAGCAACCCGTATTGATCCTGGGTGAAGGTAGCAATGTGCTGTTTCTACAAGATTTTGCAGGAACGGTCATTATCAACCGCATTCGTGGAATCGATGTCGATGAAGAGGACGATGCATGGCTGCTTCATGTCGGTGCCGGGGAGAACTGGCATCACCTCGTGCAATTTACTCTCAACAACGGGATGCCTGGTCTGGAGAATTTGGCGCTGATCCCAGGCTGTGCAGGCTCATCACCAATCCAGAATATTGGCGCATATGGCGTTGAGCTACAGCGAGTCTGCAACTATGTTGATTGCATCAACCTCAGCAGCGGCGAGTCGCAGCGTTTGAGTGCACAAGCGTGCCGTTTTGGTTACCGTGACAGTATCTTTAAACACGAGTATCAGGATGGTTACGCCATTACTGCTGTGGGGCTGCGTTTACCAAAAAAATGGCAACCTGTGCTGACCTACGGCGACTTAACTCGTCTTGATCCTGCAACTGTAACGGCACAACAAGTTTTCGATGCGGTATGTCATATGCGCATGAGTAAACTGCCCGATCCGAAAGTGCACGGTAATGCTGGCAGTTTCTTTAAAAACCCGGTGGTGTCGCCGGAGCAAGCCAATAACTTATTACAGGCGTTCCCGAATGCCCCCCATTATCCTCAAGCTGATGGCTCCGTAAAACTAGCCGCAGGATGGCTTATTGACCAATGCCAGTTGAAGGGGACTGCCGTGAAAGGGGCGGCGGTCCATCATTTGCAGGCGCTGGTGCTGATCAATACCGGTCTCGCAACCAGTGAGGATGTCATCCAGCTTGCGCACCTGGTACGTCAACGTGTAGGAGACAAATTCAACGTCTGGCTGGAACCAGAGGTCCGCTTTATTGGCTGTGCCGGTGAAGTGAATGCAGTGGAGGCGATTGCGTGAAGGACAATACGATCCCATTAACATTGATCTCTATTTTAGCGGATGGTGAATTCCATTCGGGTGAACAACTCGGCGAACGTCTGGGCATGAGCCGCGCAGCGATTAATAAACATGTTCAGACGCTACGTGACTGGGGGGTGGATGTTTTTACTGTCCCAGGTAAAGGCTATAGCCTTCCGGAGCCTATCCAGCTACTGGATGAAACCATGATCAGCAGCCAGATTAAGCAGGGCAAAGTTGCTGTTCTGCCAGTAATTGATTCAACAAACCAGTATTTGTTGGATCGCCTCAGTGAACTTGATTCCGGTGATGCTTGTGTGGCGGAGTACCAACAGGCCGGACGAGGGCGCCGTGGTCGAAAATGGGTCTCTCCCTTCGGTGCAAATCTCTATATATCGATGTACTGGCGATTAGAGCAGGGACCGGCAGCTGCAATCGGCTTAAGCCTGGTGATCGGGATTGTGATGGCTGAGGTTTTACACGATCTGGGTGCTGATCAGGTGCGCGTTAAATGGCCTAACGACCTTTATCTTCAGGATCGTAAACTTGCGGGTATCCTCGTCGAACTGACAGGGAAAACCGGTGATGCAGCGCAAATTGTCATTGGCGCTGGTGTCAACCTGGTGATGCGTAAAGTACAAGCTGAAGACATCAGCCAGGGCTGGATTAATCTGCAAGAAGCTGGTGTGAGAATTGATCGTAACAAGCTTGCTGCACGTTTAATTACAGAACTGCGTACTGCATTGCAAACGTTTGAGCAAGAAGGGCTGTCTCCTTTTCTCTCGCGCTGGGAGAAACTGGATAATTTTATTCATCGGCCGGTGAAATTGATTATCGGTGAGAAAGAGATCTACGGTATTTCGCGTGGAATTGATGTGCAGGGTGCCCTGCTGCTTGAACAAGAGGGCGTAATTAAACCCTGGATGGGGGGAGAAATATCACTGCGCAGTGCGGAATAATAATCAAAGGGGAGCGTTGATGCTCCCCTTAGTGTTTATTTTCGCAGGCGCACTTGTTCAACAGCGTGATTGGCACTCTTGGTCATAATCAGACTGGCGCGTTCGCGCGTAGGCAGGATGTTTTCTTTAAGATTTAAGCCGTTAATCTCTTTCCACAGCGACATCGCAACTTCTATTGCTTCAGCTTCAGATAACTTCGCATAGTTATGGAAATAAGAATCCGGGTTAGTAAAAGCGCCTTCGCGGAACTTCAGGAAACGGTTAATATACCAGGTCTGTAAAAGATCCTCCGGCGCATCAACATAAATAGAAAAATCTACGAAGTCTGAAACAAACACATGGTGCGGATCATGAGGATAATCCATACCACTTTGTAAAACATTTAACCCTTCAAGAATAAGAATATCAGGATGCGTGACCGTTTTGTCACCATCCGGGATCACATCATAAATCAGGTGCGAATAAACCGGGGCGGTAACATTGGTCACCCCCGATTTAATATCGGAAACGAACTGCACCAGGCGATGCATATCATAGGATTGCGGAAACCCTTTTTTCTTCATTAACCCGCGATCTTTCAATACCTGGTTGGGATGCAGAAAGCCATCGGTGGTAATTAACTCTACCCGACGATGTTCAGGCCAGCGGCTGAGTAACGCCTGTAATACACGGGCGGTGGTACTTTTCCCTACCGCAACGCTACCCGCGATGCTGATGATATAGGGAATGCGCTGACCGTTCGTGCCCAGAAATTGTTCCAGCACGGCTTGTCGACGCAGGTTTGAACTAATGTAGAAATTGAGTAAACGGGACAGCGGAAGATAAATTTCGGCCACTTCTTCCAGAGAAAGGTCTTCATTAATGCCTTTTAACCTTGCGATTTCGCCCTCAGTCAATGTCATTGGCACGGAATCACGAAGTGCAGCCCACTGGCTGCGATTAAACTGTAAGTAAGGCGTCATTAACGTTTGCTCTTTTTTACTCATAAGCTTTTATCTGCCCACATTACCACTGACACGTATGCTTCCGACGCGCCGCGAGAGAGCGTCTCTTAAGGTAATGTGATGGCTCGACGTTATTGAAATAAGTTGGATCAATGGGCAGGAGGTTAACACCAGATGACAGGGAATAATATGAAAAATCGCGTCTGCGTGATGCTTTACGCGGAAAGCATCACGCTATTCACATTAGCTGGCAATAGATCGAACTGGCTGATTTACCGCAAATAAGCGTTTAAAATAAATCGCAGCAGGGTGGTAGTACCCGTCGGCGGAGCAGAGGTAATCCGGCATTTCTCCGAGGCAGCGGTATCCCTGTGAGCGGTAAAACGTTTCGGCCCCAGAGCCAGCCCGCACTTCAAGGGATAATATCCCACGCTGACGAGCACAAGCGCTTTTCTCAAGCTCAGCAAGCAACTTTTTGCCAATACCTTTACGCCTGGCACGGCGGTGAACCAGCAGCAATTTGATAGTGCCGCGATTAAGCGCTTCAGGCTGCATGTTTAGCGCCAGGCTGATACACCCCGCAACGCCTTGCTCATCTCTGGCTATCCAGATTAAGCGTTCGCCTCTTTGAATCTCGTCGCGCAGACGATAAAAGCTACTTTCTGCTTCATGGCGGCTGGTCGCACGCTGATATCCCACAGAGGCACCACCTTGCAACGTATCAAGCAGCAAGTCCGCAAGTTCAGGGCAATAGACCGGCAAGGTGGCTGCGTTTAACAGAACAATTTTCATCATTGTGCCTCAATTGAGGATGATATCCAGGAGATGCAATAAGTGATCCAATTCACATTTTCACGTCTGGCTTTGTCGGAACGACTGAAATGCACTACTTATCTGCACTACAACAACGCAATTGCACCCCTGTAAGGCAAGAAAAGAGAGTGATGCAAGGGGTAAGAAAAGAGGGATACCTATGAACAGGCGGTTAAAAACGGTGGGTTTTTCTACTGGGTTGCATGAATTTACAGCATTTTGTTGAATGGTCGTGCAAAATGTGAGCGATAGAACGGTTTGTGCAATTTTTTTGTTGCATCAATCCCTCTGTCTCCCTAGAATGCGCGCTACTTGATGCCGACTTAGCTCAGTAGGTAGAGCAACTGACTTGTAATCAGTAGGTCACCAGTTCGATTCCGGTAGTCGGCACCATCAAGTCCGGTGGGGTTCCCGAGCGGCCAAAGGGAGCAGACTGTAAATCTGCCGTCACAGACTTCGAAGGTTCGAATCCTTCCCCCACCACCATTTTCGGTTACGCTAAAACGTAACCTGAGTTGGTGTCAGTAAGCGAATCAACTCAAAGGGAGAGTTTCTTCTCCCGACAATACAGAAAGCACTGGGTAGCCGAGTTTCAGGATGCGGGCATCGTATAATGGCTATTACCTCAGCCTTCCAAGCTGATGATGCGGGTTCGATTCCCGCTGCCCGCTCCAGACGTGCTGATATGGCTCAGTTGGTAGAGCGCACCCTTGGTAAGGGTGAGGTCCCCAGTTCGACTCTGGGTATCAGCACCACTTCACTTCTCCTCCCTGGTTTCTCTTCTGTTATTTAGCATTCAACAAGTCGGGCATGTTGCCTGGTTGATGTGGTGATATCACCGATTTATCCGTGTCTTAGAGGGACAATCGATGTCTAAAGAAAAGTTTGAACGTACAAAACCGCACGTTAACGTCGGTACTATCGGCCACGTTGACCATGGTAAAACAACGCTGACTGCTGCCATCACTACCGTTCTGGCAAAAACCTACGGTGGTAACGCTCGCGCATTCGATCAGATCGATAACGCGCCGGAAGAAAAAGCTCGTGGTATCACCATCAAC
>NZ_JBDPLJ010000014.1:0-2204 GCF_039871955.1 Kosakonia sp. WA-90
TTCCGGACTCTCCATCGAACTTCGTTCGATTATTCGCCGCAAGCGGCTCACCCCTTCGGGGCCAGCGCGACAAGCGCGCTGTTCAACGCCTGCGGCGTTAGTCCGGGTCCGGGCACCACTTATTCAGAGAACCCAGCCTATGGCTGGGTTTTTGCTTTCTGTTTTCCGGACTCTCCATCGAATTTCGTTCAATGATAAAAAAACCACCTCCGCGGAGGTGGTTTTGGGTGACAACAGAGGAATCTCAGTCGCGGGTCAGGCTCATCACAGTTGTGATGTAATCGGCAAGCTTTGCCACAAAGGGCATGGTCAGCATGGTCATATGATTACCAGGGTTGAGCAGAGGAGTTAATCGCTCTGCATATGCAGACCACACCGCATTATGTTTTTCTCTTGCTACGCAGTCCCCCTCCTGGGCATTAATCATATGCATCACCCCGCGGTAGCGAGTCGCCGGGTAATACGACGTGTTTAAGTTCGCTTTTATGACCTGAAATACCCCCTCCAGTGCGGAAAGCGGCGTTTTGTTTGTATATAAACCGGCATCCACCAGAACCTGATGCAAATAGCCAAGTTGCTCTTTCGGTGCCAGGGGTGATAACTCTTCCCACGTCACAGGAAGAGTCCGGTTCAGCATTAAGTTATAAATATCAATCAACTTCATTATCGCCTCACGATGAGAGGCCGATTGTTTACTTCCCGGCGCCCTGCTATCAATCACAATCAGATCGGAAACGCTCTCGCCCTGCGCCTGTAATTGCAGCGCAATTTCCAGCGCGATCCATCCGCCAAACGAGTGGCCGACAACGAAGTAAGGCCCGCACGGCTGTATTTGCCGCATTGCACAAATATAGTCACGCGCGGTCTCTTCAACCGTCAGGTGAGGCATGCGGGTAACCTCGGTTAATCCCCGGGCCTGCAATACATAAACCGGTGAGCTGACAGGCAAAAGCCCCGCAAGATCGAGAAAACTGAACGCGGACGCCCCCGCGCCGGGTATACAAAAAAGTGGCGGCTCTGTTTTTACCCCCTCGTGCATGATCACTACCGGGTTATAGGGCGTCTGAGGCAACAGATGTGCAGACAGATACGCTGCCAATTGTGCAAGCCGGGGTTGCTGCATGATGGAGTGATGGGTTCCTCCTACCGGATGCAGTGATGAGCGCTCACCCACAATGCCGTGCCAACCACGCCATCTGTCCTCGTTTTCCTGCGTCTCTGCCGTGTACAAATTGACAGTAAAGTCTGAGGACGACGGCCTGTATTTCAGCCCGAGCGGCCTGATATAAAGCGCCGTATTTAACCGCAGCAACAGTGCTTCACAGGTCATATCGTCGGGTAACCAGCGGTGAAAAGAACAGAGGTCAACGGCTTTTTTCTCATCAATCGGTCGTTGAAGTTGCGCTAATACCGCCCGGTCGCTCTCCGGCACATAGTTGGATAAAAACGCCAGTATCATTGCATCTCTTTGTTCCGCTGCGGAAAGCGCGTCGAAAGCGCTATTCTGCAGCAAAGCGGGGTGATAACTGTCGATCATCCCGATAAAAGCAATCTCCTCCCCGCGCTGATGCAACTGACAGGCTATTTCATAACTTAGCAGCCCCCCTAATGACCAACCGCAGAGGTAATAAGGCCCATGGGGCTGAACGCGACGGATGGCTTCTGCATGGTAAGCAGCAAGCGCCTCCAGTGAAGTAGGCGGATTCTCCAGAGCATACATGCCCAATGCGTGCAGCACATATACCGGGCGATCGACCTGAAGTAATGAGGCGAGAGGCGAATAAACCAGCGGATCGCCTGAAGGCTCATGCACAAAGAAAAGCGGCGGCTGAGCCCCCTCCGCACGCAGCAGCAACGGGTTATCGTCCAAAGGAGATGTTGTGAGTTTCCCGGGGCGTTTAACGGCTACGGCAAGCTGACGCAATATCGGATGAGCAAAGAGTATTGCCAGCGAGGTTTCCATACCGGCCCGTGCCAGACGATTCAGCAACTGAACCGCCATCAGCGAGTGGCCGCCAAGCTCGAAGAAGTTGTCATGCCGGCCGACGCGCTCCAGCCCCAGCAGGTCACACCATACTGCCGCCAGTTCACGCTCGGTCTCCCCTTCCGGCGCTTCATACCCCTGTGTCACCACCGATGCACTGTCCGGCACCGGCAGTGCACGCCGGTCCAGCTTGCCGTTCGCCGTCAGCGGGAACGCCGCC
>NZ_JBDPLJ010000015.1:0-1835 GCF_039871955.1 Kosakonia sp. WA-90
TATCAGCGTGCCTTCTCCCGAAGTTACGGCACCATTTTGCCTAGTTCCTTCACCCGAGTTCTCTCAAGCGCCTTGGTATTCTCTACCTGACCACCTGTGTCGGTTTGGGGTACGATTTCGTGTTACCTGGAGCTTAGAGGCTTTTCCTGGAAGCAGGGCATTTGTCACTTCAGCACCGTAGTGCCTCGTCATCACGCCTCAGTGTTAAAGTGAACCGGATTTACCTGGTACACACACCTGCACGCTTAAACCGGGACAACCGTCGCCCGGATGACATAGCCTTCTCCGTCCCCCCTTCGCAGTAACACCAAGTACAGGAATATTAACCTGTTTCCCATCGACTACGCCTTTCGGCCTCGCCTTAGGGGTCGACTCACCCTGCCCCGATTAACGTTGGACAGGAACCCTTGGTCTTCCGGCGAGCGGGCTTTTCACCCGCTTTATCGTTACTTATGTCAGCATTCGCACTTCTGATACCTCCAGCATGCCTCACAGCACACCTTCGCAGGCTTACAGAACGCTCCCCTACCCAACAACACATTCGTGTCGCTGCCGCAGCTTCGGTGCATGGTTTAGCCCCGTTACATCTTCCGCGCAGGCCGACTCGACCAGTGAGCTATTACGCTTTCTTTAAATGATGGCTGCTTCTAAGCCAACATCCTGGCTGTCTGGGCCTTCCCACATCGTTTCCCACTTAACCATGACTTTGGGACCTTAGCTGGCGGTCTGGGTTGTTTCCCTCTTCACGACGGACGTTAGCACCCGCCGTGTGTCTCCCGTGATAACATTCTCCGGTATTCGCAGTTTGCATCGGGTTGGTAAGCCGGGATGGCCCCCTAGCCGAAACAGTGCTCTACCCCCGGAGATGAATTCACGAGGCGCTACCTAAATAGCTTTCGGGGAGAACCAGCTATCTCCCGGTTTGATTGGCCTTTCACCCCCAGCCACAAGTCATCCGCTAATTTTTCAACATTAGTCGGTTCGGTCCTCCAGTTAGTGTTACCCAACCTTCAACCTGCCCATGGCTAGATCACCGGGTTTCGGGTCTATACCCTGCAACTTAACGCCCAGTTAAGACTCGGTTTCCCTTCGGCTCCCCTATTCGGTTAACCTTGCTACAGAATATAAGTCGCTGACCCATTATACAAAAGGTACGCAGTCACACCCCGGAGGGTGCTCCCACTGCTTGTACGTACACGGTTTCAGGTTCTTTTTCACTCCCCTCGCCGGGGTTCTTTTCGCCTTTCCCTCACGGTACTGGTTCACTATCGGTCAGTCAGGAGTATTTAGCCTTGGAGGATGGTCCCCCCATATTCAGACAGGATACCACGTGTCCCGCCCTACTCATCGAGCTCACAACCTGTGCATTTTTGTGTACGGGGCTGTCACCCTGTATCGCGCGACTTTCCAGACGCTTCCACTAACACACAAGCTGATTCTGGCTCTGGGCTCCTCCCCGTTCGCTCGCCGCTACTGGGGGAATCTCGGTTGATTTCTTTTCCTCGGGGTACTTAGATGTTTCAGTTCCCCCGGTTCGCCTCATTAACCTATGGATTCAGTTAATGATAGTGTGACGAATCACACTGGGTTTCCCCATTCGGACATCGCCGGTTATAACGGTTCATATCACCTTACCGGCGCTTTTCGCAGATTAGCACGTCCTTCATCGCCTCTGACTGCCAGGGCATCCACCGTGTACGCTTGGTCGCTTAACCTCACAACCCGAAGATGTTTCGTGAAACATCCTCAGTTGCGAAAATTTGAGAGACTCGCAGAACAGTTCGCACTGTTCTGTGTTTCAATTTTCAGCTTGATCCAGATTTTTAAAGAGCAAA
>NZ_JBDPLJ010000016.1:0-1798 GCF_039871955.1 Kosakonia sp. WA-90
GAACACCCGGGAGAGCGGGGCGGAGACGGGGGAGGCGCGGCTGACGACGGATACGGCGCTCACGGCGGCGGTGGTGACGCAGGCGCGGCGTCTGGGGGTCAGTCCCGGCGTGCTGTTCCACACGGCGCTGGCCCGCGTGCTGGCGCAGCTCTGCGGGCGTGACGACGTGGTCTTCGGCACGGTGCTGGCGGGCCGTCTGCATGCCGGAGGCGCGGGCACGCCCGGAATGTTTATCAACACGCTGCCGCTGCGGCTTTCGCTGGCGGGAGAGGGCGTGCGGGATGCGGTGCTGAACACGCGCAGTGCGCTGGCCGCACTGCTGGAGCATGAGCAGGCGCCGTTGTCGCTGGCGCTGCGGTGCAGCGGGGTGCCGCACCCGCTGCCGCTGTTCAGCACGCTGCTTAATTACCGCCACAGTCCCGGCGAAGGCGGTCCGGAAGGGCTGGCGGGGATGACCCTGCTGGCGTCGGAAGAGCGGACCAGCTACCCGGTCACCTTTTCGGTGGATGAGACCGGGGCGGGGTTCACCCTGACGGCGCAGACGGCGGCGGGGATAGCGCCGCAGCGGATGGCGGGTTACCTGCTGACGGCGGTATCCGGTCTGGTGTCGGCGCTGGAAAGCGAACCGCAGCGTCCGCTGACGGATATTCCCGTGCTGCCGGCGGACGAGCGGCGGGTGCTGCTGGAGGCGTTCAGTGGCACCCGCCGCGACTACCCGCAGGCGAGCCTTATCCACCGTCTGTTTGAGGCGCAGGTGCGGCGCACGCCGGAAGCGGTGGCGGTGGTGTGTGAGGGGGCGTCACTGAGCTACGACGCGCTGAACCGGCGGGCGAACCGGCTGGCGCACCGTCTGATGGCGCTGGGCGTGCGGCCGGATGCGCGGGTGGCGGTGTGTATGGCACGGAGTGCGGAGACGGTGGTGGCGCTGCTGGGGATCCTGAAGGCGGGCGGGGCGTACCTGCCGCTGGATCCGGCCAGTCCGGCGGGGCGACTGGAGAGGATGCTGGCGGATGCGGAGCCGGTGGCGCTGGTGAGCGTGAGCGGGCAGGGGGTGCCGCCGGGGTGTGCGGTGCCGCAGGTGTGGCTGGACACGCTGGCCGCTGACGGGGAGGCGGAAACGGAGTGCAACCCGTCCCCGGAAGGGCTGACGTCGCGGCATCTGGCGTATGTGATTTACACCTCGGGCTCCACCGGGCAGCCGAAAGGGGTGATGGTGGAGCACCGCAGTGTTATCAACCTGCATTCAGCGCTGAAGAGCAGGTTGGGTTTGCCACAACCGTGCCGCGTGACAATGAATGCCAGCATTGTCTTTGATGCGTCCGTACAGTGCTGGCTGCAACTGCTGTCGGGGCATACTTTAATCATTGTCCCGGAAGCCGTGCGCAAAGATAGCGGGGCATTTTTGCAATTCTTATTGCGCCATGATGTGGATGTTGTTGATTGCACCCCTGTTCAATTACAAGGGCTTCTTGAGGCTGGTTTGGGCGACATGCGTAACCCACAACCTCGATGGGTCCTCGTTGGCGGAGACGCGATCTCATCTTCAACATGGACAACATTGCAAACAATAAAGCAGATCCGTTTTTTTAATGTCTATGGCCCCACTGAATGCACCGTCGATGCCACTATCTACTTGATTGACAACCGCCTTGCCCTCCCTGTTATTGGGCAACCTCTCGCCAATACACGCATCTATATTCTGGACGAACGGGGCCAGCCGGTGCCGGTCGGCGTGACGGGCGAGCTGTATATCGGCGGCGACGGGGTGGCGCGCGGCTACCTGAACCGTCCGGAACTG
>NZ_JBDPLJ010000017.1:0-1221 GCF_039871955.1 Kosakonia sp. WA-90
TGACCTGCCCCCAGTATTAACCACAATAATCAGTTAGTAATATCGGTTTGTTTATCTTCGTTTTTTCCATTTCGCCAGCCTGCTGCAAACTCCGCTGGCGTCAGATAATTCAGTGAGGAATGAGGCCGACACTCGTTATAGTCCTGCCGCCAGTCGTTAATGATTTTTCTGGCGTGAACAATATCGCTGAACCAGTGCTCATTCAGACATTCATCTCGAAATCGACCATTAAAGCTTTCGATAAACCCATTCTGTGTCGGCTTGCCCGGCTGAATAAGCCGAAGCTCAACGCCATGCTCAAAGGCCCACTGGTCCAGTGCCCGGCAGGTAAACTCTGGTCCCTGATCCGTTCTGATCGTTGCCGGATAGCCACGAAATAACGCAATGCTGTCCAGAATACGTGTGACCTGAATACCTGATATACCGAAGGCAGCAGTGACTGTCAGACATTCCTTCGTGAAATCATCGACGCAGGTCAGGCACTTGATCCTGCGTCCGGTAGCCAGTGCGTCCATGACGAAATCCATCGACCACGTCAGATTAGGAGCAGCAGGAAGAAGCAATGGAAGACGTTCTGTTGCCAGGCCTTTACGACGTCGTCTGCGCTTAACACCCAGGCCGCTGAGATGATAAAGGCGGTACACGCGCTTGTGATTAACACGCAGACCCTCTCGTCGCAGTAGTTGCCAGATACGACGGTAGCCAAAACGCCGGCGCTCAAGCGCCAGCTGAGTGATGCGCCCGGATAAATACGCATCAACCGCCGGACGCTGCCCCTCATAGCGGCAGGTCGACAGGGACAAACCCGTCAGCCTGCAGGCTCGACGTTGCGACAGACCCGTCGCTTTACACATCACTACAACAGCTTCCCGCTTGTGGTCTGTCGTCAGTACTTTCGGCCCAACGCTACCTGTAATGCTTCCTTATCCAGCATAGCTTCTGCAAGCAACTTCTTGAGACGGGCGTTCTCTTCTTCAAGCGACTTAAGGCGTTTTACTTCAGGGACTTCCATGCCACCAAACTTCTTACGCCAGGTGTAAAAGGTTGCGTCAGAAATAGCATGCTTACGGCAAAGCTCACGGGCGGAAATGCCAGCCTCGGCCTCGCGGAGAATACTGATGATCTGTTCGTCAGAAAAACGCTTCTTCATGGGGATGTCCTCACGTTGCTGATGAAGACATTACTAACATCGTCGTGTGTTAATCAATGGGGAGCAGGTCA
>NZ_JBDPLJ010000020.1:0-1050 GCF_039871955.1 Kosakonia sp. WA-90
CTCCATCCAGGCTGAAGTTAACCAGCGTATGGAAGAGATCAACCGTGTGACCACCCAGACCGACTTCAACGGCATCAAAGTGCTGAACACCGGTACCGGCTCCAGCAGCTACAGCTTCCAGGTTGGCGCAAAAGACAGCGAAACCATCTCTATCAGCCTGAGCAAATCTGACTCTTACAACCTGTACAGCGCAACGGGCAACACCTTCCAGACCACTGGCCAGACCATCAACGGTACTGCACGTAGCACTGCGGCTGAAGGCTTTGACGTACTGAGCGGTACTGTCAGCACCGGTGGTACGGTCAACGGCAACCCGCTGGCAGACATCGATGCGGCGATCAAAGCGGTTGACGACCAGCGCAGCCTGCTGGGTGCGTCCCAGAACCGTTTCGAGTCCACCATCACCAACCTGAGCAACACCGTGAACAACCTGTCGGCCGCCCGCAGCCGTATTCAGGACTCCGACTACGCGACGGAAGTGTCAAACATGTCGCGCGCGCAGATCCTGCAACAGGCCGGTTCCTCTGTTCTGGCGCAGGCCAACCAGGTTCCGCAGACCATGCTGTCCCTGCTGCGTTAATTATAGATTACGTAGCATCATCTGCGAAAAAGCGCCGCGTGTCGGCGCTTTTTTATTTTTCCGAAAAATAAATAACCTCGAAAAATAAAAAAAACAGCTAAAGAGTTTTTCACCTGCGTCGATAACAATTATGACGGTGATGAAGCCGCTGGCGCTTACCGGAAATTACATATTATTTATAAAGGATAAATATCATGGCTGTTATTAATACTAACACCCTGTCGCTGATGACTCAGAACAACCTGACTAAATCTCAGTCTTCCCTGGGCACTGCGATCGAGCGTCTTTCTTCCGGTCTGCGTATCAACAGCGCTAAAGACGACGCAGCGGGCCAGGCAATTGCCAACCGCTTTACTTCTAACATCAACGGTCTGACCGTTGCTGCGCGTAACGCGAACGACGGTATCTCTCTGGCGCAGACCGCTGAAGGCGCGCTGAGCGAAGTCAACAACAACCTGCAGCGTATCCGT
>NZ_JBDPLJ010000021.1:0-1028 GCF_039871955.1 Kosakonia sp. WA-90
ACGGATACGCTGCAGGTTGTTGTTGACTTCGCTCAGCGCGCCTTCAGCGGTCTGCGCCAGAGAGATACCGTCGTTCGCGTTACGCGCAGCAACGGTCAGACCGTTGATGTTGGACGTAAAGCGGTTGGCAATTGCCTGACCTGCTGCGTCATCTTTCGCACTGTTGATACGCAGACCGGAAGACAGGCGCTCAATCGCGGTGCCCAGGGAAGACTGAGATTTAGTCAGGTTATTCTGGGTCATCAGCGACAGGGTGTTAGTATTAATAACAGCCATAGTATTTATCCTTCAGTAATAAATGTAGGTTCCGGTATGCGCCAGCGGCTTCATCACCGTCATAATATTTATCGACGTGGGCAGGAAACTCTTTAGTTGTTTTTATATTTTTTGAACAATTTTTGCCGAAAATATAAGCATTACAAATACGCAGCAGAAAATAAAAAAGCGCCGACATGCGGCGCTTTTGGCATCAGATAAACTGCGATTATTAACGCAGCAGGGACAGCATGGTCTGCGGAACCTGGTTGGCCTGCGCCAGAACAGAGGAACCGGCCTGTTGCAGGATCTGCGCGCGCGACATGTTCGACACTTCCGTCGCGTAGTCGGAGTCCTGAATACGGCTGCGGGCGGCCGACAGGTTGTTCACCGTGTTGTTCAGGTTGGTGATAGTGGACTCGAAACGGTTCTGGGATGCACCCAGCAGGCTGCGCTGGTCGTCAACAGATTTGATTGCCGCATCGATGTCTGCCAGCGGAGTACCGTTGGTGCCACCTGTGGAGTCAACAGTCCCTTTCAGAACGTCGAAGCCTTCAGCAGAAGTAGAACGCGCGGTACCGTTGATGGTCTGACCGGTCGTGGAAGCGGTAGCACCGGTCGCATTGTACAGGTTGTACGAGTCAGATTTGCTCAGGCTGATGGAGATGGTTTCGCTGTCTTTTGCGCCAACCTGGAAGCTGTAGCTGCTGGAGCCGGTACCGGTGTTCAGCACTTTGATGCCGTTGAAGTCGGTCTGGGTGGTCACACGGTTG
>NZ_JBDPLJ010000022.1:0-619 GCF_039871955.1 Kosakonia sp. WA-90
GGTTATTAACCACAACACCTTCCTCCCCGCTGAAAGTACTTTACAACCCGAAGGCCTTCTTCATACACGCGGCATGGCTGCATCAGGCTTGCGCCCATTGTGCAATATTCCCCACTGCTGCCTCCCGTAGGAGTCTGGACCGTGTCTCAGTTCCAGTGTGGCTGGTCATCCTCTCAGACCAGCTAGGGATCGTCGCCTAGGTGAGCCGTTACCCCACCTACTAGCTAATCCCATCTGGGCACATCTGATGGCAAGAGGCCCGAAGGTCCCCCTCTTTGGTCTTGCGACGTTATGCGGTATTAGCTACCGTTTCCAGTAGTTATCCCCCTCCATCAGGCAGTTTCCCAGACATTACTCACCCGTCCGCCACTCGTCACCCGAGGAGCAAGCTCCTCTGTGCTACCGTTCGACTTGCATGTGTTAGGCCTGCCGCCAGCGTTCAATCTGAGCCATGATCAAACTCTTCAATTTAAAAGTTTGATGCTCATCGAATTAAACTTCGTAATGAATTACGTGTTCACTCGTGAGACTTGGTATTCATTTAGCGTCCGTGGACGTCAAGAATCCATGTCACTTTGAGTGCCCACACAGATTGTCTGATAAATTGTTAAAGAGCAGT
>NZ_JBDPLJ010000023.1:0-595 GCF_039871955.1 Kosakonia sp. WA-90
ACCTGGATTCTTACATCCCGGAACCAGAACGTGCGATTGACAAGCCGTTCCTGCTGCCGATCGAAGACGTATTCTCCATCTCCGGTCGTGGTACCGTTGTTACCGGTCGTGTAGAGCGCGGTATCATCAAAGTAGGTGAAGAAGTTGAAATCGTTGGTATCAAAGACACCGCGAAATCCACCTGTACTGGCGTTGAAATGTTCCGCAAACTGCTGGACGAAGGCCGTGCTGGTGAGAACGTAGGCGTTCTGCTGCGTGGTATCAAACGTGAAGAAATCGAACGTGGTCAGGTACTGGCTAAGCCGGGTTCAATCAAGCCGCACACCAAATTCGAATCAGAAGTTTATATCCTGTCCAAAGATGAAGGCGGCCGTCATACTCCGTTCTTCAAAGGCTACCGTCCGCAGTTCTACTTCCGTACAACTGACGTGACTGGCACCATCGAACTGCCGGAAGGCGTAGAGATGGTAATGCCGGGCGACAACATCAAAATGGTTGTTACCCTGATTCACCCGATTGCGATGGACGATGGTCTGCGTTTCGCAATCCGTGAAGGCGGCCGTACCGTTGGCGCGGGCGTTGTAGCAAAAGTTCT
>NZ_JBDPLJ010000024.1:0-588 GCF_039871955.1 Kosakonia sp. WA-90
CGGGAGGGCGCTTACCACTTTGTGATTCATGACTGGGGTGAAGTCGTAACAAGGTAACCGTAGGGGAACCTGCGGTTGGATCACCTCCTTACCTTAAAGAACCTGCCTTTGCAGTGCTCACACAGATTGTCTGATGAAAAACGAGCAGTAAAGAATCTCTGCAGGCTTGTAGCTCAGGTGGTTAGAGCGCACCCCTGATAAGGGTGAGGTCGGTGGTTCAAGTCCACTCAGGCCTACCAAATTTCAGCTGATACTGCGTTGCGGCGACACTCACATACTTCAGTATGCTTCGTGTCACCCCGCCTTGTCTCAGCTGAAATTAAGGTTACAGAGACCACGATGGGGCTATAGCTCAGCTGGGAGAGCGCCTGCTTTGCACGCAGGAGGTCTGCGGTTCGATCCCGCATAGCTCCACCATCCTTTACTGTCCGGCTCAAAAAAAACTTCAGAGTGCACATTCTGTGTGTACTGCGAAGTTTTGCTCTTTAAAAATCTGGATCAAGCTGAAAATTGAAACACAGAACAGTGCGAACTGTTCTGCGAGTCTCTCAAATTTTCGCAACTGAGGATGTTTCACGAAACATCTTC
>NZ_JBDPLJ010000025.1:0-577 GCF_039871955.1 Kosakonia sp. WA-90
CCGCCGCGCCGCGGAATCAAAGGCCAGCAGGCTGTAAAGCAGGTAGGCGTCCCCCTCCTCCTCCAGCAGGTGGTGGAACAGGATCCCCTCCTGCAACGGCGACAGCGGGTAAATGTCCTGCACGTTGGCCGCCCCGCCGCTGACCGTGGCCACCACCGCGTCGGTTTCGGCCTGCGACAGGGTGACCAGCGGCAGCATCGCCGGGGTGACGGCCCGGCAGTGCGCGGGAATACGCGACGGCGGGACGTCCCCGTCCGTCTCATCCTGCGCGGTGACACACCGGGCCATGCCGGCCAGCACCGGCGCGGCGAACGCGCGGCGGATATCCAGCACCCGCCCGCTGCGGCGCAGCCGCTCAAGCAGGCTGACCATCATCAGCGAGTGGCCGCCAAGCTCGAAGAAGTTGTCATGCCGGCCGACGCGCTCCAGCCCCAGCAGGTCACACCACACTGCCGCCAGTTCCCGTTCGGTCTCCCCTTCCGGCGCTTCATACCCCTGTGTCACCACCGATGCACTGTCCGGCACCGGCAGTGCACGCCGGTCCAGCTTGCCGTTCGCCGTCAGCGGGAACGCCGCC